>JAUHYW010000042.1 GCA_030426085.1 bacterium | reverse complement strand
TTCGCCCCCTCGTCCGCCTCCAGACCCTCGACTGCTCGGGCACGCGGGTGTCGGACCTGGAGCTGCTTCGCCCCCTCGTCCGCCTCCAGACCCTCCACTGCTCGTACACGGGGGTGGCGGACCTGGAGCCGCTTCGCCCCCTCGTCCGCCTCCACACCCTCCACTGCTCGCGCACCGGGGTCTCGGACCTGGAGCCGGTGGCCGCCCTCGAAGCCATACAGGAAGTCTATGCCCATGCGTGCTCGCTGAGCGACCTGCCCCGGGCCCTCGTCCAGCGCGAGACGCTGGCGCGTCTGTCCGCCTCCCAGGTCGCGGGGTGCCCGCCCGAGGTCCTGTCTCAGCGCTATCATGACAACTGCCTGCCCCGCCTGCGGGCCCACCTCGCCGACCTCGCGGCCGGCGCCGAGCCGCTGCGCACCACCAAGATCATCGTCCTGGGCAACGGCCGGGTGGGCAAGACCCAGCTCTGCCGGCGGCTGCGGGGCCTGGACTTCGACCCCACGGTCTCGTCGACCCACGGCATCGTCATCGAGACCGCCGACTTCGACGACGACGAGACGCTGAACCTGTGGGACTTCGGCGGGCAGGACATCTACCACGGGGCCCACGCGCTGTTCATGCGCACCCGGGCGGTCTTCGTCATCGCGTGGCACCCCGACTTCGAGGCCGCGCCGACCCATGACTACGAAGGCATGACCTTCCGCAACCGGCCGCTGGCCTATTGGCTGGCGTTCGTGAAGGCGATGGGCGCCCAAGGCAGCCCGGTCATCCTCGTGCAGAGCCAGTGCGATCGGCGCGAGCAGGCGGTCAAGCGCCTGCCGGTCCCCGATGACGCGCTGGACGGGCTGGACTATCAGGCGGTGGCCTACAGCGCGATGAACAACAAGGGCCGGCGCAAGCTGGAGGCCTCGATCGACGACGCGATCGAGGCCATCCGCGAGCGGGACGGGCTGGCGAGCATCGGGGTCGGGCGGGCGCGGGTCATCGAGCGGCTGGAGGCGCTGCGGGCCGAGGATCAGGGGCGCCCGGCGGACCAGCGGCGGCACCGGGTGCTCGACATGGCGCGGTTCACCGCCCTCTGCGAAGAGGTCGGCGGGGTCAGCTCGCCGGCGGCGCTGCTGGACTACCTGCACCAGTGCGGGCTGGTGTTCTACGACCCCGAGTACTTCGAGGGGCGGATCCTGCTCGACCTGTCGTGGGCGCTGGACGCGATCTACTCGGTGTTCGATCGGCGGGCCGCGTGGCGCCAGCTCCGGGCGACCGGGGGGCGGTTCGACGCCGAGCTGCTGGGGCTCACCGTCTGGCGGGGCCACGGGCCGGACGAGCGGCGGCTGTTCCTGCACCTGATGCTGTCGTGCGGGATCTGCTTCCGGCTGGGCAGGCCATGGGAGCCGGACGCGGAGTACGTGGCGCCCGACCTCCTGCCCCCGCGGGAGGCGGTGGCCCATCACCTCGCCGGGCGGATGCAGGGGCCGACCCGGCGGCTCGTGCAGCGCTATCCCTTCCTGCACCCGGGGCTCTTCCGGGGGCTGATGGCCGCCATCGGCCAGGAGGCCGGGCGGGCCGGGGTCTACTGGCGGCGCGGGCTGTGGGTCTGCGCCCGCGAGAGCGGGGCCCAGGTGCGGGTCGACGCGATCGCCGACGAGGCGGGCTACGGCGGCCGGGTCGAGATCACGATGCAAGGCGACGACGGCACGCTGGCCGACTGGCTGCGCGGGCGGTTGGCCGCGCAGAGCCGCCGCTTCGGGCAGGTGGAGTGCGCCCCGGACGTCGACGAGCTGCCCCGCGCCCGGGAGGTCGCCCGTCCGAGGCCCGAGGCCCCCACGGACGACGCGCGCGAGGCCCCCGAGGACGCGCCCGCCTTCGACGAGATGCCTCCCGACGCCTTCCCCCGCCCCGCCCCGGACCGGCCGAAGGTCTTCATCTCGTACTGCCGCGCCGAGAGCCGACACTACACCCGGACCCTGGCCGCCGCCCTCGCCGCGCAGGGCGTAGACGTCACCTACGACGAGACCGGCACCGCGGTCGGCGACCGCCTCGGCGCTTTCATGGACCAGCTCATCGCCGGCGATCACATCATCGTGATGCTCGGCGAGGGCTACCTGCGCTCCCGGTGGTGCATGTACGAGCTGTATGGCATCTGGCAGCGCTGTGAGCGCCGGGGGGATGACTTCCTGCGGCGGGTGATCCCATTGGTCCGGCCTGGCGTCGACATCGACACGATGCAGGGCCGCGCGGCCCACGCCCGCCACTGGAGCGCAGCGCACGACAAGGCCGAAGCCATCATCCGCGAGGACCCCCGGGCCATCGCCCCCGAGGACTTCGCCGACTACAAGCGGCTCAAGGCCTACCACCTGCACGTCGGCAGCATGCTGCGCCTGCTCAGCGACCGCCTGATGCCCCGCGACCTGCACCAACTGGCCGCCGACGACTTCGCGCCGCTGCTGGATCTGCTCGCCGGCGCATAGCCCGGCTCAGGCGGCGGCCAGATCCTTGGCCAGCATGCGGGCGAGCGGCTTGAGCGCGGCGACCCGGATGTGCTCGGGCACCTCGATCGCCGGCTTCAGATCGCGCAGCGCGAGGTAGAGCTTCTCCAGCGTATTGCGCCGCATGTGGGGGCACTCGTTGCACGCGCAGTTGCCCTCGGGCGGGCCGGCGATGAGCGTCTTGTCCGGCGCCGACTTCTGCATCTGGTGCAGGATGCCGGCCTCGGTGAGCACGATGAACTCGCGCTTGTCGCTGTCCTTCACGTAGCCGAGCAGCGACGAGGTCGAGCCGATGTGCTCGGCGTGGCGCAGGATGTGCGGCTCGCACTCGGGGTGGGCGATGACCGCCGCGTCGGGGTGCTGCACCTTGAGCTGCATCAGCTTCTTCTCGCTGAAGATCTCGTGCACCTGGCAGGTGCCCTGCCACAGCACCATCTCGCGCCCGGTCTCCCGCTGCACGTACGCCCCCAGGTTGCGGTCGGGGGCGAAGATGAGCGGCTGGTCGGCGGGGAAGAGCCGCACGACGTCGGCGGCGTTGCTCGACGTGCAGATCACGTCGCTCATCGCCTTCACCGCCGCCGAGCAGTTGATGTAGCTGACGACCTTGTGCCCTGGGTGGGCGTCGATGAACGCCTGGAACCGGTCGGGCGGGCAGGCGTCGGCCAGCGAGCAGCCGGCGAGCAGGTCGGGCAGCACCACGGTCTTGTCGGGGTTGAGGATCTTGGCCGTCTCGGCCATGAAGTGCACGCCCGCGAAGACGATGACATCGCAGTCGGTCTCGGCCGCCTGCCGGCTCAGGCCGAGGGAGTCGCCCACGTAGTCGGCGATGTCCTGGATGTCGGGCTCTTGATAGTAGTGGGCGAGGATGATCGCGTTGCGCGCGCGCTTGAGCCGCTCGATCTCGTCGAAGAGATCGAGGCTCGGGTCGATGCCGTGCTCGCCGTAGAGGTCCAGGCCATCAGCCATCGGTGGTCTCCTTCTGGCTCGCGCCCCGGACGAGCCCCCGCACCACCACCGATGCGCAGGCCAGCCCGAAGGCGCCGGTGACGAACGACGCGCTGCCGTCGATGCGGGCCCGTCGGTCGCAGGTCAACAGCCCGTTCTGCCCCTGGGGGCAGACACACCGGAAGCCGGTGCCGGCCTCGTAGGCCAACGGCTCGGGGGGCTGACAGGGTTCGTCGCTGTAGACCGCCGGCACCCCCCACGGGCGCTTGCCCCGGGGGAAGTCGTGCTTCTCCCGCAGGATCTTGCGCACGTTGAGCGCCATCTTGCAGCCCTGGGTCTTGTTCAGGTCGGCGATCTGTATGGCGGTGGGATCCCACCGGCCGGCGGCGCCCATCGATGACACCAATGGGATGCCCCGGGCCCGGCAGGTCGCGATGAGGTGGCACTTGGCGGTGAACTGGTCGATGGCGTCGACCACGAAGTCGGGCGCGCCGAAGTCGGGATCGTCGGCCAGCAGTTCGTCGGCGCAGTCGGCCTGATAGAACTGCTTGACCGGCTCGACGACCGCCTTGGGGTTGATCTGGCGCAGGCGGTCGGCCATCAGCGTGGCCTTGGGCTTGCCGATGTGGCCCCGCATCGCGTGGAGCTGGCGGTTGGTGTTGGTGACGCAGACGTCGTCGAAGTCGACGATGCGCAGGCGGCCGATGCCCGAGCGCACCAGCGACTCGGCGGTGAAGCTGCCCACGCCGCCGAGGCCGAAGACGATGACGAAGCTGTCCATCAGCCGGGCCATGCCGCCGTCGCCGGTCAGCCGCGCCATGCGGTCGAAGCGGCGGTGCAGCTTGTAGCTGTCGGTGAGGGGGGGCGGCTCGGCCCCGTGCAGCATGACCCCGTCCATCCGGTCACTCCTCGGTCGCGGGCAGAAAGACGCCGAAGAGCGCCTCTGCGTTTCGGGTCGAGCGGCGCAGGACCTCGTCCGGCTCCACGCCTCGGGCGGCGGCGACGGCCTCGGCCACGGCGATGAGCGTCGTCGGTTCGTTGCGCGCGGGGCCGCCGGGCGGGCTCTGGTCGGGGGCGTCGGTCTCGACCAGGAGCCGGTCGAGGGGGACATCCTCGGCGGCGCCGCGCAGCTTTCGCGCGTTGGCCCTGCATATGGGGCCGGCGAAGCCGATGTGCAAGCCCAGGGTGAGATATTCGCGGGCCAGCTCGCGGTTGCCGCTGAAGCTGTGCACCACGCCGCCCGCGGCGGGGACGCCGTCGGCCTTCAGGATCTCGAGCGCTTTGCCGTGGGCCCGCACGATGTGCAGGACGAGCGGGCGGTCGTGCGTCCGGGCGATGGCGAGTTGGGCCCGGAAGGCGTGGATCTGGCTGGGCAGGGTCTCGGGGTCGGCGAAGAGGCGGTCGAGGCCGGTCTCGCCGATCCCGCAGGCGGCGTGGGGGCCGTCGAGCTGCGCGGGCAGGCCGTCGATGGCGTCGTCGATGGCGTCGGGGGTGAGCTTCGCGGCCCACTGCGGGTGCAGGCCGGCGGTCCAGCGGATACCGGGGTGCTGCGCGGCGAGGACGCGCTGGCGGGGCCAGTGCTCGGGCTCGACGCCGGCGATGAGGTGGCCGCCGACGCCCGCGGCGCGGGCCTGCTCGAGCACGGCGTCGCGGTCGGCGTCGAAGGCCGGGAAGTCGAGGTGGTTGTGGGTGTCGACGTGCAGCATGGCGGGGGACGATAGCCGAGGTGGGGGCGCCGTGTCGCGGGGGAGGGTGAACCGGGCGGGTTGGATGGCGGGCGGATGCTGATATAGTCCGCCGGAACCGGATTGGCCGAGGATCGATGAGCACCCGAGCGCTCCCCATCATCGACAATGGCTGGGTCCTCAGCGGCCTGCGGGTCGACAATCTGCGCGCGCTGCGGATGGATGAGCCGCTCGAGTTGCGGCGGTTGATGCTCGTGGTCGGGCGGAACGGCATCGGCAAGAGCACGCTGACTCGGGTGTTTCCCCTCTTGGGGCAGTCGACCGTCGAAGGCAGCCGTGAGCCCTTGCTGTGGTGGGCCCGCGGGGGGGTCGACTTCGGCTCATTCGACGAGGCGAGACGCCGGGGTCAGGACGAGGTCACGTTCGGCTTCGAGTTTCACGATATCGAAGACGGCCACCGCCTGATGGCCAGTACGACCCTCGTGACTGACGGCGAAGGCAGCCGCGTAGGCTGTGTGCGGGCATGGGCCGCGGGCAACGAACTCACTCTCAGCTTCGACTCGGCGCCCCGGGTTCTCACTCGAACGGACGAGGGCACGAAGGATTGGTCGGAGGCAGCGCGCGCCCAGCACGTCATCCCTCACGCCGGCACGGCTCTCTTCGGAGGGGCCCGTGGTTCCCGGCTCGACGATGCCGCCCGGCAGGCTCGGCGGCCGGAGATCAAACAGCCGGGCGGGTCATTGCGGGAGTGGATCGGGTTGATCTGGGGCGTGGAAGAGTGCGCGGCCCTGGTCCGCGAGCTCGCTGAGCGCACGGGCTACATCGGGCCCTTCCGCGCCATCCCCGAGCGCGACTACCGCTACCAATCGGTCGCCGTCGAAGCGTTGGACCCCCGAGGCGAGAACCTCGCGATGTTCCTCGGCGCCCTCGAACCCGACGAGTTCGCCGACCTCGGCGACTTCCTGCACCGCACGCTCGACTTCCGCCTGGCGCTCGACCGCACCGGCGGCCGATACGCGCTCCGCATCATCCTCGACGGCCAGAGCTACAACCTGCTCGACGTCGGCTTCGGCTACTCCCAGGTCCTGCCCGTCGCGGTCCAGCTCTGGGCGTCCGGGCGGGTCCTCTCGACCAGCCGCACCAAGGAGCGCCTGCTCCTGCTGGCCATCGAGCAGCCCGAGCTTCACCTGCACCCGCACCATCAGGTCCTCGTCGCCCGGGCCCTCGGCGCCTCGGCCATGACCGACGAGGGCCCGATGCAGCTCATCGAGACCCACAGCGATCACATCGTCAGCGAGATCGGCCTGCTCGTCGCCCGGGGCGAGCTCGATCGCGAGCGGGTCGGCGTGGTCTGCGTCGAGCCCCACCCCGACGGCGACGGGGCCGCGGTCCGGCTGGCGACCTACGACGAAGACGGCGTCCTGCAGAACTGGCCGGCCGGCTTCCTCTCGCCCTGATCCGCCGTGCTCATCGTCCTGCCCAAAGCCGAGTATCTGCCCGCCCTGGAGGCCGTCGCCGACGACCCGGCGTTCGCCGCGTTCGCCGCGTTCGTCGAGACGATGGCCGACGTCCTCAAAGCCGGCTGGCACGCGGTGCGCTCGGCCCCGCTCGTCCTGGAGAAGCTGTCGGCGTGGCCGACCCTCGGCGCGGCGCAGCGCAACGCCCTGGTCACCGCGGCGCGGGCGGTGACGCTCGGCGCCCTGCCCTTCGGCGAGGCGAGCGACGCGCTCGTGATCACCGGCCCGGCCGGCGCGGTCGCGACGCCGCCCGAGGGCGTCCGCTGGCATCGGCGCCCGTGGCAGCGGTTCACGACCTTCGACGTCGTGCAGAAGGCGGCGCTGGTCGGGGAGAACCTGGACGACGCCCGATGGTATCGCTGGCTGGCGCGGGCCCATGGGCGGCGGCTCATGCCCCGCTCGGCCCGCCCGTTGGCGCCGCTGGCCCTCGAGATCCACGGCGCGGGCGGCAGCACGGCGGCGAAGGAGGTCCCGGCTCAGCTCGACGCCGGCCGGCCGACGCTCTGCGTCCTCGACAGCGATCGTGATCGCCCGGGCGCGACCGCCGGAACGACGGTGAGTCACCTCGACCGCGCTCTGGAGAGGCGGGCCCGAGAGCGAGGAGACGGCGATCCGCCCGCGCGGCACCACACCATCGCTGCGCGCGACGTCGAGAACACCCTGCCTCTCGCGCTCGCCGAGGCCGTCGGCTCCGGCGCCGAGTGGCTGGATCCGATGGCGGCCCGGGGGTTCTTCGTCGGTCCGGGGCGCCCGCTGGATCCAGTGCTGGCGTGGCTCGATGTCGGCAAGGATCAATGCGCTGCGCGGCTGGTCGACGTCCGAGATCCGACGTCGGGTGCCCTGCGACAGCGAGCGGTCGAACAGCTCCGCGGGATCCAGGCCGAGGTCGGGCGATGCGACGGGGCGCCCCCAAGCTGCGCCGGGCGCGACGGCGACGGCAAGTGGGGCGCGGTGCCGGCCGGATGCCGGCTGGTCTTCAGCGTCGGCAAGGCGCTGCTGCCGGGCGCGGTCACCCACCTCGACGCGCGCGCCGCGGGCGGCGTCGCCGAGCACCGGGCCACGGTCGACTGGCTCGTCTCGATCCTGCCCGGACCGGACGAGGCCCCCGAGGATCCGAGCCGGGTCGCCGGCCATCTGGCCTGGTCGTGGGGCCTGCGCATGCCGCCGGCCCTGCCGTGATGTCGGCCAGGCCACGGCGCCAGATCGCGTCATGGTCGGCGTCGAAGTCGGGACGGTCGCGGGTGAGGGTGAGGGCGCCGCACGTCACCGAACCCGGTAGTCCCCCCGCTGGGCCGTATGATATCAGTCGCCCATGTCCGAGAAGCCGAAGCGGGTCTACGTGCCGAGTCGGAAGCACAAATACCCGAAAGGGGGCGGTTCCCTCTGCCCGAGGGCGCTCGAGGTGCACGATGCACAGGCGCTGCTCGAGCGGGCCGTGGACGTCGGCGCGATCCCGGACGCGCCGTCGGGCGCGCTGTGGGCCGTCGACGGCGCCTGGTGCTTCTGCGCGATGCCGACCCACCCCAACAGCGAGCACGAGGAATACCGGTACCAGTGGCACGGACACCCCCGGATCGGGGGGGAGGTGCCGGATGCCGTCCTGCGACACCTCGCTACGGAGGGGCACATCACGCGCCGTCAGCTCAAGCGGCTTCGCAGGCAGCGGGCGCTGCCGCCCGAGTGGCCTGCCTGATGTGGTATCAGCAGCTCATCGGTGACACTGATCACTTCGCGCTCGGTGTCACCCTGTACGATGACCCGCACCCCGAGCCGGGGCAGACGGCCCTCGACGCCGCCACCTGGGGCCGACTCGAGCTGTGGGTGAACGGCCGCTGCCTGACCGCTCACACCCGGGCGGGCGAGGCTCAGCGGGGCGTCGAGTGGTCCCTGCACCACTTCTGGGCCTGGGCGTCGACCCGGTGCGTCCCCCTCTTCAACGAGGAGCCCTTCCCCGGGCCGACCAAGCACGACGAGGTCGCGTCGGCCAGCGACTGGCTGAACGCGAGCGAGGATCCACCGTGGACGCTCAGCGAGGTCGACGAAGATCGCTGGTACGCGCGGCGCTCCGAGTGGCGCGCGCGGCATGCGCTGCGGGCGGCCTTCCCCGGCGCGGCGGCGCCCCATGTGCTGATGCGCCGCCTGGGCGACTTCATCGAGTTCTCGTGGGACAACGAGGCGTGGCCCGGCACCCGCCCCGATCGCCTGTTCGGGGAGCAGCGAGGGGTCGCTCGGGTCGGCGCCCGGCGGGTGGCCCGCGTCTGGACGAAGGCGCTCGAGGCCTTGCGGTCCGCTGTCGAAGAGCACACCGGTGGCGCGGTTCGCCTCGCCCCCCCGCCGACGAGGCCCGGCGCGGATGGCTGGAGCTGGCTCGTCCCGGAGAACGTGGCCGCGGTGCTGCGCAATCGCGAGTCGATCCGGCTCCGCTTGCAGGCGGCCGCCGAGCAGAGTGAGCTCGTCATCCCCCACTCGACCGAGACCCTCCTGCTCCGCGACGGGGCTCGACTCTCGGACGCGGAGATCGCCGAGCTCCTCGACCTCCGGCTCACTTCCGGCGCGGTCAGCGAGACGCTCGGCCGGCTGCGGCGTCCCCGGCCGGCCCCCTATCGGGCGCCGTGGAGCGACGGATACGACGCGGCCCTCGAAGTGCGGGACGCGCTCGGGTGGGGCGACGGGCCAGCGCCCGCCGAGCTCGATGTCTGGCTGAAGGCCCAGCAGGTCGATCTGGTGAAGACCCGATCCTCGGCTTCCTTGGAGGGGGCGCTCGTCGCCCGCCGCGCGCATCGGCCGCTCGTGGCCATCGGCGCCGAGGACGGCGGCAGAGGCGGGGGGCGCAAGGGGCTCAGCGCCCGCATGTCGCTGGCCGCGGCGCTCGGGGTCTATCTGCTCGACAGCGAGCCGGATCGAGACTTCGGCTTCATCCTGAACAGCGCGGCGCATTGGCCCACGCTCGCCCGGGCGAAGGCCTTCGGGGCGATGCTCCTCATGCCGGACGAGGGCATCGCGTCGTATCTCGCGGACGCAGGTGCCGAGCGCGTCCGCGCGGCGGACGTCAGGGCGCTGATGCGGCGGTATGGCACGACGATGCACGTCTCGCTCAACCACCTGAACAACCTGGGCCTGATCGACCGCGCCGAGCGCGACGCCCTCCTGGTGGAGATGCTCGCGGCCTGATCCCCCGAGCCAGCGCCCCCTACCCCGTCCGCTCGCTCGACGCGCTCGGGCTGCGGCCCTGCTGCCAGATCGCGAACCGCTGCAATACCCCATGCAAGTCGTCGAGCCGGAAGGGCTTGCTCAGGTAGTCGTTCATGCCGGCGGTCAGGCAGCGCTCGCGGTCTTCGACGGTGGCGTTGGCGGTGAGGGCGGCGATGTAGGGGCCGGCGTCGCCGAGCGCCTCGCGGATGCGGCGGGTGGCCTCGAGGCCGTCGAGCACCGGCATCTGCACGTCCATGAGCACGAGGTCGTAGTCCAGGCCGAGCACGGCCTCGACGGCCTCGGCCCCGTCGGCGACGACCACCGCCCGGTGGCCCAGGCGCTTCAGCGACAGCCGGGCGACCTGCTGGTTGACCGCGTTGTCTTCCGCCACGAGGATCCGGACGCCGGCCGGGGGCAGCTCGCCGATGTGCCGGGCGCGGGGCGGCTCGGTGCCCGGGGGGCGGGGGGCGCCGTCGAAGAGGCCGGAGAGCGTGGTGAAGAGCGCCGCCGGGCGGACCGGCTTGGTGTGGGCGGCGGCGAAGTGGCGCATGCCGGGCCGCTCGTCGCGGTGGCCCATCGAGGTGAGCATGACCAGCGGCAGATCGGCGCCCCGGGAGCGCAGGGCCTCGGCCAGCTCGACCCCGTCCATGTCGGGCATGTGCATGTCGACGACGGCGAAGTCGAACCGGCCGTCGCCGATGGCGGCGAGCGCGGCCGGGGCGTCGGCGAAGGAGACTCCGTCGACGCCCCACTGCCCGAGCAGGCGCTCGAGCAACAGCCGGTTGGTGGCGTTGTCGTCGACGACCAGCGCCCGGGTCCCCACGAGCGGGCCGCGGGGGCGCTCGAGGTGGGGCGGGCGCACGAAGGGCGCGAGATCCCCGACCACGGTGAAGGTGAAGGTCGAGCCGACGCCGGGGGTGCTGTCGAGCGAGATGCGCCCGCCGAGCGCCTCGACCAGCCGCCGGCAGATGGAGAGCCCCAGGCCGGTGCCGCCGAAGCGGCGGGTCGTCGAGGCGTCGGCCTGCACGAAGGCGTCGAAGAGGCCGCCCTGCTTGTCGGGCTCGATGCCGATGCCGGTGTCCCGCACGGCGAAGCGCAGCCGGAAGCGGCCGGGCGGCGTCGGCGCGTCGTCGACGGTCACGCTCAGGGCCACCTCGCCCTCGTCGGTGAACTTCACCGCGTTGCTCAGCAGGTTGACGAGCACCTGCTGCAAGCGGGTCCCGTCGGTGTAGAGGGCGACGGGCACCGCGCGGTCGATCTCGACCGTCAGCTCGAGGCCCTTGGTGGTCGCGCTCACCGCGAGCACCTCGGCCGCGTTCTCGACGCAGGCCCGGATGGGGGTCGGCACCCGCTCGAGGTCGAGCTCGCCGGCTTCGATCTTGGAGAAGTCGAGCACGTCGTTGATCAGCGCCAGCAGGGTCTCGCCGCTGTTGCGCACGATCTCGGCGAAGGATCGCTGCTCGTCGTCGAGGCTGGTCTCGAGCAGCAGGCCGGTCATGCCGATGACCGCGTTCATCGGGGTCCGGATCTCGTGGCTCATGTTGGCCAGGAACGCGCTCTTCGATCGGCTGGCGGCCTCGGCCCGGATGCGGGCCCGCTCGGCGTCGTCCCGGGCCTGCTCCAGCCGGGCCCGGGCCTGCCGCTGCTGGATGTCGAACGACATCGAGGTGCCGGTGAAGAAGCCGACCATGACCACCAGCCCGATGAAGCGCTGGCGGATGGTGTGGGGGTCGCCGTCGGTGGTGAGCGCGACGTAGGTGTAGACCGCGATGACCGCGACGCCGAGCAGCCAGCCCCGGCGGGCGCCCATGACCAGCACCGCGATGAACGGCACCACCATCATGCCCAGCGCGGCGGGGCTCTCGAGGTGGCCGAAGGTGATGGTCGAGGCGCCGGTGCTGAGGAAGGCGGAGACCACGATCAGCGCGCCGACGGTGCGGGTGGCCACGCCCCGGCGGAGGGCGACGAGCAGGGCCCCGGCGCTGAGCCACAGGGCCAGCAGCGGCCAGACCAGCGGCCACTCGCCGGCCGCGGCGTGGTCGATGAGCGGCGGCGGGACGATGACCAGCGCCAGGGCCAGGATCCCGGCCAGGCCGCGCTGGAGGCGCAGCGCGCCGGGCTCGGTCTCCCGCACGGCGGGGGGCACGAGGCGATCGAGCCGGCGCTGTACGCGGGCGCGCAGTCGAGCCGATCGGCGTTCGTTCGGGGGTGGACGCTCCTCCACGCTCGGAGCTTATCTCATCGGCGGACCGAGCGCGGGCTTTGTGAGCAATCGCCGGCCGTCGGCTCAGCGGGCGGGGGCGTCGAGGGCCACGTACTGCGCCCGGCCGTTGCGCTGCACCAGCAGGACGACCGATCGGTCGGCCCGGTCGAGCTGCGCTCGGGCCTCGCGCAGCGAGACGATGGGCCGGCGATCGATCTCGAGCACGACGTCCCCCGGGCGCAGGCCGGCGCGGGCGGCGGGGCTGCCGGGGTCGACGCCGGCGACCATCAGCGCGCTCTGGCCCTTCTGCAAGTCGAGCTGATCGGCGAGGCGCTCGGGCACCGGCCGCACGGCGAGGCCCAGGCGGGTGTTCTCGGTCTCGTCGCGGGGGCGGGCGCCGGGGGCGACGGCGGCGCCCGGCTGATCGGGCAGGCGGCCGAGGGTCACCCCGACGCTGATCTCGCGGCCGTCGCGCAGCAGCCGCAGGTCGATCGTTTCACCGGCGCCGGCGAGCGCGACGGTGTTGCGGAGCTGGCCCGCGCTGCGGATGTCGGCCTCGTCGATGCCGACGACGACGTCGCCCCGGCGGATGCCGGCCTCGGCGGCGGGGGTGTCGGGCAT
This sequence comes from bacterium, assembly GCA_030426085.1. Lineage (GTDB taxonomy): Bacteria > Myxococcota_A > Bradymonadia > UBA7976 > UBA1532 > JACKDM01. Next base: position 71,149 of record JAUHYW010000042.1, on the reverse strand, counting down.
GACCCCGGTGATCAGCACCCCGTCGGTGCCCGCGGGCAGGCCGAAGCCCCGGGCCAGCTTGCGGTCGAGGTCCTGGATGCCGACGCCGAGCCAGCCCCGGTCGACGGTGCCGGTGCGCACGAGGCTGTCCATCACGGTGCGGGCCATGGCGGTGGGGATGGCGAAGCCGATGCCCTGGTAGCCCCCGCTGCGGCTGAGGATGGCGGTGTTGATGCCCACCAGCTCGCCCCGCAGGTTCACCAGCGCCCCGCCCGAGTTGCCGGGGTTGATGGCGGCGTCGGTCTGGATGAAGTCCTCGTAGTCGACGATGCCCATGCCGGCCCGGCTCTTGGCCGAGACGATGCCCATGGTGACGGTGTGCCCCAGGCCGAAGGGGTTGCCGATGGCCAGCACCGACTCGCCGAGGCGCAGGGCGTCGGAGTCGCCCATCGGCATCGGCACGAGGTCGGCCGGCGCGTCGCTGATGCGGATGACGGCGAGGTCGGTCTTGGGGTCGGCCCCGACCAGCTCGGCGGCGAGCGACCGCCCGTCGGAGAGGGTCACCTCGAGCGCGTCGGCCTTGTCGATGACGTGGTTGTTGGTCAGCACCAGCCCGTCGGCGCTGATGACGACGCCCGACCCCTGCCCTTCCCGCGGCTGGTGGGGCATCGGCGCCCGGGGGCCCATCGGGCCGAGGCCGAAGGGGCCGAAGAAGCGGCGCATCCGGGGGTCCATCTTGGGGGCGGCCTGGGTCGAGCGGATGTTGACGACGCTCGCGACGGCCTTCTCGGCGATGTCGGGCAGGCTGACCCCGGCCGGCAGGCCGGTGAAGGCGGGCGGGACGTTGAGCGTGGGGGGCGCGGCCGGCGCGGCGAGGGCCGGCGTGAGGGACAGGGCCAGGGCGGCCCCGACGAGAGATGCCATGGCGGTGGCGCGCATGCATGCCTCCTGCGTGGATCGGTTGGCGTTCGCGGTCGCGTTCTCGGTGGTCGGCACGGTCACCCGGGGACGCTGTTCACCGTGTCGGCCTCGTCAACCGTCGACCGCCGCCGGCTCTTCCCGGGCGGTGGATCGGCGGGGTACGGTGGGGCATGTCGATCCCCCCATCGGACGCGCCGCTGGCGCTGATCACCGGCGGCGCCCGCCGCCTCGGCGCGGCCATCGCGGCCCGGCTGGTCGCGGCCGGCTGCGACGTCATCATCACCTGGCACCGCAGCGAGACCGAGGCCCGGGCGCTCTGCAGCCGGCTGTCGGTCGACGGGCGGCGGGCGGCGGCCGAGCGGCTCGACCTCTCCGATCTGGCGGCGGTGCAGCGCTTCGGGGCCCGGCTGGCGGCGACGCTGCCCCGGCTGGACGTCGTGGTGCACAACGCCGGCGACGACCGCTCCACCCCGATCGATGCGCTGGATCCGGAGGCCGTGACCCGGGTGATGCAGGTCGGGGCGCTGGGCCCGCTGATGCTGACCGGGGCTCTGGCCGGTCCCCTGCGGGCGAGCGCGCTGCCCGGGGGCGGGGCGGTGGTCTGCCTGGGCGACATCCACGCGATGGGGCGACCGCGGGCGGGCATGGCGGCCTACTCGATGGCCAAGGCGGCGCTGGGCGAGATGGTGCGCAGCCTGGCCCGCGATCTGGCGCCGGCTCGGGTCAACGGGGTCGCCCCGGGGGTCGCGCTGTGGGGCGACGAGCCGGCGGCGGTGCGTGAGGCCTACACCCGGCGGGTGCCGCTGGGGCGGGTCGGGACCCCGGACGAGGTCGCCGAGGCGGTGCGCTGGCTGGCGCTGGACGCCCACTTCGTCACCGGCGAGATGCTGCGGCTCGACGGCGGGCGCTGGCTGCGGTGAGCCCCGCCGGCCCGCCCCGTCGCCGTGGGGCTTGCCTCTGACGGCGAGCGCGGTAGGGTAGCGGAGCCACGGGCCACGGCGGCCCCCGGCGGGAGGCATGCGTGAGGCTGGGAGAGGTGCTCGCCGACGAGGGGTCCGAAGAAGAGGCCCCCCGCCCCCGGCGGCGGTTCGGGCTGTGGATCGCCCTGTGGCTGCTGCTGGGCCTGGGCGCGCTGAGCTGGGCCCACGGGCCGGTGGTGCTCTTCCCCGAGCCGGACGAGGCCATCGTGCTCTACAGCCCCGAGGGGCTGGGGCTGCTCGGGCCGCCGGTGCGCACCATCGTCGACAAGCCGTTCGTCGTGCGCCTGCCGCTGCTCCAGCGCTTCGCCCGCATCGGGACCGCCGAGCGCACGGTCGAGGTCGAGGTCCGGCCGACGGTGGCCGGGGTGCCGATCCGGCTGGTGGGGGGCAAGGTGCGTCACCGGGTGCGGGCGTCGGACGCCCACCAGGTGGTGCCGACGCTGGGCGTCGATCCCGCGGTGCGCGACGGGCTGGTGCGCGACCTGACCCGGGCGGTGTGGACCGAGGCGATCGGCGGGCTCTCGCTGACCGCGCTGGCCGATCCGGCGCAGATCGCGGCCCGGCTCGAGGCGGCCGCCGAGCGGCTGGCCGACCGGGCGGCCGAGCATGGCATCGACGCCAAGGTCGAGGCCCGGCCGGCGGTCGAGGTCGATCCGACGGTCGCCGGGCTGCTGGCCCGCATCGGCGAGGTCGAGGCCCAGGTCGCCGAGCGGGCGGCGGGGGCCGGCCAGAGCGAGGCCCGGCTGCGCGACGACCGGCTGGGGCTCGAGCGGCGGCATCGGCAGGCGCGGGTCGAGGCCCGGGCGGCGCTCCAGGATCGGCTGGCCGCGGCCGAGGCGGCGGCGGCCCGGGCCCGGGTCGAGGCCGAGCGGACGCACGCCGCCCGGCTCGCGGCGGCCCGGGTCGAGCGGGCGACGCTGGCCGCGCTGGCCCGCACGGTCGAGGGCGACGCCCGCGCCGAGGCCGACGCGGTGCGGGCCCGGGTGGCGGCGCTGGGCCAGAGCGGGCCCCGGGTGCTGGACCACGTCATCGCGACCCACGTCATGCCCCAGCTCGAGCGGGTGCGCACCGGCCGCCCGGTGGGCCCGGCGCTGCCGGTGATGCCCCTGCCCGACCGCCCGCCGCCGCCGCTGATCCCCGCGGCCGAGGACACCGACGCGCCGGGCGACGAGGCCGCCGCCGACGGCCCGAACGCAGACGCCGCCGATCAGGACGCCGACCCCACCCCCGAGACACCCGAGGCCGCCGCCGACGGGGACCCCGACGGCGGTGAGCCGGCCCCCGACGCGTCCCCCGAGGCGCCCGCCGAACAGGAGCAGCCGTGATGCGCGCCGTGAAGCTGCTGCTGGTGGCCCTCGCGGCCTTCACCGGCCTCGCCGGGGTCGCCGCCGCCGTCGCCGTGCGCCAGGTGCCCGCCGGGCATCGGCTGGCGCTCGACGGCGAGATCCACGACGCGGGGCTGGTCATCGCGCCGCTGTGGGCCGACGTCGAGATGCTGCCCCCGGCTGATCCGCCGACGGTCGAGGTGCCCCCGCCGACGCCGGCCGACGACCCCCGGGCGACGCTCGAAGCCCGGCTGGAGACGGCCCGGGCCGCGCTCACCGCCGCCGAGGAGGCCGCGGCCGGCCGGCTGCGGGCGAGCGATGACGCCTTCGCCGACGTCGAGCGGGCCCACCGGGAGGCCTTGACCGCGCTGGAGATCGAGTTCGAGTCCCGCATCGCGGCGCTGGAGGCCGAGGCGGTCCAGATCCCGGCCGCCCGGGCGGCCGAGGCCGAGGTCGAGGCGGCGGCGCTGCTGGCCGAGGGCCGGGCGGCGCTGGCGGCGGCCGAGGGCGCCCGCGACCGGCTGCTGGCCGAGGCGCTGTCCGGCGAGGCGGCGCGCTACGCCATCGCCATCGAGGCCGCCCGCCGCTTCGAGCTGGGCGACGTGCACCTGCCCGATCCGCCCCCCGACTTCCTGCGCACGATGGGCAGCCTCGAGAGCTGGCGCCGGTTCTTCCTCGGGCGCCCCTGAGCCCCACCGGCCGCGACCGGGCCCGGCGGCGCTGCATCTCCACAAGCAGCGCACACGCAAGGCAGCCCACCCGCAGGAGCGTCCGATGGCCCTGACCCCTTCGACGATGGTGCCCCTCGGCACCGAAGCCCCCGACTTCGAACTGACCGACACCGCGACCGGCGACACCGTGAAGCGCGCGGACTTCGCCGGCCGGCCGCTGCTGGTCATGTTCATCTGCAACCACTGCCCGTTCGTGAAGCACCTCAAGCCGGCGCTGGTCGAGTTCGCCCGGGGCTGCGCCGAGGCGGTCGCCGTCGTGGCCATCAGCAGCAACGACGCGAAGGCCCACCCCGGCGACGGCCCGACCCACATGGCCGCCGATCACGCCCGCTTCGGCTACCCCTTCCCCTACCTGTACGACGCGACCCAGGCGGTGGCGAAGGCCTACGACGCGGCGTGCACCCCCGACTTCTTCCTGTTCGACGCCGATCACCGGCTGGTGTACCGGGGTCGCTTCGACGAGAGCACCCCGGGCAACGGCAAGCCCATCACCGGCGCCGATCTGCAAGCCGCGGTCGACAGGGTCATCGCCGGGCACCCCCCGCTCGCCGAGCAGCTCCCCAGCATGGGCTGCAACATCAAGTGGGCCGCCGGCTGACGATCCCCGCCCCCTCGGCGGATCTGCCGGTCCGTCGAAATTGAGCGCACCGGGCGCCCTGCCCTACTCTGTCCGGGTCGCTCGTTTCCCGGGGGAGCCCTCATGCCGCGCCAACTCTCGCTCGTCGCCGCCATCGGCCTGTGTCTCGGGCTGATCGCCTGCGACGACGGCAACACCGATCCCATGATCGACCTCGACATGCAGGTCCCCGACGTCTACGTGCCGCCGGTGGTCGACATGCGGGTCGACCGCGCCATCGGCGAGGCGGGCATGCTGCTGGGGCAGATCGGCGACCCGTGCAACAGCACCAGCCAGTGCGAGCAGCCGTATTGCATCCCCTACGTGCAGCAGGAGATCGACGTCTGCACCGAGACCTGCGGCTCCGACGGCGACTGCCCGGCCGACTGGGCGTGCCGCATCCTGGCCAACTCGGGGGCCGACGCGGTCGCGGTGTGCACCCCGCCCCAGAGCCGGGTCTGCCGCCCGTGCGTCAACGACAGCGGCTGCCCCGGCGGGCACTGCTACATCCTCGACGGGCAGAGCGTCTGCGGGTTCGACTGCGAGAGCGACGACGACTGCACCACCGGCTACGCCTGCGCCGATGTCGAGGGGCGCATGACCTGCACCCCGTCGACCGGGTCGTGCACCTGCAACGACGACAGCGCCGGCGACGAGCGGCTGTGCACCCGGGAGAACGAGGCCGGCACCTGCATCGGGCGGGAGACGTGTGATCCCGAGGCCGGCTGGGTCGGCTGCAACGCCCAGACCCCGGCGGCCGAGGTGTGCAACCAGATCGACGACGACTGCAACGGCTTCACCGACGACATCGACGGGCTCGGCGAGGTCTGCGAGCGCTCGGTCGAGGTCGACGGCGAGACCATCGCCTGCGCCGGCCGGCTGGTGTGCACCCTCGAGGACGAGGCGCCCCAGTGCACCGCGCCGGCGCCGATGGCCGAGCAGTGCAACTTCCTCGACGACGACTGCGACGGGGCCACCGACGAGGGCTTCGAACTGCGGGGGCAGGTGTGCGTGGTCGGCGACGGCGCCTGCCGCCGGGTCGGGGTCAACGCGTGCAGCGGCGACGGGCTCGAGGTGGTGTGCGATGTCGTGCCCGGTGATCCCATCGACGAGCTGTGCAACTCGGTCGACGATGACTGCGATGGCCTGATCGACGAGGCGTTCGTGGGGCTCAACGAGCCGTGCTTCGCCGGCGAGGGCGCCTGCCAGCGGGCCGGCACGCTGCGCTGCGACGACGACGGCGTCGGCGCGGTGTGCACCGCGGTGGCTCAAGAGCCGAGCGACGAGACCTGCGATGGCATCGACAACGACTGCGACGGGTCGATCGACGAGGGCTTCGACGGGCTCTTCGAGCCGTGCTCGGCCGGGGTCGGGGCCTGCTTGCGCCAGGGCTTCCGGGTGTGCACCGAGGACGGCGCCGGGGTCGCGTGCAACGCCGCGGGGGCCGAGCCGGCCGACGAGGTGTGCAATGGCATCGACGATGACTGCGACGGCACCGCCGACGAGGGCTACCCCGGGGTGAACCGGCCGTGCGCGGTGGGCATCGGGCAGTGCCGGGGCGCCGGGGTGACGGTGTGCAGCGCCGACGGGGCCGAGGTGGTGTGCGACGCCGAGCTGACCCCGCCGTCGGACGAGGTGTGCAACGGGCTCGACGACGACTGCGACGAGACCACCGACGAGGGCTTCGACGGCCTCAACACCGCGTGCACCGTGGGGGTCGGGGCCTGCCTGCGCTCGGGGGTGCGCCAGTGCAGCGCCGACGGGTCGGAGGTCGCCTGCGACGTGGCCCCGGGCATGCCCGCCGAGGAGACCTGCAACCGCCTGGACGACGACTGCGACGGCACCACCGACGAGGGCTACGACGGCGTGGGCGTCCCGTGCACCGTGGGCCGCGGCATCTGTCAGCGCTCGGGCATCGGCCAGTGCGGCCCCGATGGCGACACGGTGGTCTGCGACGCGACGGCCGGCGACCCCGCCGACGAGCAGTGCAACGGCCTCGACGATGACTGCGATGGCACCACCGACGAGGGCTACGATGGCATCAACACCGCGTGCACGGTGGGCGTGGGCGTCTGCGCGGCGACCGGCGTGCGGCGGTGCAGCCCGGACGGCAGCGCGGTGGCTTGCGACGCGACGCCGGGCATGGCGGGCAACGAGATCTGCAACGGCCTGGACGACGACTGCGACGGCACCACCGACGAGGGCTACGACGGCGTCGGCCAGCCGTGCAGCGTCGGCGAGGGGCTGTGCCGCCGGGCGGGGGTGACCGCGTGCGCGGTCGACGGGCAGTCGGTGGTCTGCGGGGCCCAGCCGGGCCGGGCGGCGGCCGAGCTGTGCGATGGCCTGGACAATGACTGCGATGGCATCAGCGACGAGGGCTTCCAGGGCATCGGCCAGCCGTGCAGCGCCGGCCAGGGGGTCTGCCTGCGCCAGGGGGTCCGCATCTGCGCGGCCGACGGCGAGTCGGTGGAGTGCAACGCCGCCGCCGGCCAGGCGGGCGAGGACATCTGCAACGGGCTCGACGACGACTGCGACGGCCGGTCGGACGAAGACTATGGCGACTTGAACCGGGCGTGCACCGTGGGCCAGGGCGTCTGCCGCCGGGTGGGCGTGCGGGTCTGCGCGGCGGACGGCAGCGCGACGGTGTGCGACGAGGCCCCGGGCGACGCCTCGCCCGAGCTGTGCAACGGGCTCGACGACGACTGCGACGGCACCACCGACGAGGGCTACGCCGGGCTCGGCCAGCAGTGCGAGGCCGGCCAGGGGCTCTGCCGCCGGAGCGGGGTGCGGGTGTGCGCCGGCGACGGCGCGAGCGTCGTGTGCGACGCGGTGCCCGGCCCGGCGGCGCCGGCCGAGACCTGCGACTACCAGGACGACAACTGCAACGGGCAGGTCGACGAGGGCTTCGTCGACGCTCAGGGGCGCTATGTGCAGGTGACCCACTGCGGCGCGTGCGGCACCGACTGCACCGCGCTGTGGGATCCCAACCCCGGGGCGTTCGGGGTCGTGCCCCGCTGCGCGGTGGGCGCGGTGGCCCAGTGCGGCTACGACTGCCTGCCCGGCTTCATCGACGCCGACGGGCGACCGGGCAACGGCTGTGAGCTGCAAGCCGATCCCGACGCGGTCTACGTGGCCACCCGGGAGGACGGCGGGGTCGCCGCGGCCGACTGCGGCACGCTCGACCGGCCGTGCGATGGCATCGGGCGGGGCATCGGCCGAGCGGTGGCGCTCAACCGGATCCGGGTCCGGGTGGCCGAGGGGGTCTACCGGGAGAGCGTGACGCTCGTCGAGGGCGTCGACGTGCTCGGGGGCCACGACCCGGTCTCGTGGGTCCGCGACGCCGTGTTCAACGTGACGATCATCAACGGCGCCAGCCCGGCCGGCGGCCACCGGACCACGGTGCGGGCCGAGGGCATCACCCAGCCGACGGTCTTCGACGGCTTCGTGGTCAACGGCGAGTCGGTGCTGCAGGAGGCCAACAGCTACGCGATCTACATCCGCGACTCGAACAGCGCGCTGTCGATCACGAACAACCGGATCTTCGCCGGCGACGGCGGCCGGGGGCTGGACGGTTCGGCCGGCCAGAGCGGGCTGAGCGGCACCAACGGCGCGGTCGGGCGGCAGGCGTTCTCCGCGGTGGGCGATCCGTTCGCCCCGCCCATTCCCCCCTGCGGGCCCAACCCCGGCGCGTCCGGTGGGGCCCGGGTGTGCGGCGCGGTGAACGTCGACGGGGGCACCGGCGGCGCCGGGCGCTGCCCGGCCATCGAGCAGCAGGAGGGCAGCGGCGCCCGGGGCCAGGGGCCGAACGGCGGGGCCGGCGGGCCGGGGGCGTGGGGCTTCGAGGCCAATGACGGCAACACCTGCACCGTCTCGCAGTCCGGGCCGGCCGACGCCGGGCCGGGCGCGGTCGGGCGCGCGGGCAGCGACGGCGACGGCGGTCAGGGCGGCGCGGGCGGCGTGGGGCAGGCCGCGGCCCACTGGCAGGGCCTCCACGGGCAGACCGGGGGCGCGGCGGCGCCGGGCAGCGGCGGCGGCGGCGGCGGCGCAGCGGCGGGGGTCGACGTCAACTGGGCCCAGCCGCCCAACAACATCTTCTTCCCGGCGCACGACATCGGCGCCAGCGGCGGCGGCGGCGGCTCCGGCGGCTGCCAGGGTCAGGCGGGCGGCGGCGGCACGGCCGGCGGCGGCTCGTTCGGCATCTACGTGTCGTTCTCCGGCGGGGGGCCGGCCAACGCGGCGGCCTTCCCCACCCTCGAGGGCAACGAGATCGCCCGCGGGCTGGGGGGCAACGGCGGCGTCGGCGGCACCGGCGGCGGCGGCGGCGAGGGCGGGCTGGGCGGCAGCGGCGGGGCCCGGGGCGACCCCGACGTGATGATCATGGGCTTCTGCTCGCTGGCCGGGGCCGACGGCGCGGCCGGCGGGCGCGGGGGCCACGGCGGCGGCGGCGGCGGCGGCCAGGGCGGGGTGAGCTACGACATCTTCGTGGCCAACGACAACGGCCGCCGCCCGGCGGACTACTCGGTGCAGAACGTGTTCGTCCTGCCCGGCGACGAGGCGACCCACGGCCTCGGCGGGGCCGGCGGAAACTCCAGCAACACCGACATCGGCCTCGGCGCCCGGGGCGGCGACGGGATCAGCGGGAACGTCGGCGCGGTGCCCTGAGCGCCCGACCGGGCCCTCCCCTGCCCCGCCGGCGCGCTGTCATGGGTGTCCGGCGGGCGCGATGCTCACCACCACCGACTTGCTGGCCGGGGTGTTGCTCTTGTCGGCGACGCTGCGCACCGGCACCAGCACGTTCGCCTCGGGGAAGTACGTCGCCACGCAGCGCCGGGGCAGCGCCTGCTCGACGACGATGAACCGCGGCGCCACCCGCGCCTCGCCGTCGAAGTGGCTGGTCAGGTCGACCACCTGCCCCTCGACCAGCCCCGCCGCGGCGATGTCGGCCCCGTCCATCATCACCACCCGCCGCTCGCCGTAGATGCCCCGGTAGCGATCGTCGAGCCCGTAGATGGTGGTGTTGTACTGGTCGTGGCTGCGGATGGTCATCATCAGGTACTGCCCGTCGCCCAGCGCGATGCGGGGGATGGGGTGCACCGTGAACCGGGCCCGGCCGCCCTCGGTGCGCCACATGCGATCGCGGGCGCCGTTGGGCAGCAGGAAGCCGCCCGGCGCCCGCACCCGGGCGTTGTAGTCCTCGAAGCCGGGCACGCACTGCTCGATGGCGTCCCGGATGGCATCGTAGTCATCGGCGAAGGTCTTCCAGGCGATGCCGTGGGGCGCGTCGTCTTGGAAGTCCCCCGGCTCGTCGTCGCCGAAGGTGGCCCGGGCGAGCCCGGCGACGATGGCCGGCTCGCTGCGCAGGTGGGGGCTGGCCGGCTCGACGTGGCCCCGCGACATCTGCACGATGCTCATCGAGTTCTCGCAGGTCACGAACTGCTCGCCCCGGGCCTGCCGGTCGACCTCGGTCCGCCCGAGGCACGGCAGGATCAGGGCCCGCTCGCCGGTCACGAGGTGGCTGCGGTTGAGCTTGGTCGAGATCTGCACCGTCAGCGCGCAGCTGCGCAGCGCGGCGGCGGTGTAGTCGGTGTCGGGGGTCGCCGAGTGGAAGTTGCCGCCCATGCCCACGAAGACCTTCGCCCGGCCGTCGCGCATCGCGTGGATGGCCTCGACGGTGTCGAACCCGTGCTCGGTGGGCGGGGTGAAGCCGAAGTGGGCCTCCAGCCGGTGCAGGAAGGCCGGCTTGGGGCGCTCGACGATGCCCACCGTGCGGTCGCCCTGCACGTTGGAGTGCCCCCGCACCGGGCACGCGCCGGCCCCCGGCTTGCCGATGTTGCCCCGCAGCAGCAGCAGGTTGACGACCTCCTGGATGTTGGCGACGGCGTTCTTGTGCTGGGTCAGCCCCATCGCCCAGCAGATGATCGTGGCCTTCGAGGCGCAGTAGACGTCGGCCACCTGCTCGATCATGCGCCGGTGGATGCCGCTCTGCTCGATGATCTCGCCCCAGTCGGCCGCGGCGAGGGCCGCCCGGAAGGCGTCGAAGCCCGCGGTGTGCTGGGCGATGAAGTCGTGGTCGAGCACGGTGCCCGGGGCGGCGTCCTCCCGCTCGAGCACCGCCTTCATGATGCCCTTGAGCAGCGCCACGTCCCCGTTGATGCGCACCGGCAGGTGGTGGGTCGCCAGCCACTCCCCGCCCTTGAGCACGTCGAGCGGCTTCTGGGGGTGGGCGAAGCGCACCAGCCCCTTCTCGCGCAGGGGGTTGATCGAGACGATGGGCACCCCCCGGCGGGCGACCTCGCGCAGCGTCGAGAGCATGCGGGGGTGGTTGGTGCCCGGGTTCTGCCCGATGACGAAGATGGCCTCGGCCCGCTCGAAGTCTTCGAGGCCGACGGTGCCCTTGCCCACCCCGATGGTCTCGGAGAGGCCCCGCCCGCTCGACTCGTGGCACATGTTCGAGCAGTCGGGCAGGTTGTTGGTGCCAAAGCGGCGGGCGAAGAGCTGATAGAGGAACGCGGCCTCGTTGCTGGTGCGGCCCGAGGTGTAGAAGACGGCCTCGTCGGGGCTCTTCAAGCCGCGCAGGGTCTCGCCCACGAAGCCCAGCGCGGTGTCCCAGTCGATCGGCGCGTAGCGATCGCTGCCCGCCTCGCGGATCATCGGGTGGGTCAGCCGCCCCTGCGCTTCGAGCCAGTGGTCGCTCTGCTCGAGCAGGTCGCTGATCGTCCACCGCTCGAAGAAGGCCGGGTCGACCCGCTTCTTCGTGCCCTCGGCGGCGACGGCCTTGGCCCCGTTCTCGCAGAACTCGAAGGCGGTGCGGTGTCCGCTCGGGGGGTCGGGCCAGGCGCAGCCGGGGCAGTCGAAGCCCTCGGTCTGGTTCACCTTGAGCAGCAGGCTCACCCCCCGGCGCAGGCCGGTGTGGCGGGCGGCTTCGCGCAGGGTGCTGGTGATGGCCCCCAGCCCGCCGGCCGGCCCGGCGGCGGGGCGGGCCCGCACGTCGGTGCGCACGGCGGGCAGGGCGTCGGTGTCGGCGGGCGGTCGGCGGTCGGCGCTGTCATCCATGGGCCGATCATGGCACGCTGCGGGGCGAATACAAGGCGCTCGATCGCCGCGCCGCCCGCACCCCTCAGGAGCGCCCATGTCGTTCGCCGCCGCGCCGCCCGCCCCGTCGACCGCCCGGCTCGTGCCCGCCATCGCCGAGCGCCACGCCGAGCTGGTCGCCTGGCGCCGCGATCTGCACGCCCACCCCGAGCTGGGATACGCCGAAGAGCGCACCAGCCGGGTGGTCGCCGAGCGGCTGGCCGCCTTCGGTCTCGACCCCGACGTGGGGCTGGCGAAGACCGGGGTGGTGGCCACCATCCAGGGCCGGGCGCCGGGGCCGGCCATCGCGCTTCGGGCCGATCTGGACGCGCTGCCGATGCCCGAGGAGAACACCTTCGCCCACGCCTCGAAGCACCCCGGGCGCATGCACGCCTGCGGGCACGACGGGCACACCACGATGCTGCTCGCCGCCGCCCGGCACCTCGCCGAGCACCCCGACTTCGCCGGCACGGTGCACGTCGTCTTCCAGCCGGCCGAGGAGGGCGGCGCCGGCGGGCGGGTGATGATCGAGGAGGGCCTGCTCGATCGCTTCCCCGCCGAGCAGGTGTTCGGGCTGCACAACTGGCCCGCGCTGCCAGCGGGCGAGATGGCGGTGCACGCCGGCCCGGTGATGGCCGCCGCCGATCTGTTCGTGATCACGGTCGAGGGCCGCGGGGGCCACGCGGCGATGCCCCACCAGACCCGGGATCCGATCATCGGCGGGGCTCAGCTCGTCTCGGCGCTGCAGACGCTGGTGAGCCGCACGGTCGACCCGACCGATCCCGCGGTGCTGAGCGTGACCGCGTTCAACGGGGGCAGCGCGCACAACGTCATCCCGTCCCGGGTCGAGCTCAAGGGCACGGTGCGCACGTTCTCGCCCGCCGCCCAGGACGCCATCGAGGCCGGAATGAAGCGGCTGACGGCGCAGATCTGCGCGGGGCTCGGGCTCGAGGGTCGGGTGGACTACCGGCGGACCTACCCCGCGACCGTCAACACCCGCGACGAGGCCGAGCTGGCGGCGCGGGCCGCGGCCCGGGTCGTCGGGGCCGAGCGGGTGCACCGCCACCTGCCCCCCAGCATGGGCGGCGAGGACTTCGCGTTCATGCTCCGGGCCCGGCCGGGGTGCTACGTCTGGCTGGGCACCGGCGCCGGGCCCGACTCACCCCCGCTGCACCACCCGCGCTACGACTTCCACGATGCCATGCTGCCGGTGGGTGCGTCGTACTGGGTGTCACTCGTTGAGACACGGTTGCCTCTCTCGGCGTGATGGGCGGCCGCACCGGGAGATTCCCCACAGGCTCAGGGGATCCGGCCATTGCGGGCGCAGCGGGTCCAGTGTTACTGGAATGCTTCCAGCACGGACGGAGCGACCCGTGCAGGAGGCCGGAGTGGATGTGACAACGCCCGATGCGACGGGCATGCTATTCGACCGTCTGCCGCAGGCGGCGCTGTTGTACGGGCGAGGGCGCGGTGATCGCCCGCGCCTCGAGCGGCACAACGCCGCAGCCCGCCCATTGGTGGCGATCGCCGAGGAGCCCCCGCTGCTCACGTCGGTCCGCACCGCGCTGTCGACCGGCGAGACCCTGCGCCAGACCCGGGTCCGCCTGCCGGGTCACCCCCACCGCCGCTTCCAGGTCCGGGCGCTGCCGCTCGGGATCGACCACGTCGCGCTGCTCGTCGAGGACATCACCGGTCAGCTCGCCCGGCGGGCCGATCTGTCGATGTGGAGCGACATCGTCGAGCGGCTGGATGATCTGTTCGTGATCTGCGCCCGGGATGCCACAGTGAAATCGCCCGGCCATCTGCCGGTGATGCGCAGCACGGCCCGCCTGCGGATCGTGGCTCAGGGGCCGCCGAGCGACGTCGACACCCGCCTCGAAGAGCTGGCCCACTTCGCGATGGACGCCCACGATCTCGATCGGCTGCAGCCCCTGCTGACCGCGGAGGGTGAGCTGTCGTGGCGCGCCGAGCGCGAAGGCCGGGTCTGGCACTGCCACGCGTGGTCCACCGACGATCGCATCATCCTGCGGCTGACCGACGTGACCGAGCGGGGGCAGCTCGCCCGGGCCCTGAGCGATCACGCCCGGCTGCTGCGCTCCATCGACGAGAGCTACGAAGAGCTGGTCGACGTGCTCGGGGTGCACGTCCGCCCCCCGCTGCGCGACATGCGCCGGCTGCGGGCGCGGCTGTCGTTCGAACAGCTCCCGGTCGAGGGCCGGGTCGAGGCGGAGCGCGCGTTCGACCGGGCGATCGAGGCCCAGCGGGTCGTCGAGGGGCTGTTGACCTATGCCCGCATCAGCCGGATCCCGGTCACCGGGGGCGCGGTGGACCTCGATCGCGCGCTGACCCGGGCCATCGACGCGCTCTCCGATCGGGTAGAAGCGAGCGGTGCGTCGATCCGGCGGCAGGCGCTGCCCACCATCTGGGGGCAGGAGGCCCTCATCGAGACCCTGCTGCGGCACTTGCTGGCCAACGGGCTGGCGCACGCCCGCCCCGGGCGGCCGCCGCGCATCGACGTGGAGGTCGAGCGGCGGGACGCGGTCTGGCGGCTCACCGTGCGGGACGAGGGGGTGGGCATCGATTCGGCGCGGCTGCCGCGCATCTTCGAGCCGTTTCAGCGCTGGGGCGAGCGCCCCGGCGGCATCGGGCTGGCCATCTGCCGGCGCATCGCCGAGCACCACGAGGGGCACATCGGCATCCAGTCGAGCCGGGAGCGGGGTACGACGGTGTGGATCGAGCTGCCGGCGATGCCCACGCCGCGCTATTGAAGCGGGTCGAGGGCCGGGAGCCGCCCCCCGACGGGCGGGGTGTCAGACGCCGAGCATCAGCTTGCCGAGCTTGTCGCCGCTGAACAGCCGGGCGAAGGCCGCGGGGAAGTTCTCCAGGCCGGGCACGATGGTCTCCCGGGTCTGGATGCGCCCCTCCCGGGCCCAGGTCGCCAGCCGGGGCACCGCCTCGCCGTAGCGCTCGGCGTAGTCCATCACGATGAAGCCCTCGATCCGCAGCCGGCGGGGGATGGCCAGCAGCAGGCTGCGCGGGCCAGGGGGCAGCGCCGTGGCGTTGTACTGCGAGATGGCGCCGCACAGCGGCACCCGGCCGTGGTCGTTCATCAGCCACAGCCCGGCCTCGAGCAGCGGGCCGCCGACGTTGTCGAAGAAGACGTCGATCCCGTCGGGGCAGGCGGCGGCCAGGGCCTCCTGCACGCCGTCGGCCTTGTAGTCCACCGCCGCGTCGAAGCCGAGGGTCTCGGTCAGGAACCGGCACTTGTCGGGCCCGCCGGCCACGCCCACGACCCGGGCCCCAGCGATGCCGGCGAGCTGCCCGACGACCGATCCCACCGCGCCGGCGGCGCCGGTGACGAGCACCGTCTCCCCCTCTTCGAGCTGCCCCACGTCGAACAGGCCGAAGTAGGCGGTCAGGCCGGGCATGCCCACGACGCCCAGGTGCCAGGTGGTCG
The DNA here is from genome assembly GCA_030426085.1 of bacterium. Classification (GTDB taxonomy): domain Bacteria; phylum Myxococcota_A; class Bradymonadia; order UBA7976; family UBA1532; genus JACKDM01. The sequence goes on along the minus strand of JAUHYW010000042.1, from coordinate 56,069 downwards.
GGCACAGCTCAGGGTCGATCTTGCGCAGGTCGCCTCGGCGCCGGGTGCGGTAGATGCTCTGCAAGCCGCTGGGCGCGGTGACCCAGTCGCCCTCGGCGAAGCCGGGGGCGTTCGACGCGACGACCTGACCCACGCCATAGGCCCGCATGACCGCGCCCAGCTTCACCGGGGGCACGTAGGACGGCGCGTCGTTCATCCAGCCCCGCATTGCGGGGTCGAGCGAGATGTAGCGCATGGCCACGAGCACCTCGCCCTCGGCGGGCGGATCCTCCTCGACGGTGTCGAAGGTGAAGTCCTCCTCGGTCACCGGGCCCTTCGGGCGGCGGGCGAGCAGCCAGCGGCGGTTGGTGTGGGTCGTCATCGCGGCTCCGTATTCTGTGCGGTCGGCGGTTCTCTGCGGTCGGCGTCGATCGTGATGCGCGGGCGGCGCCCCGCGGTTCGCCCGGGGTGAGGACCCGGGGGGGATTCAGGCGCCGTCGAGCCCGGCGTCTTCGACGGCGGCATCGGCCGAAGCGTCGGCGCCGCCGTCCCCGCCCGCGTCGGCCGCGGCGTCGGGGCCGGCGTCGATCTTGGAGGGCAGGCTCTGATCGTAGAGATCGCAGCCGGCCGCAGCCAGCGCCGCAGCCCCCACGGCGGCGATCACGATCCGGCGCGCGCGCGAGACGCTCACCATCGGCCCACCACCCCGACGCCGGTCGGGCCCAGCACCAAGCGGGCGCTCGCGCTCGCGCTCTCGACCGACGCGCCGGCGTCGGGGCCGTCGGGCCACATCGCGACCGCGGTGATGCCCAGGGCGGCGCCGATGCCGGCGGCGGCGACCCCGCAGCCGACCAGGATCTGGGCCGCCGTCTGCTCGTCCTCGAAGCGCTGCGCGGCGGCCGCCTCTTCGGCCGAGCCGAACGGCGCCGCCAGGTAGGCCCGGTGGGCCGCGTCGCGATCCTCCAACTCGCCGAACGAGAGCACGATGAGCGCGCCGCCCACCAGCAGCAGCCCGCCCCCGGCGCCGACCAGCGCCCACTCGGTCGGGCCCGGCGCCCGCGCAGGGGGCGCGGCGGTGAGATCGGGAGGCGCGTCCGCCGGGCCGTCGGGCGCGGTGTCGGTGCTCGGGCCCTCGTCGGGATCGCCCTCGTCGGGGTCGCCCTTCGGCCCCTCGCCGGCGCAGATCGCCCCCAGGCGGTCGGCCCGCGCCGCGGCGTCGGATTGCACCAGGGGATCGTCGCTCTCGGCGGCGATGCGCCGGAAGAGGCCCATCGCCTCGCAGGCGGGGCCCGGCTCGCCGCCGTGGTTGTCGCCGAGCACCTGCGCCAGCCGCAGCCTCAGCTCGGGGGCGACCGGGCCGCAGGCGCTGTCGGCGAGGGCCTTGCGCAGCGCGTCTTCGGCGGCCTCGGCGTCGCCGCTGCGGATGGCCTCCGCCGGGCCCTTGGTGCAGCCCTCGCTGGGGGCGGCCATGACCGGTGGCGCGGCGAGGCCAGCGGCCAGGAACAAGGCGAGCAGGCGGGCGCGGGCGTCGGTGGGGGCAGACATCGTCGGGCACCATGCCCGAGTCGACGGCGGGAGGCAATGGGATGACGGCCCGGCCCGGCGTCTGGACCCGAAGGTCCCGTACTCGGACCTGAACGACCGCCGCGATTTCGCTATTGTGCCCGATACACCCGGGTACATCCGCGCGCCCGGGCGCTGGAGGGGTTCCCCGATGATCCGACGCACCCGCCCCGTGGCCGGGCCGACGCCGTTCACCGCGCTGAGCCTGCTGATCGCCCTGGGTCTCGGCGGCCCGGTCGCGGCCTCGCCCCACCCCAACGGCGCCTCGGCGCCGTCGATGGGCCTGATGGATCTGGCCGGCTCGCTGCGGGCGCTGCGCTCGGCGGTGTCCCCGCTGCCCGCCGTCGCGCCCGATCGCCCCACCGCCGACACCGCCCCGGCCATCGAGCCGCCGGGCTGGGCCCCGATGCCGGTGCCCGAGGGCGGCTTCCCCTACACCCCCCGGGCGACGCCCGAACCCCGGGTGATCAAGTACACCGTCGCCCCCGACGATACGCTGCCCGACATCGCCGAGCGCTTCGGCACCACCGTCGGGGATCTGGCCGAGCGCAACCGGTTGAAGCCGGGGCGCACGCTGAAGGCGGGCCGGCGGATCGAGGTGTTCGCCGCCCGCTTCCCGGTGCCCCGCCTGCGCGTGCGCTACCAGACCCGCCCCGGCGACACCTGGGAGAGCATCGCCGCCGGCTTCGGCACCACAGTCGAGGCGCTCAAGGGCCACAACCGCCGGGCCCGCCGCCTGCGTACGCTGCCGCCGAAGATGCGCTTGCAGACCTGGGTCGAGTCGGCCCTGCCCCACCTCGCCGAGCACGGCCCGCGCCTGCCGTGGACCTTCGAGCCCACCGCGCCCGCCGACAGCCTCTCGCGGGGCTGGCCCACCGGCGGCCGCCTGACGAACGGCGCGGCGCTGCCCGAGAGCCCCCTGTACACCCTCCGCACCCCCGATCGGGCCTACGGCTCGACCCATGCCATGCGGGTGCTCCAGCACGCCATCGCCGCCTTCCGCCACGAGACGGGCTACCCGGGCGAGGTGCTGGTCTGCTCGCTGAGCAAGCCCCGGGGCGGGCGCTTCCCGCCGCACAAGTCGCACACCAGCGGGCGGGACATCGACGTGGGGCTTCTGGCCTACCCCGGCTTCCCCCGGGGCGAGGGCCGCAAGGCGCGGGGCGGTGAGGTCGACTGGGCGGCCACCTGGCTGCTGATGCGGCACTTCATCGAGACCGGCGAGGTGACCTACATCTTCCTGTCGTACCACCTCCAGCCGGCGCTGTACGACGCCGCCCGGGCGCTGGGCGCCACCGACGAAGAGCTGGCCCGGACGATCCAGTGGCCCGGCCCGAAGGGCAAGACCAAGGCCATCATCCGCCACGCGCGGGGCCACACCGGGCACTTCCACGTCCGGGTCAAGTGCGGCCCGGACGAGCCCCGCTGCAAGGGCGCCTGACCCCCCGTTCGCGCGAGCGGACGCGCCCCCCCTCGTATTGCGCTCATCGCCCGCCGACAGCGGCCGCGCGACCGGGCGCCGAGCGGGCCCTTGCCGTCCGCCCGCCGACTGCCTAACGTGCTCGCGCGCGTCCCGACGAACCCCTGACACCCCGCGACGGCCGCCGAGGAGCCCCACGATGCCCGAACTCGAACCGAACTGGCTGTCCCTGCTGCCGGCGGCGGTCGCCATCGGGCTGGCCTTCGCCACCCGCCGGGTCATCGTCGCGCTGTTCGCGGCGGTGGTGACCGGCGGCCTGGTGCTCTACGGCCAGACCGGGAACATCGAGGACGCCAACTTCGTGCAGCGCTTCCTGCTGCCGGCGCTCGGGTCGAGCTCGTATGCCAAGATCCTGGTGATCTACCTGTGGTCGCTCGGCGGGCTCATCGGCATCTGGGAGAAGACCGGCGGCGCCGAGCACTTCGCCCGGGTGGTCGGCGGCCGCATCGCCAAGGGGCCCCGCTCGGCGCGGTTCTTCGGCTGGCTGGTGGGCATCATCTTCCACCAGGGCGGCACGGTGAGCACGGTGCTCGCCGGCACCACCGTCAAGCCGGTCTGCGACGAGCATCAGGTGGCCCACGAAGAGCTGGCCTACATCGTCGACTCCACCGCCTCCCCCATCGCCACCGTGCTGCCGTTCAACGCCTGGCCGGCCTACGTCGCGGCGCTCGTCGTCGGCAGCGTGCCGGTCCTGCCCGACCTCGCCGCCGCCGGCTCCATGTTCTTCAGCAGCGTGGTCTTCAACTTCTACGGCATCTTCGCGGTCATCATGACCCTGCTCTTCGCGCTCGACGTGCTGCCCTGGGTCGGCGGTCGCATGAAGGCCGCCCGCGTCCGGGCCCGGGAGACCGGCGCGCTCGACGGCCCCGACGCCAGCCCGATGCTGCCCCCCAAAGACGACCCCACCGAAGGCCGGGCCCCGGGCTACACCCCCAGCCTGCTCGACTTCGTGCTGCCCATCGGCTTCCTGCTGCTCGTCGGGGTGCTGCCCACCGTGGTCTTCGACCTCAACCTCATCGACGAGGCGTTCGTCGGCTGCGCGCTCACCGGCATGATCGTGGCCAAGATCCGGGGCATGAAGCTGGGCGATGTCATGGACGGCTTCATCAACGGCTGCCGCAGCATGACCATCGGCGCGCTCATCCTGGGGCTGGCGGTCACGCTGGCCAAGGTCACCAAGGACCTCGACACCGCCGCCTACCTCGTCTCGCTGATGCAGGGCACCGTGCCGATCGTCGTCCTGCCGGCGCTGCTGACCCTGCTGTGCATGGGCATCGCCTTCGCCTGCGGCTCGTCCTGGGGCACCTACGCGGTGGTCTTCCCGGTGGCCATGCCCCTGGCCTGGGCGCTGCTGCCCGACCCGACATACCTCCAGATCTGCTTCGGCGCGGTGCTCGGGGGCGCGGTCTTCGGCGACCAGTGTTCGCCCATCTCCGACACGACCATCCTCTCGAGCATGTTCACCGGGTGTGATCTCATGGATCACGTCTACACCCAGATGCCGCTCGCCCTGCTCGCCGCCAGCCTCGGCGCCCTGTGCTCGACCGGCGCGGTGCTGCTCTTGACCTGAGCGTGGCGCCATCCCATGCCCGGCGGGCCGCCCGGTCCAATACGGAATATCGCCCGCGTGTCGATTGCCTATTGACGCATTGGGGCGCATGACTCAAATTGGGTCGCCATTCCGTCCGGTCACAGCGGAGTCATCCCCATGTCGACGACGTCGATCACGCTCGAAATCGATCCCGCCCGTTTGCGGGATCCCCACGTCGCCCAGGCCGTCGCCGCGGTGATGCTCGCCATCGAAGGCTTCGAAGCCCGCAAGGCCCCGCGCCGGGCCGCGGCCCGCAAGGCGAAGGCGCCGCCCGCCAGAGCCGCCGCCCCGGCGCCCGCCGCCGATCCCCGCTCGGCCTACGAGGCCTTCTTCGCCCAGCTCCCCCAGCCGTCTCAGCAGTTCCTCACCCTGCTCGAGAAGGTCGGCACGCTCACCATCAGCGAGGCGGCCGACGCGCTGGGCATCAGGAAGAACAAGCGCATCGGCGGCATCACCGGTGCCATCGGCCGGTGGGCGCCGGCCCGGGGGGCCCGGGTCCCTTTCGAGAAGCTCACCATCGACGGCGAGCGGGCCTGGCGCTGGATCGGCGCCTGAACCCCCGGCGCGAAGCCGCGCTACAGCTTCGCCCAACGGAAGACCGGATAGTGGTAGCCCTCCTGCCGCTCCACCCGATAGCGGCGGCCGCAGGGCACGCAACGCACCTCATGGATGATCGCGTAGGCCGCCCGATCGACCGCTTCACCCTCCACCTGCCATCGCGGCCCGGCGACGGGCGCCCCGTGGCGCGCCTCGGCCTCGCATGTGCATCGCCCGGCGGCGCGGGCCTCGATGACCGCCAGCGCCCGATCGGCCTCCAGCCGCCAGTCGCGCAGGGCCTTGCGAGCGGGCAACCCGGGGCGCGCGGCGCGCAGGGGCTCGATCTCGGACGCGCCGCCGTGCCGCCGCAACACATCGCACGCCCGCATGCCCCACGATATGCCGTCGTCGGGACCCATCGCCGTCAGCGCCGCGGCGGCCCATCGGGCCAGCGTCGCCGAGTCGGCCTGCGCCTCGGCCCGCCGCCACCACCGATGACCCGCCTCAAGCGACTCGGCGAACGCCTCGCGCAGCGCCCCGAGCGCTTCGTCCGTGCTCATCGCGTCCTCCTCCACCGGCATCAGACTATGCCAGGATCCCCCCGCCGATCACGATGAGCGCCACCTTCATCCTCGACGGCAGCAACCTCGCGTGGCTCGGCCCGGGCGACGGCCCGGCGCTGGCCCCGGTGGATGCCATCGCCGACGCGCTGCGCGCCGAGTGGCCGGGGTGCAAGGTCATCGCGGTGTGCGACGCGTCCCTGCGCCACCGACTCGACGAGCGGGACAAGGCCGAGCACCAGCGGCGCACCACCGCCGGGGCGCTGGTCGAGGCGCCGGCCGACGAGGACGCCGACGCCTACATCCTCGACGCCGCCCGGCGACTCGAGGGCTGCGTCGTCACCCGCGATCTGTATCGCGACCGCCGCGAGGCCCGGGCCGGCATCCCGATGCTGCGCCCCGCGCTGATCGGGGGCGCGGTCATCTTGGGTGATCCCAAGGTGTTCACCACCGCCGACAGCGATCGGGGCGAAGCGCTGCCCGCCGACGCGCTCGGAGAGCGGGTGCCGCCGACGCCGCTGCCCGGCGGGGACGCGGTCCCGGCGACGGCGGCCGATGAGCCGACGCCCGAGCCCGAAGCCCCGCCCGAGCCGAAGCCGGAGCCAGGACCAGAACCGGAGCCGGAAGCGCAGCCGGAGCCCGAATCGCAGCCGGAGCCGCCCCCCAAGCCCAAGGCGAAGTCCAAGCCTGGAGCGAAGTCCAAGACGAGGTCCACGGCAAAGCCGAGGTCCAAAGCACAGCCGAGGTCCGAGCCGGAGCCGAGGTCCAAGGGCGCGCCCGAGCCGCAGCCCGCCGCCGGCGCGACCTCGACCGCCTTCGGCGCTGTCATCCTGCTGGCTCTGGCCAGCGCCATCGGCGGCGTCGCGTGGTGGCTGACCGCCGACCCCCTCCCATCCGAGGTGCCGCCCGACGGCGTGCTCTTCGTGCGCAACTGCAAGGGCTGGTGGCTGGCCGACGGCGAGGAGCGCATCGTCTTCCACGCCCGCCCCGACGCCTGCGCCACCTCCATCGCCGCGGCCGGCCCCGGCCGATGGCTCGTCACGGTCATCGACGGCCCCGGCCCCCGCACCGAGGGCGCGGTGCGGCTGGTGACCGCCGACCCGGGCGGCGAGCGTTCGGCGGTCGAGCTGACCCGGGGCCGCCCGGGCGCTGGCGAGCTGGTCGCCGAGACCGCCGACGCCCGCATCGCCGGGCTCGATCCGGCGGGCGGGCTCGTCGCGCTCGAGGTCTCCCCCGCCGCCGGGCGCCCCTCGATCTGGGTGGTGCGCACCCTCGACGGCGGCGTGCGGGCCCACACCGAGCGCGCCGCCGGCCTCGCGCTCACCGCCGGGCGCGCCGCCGTCCTGCGCCACCACTGCCGGACCGCCGATCGACCGGGCTGCGGCACGGCGCACATCGCCGACGACCTCGACGCCGCCCTCGCCGCCGCCGAGACCGCCGCCCCGCCGGAAGGCCCCGCGCCCCGCTGGGCCGGCCCGGCCGCGTTCTCACCCGACGGGCGCCGGCTCGCGCTGGCCGAGGCCTTCGACGGGCCGCGGGGCGGGGTCGTCCTGATCGACGTCGCCACCGGCGACCGCCGACGCCTCGACTTCACCGCCCGCGACGCGGGGCGGGTCACCGGGCTGGCCTGGACCTCGGGCGGCCTGTACCTGGGGGTCGGCGAGGCGCTCTACGCCCTCGACCCGAACGGCGACCCGCTCTGGCGCCCCGTCGCCCGCAAAGCCGACCGGGCGATGCCGGCCCATACCCCGCCATGAGCCCGCGCTCGCCTCGATCCGGGGAGCACGCCTGCTCCACCTCCGCCAGCGCCCGGAGCACGCCACCCCCGACCCCCCACGGCCCGATGGCCCTCGGCGACCGGCACGCTTCTTGAGAAGAGGTCCGGCGACCCGCCACCGCACCTGGAGCCAGCCGATGCCCGTCACCCGCGCCCTCGTCCCCGCCGCCGGCCGCGGCGCCCGCCTCGACCGCCCCGGCACCCCCAAGCCGCTCGTCGACGTCGGCGGCGAGCCGGTCATCGTCCGGCTGCTGGCCCAGCTCGCCGCCGTCGGCGTCACCCACGCCACCGTCGTGCTGGGCTATGAGGCCGATCGCATCGAGCGGGCCCTGACCCACCACCCGTCCCTGGCGCTCACCGTCGACTTCGTGCGCAACGACCGCTGGGCCGAGGGCCTCGCCTCGTCGCTGCTCGCCGCCCGCGACACCTTCGACGCCCCCTTCGTCCTGGCCATGGCCGACCACGTCTTCGACGCCCCCCTCATCGAGCAGATCGCCGCCGCCCGCCTGCCGCCCGGCGGCGTGGTCGCGGTGCTCGACACCGACCTCGACCGGGTCTTCGACCTCGACGACGCCATCAAGGTGCGCGGCGCCGAGTCCCCCACCGCCTTCGGCCGGGCGCTGCCGTCGTGCGACGCCATCGACTGCGGCCTCTTCCTCGCCGATCCGGCCCTCTTCGACGCCCTGCGCGCGGCCTCGGCCAAGGGCGGCGACGACCTGAGCCACGCGCTGCACCGGCTCGCCCGCGAGGGGCGGGTCCGGGGCCTGCCTGCCGGCGACCACGGGTGGGACGACGTCGACACCCCCGCCGGTCTGGTGCACGCCGAGATGCGCCTGCGCCGCCAGCGGCGGGCCCGCATCCTCGCCGGCCCCGACGTACCGCCCCCGCCGCCGGCCACCCACCGCTTCGTCACCGGCGCCCCGACCACCACCGACATCGTCGTGCGCCGGGGCGCGGTCCGCGATCCGGTCGCCGCGGGGGTCATCCCGCCCGAGAGCGCCAGCTCGCCGGTCTTCGTGCTCACCGACGAGACGGTGCACGGGCTCTACGGCGAGGCGTTCGTCGGGCCGCTCGAAGCGGCGGGCTACGCGGTGAACACCCTGGTGATGCCCGACGGCGAGTCGTCCAAGACGCTGGCCAACTACGCCCACCTCGCCGAGCGCATCCTTTCCGCGGGCCTCGACGAGCGCTCGGTGCTCGTCTCGCTCGGCGGCGGCGCGGTGTGCAACGTCTGCGGCCTGCTCGCCTCGACCCTCTATCGCGGCGTGCGGCTGGTGCATGTGCCCACCACCGTCATGGCCCAGTGCGACGCCGCCATCAGCCACAAGCAGGGGGTCAACGGGGCCCACGGCAAGAACCTCATCGGGGCCTACTACGCCCCCCGGCGCATCATCGTCGACGTCGAGGTGCTCGAGACGCTCGACCGCCGCGCGGTGCCCGACGGGCTGGCCGAGGTGCTCAAGCACGCGCTGGCCCAGGACGCCGACTTCCTCCTGCGCCTGCTCGACTACCGGGGCAAGCGCCGCGATCCGGCCTTCCTCGAGTCGGTCATCGAGCGCAACATCCGCCTCAAGTGCGGGGTGATGGCCGCCGACCCCCAGGAGCACCGGGAAGGCATGGTCCTGCAATACGGGCACACCGTGGGCCATCCCATCGAGCACCTCTCGGGCTACAGCCTGCGCCACGGCGAGTGCGTCGCCATCGGCATGGCCGTCGCCGCCCGGGTCGCCCGCCTGCTTGGGGCCTGCGATGATCGCACCGTGGCTCTGCACGACCGGCTCATCGCCGCCTACGGCCTGCCCACCCGGGTCCCGGCCGAGATGCGGACCGAAGACATCATGGAAGGGCTCAAGTACAACAAGCGCTACCTGACCGAAGGCACCCGGATGGCGCTCGTCGAGGGCCCCGGGCGGCTGTGGTCGGTGGACGGCGACTATGCCATCCCGGTCTCCGACTCGGTGCTCGCCCGAGCCATCGACGCCACCCGGGCCGCGGCCGACGTCGCCCGCATCGCCTGCTGAAGGGATCCCATGTCGTTCGATGCCATCCTCGAACCCATCGCCGTCGTCACCGGGGCCGGCACCGGCATCGGCCGCTGCGTCGCCGAGCGCCTGCTCGATCGGGGGCACCACGTCGTCGCTATCGGCCGCCGCCCGGCGCCGCTGGCCGACCTCGCCGCCCGATCCCCGGCGCGGGTCACCCCCCTGCCCCTCGACGTGGCCGACGCCGCCGCCGTCGACGACGCCCTCGGCGCCATCCCCCGGGTGCAGGCCCTCGTGATCAACCACGGCGTCTGCCACACCGTGCCCCACGACGCGCCCGAGGCGGTGCACGTCTTCCACCACACGCTGGCCGTCAACCTCTCCGGCGCGATGCACGTCCTGCACGCGCTGAGCCCCCGCGTCGCCGACGGCGGCCGGATCGTCACCATCGCCTCGGGCCTGGGCAAGCTCGGCCGGGCCGGCAAGTCGGCCTACGCCGCCAGCAAGCACGGCCTGATCGGCCTCACCCGCTGCGTCGCCGAAGAGCTGGCCCCCCGCCGCATCACCGTCAACGCCGTCTGCCCCGGCTGGGTCGACACCGAGATGGCCCGGGCCGACCTCACCCGCGAGGCCGGCGCCGACGCGCCCGCCGCCGTCCGCCGCGCCGCCGAGGCCGCCATCCCGCTCGGCCGCTTCGTGAAGCCCGACGAGGTCGCCGCGCTCGTCGCGTGGCTGTGCGGGCCCGAGGCGGGCATGATCACCGGGCAGGCCTACAACATCAGCGGCGGCGAGTTCAGCGCCTGATCCGACGGCCGGGCGCGCCCTGCCCGATCACCCGCGCCCGCGGGTTCAACCGGTGACCCGGGAGGACCCGATGAACGACGTCTACGCCCTGCTCGCCATCGCCCTCGGCCCGCTGCTGCTGCTCTTCGGCGGCATCGAGTGGCGCATCCGCAGCCGCGAACGCACGATGCGGGGCCTCAAGCAGCAGGCCGAACAGCTCGGCCTCGCCGAGCCCGTCTCGCTGCACCCGTGGATCGACCCCGACCGCTGCATCGGCTCCGGGGCCTGCGTGCGGGCCTGCCCCGAGAAGAACATCCTGGGGATCATCGACGGCCGGGCCAGCATCATCAACGGCTCGGCCTGCGTCGGTCACGGCGCCTGCGAGGCCGCCTGCCCGATGGAGGCCATCACCCTCGTCTTCGGCACCGCCCGCCGGGGGGTCGACATCCCCCGGGTCGACCCCGCGTTCGAGACCAGCGTCGCCGGCATGTTCGTCGCCGGCGAGGTCGGCGGCATGGGCCTCATCCGCAACGCCGTCGAGCAGGGCCGGCAGGCGGCGCGCTCGGTCGCCCGCTCGCTCGAAGGGCGGCCTCCGGCGCCGGGCGACATGCGCGATCTCGTCGTCGTCGGCGGCGGACCGGCCGGCCTCTCGGCCGCCCGCGAGGCGCAGTCCATCGGCCTCGACGTGCTCGTCTGCGAGCAGGACGACCCCGGCGGCGCGGTCCTCGGCTACCCCCGGGGCAAGGTCATCCTCACCCGGCCCATCGAGATGCCCGGCATGCCGACCGTCCCCGGCCCCAAGCTCACCAAAGAGCAGCTCATGGACGTCATGGAGGCCGCCGCCGAGCACGTCTCGGTGCGCAGCCGGGCCCGGGTCATCGACGTGCGGGCCCACCCCGAGCACTTCGAGATCGAGCTGGCGGGCGGGGAGACGCTGAGCGCCCGGCGGGTGATCCTGGCGGTCGGCCGCCGGGGCACGCCGCGCAAGCTGGGGGTGCCCGGCGAGGAGCAGGGCTTCGTCGTCTACAAGCTGCTCGATCCCGAGCGCTACGCGGGGCAGGCGGTGCTGGTCGTGGGCGGCGGCAACTCGGCGGTGGAGTCGGCGCTGATGCTGTCGGACGTCGACGGCGCGACGGTCGCCCTGTCCTATCGCGGGGCCGCCTTCCACCGGGTCGCCCCCGAGACCCGGGGGCGGCTCGAGGCCGCGGTCGCCGCCGGGCGGATCCACCTGCTGCTCGAGAGCACCGTCCGCCGCCTCGACTTCGGCCGAGCCCACCTCGACGCCCTCGAAGGCCCCGTCGAGCTGCCGGTCGACGCCGTGCTCGTCCAGATCGGCGGCACCCTGCCCACAGTGTTCCTCCAGAAGGTCGGCATCCTCGTCGACACCCACCACGGCCGGCGCGTCATCCGCGGCGGCACGCCCCCCGCGGGTCTGCCCGCCCGGCCCCAATGACCCTCACCCCGCCGCGAGCGCCAGCCCACCGCGGGCGATCATGCCTTCCAGCGCCGTCGACACCACCCGGTGGGCGTCCGCCCCGATGACCGGCCCGTGGGCCGGCACCGCCCGCTCGAAAGACCACCCCAGGATCCGCCGACACGCCGCCGCCGCGCCCGCCTTGTCCTTCGTCTGCAAGCGCAGCACCGGGCTCTGCTTCGGGCGCCGCAAGAGGCCCATCATCCAGAAGAAGAAGCGACTGCGCAGGTTGGCCGGGCGCTGGATGTTGAAGAACAGATCGGTCACCAGCAGCGTGCCCGATGCCCGATGCAGGAAGACGGTCTCATTGCAGAACGGGATACCATCCACGAAGACGCTGTCGATGGCGTCGCCCCACGGCGGCTGTGCCTCACCCAGCGTGCGGGCGAAGGTGAGATCGTCACGCTTCGCCGCCAGCCCCGGCGCGCCCCAGGTGATCGCCTCGGGATACCGCCGGGCGGCGTCGCCGAAGTACAGGTGATGCAAGACATTCGGCGCGACGATGTGCCGGACCGGGCCCAGAGCGTCCAACTCGGCGGCGAGCGCGTCGTCGATCGGCACCGGCGAGTGCAGCCAGAGCCCGCCGTCGGGCAGGCGGACCACGGTCATGCGCACCGGGAAGTGCAGACCGCCGGGCATGAACAGATCATCCTCGGCGCCCCAGACATCGGGGGCGATGGGCGTGAGCACGGCACATCTCCTTGAAGGTCAAGTGGACTTGACGATATCAAGGTGCCACCGATGCCCAACCCGGTCAAGGGCACTTGACCATTTTCGCCACCGAGGCCCGCATGGACCCCGATCACGACGCCATCGAGCAGGCCAAGGCCCGCAGCACCGCGCAGCTCATGATGCGCTGCGGCCGCCTCTTCGACGAGATCGCCCTCGCCCGCCTGCGCTCGACCACCGGCCACCCCTGGCGCCGGGCCCACACCGGGCTCTTCCCCTACATCGACCTCGACGGATCCCGGATCACCGAGATCGCCGAGCGGGCGGGGGTGAGCAAGCAGGCGGTCGCCCCGCTGGTGGCCGAACTCGTCGAGTGGGGCGCCCTGGAGCGCATACCCGATCCGAGCGACGGCCGCGCGCGCCTGATCCGGTTCGCGGTGCACCCCGACGGGACCCACGCGATCGAGGAGGGCTTGAAGGTGCTCGGCGCCCTCGAAGCCGAGATGGCGGCCGCCGTCGGCCCGGATCACTGGGCCGCCCTCCACGCCGCGCTGACGGCGCTGCTGCCGCCCCTGGCCGCCCTGCACGACGAGGTGCTGTAGCGGCGCCGATCAGCGAGGGCTTGACCCCCGCGGACGGATCGGCTTCGCTCGCAGTGCACACCGGGAGGGCCCATGGGACACGCCGCACACTTCCTCTCGCGCCTGGAGCGGTTGCGAGGCGACGCCCAGCTCGAGCTGGCGCTGGGTCTGTACCGCGACCCGCGCGCCGTGCGCATCGCGCTCGCCGGCTCGGCGGACAGCGAGCGCGCACCCGACGCCGACGAGCGGGTGGCCATCGCGCTGGCCGATGGGCGCAAGCCACCGCACATCATCGTCACCCGCGAGGGTCGGTTTGTGACCTGCCTCGGCCCCGGCATGCGGGTCGGCGACGTGCAGGTCGTGCCCCGGGACGTCGCGCAGGCGGCCATCGAGGCGTCGGCCCGGACCGGGCGGGTCGAAGATCGGGTCGAGCTGCGGGGCGGTCTCTTCGGGCTGTTCGAGCGCCTGCTCGAAGCCGGCGTGCGGCTGGCCCGGGAGGACTTCGAGGCGCTGTTCGCGCTCGCCCCCCTGCTGGAGCGGGCGCTGCTGAAGCTGTGGCACGAGCTGCACCTGTCGCTGGCCGAGATCCGGCGCAACGCAGGGGCTCGCCAGCGCGCCCGCCGGGACAAGGCGATGACCCGGGTCATGGAGCGCTACGGGGACAACGTCGAGGCCATGGGCCATGTGCTGATGCTGTTCGGCGCGCTCGACCTCGATCAAATGCTGGCGCGCATCGACGCGCAGCCCGAGCGCGTCCTCGACCCGCTGACCGCGCCGGCCTTCGTGCTGCTTCAGACCGGGCCGATGATCCGGGCGGCGTGGCTGGCGGGGCGGATGGGGCCGCGGCTCGAGTCGAGCCACCGCCGACGCTGGCGCGAGGCCGAGGGCTACCTGCAGGCGGCGCAGTCGGCGATGTCGCTGGTGGCCATCGCCGTGCGCCACCCCGAGTTCGCCCCATCGGTCTTAGGCGTGCTCGCCGACCGCAGCGCGCCGGTCTTCACCGATCCCGCCCACGAGATGGACGCGACGGCGACCGAGGCTCTGGTGCAGCCGATGCTGCTCGCGATGCGCGCGCCCGAGGTCGGCTGGCAGGCGCTGCGCGAGGCCATGCTGAGCTGCATCGTGAGCGTCGAAGGCCAGCCCGATCCCACGCTCGACGACCTGCCGATGGCCCTGGCCGGGCCATGGATGATCGCGCAGTCCGAGTCGGCCTTCGGCGAGAACCCCGACATGTTCATGTGGCTGGGCATGCTCACCGTCTGGGCCGCCGACAAGGAGGCGGCCGATCTGTACGTGCCCGCCGCGCATCTGCGGCGCATGCGCTTCACCCCGGCCATCGAGCGGGCCCGGGACAACATCCGCTACAACCAGGAGTACTTCGGCCGCAAGGTCCCGGCTCACAAGAAGGTCCGCGTCGGGCGCAACGACCCCTGCCCCTGCGGCAGCGGCCGCAAGTACAAGCGCTGCTGCCTGCGCAAGAGCTGACTCCACTCCCATCCGCCGATGGCATCACCATGGCACCGGCCGGCCCGTCGCCCGGGCCCCCGACCCACGACCGCAACTCGGGGCTTGCAGACCGCCCGGTCGCCTGCTAACCCGATCCGGACCGTTGGACCGATCACCCCGGACGAAGCAGGAGCCCCCGATGGCGCACCGGACCTACCTCGAACTCTCCGAGGATCAAGGCGTCTCCCACAAGTTCTACGAGGTCGTCGTCGACGGCTCGACGATGACCATCCGCTACGGGCGCATCGGGACCGATGGCCAGAAGAGCAGCAAGACCTTCGCCAGCGAAGAGAAGGCGCTCAAAGAGGCCGAGAAGAAGATCAAGAGCAAGAAGCGCAAGGGCTACGAAGACGCGGTGATGGGCGTGCGCCAGCGGCGGGCCATCACCCGGCGCACCATCCAGAGCACCCGCTCGTCGGCCAAGAAGGCCCCCATCCTGTGGAAGTTCGACACCGGCCGGTCGGCCTTCGGCGTCTTCGTCGACGACCGCGGGGCGTGGGTCGGCAACGAGGCCGGGCGGGTCTTCTCGCTGGACCACGAGGGGCAGGTGCAGCGCGAGTTCAAGCTGCCCGACGGCGTCAAGTGCATCGTGCGCGACGACGACTGGCTCTACGTCGGCTGCGACGACGGCAACGTCTACGATCTCACCGGCAAGATGCCCGCGGTGGCCTACGAGATCGACGAGAACGTCGACATCTACTGGCTCGACATCGCCGACGGCGTGCTCGGGGTGGCCGACGCCAAGGGCTCGGTGCACGTCTTCAACCACGAGGACGTCACCCAGTGGCAGCAGAAGTCGAAGGGCTCGTCGGGCTGGATGGTCCGCTGCGATGACATCGGGGTCTACCACGGCCACTCGGGCGGGGTGACGATGTACGACTGGGAGGACGGCTCCCAGATCTGGCACCAGAACACCCGGGGCTCGGTGCTGTTCGGCTGGCAGGAGCCGACGACGGTCTACGCCGGCTGCTCGGACGACAAGGTCTATCGCTTCGGCAAGCAGGGCGAGCCGATGGGCACCTACAAGTGCGACGGGTCGGTGTTCTCCTGCGCGGCCACCGGCGACGGCAAGTACGTCTTCGCCGGGGACTCCAGCTCGTCGATCTACTGCTTCGGCGAGAACGGCGAGCGGCTGTGGAAGCTGGGCACCGGCTGCGGCTCGGCGTTCTCGATGCAGTACCACGCCGACCGGCTGTACATCGTGACGACCACCGGCGCCCTCGCCTGCCTCGACGCCCGCGAGGAGGCCATCGAGGCGGCGAAGGCCGGCACGGTGCCCAAGGCCCGCAACATCAAGGCCGCCGCCGCCGCGCCCGCGGTGCAGACGGCGACCACCGCCAACATGGCCCGCACCGCGGACGTCGGCGACGGGGTCGTGCTCGAGTGCTACGCAGAGGGCTCGAAGCTGCGGGTCCGGGTGGCCAGCGACGGCTACAACAAGGACTGGAACGTGCAGTTCCCCCGCAACCTGCGCGAGAAGGGGGCCCGCTACGTGGTCGACTCGGTCAAGGAGTCCTCGCGCGGCGGCTTCTATCGGGCGTATGGTGACATCCGGCGGCTCGAGGACTGACGGAGGTCGAGCACAGCATGCGGCTCGTCGAGCAGGTCACCCTGGTCTTCACCCGGGGGCGCAGCGAGAAGGTCTACGAGATCGATCTCTGCGCCGTGGGCGACGACCGCTTCGTGGTGAACTACCGCTATGGTCGGCGGGGCAAGCCGCTCAAGGAGGGCACCCAGACGGTCCAGCCGGTGCCCGAGGCCCGGGCCCGGGCCGCCTTCCGCAAGCTCATCGAGCAGAAGCAGGCCCAGGGCTACGTGGGCGGGCCGTCGTTCGCCCCGGCCCCCGAGCCCGAACCGGAGCCCGAGCCGGCGCCGGCCCCCTCCCCCACCCCGCGGTCCGCTGCCTCGCCGCCCGCCCCGCCCTCGCGCAGCGCGCCCCGGGTGAGCGACCCCCGAGCCCAGGCCACCCTCGATCGGCTCGCCCGCGGCGATCGGCTCCGCGCCGGCGGGTCCCGGGCCCCCGCGCCCGAGGTCCGCTCGAGCCGGGCCGGCCGCTCCCGACGCGAGATCCAGGCCGCCCTGCGCGCGCAGCGGCGAGGCCGCAGCGGTCGACGGACCCCGCGGACGCGCTCGGGTGACGGCTCGTGGTCCCTGACCCGGGCGATGTGGCGGGCCGGCGAGCTGAAGCTGAGCGAGGCGACGCCCCTGCTCGTCGGCCTCATCGGCACCGGCGACGCCATGCGCGACTACTGCGCAGCGTGGGCCCTCGCCCGCTGCGGCGACGCCTCGGCCACCGGGCCGCTCGTGCGGCTGTATCGCGATCCGGGCACCCCACCGCACGTCGCCCGCGTCGCCGCCGCCGCGCTGGGCGAGCTGTTCACCGGCGACGAGAAGGCCGCCTTCGTCGACAGCCTGCGCCGCCGACTGCCCGAGCCGCTGCGCAGCGACGACGCCCGCGCGCTCACCGAGGCGCTGCGGGCCCACCTCGCCGGCTCACCGGGCGAAGACGGCGAGCCGACGCCGTTCGGCAGCGACGACCGCAAGCGGTGGGCGGCGCTCGAGACGCTGTATCTGATGAACACCCCCGCCGCGCGGGCCGCGGTCGAGGCGGTGTTGCCCGACGTGCCCCTGCGCCCGCCGGCCTTCCAGCGCGTGCGGGCCATCTTCAAGGTCGCCGAGCTGCGCCTCGACGCCCGCATCTTCGGCCTGGTGGCCCACCGCTTCGCGACGACCCGGGCCATGTTCGACATCAGCCGCCGGGGCAAGGCCTGGGTCCAGCGGCCCGATGGCTCGACCCGCCGGGTCTACGATCCCAGCCGGGCGCTGCGCAGCGTCGACGCGTCGCTGGCCTATGGCAGCAAGACCCGGGACTACCTGCGCCGACGCACCTGGCGCACGCTGCGCCGCATGGGTGATCTCGACGGCGATGACTACGTGCCGATGGCCGTGGGCGTGCTGCTGGGCTACACCGACGACGACCGCAACCTGTTCGCCAGCGATCGACCCTTCAACCGCATCCTCTACGACCGCGATCGGCAGAGCTATCGGAGCTGGCAGAGCCGCAGCAGCCGCGCCAGCCGCCGGAACCGCCGCCGCGAGCGGGAGGACGAGACCCGACAGGAGGCCTTCCCCCACCTGTGGGATCGCACGCCGGCCGGGCTGATGCAGCTCGTCGACGGCAGCCGCTGCCAGCCGGTGCATGCCTTCGCCGCCCGCGCGCTGCGGGCGCAGGATCGCTTCCTCGACGCGCTGCCCGCCGCCGGGCTGGCGGTCATCATCGGGGCCCGCTACCCGGTGACCGCCGAGCTGGGCGCCGAGCTGGCCCGCACCCGCTATCGCCGCCCGGGGCTGCCGGCCGCCGAGCGGCGCACGCTGGCGGTGGCGATGGCGCAGAGCATCGTGACCGACGCCCGCCGCAGCGGCCTGTCGTGGCTCGAGCGCGAGCCGCAGCTCCTGCTCGACGCACCGGCCGATCTGGCCCGGTTGGCGGGCTCGGGCTACGACGACGTCCGATCGAGCATGCGCAATCTGCTGCGGGGCATGCGCTTCGACCGGGACACCGCGCGGACCCTCGCCGGGGCGCTCATCGCCCACATGATGGGCTGCCGCGGGCCGGACGACGTCGCCACCGCGACCCGGCTCATCGCGCTGCTCGACGACTTCTTCACCGCGGCCGTGGCCGGGCTGGGCGAGCCGGTCGTGGTCGATCTGGCGGGGCACCCGCTGGCGGTCGTGCAGAGCTACGCCGCCCGGCTGATGGCCGAGCGCACCGTGCCCATCGCCCCATCGGCGCTGAGCGGGCTCTTGTCGTCGACCCACGCCGAGGTCCGGGTCATCGCGCTGCGCATCCTGGGCCTGCTCGACGACACGACGCTGCGCGAAGCGACCGACCTCTTGTGGTCGTCGCTGACCCACCGCGATGGCACGATCCGCGACGCCGCCCGACCCATCATCAAGCGCCTCGCCGACCATGATCCGGCGTTCGGCGGCCAGATCCTCCAGATGCTCATCGCCTCGCTGCTGCGTCGGCGCCTGCCCGACGGGGTGCCCGAGTTCGTGGTGACGGTGCTGCGCGAGGACTTCGCCGAGGGCCTGAAGCGGGTGCCGGCCGAGGTCGCGTGGCGCCTGCTGCGCAGCAAGGAGGGCGCCGCGCAGGAGCTGGGCGGGCACCTGCTGCCCCACCACCTCGACCCCGCGACCATCGGCATCGATCAGCTCGTCGAGCTGGCCGATCACGAGGTGAGGTCGGTGCGCGAGGCCGCGTGGCAGGCGATGACGCTGGCCGTCCCCCGGCTCAAGAACGCGTTGGCCGAGGCGGTGGCCGTCCTCGACAGCCGATGGGAAGACACCCGGCTGTTCGCGTTTGATCTCTTCGACACCCGGTTCGATGCCGGCGACTTCGCCGGTGAAGACGGCGCGACGGTGCTGGTGAGCGTCTGTGACAGCGTGCGCCCCGACGTGCAGCGCTTCGGGCGCGCGCTCATCGCGAAGCACTTCGACCCGACCCATGGCCGACGCTACCTGCTCGAGCTGAGCGAGCACCCGTCGAGCGACGTGCAGCTCTTCGCGAGCAACTACCTGCGGGAGCACGCGGCGGGCGACCCGGAGACGCTGGCGAAGCTGGCCCCGTACTTCATCCGGGTGCTGTGCGGCGTCAACCGCGGCCGCCCCGCCAAGCAGCGGGCTCACGCCTTCCTGCGGGACGAGGCGCTCGCCGACCGGCGCAGCGCGGAGATCGTCGCCCGCATCGTCACCCGCCAGTCGGCGACGACCGCCGTCGAAGACCGCGCCGCGTGCATCCGGACGATGGCCGCCATCCACCACCGCTGGCCCGACGTCACGCTGCCGATCACCGTCGTCGCGCCGCCGGTGCGCGCCGGATCCGCCGAGCGGGGGGCCTGATGGAGTTCCGCTACGCCTATCAGGGGCACACCGCGGTCCGGAACACGCCGACCGCCAGCGCTCTGAGCTTCGTGCCCGACGCGACCCGCCCGCCGACCCACTTCGAAGGCCGCCTGCGGGCGGGCATCGAGTTCCGGGAAGCCATCAGCGCGCTGCACGACGTGGTGATCAGCGATCTGCGCTACACCCCCAAGGATCGCGCGGCCTACAAGGCATGGCTGGCCCAGCAGGAGGAGCGCGATCTCATCGCCGCGATGACCCGCAGCGCGAGCGTGCGATCGCAGATCGAGCGCATCAGCCGGGAGTTGCAGGCCGTCGACCAGCGGGTCAGCCGGCGCATGCAGCCGTTCTATCGGGCCCAGCGGCGCTACTTCGACTATCTCTACACCCGGGACTATCAGGCGTGGCTGGTGCTCGATCCGGTCATCACGGTGCACCCCGATCAAGTCTTCTTCGAGTGTTTCAGCAAGGACGAGTCGACCTATGGCTGCCTCGCGGCCCGCTACGAGGAGTTCGACGAGGTCGGCGACCGGGCCTGCGGCACGACGAACATCGACTACTCGGCGGCGCTGTACGACGAGTTCCAGAAGATCCGGACCTACAAGACGACGTCGCTGAAGGTCGACCCGGGGGGCTTCGAGGTCGCGACGACCGGCGAAGAGACGCTGCGCGAGGTCAAGATCGACCTGCCCGATAGCTGGGTCCGGGGCTTCCTCCAGGTCAGCTCGGCGATGGCGCTGCCGGCGACGACGGTCGACCTGCACCCGCTGGATGTCTACAACTTCTGCCTCTTCCTGCGGCGCCACAAAGAGACCCGCGGCCCGCGCTCGATGCGCTATTGCCTCACCCCCGGCGAGCCGGTGAAGGTGGTCTTCGAGCCGTGGAACCATGTCATCGAGTGCCCCCGATCGGTCTACGAGGGGCCCGAGGCGACCGAGATCCGGGTGTGGGGCCGGCGGCGCATCCACATCCTCGAGCGGCTGATCCCGGTGACCCATCGCTTCACCGTGCACCTGCTCGGCAAAGGCATGCCGTCGTTCTACGTGGCCGACATGGGATCGATGGTCTTCACCCTGGGCCTGTCGGGCTGGACGGCCAATGACTGGTCGACGGCCGGCAACTTCGATCTCATGGCGCCCCGAGCCGAGGTGGACGATGATACGAAGCGGCGGGTCTTCGAGGGCTTGAGAGAGACCTGGCTGGCGACGCCCGACGAGCTGAGCGCCCGGCTCGGCCTGGAGCGCTCGACCGTGCTCGGCGCCCTCGGCGCGTGGGCCCAGGCCGGGCGGGCCATCTTCGATCTGCACGCCGGGGTCTACCGCGCCCGCGAGCTGAGCCGGGATCCGCTGCCGATGGACCGGCTGCGCTTCGCCAGCGAGCGGGAAGAGACCGCGACCCATCTGGTCGACAACCGCCGGGTCCGGGTGCGCAGCCAGCGCCTGGACGGCGAGGGTCACCTGAACCTGAGCGGCACGGTGCGCGACGAATCACGCCAGCTCGAGGTCAGCGCCCGCATCGACGAGGACGAGCGCCTGCGGGCGGCCGAGTGTGGCTGCCGCTGGCATTTTCGCAACAAACTCAGACGCGGCCCGTGCGCCCACATCCTCGCGTTGAGGATGGCGGCGGCGCGGGCCCGATGATAAGGAGATTCTCGAGCGCGCGCGGGGTCGACAGCTTTGCAACCCGGGCGGCGGATCGCCGTCCGTGCCGCATGGTCGATCACGCATCACTGGCCGGCTCGTAACTGAGCGGGGAAGGGGCCCCGTCGGATGCTCACGGTGTGGGCTCGCGAGAGCCCCGCATCCCACGGGGCCCCCTCCCCGCGGTGAGTTGAGCCGTCCAGTCGACAGCTTCTTCGAAGGCCGATCCCGCGCGCGTTCACCTTTTCTGCCATGACCAGCCGCCTGCCATGACCAGCCGCGCCGAGATATACGCCCGCATCCGGCAGACCTCGAAGCAGGAGTACATCCTGCACGAGATGATCCGGCTGGGCTTCTGGGATCCCGACGCCGGGGGCCCCGACAGCCTGCAAGCCGACATGAAGCTGCAAGGCGAGCTGCGGGCCGAGCTGCGCCGGCTGCGCGACGAGCAGGCCCGGCTGCGCGACGAGGCGGCTCTGCTGCGCGAGATCCGCAAGCAGCGCATGGCCGAATCCCGCCGCAAGCGGGAGGAGACCAAGGCCCGCCGCGAGGCCGAGCGGCAGGCGCGGGCCGAAGCCTGGCGCCGACGCAAGGCGACCGCGATCACGTTCATCGGGGCCGGCGAGTCGGGCGCCCTGAACCAGACCACCGTCGAGCGGGCCCGCCTCGCCGAGCACGGGCTGCCCGAGCTGACCGACGGCGCGGCGATCGCCCGGGCGATGGGCATCGGCATGGGCGAGCTGCGGTTCCTCGCCTTCGCCCGGCGGGTGAGCCAGACGACCCATTATCGGCGCTTCGAACTGCCCAAGAAGACCGGCGGCACCCGGCTCATCTCGGCGCCGATGCCTCGCTTGAAGCGGGCCCAGCGCTGGATCCTGGACAACATCCTGCACCCGATCCCGCTGCACGACGCGGCCCATGGCTTCGTGCCCGGCCGCTCCATCGTGAGCAACGCCGCGCCGCACGTCGGCCGGGCGGTGGTGGTCAACCTCGACCTCGAGGACTTCTTCCCGACGGTCGGCTTCCCCCGGGTCTGGGGTCAGTTCAAGGCGCTGGGCTACTCGCCGTCGGCGTCGACGATCCTCGCGCTGCTGTGCACCGAGCCCGAGATCGACGAACTCCAGCTCGACGGGCGCACCTGGTACGTCGCCCACGACACCCGCGCTCTGCCGCAGGGCGCCCCGACGAGCCCGGCGCTGACGAACATCATCTGCCGCCGCCTGGACCGCGCGCTGACCACGCTGGCGACGAACAGCGGCTTCACCTACACCCGCTACGCCGACGATCTGACGTTCTCCGGCGACGACGCCAGCAGCGAGGCGGTGGGCAAGCTGCTCCGGCGCGTGCGCTATCTGGTGGGGCGCGAGGGCTTCACGGTGCACCCCGACAAGACCCGGATCCTGCGCCGCGGCCGCCGGCAGGAGGTCACCGGGCTGACGGTCAACGAGCGGGTCGGGGTGGAGCGGGCGACGCTGCGGCGGTTCCGAGCGACGCTGTTCCAGATCGAGCAGGACGGGCCCGAGGGCAAGGTGTGGGGCGATCCCCAGGCCGACGTACTGGCGGCGATCGGCGGGTTCGCGAGCTTCGTGTTCATGGTCGACCCCGCGAAGGGGCAGCCGCTGCTCGAGCGGGTCGCCGCGCTGCACGCGAAGCACGGCTACGGGCCGGGCCCCGCGGGCGGCGGGGGCCCGAGGCAGGCGAGCGGGTCCCCTGCCCCGCAGGCCACACAGGCCACGGACAGTGGGCAGCGCCCGGAGGACGCCGGTCGTCAGGCCGAGGGCGGCGCCGAGGAAGCCGAGGGCGGCGACAAGCCGTGGTGGAAGCTCTGGTAGAGAGGACGCTCCGTCCGAAGATCACCGCCGCGCGCGGCGACGCCACGCGAACCCGAACAACAACGCGAGCAGAGGCCACCCCCGAGTGGGGGTCGTCGGCAGACCGATCCGGCAGTTCTCCGGGTCGGGGTGATTCGGGCATCGCTGCCTCTTCAGCGTCCGCGCCTCATCGCTGCCGCCCCCGGTGCAGATCTCCTCGGGCGGACCCATGTCTACCGGCTCCGGCTCCGGCTCCGGACCTGCGTCCGGCTCGGGATCGGGCAGCATGGCGTCCGGCTCCGGCTCAGGCTCCGGCGCCTGGGGGCAGCCGCGCACGTCGCCAGGCACCACGGGGCAATCATCGAGCGCGTCGGGCCAGCCATCGCCGTCGTCGTCGTCGTCGCACGCGTCGCCCGCGCCGTCGCCGTCGAGATCACCCTGGCCCGCGTCGGGTAGGTATGGGCAGACATCGTCCACGTCGAGCACCCCGTCGCCGTCGAGATCCGTCTCGCACGCGTCGCCGACGCCGTCCCCGTCCTGGTCGGCCTGGTCGCGGTTGGCGACGCCGGGGCAGTTGTCGACGAGGTCGCGGATGCCATCGCCGTCTCGCTCGATGTCACAGGCATCCCCCACCCCGTCGCCGTCCAGATCGGCCTGATCCCGGTTGGCGACGTCGGGGCAGTTGTCCCGACCATCGTCGTACATCGCATCTCGCGGTTGGCACCCCCGGGGCAGATCGTCGACGCCGGCCTCGCCGATCTCGTCGACCACCCCGTCGCAGTCATCGTCCACGCGATTGCGGCGGATGATGCCGATGCCCACCGCCCCCTCGCAGTCGACCTCGTCGACGACGCCGTCGGCGTCCTCGTCGAAGCCGTTGGGTACACAGGGGCCGACGCGGGCACACTCGGCGTCCTCGTCGACGATGCCATCGGCGTCATCGTCGACGCCGGGCAGACACAGATCCACGAGCAGATCGTTCTCGCAGCTCCACGCCTCGTCCACCTGCCGGTCGAGGTCGGAGTCGATGCGATCGAACTGCGGATGGCAGATACCATCCCGGCCGCAGTCGAGGACGCCGTCGCCATCGGCGTCGAGGTCGCAGGCATCACCGACGCCGTCGCCGTCGGAGTCGACCCGGGCGAGCTCGTAGGTGCGGGGGCACAGGTCGTCGTCCGACTCTTCGGGGCTCCACGGGTACCACTCGCCCTCCTCGTCCACCCGGGTGTCGCCGTCGTCGTCGAGCGCGTTGTCGCCATAGCGACACGAGCCGGGCGCGAAGCACTCCCCCGGCTCGCCGAACGGCATCTCGTCGACCCGTCCGTCCTGGTCGTCGTCGGCCCCGTTGCGCCACGGGGGGCAGACCCCGTCGAAGCCGCAGTCGGGGATGGCGTCGTCGTCGCTGTTGAAGTCGCACATGTCGCCCTCGCCGTCGCCATCCCAATCGAGGTGGTCGGTGAGGTCGCCGTGGCGGTCCAGCAAGCACGCGGAGCCGTTGGCCGCGTAGCGGGTGTCGAGCTGCGCCGGGTGCAGGCCCCGCGGCCGGGCGACGAGCGGGCAGATGTCGTCGAAGCGCTGCGCGGCCGGATCCCAGATCACGCCGTCACCATCCACGTCGCGGTCGAAGCAGCGGGGGTCGTCGCCGGCGCCGTAGAGACACAGCGGATCGAGCGCGCCGGCGGGCGGCGTCCGACATCCGTTCTCGTCGGGCGGGAGCTCGCAGCGGCAGTCGGCCGTGCAGCCGTCGTCGTAGGTGATGTCGCCCGCCCGACACACGCCGCCGGGCTCGCAGGCCGCGGCCGGCGGGTCGTCGTCGATGCCGCAGCCGGTGGGCAGGCCGTCGATCAGCTCGTAGACCCAGATCCCCGGCTCACCGACGTTCGAGACGAGGCACAGGAGCGCCGGCCACTGCGCCGCGGGCGCCCCGAGGTTCGACGCTGGTGAGGTCCACCCCCGGCCAGCGACGAACGCGCCCCCCTCTTCGGCGATGCCTTCGTCGAAGCCCACGAGCGCCTCGTCGATCGGGAGCGCGTCGCAGCCCGCGTAGCCCAGCTCGATCCGCAGCGGCGCGTCGGGGGCATCGAGCGCGCGGCTGACGAGGAGCCGCACATGCGCCCCGCCGGCCCCGAGCTCGCCGTCGGACCACCGCACCATCAACATCGCGCGGGGGGCGGGCTCGGCGGTGTGCCCCAGGCGCCACTCGACGCGCTCGAAGCCGTGCTGCGATTGCAGCGCCGCGATCATGGGACGGGCGGGGCCGTCATCGGGGGAGCGGGGCAGCGGGGCCAGATCACCGATCCAGGGCTCCGCCAGATGCCCGGCGACGTTCTGCAAAGTGAGCGCGCCCCACCGGCTGACGATGATGGCGTCCTCTTCGGAGACCAGCCGCTCGTCTTCGGGCACCGGCACCCGATGGCCGTACCAGGGGATGTCGCCCCCGAAGACATCGACGAGCGCCCCCGACCCGATGCGGGCCCGCGCCTGGGGCGCTTGGATGACCCCCTGGGTGACACCGGGGATCGCCGCGTCGGCGAACGGCACCGCCTCGAAGGCGAGGGGCTGCCCGGCGCGCTGGCAGACCTGCGCCGCGGCCGGGGCCACAGCGAGTGATGCCAGCACGATCAGCCCGACCCGGAGCCACGTCGGGGCCCATGATGAACGACTCGATCCGATCGGGGTGATCACCGCCGCTGGTCGGGCTCGCAGACACCACTGTGAGTCGCGTATTGCCCGGCCCCTGGGCCCGATGCCCGTCTCAGCGCCCATCACTGCCCCCAGGGCCCGAAGGAGAAGCCGCCTGCGCTGTTCGCGCCGTTCGCGCCGTTCGCGTCATCCGGCAGGGGCGGCATGGGCAACGGCTCTGGCTCCCGCGTGCCCTCCGCGAGGCCGGCCGCGACATCTCGCCACGCGCGCGCCGCTCCACAGATCTCCGGGTCATCCCACCTGTCATCTCGCCTCAGACGCATCATGAGCGGCCCCAGCCGGCACGGGTCATCCAAGCCAACCCAGCAGTCCTCGTCACACGCGTCCAGCAACAGATCCCCGTCGTCATCGGCGTCGCACATCGCGCCGCGACCGTCGCCGTCCTCGTCGTTGTCCGCGGCCGCCGGGACGAGCGGGCAGAGATCCCACTTGTCGATGACACCGTCCCCGTCGGCGTCCGGCATCTGCCCGTCACTGAAGGGATCACACCAGGGCCAGGGATGCCACCGGCTCGGCAGGAAGGGGCACAGGTCGGCGTCGTTGGGCTGCCCGTCCCCGTCGATGTCCGGATCACACGCGTCGCCGACGCCGTCCCCATCACCGTCGGTCTGCGCCGGGTTGACGACCCGGGGGCAATTGTCGCCCACGTCGATGACGAAGTCGCCGTCCGCGTCGGTGTCACACGCGTCGCCCTGCCCGTCGCGGTCCAGATCGGCCTGGGGCCCCGCGAACGGGTCGGCGTAGTTTGGGACCTCGACGCAGTTGTCGCAGGCGTCGCCGACACCGTCCCCGTCGGTGTCGGCCTGAATCTCGAGGAAGCCCTCGACCGGGTTGGGGACGAAGGGGCAGTTGTCGAAGGGCTTGGGGCTGAGCCCCCGGCATCGCGGCATGTCCGCGTGGCTCGGGTCGTCGTAGAGCCCGTCGCCGTCGTGGTCGCAGTCGCTGCACAGATCGCCGACGCCGTCCCCGTCGGAGTCGAGCTGGTCGGGGTTGAACTCCCCCGGGCAGTTGTCGCACCCGACCCCGGCCCCGCCCACGCAGTCGAGCACACCGTCCAGGTCGTCCTCGACGGTGTACTCCCGGGCCAGCCGGCTCGGGAAGGGTCGCCGCATGCTGAAGGTCGGCTCACCGCCACAGATGGGATCGGGCCGCCCGAGGGCGCCCGACGCCGCGGCCTGCTCGAACTGTGGTGCGTCGGGGCGCTCGAAGCGCTCGTGCGGCTCGCAGAGCACCTCGCGGGCGCCGTCCCAGTCGAACGGATGACCGGTGATGCCATCGTGGTAGCCGGCGCAGATATCGACCCCGGCATCGCACACGTCGAGCGCGCAGCGGTAGTAGACGATGTCGGCGACGAGCTGGTGGCTGGGCGGCTCCTCGCCGGGCGGGAGCGGGCGCCGGCCGTCGGGTGGAGGCAGCACACGCAGCAGGACGCTGAAGAGTTCGTCGCCCTCGGCCCCCCACACGATGAAGAGCGCGTCCAGGGCCTCGCCGGGCAGGCCGAGCCGCGCCGAGCGCACGAGCACGGGCGAGGAGAGGAGCTGGGGCATCACCAGCGGAGGCACCGGGGCTCGCCCCCGATCCTGCAGCATGGCCCACGCGGGCTCGGCCCATCCGTTCGCTCGGGGGTCGATCATGTCGATGGCGACGGCGCCCCGGGGGTGCACATAGACCCGCCGCCCCTGATACACCGTGGGGTCGATGGCGCAGATGTCACCCCGGGCTGCGCTGCAGAGCAGGACCTCGAACTCGACCGGCATGTCGAGCGGAAACCAGAGGCCACCGCCGCGGGCGTCCATCGGCGGGTCGACGCCGTCGAGGTCGATGCGGGCGAGGTCGATGCAGTAGGGGGCGGGGTCGCCGCCGGGCGGGCCCGCCTGTGCGACGGCTGACAGACCGAGACCGAGCGTTGCGACCACCATCAACTCCCCCCACCGACCCCGACGATAGACCATCTCGCCGCCTCTGCTCAATCTGCCGCATACGCGCAGCGAGACACGCTCCCCGCGACCTCGCGTTGCGTTGGAGTCTGACGGAGCAAGCACCGGAGATCGATTACTCGGGTCTAACACGCCACCGACCGTGCGCTCCTCGACGACCATCGGCTACGAGCCTGCCGGACTCGGGCCGCGATGTGAAAGAAAATCCTGGCGTGCGCATGACATCAGAGGCAGACGACGCCCGTATACCTCCATATCCCCACCAGGCCCCTCTATATGCTCTGTATGCCATCCGCGCAGCCGTTCGCCGAACTCCGGCAACCACTCTCGGGCACCCGGAAACCGGTCTGGCATCGGCGTTCGTGATCTGTCAGGTTTGCACGAACGTGGCGTTCAGCCGAGGCTTCTCTGATGTCATCCACCGGAGGTCCGCGCACCGCACCCCCGCCGCTGCCCGCGGTCTGCCCACGCTGCGAACGCATCGGAGCGGTCGGCGCCCCCTGCCCCCGGACGCTCTGCCGCCGCGATGAGATGCACTGCATCCCGGCCGGGCACCTGCCGCGAGGCGGGGCGGGGCTCGACCCCCGAGCCGGGCGCCTGCTCGGGGGCAAGTACCTCATCGTCGAGCCGATCGGAGCCGGCGGCGCGGGTGAGGTCTTCCTCGCGCTTCAACAGCCGATAGGCATGCGCTGTGCGCTCAAGCTCCTGCGACCCGAGTCGGGGCTGTCTTCCCCGGCGCGTCTCTTCCAGGAAGCCCGCGCGCTCGCGCGTATCGATCACCCCAACGTGGTGCGGCTGCTCGACTTCGGCACGTCTCCGCAGGGCGCCTGGCTGGTCATGGAGTACGTCGCGGGCGGTCGCACGCTGCGCGCGGTGCTGAAGGACGGGGTCGAGCCCGGCGAGGGGCATCGCATCGTCGCCGCCATGGCGCACGGGCTCCAGGAGCTCCACGATCACGGACTCGTGCATCGGGACATCAAGCCGGGCAACGTCCTGCTCCAGGCGGTCGCCCACCGGTCGGCGGTCGTCCGGCTGGCCGATTTCGGGTTGGCCCGCACCTACGGCGACGACGCCTCGACGACCGTGAACGCCGGCACGCCCCGCTACATGGCACCCGAGCAGGCGCTGAAGCAGCCCCTCGGGCCGTGGACCGACTGGTACGCCTTGGGCGTCGTCGCCTGCGAAGCCATGCTCGGGCGGCACCCGTTCTCCCGATTCGACGCCAGTGAGGCTCTCATCCGCAAGTGTCGTGCGGGCTTCGACCCGGTCGAGGCGCTGGACATGCCGCTCGGCCCCCGCACCCGAGCGTTTCTGGCGTCCATCATGGCCCGGTCGCCGCAAGCGCGCCCCGAGGGGCTGTCCGCAGTGCTGGTAGGTCTGAGCGACATGCTGGCCGAGTGTCGGGCCGATCGCACCGCCCGAGACGAGATGCCGAGCCACTCGGGCGTGTGCTGGCGAGGCACGGATGGCAGCCGTACGTTCGTGCCCGGCCGCGCCGAGGCGTCGGTGGACGGGCCGACGACGCGAGCGGACGACGCTCCGGTGCCGCCCGATGGGCCCCCGCCCGATGCCTCCGCCCCCTCCGAAGTCCACCCTCGGTCGCCCGCAGGCCCCGAGCCGGCGCAGGCCGAGGCGGATGGCCCGGCCGAACCACCCGTGGTCGGATCCCACCGGCGCCGCTCACCGTGGCTCTGGCTCGGCGCCTTGATCGCCGTGGGCGCTGTCGTCGGCCCTCGGGTCATCGATCGCCCGGCGCCTCCGATATTCGCGGCGTCCCCGGCGACCTCCAATCCCCCGGCCGACGCCGAGCCGCCCCGGCCCCCGTCGACGCCGAGCGGGGCGAGCGATCCCACGACGAATCAGGTGACGTCGGTGATCGACGTGGCGCCGCCGGATCCACCGAAGGCTCTGCACGCCAAGCGCCCTCGGCGTCCCCGGCAGCCCCCGACACCCGGCGGCGGGGTGGGCGCGCTCGATCTGGAGAAGGCCGGCCCCTCCCTGCTGCGGATGACTCGATGACGCGCAGGTGGCTCGGCCGGTCGGTCGCGCTGTTCGTCGTGCTCGCCGCCTCGGCCCACCCGGCGACCGCGGCATCCACGCCGAGCACCGCGCCCGACGCGGTCGCCGTGTACGCCGATGTGGAGCGGGCCAACGCGCTGTTCGAAGCAGGGCGCTACGCCGACGCCCTCACCCTGCTCGAATCGCAGAGGGTCCGCTTCCGGGCCGAGTTCGACGCCGACATCGTACACACCTTCCCCATCATCCCGGTCATGGCCGGCCGGGTCCACGCGGCGCTCGGGCGCTACGAGGAAGCGCTGGCCCTGTTCGACCATGTGCTGGCCGAGACGCCCGAAGACGCCCGGGCCCGCACCCACGCCACGGATCTGCGCGACATCCTGCTTGCGGCGCACTTCGGGGCGCTGCGAGTGCAATGCGCCGATGGCATCACGGCGGTCCGACTCGTCGGGCGGCCGGAGGCCCAGCCCTGCCCCGCGCGCTGGCCCTACCTCGTGGCCGGCGCGTGGTCGGTGATCGAAGACGCTCGAGCCGACACCCCCCCCGTGACCGTCGAGGTGGTGCCCGGCGCCGAGGCCGTCGTCACGGTCCGCCGCCCGCCGCCGCCGCCACCAGAGCCGCCGCCGCCCGAACACCCCGCGCCGCGGACGGTCCGCTTCGGGCCTTCGCTCGGGGTCGGCCTGTCCACCATCGGGGGCGGGTCCGACGATGTCACCGAGACGAACCCCGACGTGGCCTTCCGCGTCGCCGCGACCGTCGACGTGCCTGTCGGTCTGCCGCTGATCTCGGTCGTCGGCGAGCTGGGCGCCGGCTGGTCGAACCTGCGCTATCACCTGCGTACGCCCGACGAGTCGGTCGATCTGACCTTGAGCTGGACGACGGTCGAGGGGGCGCTGCTCGTCGACGTCTGCCCCGTGCTCGCGGGTATGGAGGCGTGCTTCGAACTCGGCCCGGCCTTCGCCTGGGTCATCGCCGCCCGAGAACATGCGTTCGACGGATCGATGGACGCGCGGAACGAGGCGACCGAGCTGCACCTCCATGGGCGCCTCGGCATAAGCGGCCGGATCCCGACGGGGGCGGTCCACACGACCGTCGGCCTGCGCTGGCAGCGCAGTATCACCGCCGGCGCGCTCGTCTTCCCCGACGGTGCGCTGCCCTTCGTGCGTACCTGGCTCGACGTGGGCGTCCTCTTCTGACCCCCCGCTCAGAAGTTCCCCCCCAGGCTGCCGCCGACGTAGGTCGGCTCGACGTCGTCCCGCAGCGGATAGGCCCCCCACAGCACGCCCTCGATGCGCTCGCGGAAGAAGCTGAACGCAAACGCCAGCCCCACCGAGGGCGAGACGTCGTCCCGCAGGCCCTCGGGGGTGTCGGCGACGGCGGCGGCGTCGAAGAACGGGGTCAGGGCGTTGCGCCGGCCGAAGGGCAGCGGGATGCGCAGCTCGGCCGAGGCGTCGGCCGCGTGCAGGCCGCCGAGGTCGAGGGTGTCGCCGTCGGGCAGGTCGAAGCGCAGGCCGAGATCCTTGCTGGCGTAGCCCCGGGCGGACGGGAAGAGACGGCGGTGCGGCGGCAGATCGGCGTCGTCGCCGGCGAAGGTGAAGACCGCCCGGTTGCGGGCGGAGAGGCGCAGCACGAGGTGCTGACCCCGGCCGGTGCGCCACAGCGGTACGTGCACCCGCAGGCGGCCGAGGGTGTCGAGCCAGGTCGACTCGCCGCCGTCGATGGCCCCCCCGAAGCGGCCCACGAGGCCCACCTCGACGCCGAGATACTGGATGCGCTCGTCGTCCCGCCGGGTCAGATCGGCGCGGGCGTCGAGCAGCGCCGCCGCGGTCAGGCGGGTGTCGTCGAGCACGGGCAGCGCGGCGCCGCCCTTCAGCTCGGTCGAGACGTACTCCAGCTCGCCGAGCACGACCGCGATGAAAGCCGTCTCGAGCGCCTTGATGCCCGGGCCGGCGGTGAGGGTGTACCACTCCGACTCGAAGCCGGCGTTGCTGGTCGTGCGCCGGGCGAGGGCGGTGCGACCGACGACGTGGCGGGTGACGAAGTCGTCCCGGCCGGCGATGGCCTGAAAGTCGGGCTGGCCGGTCAGATCGATCCGCTGCCCCGCCCCGCGGAAGGCGCGCCCCTGCTCGAAGGCGCCGAAGTCGTCGGGCCACGCCGAGACGTCGACGTTGCGCAGGATGAGGCGGGCGTTGGTCACGTCGAAGCCGAGCGCCTCCCGCTCGCGCAGGCGGAAGGTCAGGAAGACCCGGTCGGGGCTGCTGCCCTCGATGACCTCGGCGTCGACCCGGCGGAAGAGGCCGCTGCGGCGCAGGGCCTGCACGGTCGCGTCGACGCCGCCCTGGCGATACAGCTCGCCCTCCGAGACGGCGCAGAGCTGGCGCAGCACGTCCTCCCGGGTCACCCGATTGCCGGCGAACCAGATGCGTTCGATGCGGGCGTCGGCGAGGCGGCGCACATCGAATGTCACGCTGGTGATGCGCCGGCCGTCGGGGGTGAGGCGGGTGCGGGTGTGCAGGCCGATGCGGGGGTCGGGCACGCCCCGCTCGCGCAGGAAGGCGGCGATCTGGCGCCGGGCCTGCTCGACGACGGCTGGGCAATAGGGGCTGCCCTCGGCGGTGGCGAGCTGGACCTGGATCGGCCACGGGACGCGGCGGCCCACGATCTGGATGCGGCCGGTGGTGACCCGGGGCCCGGGCTCGGCGGCGAACCGGATCGCGAGGCGCTGCACGAGCGGGCCGTCGACCTCGGGCACATCCGGGGCGAGCTGGTGGGTCTCGGCGGTGACCGCAGCCCGGGGGTGACCCGCCCGGCACAGGCGATCGGCGAGCTGGCGCCGGTCGCGCTCGACAGCGCTGGCCGACAACGGCTCGTCGGGTGCGGTGCGCAGGCCGCCCGCCTCGATGCCCTCGGGCAGCCCGTCCACGCTCACCCGGGCGACCCGATAGGTGGCCCCCGGGCGCAGCCGGAAGGTGATCGTCGCGAGATCGTCGGTCAACCGGACGTCGGGCTCGACGGTCGCGTCCCGGTGTCCCCGGTCGCGGTACCAGTCGACGATGGCGGCGGCGTCGCGGGTGAACAGGTGGGGGTGGTAGCGCTCGCCGGCCGAGAGGAAGAGCCCGGCCCCGGCCTCGAGGCGGCGGTGCAGGCGCCAGCTCTCGGCCGGCGGCAGCATGCGCCCGTCGAGCACGTAGACCACGTCGGCCACCCGCCGCGCCCGGCCGTCGTGCGTGAAGACCAGCTCGACGCCGGGGCCGTTCGGGCGGGTCTCGACGGTGACGCCGCCCACGCCGCGGAGCTGGCCCAGCGCGCGCACGACCGCGGCGACGGCGGCCGGCTCGAGCGGATGTCCGACGAGCTCGCCGATCCGCGCCCGGGCGGCGTCGCGTACGGCCGGCGGCGCGTCGCGAAGCTGAGCGTCGACGACGAGCCGCGCGGCGGCGACGGGCGCGGGTCGGGCGAGCATCCAGGCCATCAAGCAGAGCGCGCCGAGGCGGGCGATGCGGCGGGGGCCGGCGATGCGGAGGGGGGCGCTCACCCGCGCAGCATACCGCACTCGCGGTCGCGCGCCGTCCGCACGCTCACTCGTCCGCGCCGCCCCGCTTCGCCCGCCAGTCGGCGACCGCGGCCAGCCCGGTGCGGGCGCTCTCTCGGACCGCGGCCCGGCGGGCGCCCAGCCCCTCGCGGAAGGCCGCTTCGGCGGCGTCGACCCGCCCGGCGGCGAAGTCCAGCCAGCCGGCCATGACCGCCGCTTCGAGGCGCCGGGGGGATCCGGGGTGGGCCGTCATGAAATGCGTCAGCGCGCGGCGGGCAGCGGCGTCGTCTCCGGCCCGGCCGAGCGCGACCGCGTGCCACCAGCGGGCGTCGGCGGTGAGCGGCCCCCCGAGGGCGGCGGCGTCGGCGAACGCGGGCGCAGCGTCGGCGGGGCGACCGGCCCGCAGAGCGGTCCACCCGGCGTCGAAGCGTACGGTCTGGGGCGACGCGGCCGGGGATGCGTCGGGTTCAGCGATATGTGACCCATCGGTCCCCGATTCGGCCGCGCCGACGTCGAGCGCCGGTGGGCCGGCATCGGCGGCGCCTTCGCCCGCCGGTCGAGCCTCGACGGCGCGCCGGGCGTCGACCGGATCAGGGCGCGCCTTCCGCGGCCCGCGGGGCGGGGGCTCGGTCGTCGCCGCGTCGGCGCGCCGAGGCGGCGGGCGCGCATCGCCCGGCCGCGTCTCTTCACGGGGTCCGGCCGGCGCGCGGACCGCCGCTCGCGGCCCCTCGGCCTTCGCCCCTGGCCATTCACGGGGTCCCGGCCCCGCTCCCCGATCCGTGGGCCAGCGCTGCGCGGTCCTCAGCCGCACCGCGTCGGCCCCGGCGGGGCGCACCTCGACCACACACGCCTCGACCTCCACCGCCCGCAGCCGGCCGTCGCTCGCCTCGACCGTGAACGCCGTGCCCCGCACCTCGACCTCGGCGTCGTCGGTGAGCACGACAAAACGCCGCCCGGCCGCCAAGTGAGGCACCCGGATCGTGAGGCGCCCTTCTCTCAGAGTGACCACTTCGTCGCCACCGGTCTTGCTCACGCTGAAGACCGCGCCCGGCGCGCTGGCGATGCGCCCGAGCGGCGGCGGGGCCGAGTCGAATTGCGTCCCCACGATCCACGCGCCGATCGCCGCGGCTGCCGCCAGGGCGACGAGACGCCACCGTGGGCGGGGGGGCGGCGCCGTCGCTTCGGCCAGGATCCGGGTCCGCACGCTCTCCCGCCGGCGGGCGTCCGGCTGCCCGTCGGGCAGGGCCCGGCCCAGCGCGGTCAGAGCCTCCAGATCGCGCCACGCCTCGGCGCAGGCGGGGCACTCGGCGAGGTGGGCCTCGACCGCGGCCGTCTCGCCCGCGTCGCGCAGCCGCAGCAGGTGAGACAGGTTCGCGCAGTCGCTCATGGCGCCTCCAGCGCGGCCCGGAGCCGCTTGCGCGCCTCGTGGATCCGGCGATACAGCGTGCCGCTGCGCAGGCCGAGCACCCGGGCCGCCTCGGGGCCGGGCACCCCTTCGAGCTGGCACATCACGAAGCACACCCGCAGCTTCTCGGGCAGCTCGGCCAGCGCCGCCTCGAGCCGGCGCAGCGTCTGTCGGCGGGCGGCGGCGTCGTGCACGCTGGCCGACGGGCGCTCGGGTTCGCCGGACACCGCCAGCGCGAGGCGCCTCCGCCGGCCGCGGCTGCGGGCCTCGCGGCGCACGGTGTTGACCGCGATGCCGAAGATCCAGGTGCGCACCGCCGAGCGCCCGCCGAACTTGCGGGCGCTCTTCATCACCGTCAGGAAGGTCGCCTGCACCAGATCGTCGACGTCGTCGGGGTGTACGGCGGTCAGGCGGGTGACGAACCGATAGACGGCCGCGTGGTGCCGGTCGAAGAGGGCGCCGAGAGCCGCCGCGTCGCCGGCCGCGCAGGCGGCCAGGATCGCCTCGTCGGACATCTCCTCGACGACGCCCTCGACCCGGCGCAGCGGGATGATCTGCCCGCTCATGGCGCCCGCCAGCGCACGCCGAGGCCGCCCAGGACCATGAATCGGGGCAGGCCGGGCAACCCCTCGGCCTCCAGATCGGCGGCGCCGCGGGCCCGGCGGGGCCAGAGGGCCAGATCGCCGGCCACGCTCACCTCGACGGCCCAGCGCGCGGCCAGGGGGAAGGCGTGGCCGACCTTCAACTCGAAGAGCGGGGCCCCGGTGATGTCGTCGGCGCCCTGCAAGCCATCGGTCCGCACGACGTCGACCCCGACCCCCAACCCGGCCCGGCTGTCGCCGAAGAGCACGTCGGCGGTGGCCAGGGCGCCGATGCCGACTCGCCACACCCGGCTGGTCGCGCTCTCGCCGCTCCAGCCGGGATCGTAGAGGCCGCGCAGGCGCACGCCAGGGCAGATCCAGGACAACGCGATGCAGCCCTCGACCCGGGCGCCGAGCCAGCTCCCGCGGTCGTCGGTCCACGCGCCGTCGAGGGCGACGTCGAGCGTGATGGGCCGGGCGGTCGGCGGCGGCGGCCCCCGGCGGGCGGCGAGCAACGGGTCGATGAGGTCGGCCCGGACCCAGGTCTCGATGAGCAGGGCGGCGGTCTCGACGTCGGGCACCGCGGCCGGCGCCCCCTCCCCCTGAGCGACGCGCAACCCGCCGTCGGCCGCCGTGATCCGGGCGACCGGCGCCGCGCAGCCCGGCGCGGGCGGCGTGCGGATGCCTCGCCGGCTCAACGCGTCCACGAGCCCCGGCGCCTCACCCCGCAGCGTCACCGCCGCCGGGCACGGCTCGGCCCGCGCGCCGCTCCAGCCGGCGGCGATGGCGATGGCGATGGCGATGGCGATGGCGAAGCGAGACACGCAGCGCTCCTCGATGGGCGTCCGGGGGTTGAGTGCCCGGCGCCGGGGTGATCCTTCGCCGCCGGGGACATTTTTTCGGGCCTCCGGTTTTTTTCCGAAGGATCGGTCGGCCGCCGGGCACGCACGGACGAACCCCGACGGCCGCCCTGGAGGATGCCATGCCCGTCTCGCGATCCCCACTCCCCTCGCCCGCCCGCTGCGCCGCGCTGCTGATCGCCGCGCTCACCCTCGGCTGCGACGCCCCCGACTTCGAGCGCCTCGGCGCCCTGACCACCGACGACCTGCCCCCCTCCCCGACCAACGCCTGGGCCGATGACCCGCAGGCGGCGGTGCTCGGCCGGGCGCTGTTCTTCGACAGCCGCATGAGCGCCGACGGCGAGGTGGCCTGTGCGAGCTGCCACGATCCGGAGCACGCCTTCGCCGATCCGGAGGCCTTCTCGCTGGGCGCGTTCGGCCGCCGCGGCGGGCGCCACGCCCCGACCCTGCTCAACGTGGCGTTCAACGACTTCCAGCTCTGGGACGGGCGGGCCGACTCGCTGTGGGCCCAGCCGCTCAAGGCCATCGAAGCCGAGCTGGAAGGCGACTTCACCCGCACCGAGCTGGCCCACTTCGTCGCCGCCGAGTACAGCGCGGCCTACGCCGCCGTCTTCGGGCCCCTGCCCGATCTGAGCCACCTGCCGTCCCGGGCGAAGCCGGGCGACGCGGCGTGGGCCGGCATGGCTGACGCCGATCGGGACGCGGTCAACCGCATCGCGGCCAACGTGGGCAAGGCCATCGAAGCCTACGAGCGCAAGCTGCTGTGCGTCGACACGGCCTTCGACCGGTTCATGCTCGACGGCGAGGACCTCGGCGAGCAGGCGATGGACGGCGCCCGGGACTTCCTGGCCCGCGGACCGGGCTGCGCCGACTGCCACGCCGGGCCCAACCTGAGCGACCAGCGGTTCCACAACCTGGGGTTGGACCACGAGGGCACGCCCGATCGGGGCCGGGCCGACGGCGTCGAGGCGCTGCTGAACGACCCGTTCAACGGCGTGGGGGCCTACTCCGACGACCCGACGGCCGGCGCCCGGCGGCTGGCCGAGGTCGCCCTGGGCCGGCCCGAAGACCTGGGCGCGTTCAAGACGCCCGGCCTGCGCGGCGTGGCCCAGCGGGATCGCTTCGGACACCTGGGGCACGAGACCCGGCTCACGGCGTGGATCGATGACGTCTACGATCGCCCCGGCGGTCGGGGGCGAGGCGGCCGGCGGGGCGGCGGCGACTTCGTGGGCCAGCTCTCGGCCGACTTCCCCGACGGCAACGGCAACCCCCGAGCCATCGCCGCCTTCCTGCGCACGCTGGACTGCCCGCCGCTGCCCGACGAGCTGCTGACCCCGCCCGATCCGTCCGAGCTGCCCGGCGCGAGCCGCTGAGTCAGCTCGCCGCGCGCGCGTGCCACGCGTGGATGTGCATCACCTGCATGACATGGGTCGGCGGGGTGAAGCCGGCCGATTCGATGAGCCCCGCCAGATCGGGCAGCGGGGTGACCGCGACCCGGGTCCCCATGTTGGTCATGTAGCCTTCGATCTGCTTCTCGCTCGACCCCACGAACCGCAGCGCCTCGGCCCACACCGCCATGCAGCCGTCCCACGCCGGGGATCGCATGTCGCCGGCGATGTCGGCGCTCACGAAGTCGGCCCCCGGCTTCAGGCGGTCGGCGATCTCGGCGAAGAACCCCCGCCGGGCCTCGGGATCGGTGATGAACTGGGACACCAGCAGCGCGGTGCCGCCGTCGAAGGGCGCCGACGGCGGCAGCGAGTCCAGCCGGCCGACGTGCAGCGTGCACCGG
The DNA here is from genome assembly GCA_030426085.1 of bacterium. Lineage (GTDB taxonomy): Bacteria > Myxococcota_A > Bradymonadia > UBA7976 > UBA1532 > JACKDM01. The sequence goes on along the minus strand of JAUHYW010000042.1, from coordinate 18,411 downwards.
TCGAGCACGCCCGCCGCCGCCAGCCGCTTGCGGCAGACGCCCAACATCGGCGCCGAGGGATCGACGGCGGTGAAGCGCCACCCGGGGAAGGCCTCGGCCAGATACAGGATCTCGGCGCCGGTGCCCGCGCCCACGCAGAGGACGCGGGCGTCGGGCGGCAGCCGACCGAGCGCGAGGCGGGTGACGAGGTGCAGCGCGCCCTTGATGGGATCGAGCGGCGCGAAGCGGGTGTCGTAGGCCGCCGCCTGCGCCTCGTCGAAGGTGATGCCCTTCTGGTCCTCGGACATGTCGTCTCCGTCGGCTGTGGTGGCGCCACTGTGGTCGGTCGCCCGGCGCCGGTCAACCGCGCAGCGCAGGACGTGATATGGCTTGTAATCGCCGGGGCATGGCCGATGCCATAGGGTGCCCTTGGCGATGCCACCGAGGAGGTCGACAGATGGGCATGCGGATCGTGATGTACGTGCTGCTGGGTGTGCTGTTCGGGGGATGCGCCCCGGGCGGTGGCGGCAGCGGGGGCGACAACGGAGGGCCATTCGAACCGGTCAGCGGCGGATGCAGCGTGCAGCTCTTCGAGGGTGACATATATGCCACGGACACATGCAGCGGAAACGAGATCTGCATCTGCCCGGCGGGCAACTCCTGCGCTTCGGGTGGGACGTGCGAGGCGGCCTTCAACCGCCGGTACGAGCTCGTCATGAGGGCCGCGGTCTACCCCGAGCGCCGCCCCGACGGGCAGTGCTGGGACGCCGCCTGCGGGGCCCCCGATCCCTTCGTCAACGTGTGGGTCGACGGCGAGTTCGTCGGAGGCACCCCGACCCGGCAAGACACCTTCCGCCCCGAATGGGACGTCAACAGCGACGGTGAGCTGGGTCGGGTGACCGTCCTGCCGGGCAGCATCATCGACATCGAAGCGGGGGACGAAGACATCAGCGTCAACGACCCCGGCTTGATCTGCGAGCTGGACATGACCGCGCAGTTCCTGCGCAACCGCATCATCGCCTGCGCGACCGCCGACGAGAGCTTCATCGTCGTCGGCGCCATCCGCCCCTGAGCAGCCCGGTCCGCCTCAGCTCCAGCTCAGGTCGGCCCCGGTCAACGGCAACTCGCGCACCCGCTTGCCGGTCGCGGCGAAGATCGCGTTGGCGATGGCCGGCGCCACCGGCGGCACGCCCGGCTCCCCCACCCCGGTGGGCAGGTTCTCGCCGTCGCCCACCAGCCGCACGTCGATCGCGTTGGGCGCGTCGGTCAGGCGGGCGACGCGGTAGTCGTGGAAGTTGCTCTGCCCCGCCTGCCCGCCGGTGAACGTCACCGCGCTGTGCAGCGCCAGGCTGACCCCGAACACCACCGATCCCTCCATCTGGGCCCGCACCCGATCGGGGTTGACCGCCAGCCCGCAGTCGGCGGCGATGACGAAGCGCGGGATGCGCACCGCGCCCTCCCGGCTCACCTCGACCTCGCACGCCGCGGCGACGTAGGTCAGGAAGCTGCGGTGCACCGCGATGCCCAGGCCGGTGCCCTTCGGCGTCGCGCGGCCCCAGCCGATGCCATCGGCGGCGGCGTCCAGCGCCCGGCGCAGGCGGCCGGTGTCGATGGGATACTTCGCCAGCGGCTCACCGTAGTTGGGGTACTCGCAGCCTTCCTTCGTGGGATCGACCAGCCGCTTCGGGCCGATGAGATCGCGCAGGAAGGCCACCGGATCGGCGCCGGCCGCGTGGGCCAGCTCGTCGGCGAAGCCATGCACCGCGAAGGCATGCCACACATTGCACACCGCCCGATACCAGCCGATGCGGGCGTGGTTCTCGACCTCGCCGCCCTCGGCCCGCAGGTGAGGCACGACCCATGGCACGTCGGTGAAGCCCAGGCCCAGCTCCATCGGGCTCGGCTGGTTCGCGCCGGGGGCGAAGGTGCTGGTGATGGTGGGGAAGGCGCTGCGCTGGAGCCACGCCACCGGCGCCTGCTTCGCGTCGAGCCCGGCCTTCAGGTGCACCGCCGCCGGCGCGTGGTAATAGTCGTGGCGGATGTCGTCTTCCCGGGTCCAGACGACCTGCACCGGGGCCCCGACCTTCCGGGCGAGCCACGCCGCCTCGGCCACGAAGTCGGGCTTGCTCTTGCGCCCGAAGCCGCCGCCGAGCAGCGTCACGTTCACCGTGACCGCCGCCTTCGGGATCCCGCACAGCCGGGCCACCTCGTCCCGGGCGGCCTGGGGGTTCTGGGTCGGTGCCCAGACGGTGCACGCCTCGCCCTTCCACTCGGCCGTCGCCACCGGGGGCTCCATCGACGCGTGGGCCAGCCGGGCGGTGCGATAGGTGGCCTCGATGGTCTTCGCCGCCCCCTTCAACGCCCCGTCGACGTCGCCCCGCGTCCGCAGGACCCGGCCCGGCGCCTCGACGATCTTCGCCAGCCGATCGCTCAGGGCCGCGTCGTCCAGCGCGGCGTGCGGGCTGTCGGACCACGTCACCTCGAGCATGCGCCGGCCTTGCAGGGCCGACCAGGTGTCCTCGGCGATGACCGCCACCCCGCCCAGCGGCTGGAAGGCGTGCACCCCCTCGAACGGGGGGACGCGGATGACATCCAGCACGCCCTTCACCTTGCGCGCGGCGGCGTCGTTCACCGTCTTCGGTCGCTGGCCGAGCACCGGCGGGCGGGCCACCATCGCGAACCGCATGCCCGGGCGGCGCACGTCGCCGCCGAACTGCGCGGCCCCGGTGACGATGCCCCGGATGTCTTCCAGCGGCGCGTCGTGCCCCACGAACCGCCGCTCGGCCGGCTTGCGGAACTCCAGCTCGTCGGCCTTCGGGATCGGCTGCTTCGCGGCGTCGGCGGCCAGGGCGCCGAAGCTCGCCTTCCGCTTGCTCTTCGGGTGCTCGACCCGGTGATCAGTCACCCGGGTCTCGCCGACCGGCACGCCCCACTTCGCCGCTGCCGCCCGGCGCAGCATCAGCGCGGCGGTGGCGCCGGCGATGCGCATCGGCTCGTAGAACCGGCGGATGCTGCGCGATCCGTCGGTGTCCTGCGACCCGTACTTCTCGTCGCCGATGGCCTGGACCACCTGCACCCGCGCCCGATCACAGCCCAGCTCGTCGGCGACGACGAGCGGCAGCACGGTGCGGATGCCCGTCCCCATCTCCGACCGGTGGGCGATGATCTTCACCGTGTCGTCGCGGTCGATGGCCAGCCAGACGTTGGGCGAGAAGTCGGCGTCGGCATCGGCCGCGCCCGGCTGGGGCTCGGGGGCGGCGATGACCCCCGCCCGCACCCCGAGCAGGAAGGCGCCCGCGCCGACCATGCCTTGCAGGAAGCCCCGTCGGTCGGGGCGGGCGATGGCATCGATGGCATCCCGGTGGCTCATCCCATCTCCTTCGCGGCGGCCTTGATGGCGGCCCGGATGCGGGGGTAGGTGCCGCAGCGGCACAGGTTGCCGGACATCGCCGCGTCGATCTGCCCGTCGTTGGGGGCCTTGTTCTCGGCGAGCAGCGCCGCGGCGGACATGATCTGCCCCGCCTGGCAGTAGCCGCATTGGGGCACGCCGGCGGCGACCCACGCCTTCTGCAGCGGGTGATCGCCGTCCTTCGAGAGCCCCTCGATGGTGACCACCTTCTGGCCCATGGCCGCGCTGATCGGGGTGACGCACGATCGCACCGCCCGGCCGCCGAGGTGCACGGTGCAGCAGCCGCATTGGGCGAGGCCGCAGCCGAACTTCACCCCGGTCGTGCCGGCGTGATCCCGCAGGAACCACAGCAGGGGCATGGACGGGTCGAGATCGTCGATGGGGATGGCTTTGCCGTTGACGTCGAGCTGGGGCACGGGGCACTCCGTGGGTCGGGACGGTGAGTCACTGATACGCCGGCCGCGGCGGGGGTCGCGCGCGCGACGGCTACTCGGGCGGGTCGCCGGGGGGCGGGATCGACGCCGGGCGGCGGCTCGTGGCGCGCTCCTGGGCGGCGGTGGGGTAGCCCAGGCTGCGGCGGGCCTGATCACCGCAGCCGGCCCGGTCGTAGCGCTCGATGATCACCCGGGCCGCCTCCTCGAGCATGTCATGCAGTGGCCCATCGCCCTCGGCCGCCGCCCGGGCCCGCATCGCCCGGGCGTGGGGCTCGCCGCCGAACCACGCCAGCACCGTGGCCGCCGCCCGGACCACCCGGGGGTCGGGGTCGCCGATCGCGTCGGTGGCCGGGGTCAGGCGGTCGCCCTCGGCGTTCATCAGGGCCCGCACCGCCGCCAGCCGCACATCGGCGTGCGGGGCGACCAGGGCCGGGGCGAGGGCGGCGACACCGTCGGCGGCGAGGTGGGGCACGACCGCCACCGCGGCCCCGGGGTCCGGATCGGCGAGCGCGGTGACCAGGGCCGACGATCGCGACGAGTGGTCGAGCCGGCCGATCATCTCGCCCCGCAGATCGGGCGGCACCGGCGCGCTGATCAGCGTCGGCAGGTAGCCCTTCGACCGCAGCCCCTCGGCGACCGCGCGCACGTCGGCGTCTTCGTCGCGCAGGGCCGCGCTGCGCACGGCGCCGGTCTCGGGGTGCCCGCTGAGGTGACACAGGACGAGCAGCCGCAGCCGCACCGCCGATGGGCGGCTGCGCCAGCCCGTCGCCGGCCCGGGCACCGGATCCCGCAGGGCTCGGGCGGCGTCGATGAGCAGCTCGCCCCAGGCGACGATGTCGTCGGGGTCGGCGTCGCCCGACAGCCGCTTCGTCCAGGCGCCCTCCTCGAAGCGCGCGCCGCCTTCGAGCGCCTTGCGGGCCGCCCCCCGGGCGCGAGCGGCGATGGCGATCTGCCCGGCGACGCGGTCGCCGCGGATGGCGGCGGGCGCCGCGTCGCGGGCCGGCACGAGGCTGTAGGGCGGGGCCGGCCCGGCGATCCGCGCGGTGAGCAGCCCGGCGCAGTAGGTGGCGATGACGCCGTCCCGGCGGCGCTCGACGACCGGCGGGGCCTCGAGGTCGTGCACGTCGGGCGGGGGCACGGCGGCCGGGGCCATGCTCGGGCTGCGACCGATGAGCACCGCGCCCTCCCACCGGCGGCTGAGGCTGCGGTAGCTCGGCTGCGGCGCCTCCGCGCCCCGCCGCCGGGTCACCGCCGACCACAGCGCGGTGATCGAGCCGGTGAAGCGCCGCCGGGTGCGGCCTCCCTCCCCTTCGCTCATCGACGCTCCCCCGAGAGTCCGGTCGTACGTTACCCACCGTGACGAGACGAGACCACCACCGCAAACGATGCACCGATTGCGGTCGAGCCGGCCGCTTTGGCATCTTCGGCCCTATCGCCAGCCGAGGAGACCTCATGCCAACGCCCCGTCCACCCGCGCCGCGCCCGCTCGTCGTCGCCGCCCTCGCCGTCTTCGGCCTCGTCGGCTGCCTCGGCGAGCCCGAGGCGCAGTCGTGCGCCGAGGATCCCACCGCCCCGGGCTGCGCGCCCGACGGCGCCGGGCCCGAGCCCGACGTCGAGCCGCCGGAGGGCGGCCTGCCCGATCTGACGGTCGCCCGCGATCGGGGGCCGGCCCCCGACGAAGGCCCCGACGCCACGCCGGACATGGGGCCGGCGGACGACCTCGGCCTGGACGGCGGGCCAGAGCTGGATCGGGGGCCCGATCCCGACGACGCCGGGCCCGACATGGCGCCGGACATGCTCGCCGGGGAGTGCGAGCCGGGCACCTCGCAGCCGTGCGGCACCGACGAGGGCGCCTGCGTATCGAGCGAGCGCTTCTGCACGGCCGAGGGCCGGTGGGACGAGGACTGCCCGGGCGCGATCGGGCCCGCGGAGGAGATCTGCAACGGGCTGGACGACGACTGCGACACGCAGACCGACGAGGGCTGCGACTGCGTCGACGGCACCACCCAGCCCTGCGGGACGGCCATCGGGGCCTGCATGCAAGGTGAGCAGCTCTGCGTCGACGGCCGCTGGTCGGAGGGCTGCGACGGGGGCTTCGACGGCAGCGAGGAGGTCTGCGACGGGGTCGACAACGACTGCGACGGCCAGGTGGACGACGTGCCCGCGGTGATCGAGGCGCGCCCGTGCACGGTCGGGGTCGGCGCCTGCGCGGCGGAGGGGGTCTTCGTCTGCGGCGCCGGCGAGGGCCCGCCGGTCTGCGGGGCCGTCGAGGGCGAGCCGCGGGAGGAGCGCTGCAATCGGGTCGACGACGACTGCGACGGCGCGGCCGACGAAGGCATCGCGCCGAGCGACCAGCGCCTGTCGCACGGCAGCGACGTGCGCGACCGCATCGCGATGGTGCCCTACATCGAGTTCCACACCGCGGTCTGGATCGACGACGGGGTGACCTGGTTCGGCCAGTTCCAGGGCGGAGGCTGGGAGATCGAGCCGGTCGAGTTCGGGAACTACGACGGGGGCGACACCATCGCCAACGCGGTGGCGATCGACGCGCTGCCCGACGGCGACTATCGGGTGGTCGTGGCCTACGACGGGCTGGGCTCGGGGGTCGACGTGTGGCGGCTCGACGGCGGCGGCGGCGCGGTCGGGTCGCGCTACAGCGTCGGGGTGGACTACTCCGAGGCGGTGGACGTCGTCGCCATCGGCCAGGACGACTTCGCGGTGGCCTTCGTGGTCGACGATCGCGCGGACGGCACCGACGAGATCGGCGTGGAGTACGTCGTCCCCTCGGCCCAGATCCCGCCCCGGCCCCAGCGGGCGTCGCGTCAGGACATCGGCGAGCCGCAGCTCCGCTACCGGCGGCCGTCGGTGGCGTACAACGGGGGGCTGATCGGGGTCGCGTTCGAGGCGACCGACCCCCGCGCCGAGCGGGGCAATATCGTGCTGGCGCTGGTCGATCCCAGCGGTCGCAACGCCGTCCAGCGGATCGGGATCACCCGCGGGGGGACCGCGGCGAACCCCGATCTGGTGTGGCTGCCCCAGCATCAACGCTGGATGCTGGCCTACGACGATCTGGCCGACGGTGTCCGTCGGGTGCACGTCGCGGTCATCACCGGCCCCGGCGAGGTGGTCTCGACGGTGGTGCTGCCGGCGGCGGCCGCCGCCGAGCGCCCGGCGCTCATCCCCCGGCTCCAGGGCCGCGATCCGGTGCCGGAGGTCGCGGTCGCCTGGGATCGTTCCGACGAGATCGGCTTCAACATCGTGCAGGGTTACGTCGCCTTCGACGGGCGCGGCTGGTCGGCGGCGCCCAATACCATCGCCCGTATCTTCGGCGAGCAGGGGGGCACGGCGGGCGTCGTGGGCGGCTTCGCGTCCGACGGCAGCGGGTACGCGGTGGGCTTCACCTACGACGACACCCGCAGCGCGCGGGCGCAGTTCATCACGCTGGGCAACGTCTGCGCCGAGCGGCCGTGAAGCGGGGCACCTCCCTCCACCGGGCCGGCGCCGCCGTCGCGGCCCTCGTCGCCTGGGCCGCGCTGGGCCCGGCCGAAGCCCAGGTCCGCCAGCGCTCGCGGGTGCTGGTGGTCTTCGACACCTCGGGCAGCATGGGCGTCGACATCGAGACCGGCGAGCCCACCGGCGGCGACAACTCCCGGGAGTACCCCGGCGGGGGCGGCCTCAGTCGCCTGTTCGTGGCCAAGGAGGCCCTCACCGAGCTGGTCACGACCCAGTCGGAGGTCGAGTTCGCGCTGATGCGCTACCCGATGCGGGAGGGGCCCGGGATCAACCGGGGCATCCTCGACGGGCGCCAGAACCAGAGCTACGACGGCATCGAAGAGCGGCCGCTGAACTACGCCGGCGAGTGCGACGGGGTGCTGCGCCCGGCGGGTGACGCGGCGTTCTCGCTCATCGTGCCGTTCGCGCCGGACAACGAAGCCGACATCGTGCGCTGGATGGACCACCGGGAGGACTTCCCCGCCGACAAAGAGCTGCGCGCCGAGGGGCTGACCCCCATCGTCGAGACGCTGCGCCTCGCCGAGCAGTACCTGCTCGAGCTGGGGCGGGCCGATCCGGGCGCCCGCTGCCGGCGCACGGCGGTGGTGCTGCTCACCGACGGCAGCGAGTCGTGCGTGCCGTTCGACGACCGCATCGACCGCCTGACCGAGCAGGCGGCGGCGCTGAGGACGCTGCGCTTCGAGGTCGACGGCGAGCCGGTCGCGCAGGACGTGCGCACCTTCGTGGTGGCCTACGGGGTCAACGAGCGGGCCCGGGAGCAGCTCACCGAGCTGGCCCGGGCCGGCGGCACCGCGGTCGATCTGCGGGGCGACCCCGATCCCGGCGGCGGGCCCTACGAGGCCGACGATCGGGTCTCGCTGCGGCGGGCGTTCAGCGCGATCGTGCGCGAGGCCATCCCCACCGAGCTGTGCAATGGCGAGGACGACGACTGCGACGGGTCGGTCGACGAGGGGGTGCAGAACGCGTGCGGGGGCTGCGGACCGGCCCCGGAGGAGGACTGCGACGGCGTCGACGACGACTGCGACGGGCGGGTCGACGAGGGCGCGCTGAACGCCTGCGGGCAGTGCGGTCCCCTGCCGGCCGAGACGTGCAACGCGATCGACGACGACTGCGACGGCGCGGTGGACGAGGCGGTGGACAACGCTTGCGGGGGCTGCGCCCGGGTGCGGGAAGAGGTGTGCAACGGGGTGGACGACGACTGCGACGGCCGGGTGGACAACCGCCCGGGGTCCGATCTGCCGCTGTCGCGGCCGTGCAGCCGGGACGTGGGCGCCTGCGCCGCCGGACGGGAGGCGTGCCGGGCCGGCGAGTGGGGGGCGTGCGACGGGGTCGTGCCCCGGGACGAGGCGTGCGACGGCGCCGACGACGACTGCGACGGCGCGGTGGACGAAGACGTCCACCCGTGCGGCCCGGCGGTCGACATCGGCGACGTGGGCGAGTGCCGGGTCGGCGTGCGGCGCTGCGATCCGGCGGCTTGCGCGGCGCCCGGGGCCTGCGCCGACGACGGCTGGCTGGCGGCGTGCGAGGGCGGCGTGGGGCCAGCGGACGAGGCGTGCAACGGGCGGGACGACGACTGCGACGGGGACACCGACGAGGGGCTGATCAACGCCTGCGGGGCGTGCGGTCCGCCGCCGCCGGAGGCGTGCAACGGCGCCGACGACAACTGCGACGGGCGGATCGACGACGACGCCCGCTGCCCGTTCGGCTTCCTGTGCTTCGCCGGCGAGTGCGTGCAGCCGTGCGCCGCGGCCGGCGAGTGCGCGCCGGGCTTCGCCTGCGTGGCGGTCTGGCCCGGGGCCCGCTACTGCCACCCCGATCCGTGCGCCGCGGCCTACTGCCCGCCGGGGCGGGTGTGTGATCCGGCGGCCGGGGCCTGCCTGGATCCGTGTGATGGCGTCGAGTGCGAGGGCGGGGCCCGGTGCGCGCTGGGTGAATGCATAGCCGATGACTGCCCCGATGGCTGCGCTGACACCGAGGCGTGCGTCGACGGGGCCTGCGTGGGCGATCCCTGCGCCGACGTGGCGTGCGAGGGCGGCGCGTTCTGCCGGGGCGGGGCGTGCGTCGAGGCGTGCCGGCTGGCGAGTTGCGGGGCCGACCGCGTCTGCGCGGACGGGCTGTGCATCGACGATCCCTGCGGCGGGCGCTGCTTGCGGGGCAGCCGGTGCGATCCGGTCGACGGGGCCTGCGTGGCCGACCCCTGCGCGGCGGTGAGCTGCCCCCGGGGCACCGCCTGCGTGGACGGATCCTGCGCGGCCGACGCGGCCTGCGCGACGGTGCGCTGCCCGCCGGGCACCGCCTGCGTGGACGGCACCTGCACCGACTTCACCCCAGGGGTCGACCCCCGGACCGTCGACGCCCCCGACTTCGGCCCGCCCCCCGACGCCGGATCTCCCCCGGACGCGGGCCCGGTGGACGCGACGCTCGACCGCGGCCCGGAAGACGCCGCGCCCGATACGCCGCCGGCCACGCCACCACCGGACGGCTGCCGTCAGGGGCCGGCGGGCGATGCCCCGCCGTGGACCGCGGCGCTCCTGGTGTTCGTCGCGCTGCGCCGGGCGCGCCGCCGCCGATGATGTGATACAGAGGCGCATGATACGCGCCGCCCCCGACCTCCGCGCCCCAGACCTCCGCGCCCTCGGCCGACCGCCCGACTTCGAGATCCCGATCCCGGCGTGGGCCGCCGCCCGGGCCGAGGCGCTGCTGAATCACACCGCGCTGGTGTGTGACGGCCAGCCGCATCGCATCTGCGAGATCGAGCTGTATCTGCAAGGCCCGGCGCACCCCGATCCCTTCGTGCACGGCGCCGAGCGCCAGCGGCGGCCCGGCGGGTGGTACTTCCACCGGGCGGGCTCGAGCTATCGGGGGGGCACGTTCAAGGGCCTCGACTTCAGCACCGGCGGGCCCGAGGTGGGCTGCGGGTGGCTGCTCCGCAGCGTCGAGGCCGCCGACGGGTGCCTGATCGACGGGAGCTGCAACGTCGTCGACCACATGCTGGCGCTGGCCGGGGTCGATGGCATCGCGCCGCTCGATCGAGCCTCGCCCGATGCCTTGGAACCCACGAGCCGGTTGCACCTGAGATGGCATCGACAGACCCCCCGCCCGGTCCTGCGCACACCGCGCGTCGGGCTGACGCTCAAGCGGGCCGGGGAACACCCCACCATGCCCGATTGGATCGGCCGGCGGCTGCGCTTCCTGACCGAGCCTCGCCGGATCAAGAAGGGCCGGGCCCAGACGATCGCCGCGCTGCTGGCCGATGGCATGCCAGCCGAAGACATCCACGCCCTGACCGGCAGCCCGCGGCGGTCCGTCGAGCGCGCGGCGCGGACGTTCGCCGCGGGCGTCGGGGCCGACCTCAGCCGCTGGTTCGGGCGGCCGTTGGCGGCCGCCGACATCCATGGGATCTACGGCGCGACCCTGTCCACACCGTGAGCAAAGGCGTCACTCGTCGAGCAGACAGACGCACCCCCCGCCTGCCGCCGCGCAGCCTTCGGGGTGCAGGGCCGCGCATCGGCCCAGGGCGCACTCTTCGGGCGCGCGACACTCGATCGTGCAATGCGGCCCCGACCCCGAGCGGGCGATGCACCAGCCGCCCGCGCAGCCGGCGCCGGGGGCCGCGCACTGCCAGCCCCGAGTGATGACGTAGTCATCGGTCTCTTCCCGCTCTTCGCCGACGCAGGCCGCCGGCAGCCCGCAGACCTCGCCGGGCGCGCCCGCCGGCATCGGCGCCCGGTGCTCGACCCGCAGCTCGGCCCCCGGCGGCAGGCCGGGCGGCAGCTCGATGGCCACCCCGTCGCAGCTCGGGTCGTCCACCTCGAGCGCGAGCCCGGGCCGGTTCTGCCACTCGGTCTCGTCACACCCCGCGCCGGGCAGCCCGACGCCGTCGAGGCAGCGGGCGGTGACCCGCAGCGGGCCTTCGACCGGTCCCAGGCAGATGTGACGCCCGGGGTGGGCGAAGTCGGCGACCCGGCGGGCCAGCGCCGGACCCACCGCCGGATCACACACCGGGATGGGATCGTCGTCGCTGCCCAGCGCCCGGGCCAGCGCCCGATAGCGGGGGGTCGCGCTGGCCCCGTCCTCGGCGAGGATCGAGCAGGTGGGCCGCGGCGGCCCGATGCAGGCGTCCCCCGCCGGGCAGCAGCGCGCGCGCCACGCGGCGAAGTCCCCGCCGTCGTCGTTGGCCGGGTCACAGGCGGGGTCGTCCACGCCCGGCGCGTAGGGCCGCCACCGGGCCTGTGATCCGTCGGGGGTGACCGCGTCGGGCGCGCTCCACACGAAGACGCCGAGCGGCTCGGGGCCCAGCGCCCGCAGGCGGTCGACGACGGCCGGCACCCCCAGCAGATCCCCGGCCTGCCACGCGCAGCGGGCGGGATCGTCCCGGGCGAAGTCCGCCGGCGCCGAGCAGTCGTCCTCGTCGGCGATGATCACGATGGCCCGGGCGGCCCCCGGGCGCAGAAAGCGGGCGCAGCCGGGATCGGCCGCCGGGTCGCAGCAGTGCCCCAGCACGTCGCCGTTGGGGCCGTCGCAGGCCAGCGCCCGGTCGATGGCCGCGATGCCCGACGGGAAGTCGCTGCCCCGCACGCTCACCGTGGTCAGGCAGTGGGCCGTCAGCCGCAGCCACTCGAGCTTGCACGCCCGGTCGTCGCAGTCGGCCCCCACCTCGGACGGGGCCTCGCCGTCGACGCTCCAGGTGTTGAGCGCCACCAGCCGCCCGGCCGCCGCCCGGGCCTCGCAGGCGTCCGTCTCGGGCACATAGGGCAGGCCATTGCGGGGGTCGATGCAGCCGGGGGTCGGCACGGCGATGCCCGGGGCCGCGACGAAGCGCCCGTCGAGCCCCCGCTCGGCGCTCATGTCGGTGAGGACGGCGGTCATCGCGAGGTCGAGGTCGGGCACCGCGTCGAGCAGGGCGTCGACGAAGCCGGTCACCGCGTCGGGCACGGTGAACTGCTCGCCGCACATCGAGCTGGAGTCGTCGACGACCCACAAGAGGTCGAGGCGGGTCGGCGCGGGGCGGATGCTCAGCACGCGGACCGCGTAGGGTTCACCGGGCGGCGGCCCGCCGAGGTCCGGATCCGGGGCGGCGTCGGGGCGGCCGACCTCCAGCGCCCCCCCGTCGAGCCCGGCGAGGTCGGGCGGGGCGGCGGCGGCCGAAGAGAGCGCGTCCCCGCAGCCAGAGGCGCCGAGGGCGGCGCAGAGGAGCCCGATCGGGGCGACGAACATCGAGTGAGCGCGCGTCATGAGCCTGCCTCCCACGCCAGACTAACCGACGGCGGCGGGCGGCTCGACGATCACGTGGTCGAAGGCGGGGGTGGATCGTCCGCAGCCTCGGTCGCCCGCCGGGCGCGCCCCCGGGCCGCCTTCGCCGCCTCCCGCTCGCGCCGCTGTCGGCGGCGGACCCAGCGGGGGGGCAGCGGGGGGAACGGCGCCCGCCCGAGGCACCACGGCAGCAGGCGGGCGATGTTGCGAGCGTCGTCGATGCCCCGGTGGGGGCGCCCCTCGAAGCTCAGGCCCGCCCGCTCGAGGGCGCCGAGCACGCCGAAGCGCCGGCGCAGGCCGAGCCGGCCGCTGAAGGCGCCGGCCAGGTTCCAATGGGGCGGCAGGCGGCCGGGCAGCGCGTGGCGCGCGTCCTCCCGGGCGAAGAGGCGGGCGTCGAAGCCGCCCCACGAGCAGAAGAGCGGGCGGCCGGACGGGATCGCGTCGAGCAGCCCGGCGATGGCCTCGGGGTAGCCCGGCGCGGCGAGCACGTCGGCCTGGGCGATGCCGGTCAGATCGCGGCAGAACGGGGTGAGCCGGGGGTGCTCGCGGGGGCGCACGAAGGTCTGATGCTCACCGACGGGCGTGAGGTCGGCGTCGAGGAGCACCGCGCCGATCTCGATGATCTCCATGCGCTCGCGGGGCCAGCCTTGGCGATCACAGGTGGCCTCGAGGTCGATGACGACGAAGTGCTCGGCGGCGAAGGGTGGGTCGCGGTCCGGGTAGCGCCGGCTCAAACGCCCGGCTCGGGCGACGTCTCCGGCTCGGGCGGCGCCTCCCACCCGAGCAGCGCGGTCACCTTCTCCGGCAGCTCGGAGGGGTGCCGGGCCACGGCGTCGGGCTCCAGCGGGCCCGGGGCGTCGGCGTAGCCCCACGCGCACCAGATCACCGGCGTGCCGTGGCTCTTCGCGCAGCGGATGTCGCCCGCCGAGTCGCCGATCATGACCGCTGGCGCCCCGCCGGTGCGGGCCAGCGCGGCGTCGAGCACCGCCGGATCGGGCTTGGCGACGGCCAGCGTATCGCCGCCGATGACCGCCGCGAAGCGATCGGCGACGCCCAGCGCGGCGAGCAGCTTGAGCGACAGCCCCTCGGGCTTGTTGGTCACGAGCGCCAGCGGGGCCATGTCGGCCAGCGCGTCGAGGGCCCCGGCCATGCCGTCGTACAGCCGGGTCGTCTCGGCGATGCGGGCCCCGTACTCCTCGGTGTAGGCCAGCCGGACCGCCGACAACGCCTCGGCGGCGGACTCGGCGTCGCGGCCCTCGAGCGCCTCGGCGAAGCAGGCGCGATACAGGTGGGCCATACCCCGGTTGACGTGGGGCCGGAAGTCCTCGTCGACTCGCGGGGGCAGCTTCAAGCGGCGGCGCACGCGCTGCACCGCGGCGACCATATCGTCCCGGCTGTCTTCGAGGGTGCCGTCCAGATCGAGGCAGATGACCGTCACGCGCCGCCCTCCCGTCGGGCCAGCTCTTCGACGCTGCCCTTGCCGTCACCGTGCTCGGTGACCCGCCGCTCGCCCGAGCGCGAGCCCTTGTAGGCGCTGAACGGCCGCGGGTTGTGGGTCTTGACCTCGTGGGCCACCCCCGCGGGGATGATCAGGATGTCGCCGGCCTCGATGGTCACCGGGCCCTCGTCGAAGTGGAATGTGATCACCCCCTCGACCGCGCCTCGGATCTCCTCCTCGTCGTGGCTGTGGCGGCTGCGATCGAACCACGGGGGCACGGTCTGCAAGTCGTAGCTCGCGAAGCCGAACCGGGTCATCTCGTCGGCGACCCGCTCGGCGTCGGGGGCGAACGTGTGGGGCCACTTGTGCAGCGTCACCCCATTGGGCAGCTTCATCGTCTTCCCTGTCGTCGTGTCATGTGTGTCGTGCGCGCAGCCGCTCGACCTCGTCGACGGCCCCCAGCGCCTGCCACTCGCGCGCGGCGAGCGCTCGGGCGTCGGCCGCCCGCGCCCGCTCGCCGGCCGCCGCGGCCCGCGCCGCCGCCGCCTCGGCCTGCCGAGCGACGTCCCGGGTGTGCAGGCCGAGGTGCTCGATGAGCCCCACGGCCACCCGGAACTGCTCGTCCCAGGTCGCCCAGTCCCGCTCCAGCGCGGCGCACTCGAGCAGCGCCACCACGCACAGCAGCGCCCGCCCGTGGCGCTTGGCCTCGGCGAAGTCGCGCAGCGCGTCGGCCAGCATCCGGTGGGCCTCGACGTGGTGCCCTCGGGCGAGGTGCAGCCGGGCCAGGTTCAGCCGGGCGACCGGGGCGTTGGTGTTGCTGCCGCCCAGCCGGCCGTAGGCGTCGACGGCCGTGGTCAGCTCGGCTTCGGCGAGGTCGAGGTGGCCCCGCTCGAAGTGCACCAGCCCCCGCTCGGCCCGGGCCATGGGCACCGTCCACTTGCGGGTGTCGGCGTCGGTCCGGGTCTCGAAGCGGGAGAGCGCCCCGTCGAGGTGGGCCAGCGCCTCGGCGTACCGCCCCCCGCGGCGAGCGAGCTGGGCGAAGTTGACCTCGACCAGCCCCGCGCCTACCGGGCGATCGATGGCGTCGTAGATGCGCAGCGCCTCGCGCAGGAACGCCTCGACCCGCTCGGGCTCGTTGCGGTCGAGCAGCATCACGCCCTGGTTGCGCCGGCAGTTGGCCATCAGGCCCCGATCGTCGAGTTCGGCGGCGATGCGGGCCACCTCGTCCATCTTGGCCACGCCCAGATCGTGCTCGCCCCGGTTGACCGCGTCCCACGCCTGGTCGACCAGCGCCCGGCCCAGCGCCTTGCGGTAGCCGTGGCGCCGGGCCATCTCTTCGATGCGCAGGGCCAGCGCCCGCGCCTCGGGCAGCCGGTTCGACCGGCGGTGGATGTTGGCCTCGGCGACCCACGCCTCGATCCAGCGGGGGTCGGCCTCGTCGAGCCCCACCCGCTCGGCGGTCTCGGCCCAGGTGTCCAGCAGGCGCAGCGCGTCGTCGAAGTTCGACTGCCGCCCCCGCTCGCTGGCCGCGCGGACCAGCGGCCCCAGCGCGGCCTCGTGACGCCCGGCGCCGATGAGGTGCACCGCCCGCCGCTCGGCGATGCCCTGCCCCGCCCGGCCGTCGAGCACCGCGGCGCACACCGCGTGCAGGGCCGCGTCCCGGCCGCCCTCGGCGATGCGCCGCTTGACGCTCTCCTGGAGCATGCCGTGGGCGAACGACCAGCCCGGCTCGCCCGGCTGGCCCACCGCGAGCCGACGGGCGATCAGGACATCGCGCAGGGCTGTCAGCCGGGCGGCGGTCTCGGCGGGCGACTCCCCCGAGCCCCCGGCCGCGGCGCACCACTCGTCGTGATCGACGTCCCGGCCGAGCATCGCCGCCAGCTCCAGCGCGCGGCGATCGGACGCCCGCTGAGCCGACGGCCGGGTGGCGAGCACCTCGTCGATGCGCTGCCGCCAGATGTCGTGGATGCCGTCGGGCAGCCGGGGCGCGACGTCCTCCCGCAGCCGGAAGCCCTTGGCCGCCGGCACCAGCGCCCGCCGCTGCACCCAGTCGCCGACGAGGTGGATCGCGAACAGCGGGTTGCCCTCGGTGCGGGTCTCGACGATGGCCGCGGCGTTCGAGTCGAGCCCCAGCAGCGCCTGGACCATCGTCCGGCGATGATCGACGGGCAGCGAGCCGATCTCGCGGGCCGACACCCCGGCGTGGCCGCTCAGCTTCTCGGCGACGTGCCGCGCGCCGGCCCGGGCCGAGCGGTTGGCCTCCTCGACCGTCAGCACCACCAGCAGCGGCAGATCGACCGCGTCGAGCAGCCGCCGGGTGTGATCGACCGCCTCGGGGCCCCACTGCGCGTCGTCGACCAGCATCACCACCGCCCGCCGGGCCGCCAGCCGGCGCAGGTGGGCCTCGAGCACCGCGTAGCGCTGACCGCTCGACAGGCGCGCGCCGTCGGGCGCGATCAACGTCGCGAGCTGCCGCCAGGCGTCCTCCCGGGTCTCGCCCATCTGGCGCAGGACGCCCTCCAGCCGGGCGATGAGCGCGTCCCGATCGAGCCCCTGGCAGACGTGATGCCGGGCCAGCATCGCCCCCAGGCCATCCCGGGCGCCGGGGATGAGGTTGTGGTTGGCCCGCAGCACGGTGGCCACGCCCAGCTCGTGGGCCCGCTCGCCGATCCAGGTCGCGAGGCGGCTCTTGCCCATGCCCGCCGGTCCGCGCAGCACGACGGCTCGGGGGCGGCGGGTCTCGCGCACCGCCCGCAGCGCGGCCCACAGGTTGTCCCGCTCGTCGTAGCGGTCGACCAGCGGCACCGTGCGCAGCCCGTAGAGCCCCAGGCCGACGCCCAGCAGCGGGTTCCACGACACCTCTTCGTCGCGGCGCCAGTCGGCGGGCATGTTGGGCAGCTCGAGCGTCGGCGCCGGCCGCTCGGGCTCGGGGGCCGACCAGTCGTCCCAGCGCCAGGTGAGCGTGTGCACGCTGTCGGCCGCGGCCTCGGTGGGATCACTGCCCGGATCGCTGTCGACGTGCGGCAGATCGGGGCGGGTCATCGACGTATCACCGCCGGGGGTGTGCCCCTCGGCCAGCTTCATCAGCGCCCACACCGCGTCGGCCGCCCGCTGGAAGCGCCGCCCGGGGTCCTTGTCGAGCAGGCGGTGGACCCAGGCTTCGAAGCCCTCGGGCAACCCCTCGCGGGCCACCGGCGGCGGCGGCGTGTAGAGGTGGGCCTGCAAGGTGTCGCGGGCCTCGATGCGGCGGAAGGGCGGGGTCCCGGTCACCAGCGCGTAGGCGATGCAGCCCACCGCGTAGAGATCCGTCGGCGGGCCGTAATCCCGCCACTCGCAGCGGATCTGCTCGGGGGCCATGTAGTTGGGGGTGCCGGCCATGTGATCGCGGAAGGGATCCTCGTCGCGATACAGCGCGTGGGCCAGCCCGAAGTCGGTCAGCCGCACCCCGGGCCCGTGGGGCACCAGCACGTTGTGCGGCTTGAGATCGCGATGCACCAGCCCCCGGGCGTGGGCGTGGCCCAGGGCGTCGAGCAGCGCGTAGAGCATCTTGTACAGCGTCGGCCAGCCGCTGCGCCCGCAGGCCGAGACCATCGAGCCGCCGTCGACCAGCTCCATGACCAGGTACGGGCTGCCGGGGGGGTAGCGCTCACCCGACGCCCGGCTGCTCTCGGCGGTGACCCGCCCGTAGTCGTAGACCGCGACGATGTGGGGGTGGTCGAGCATCGCCACCGCCCGGACCTCTTCTTCGAAGGCCGCCCGATACTGCGGTTTGCGGGCCAGCGGGCCGGTCAGGATCTTGATCGCGACCTCGGCCCCCTGCCCCCGGTGCACCCCGCGCCACACCTCGCCCATCGCGCCCTTGCCCAGCAGCGCGCGCAGGTCGTAGGCGTCGAGGGCGAACGGGTGGCGATCGGCGTCGGTCATCATCGGCGGCGGCAGGATAGCCGGTCGGCCGGCCCGGCGCATCAACCTCGCGCCCGTCGACGGGTGAAGGCCGATCAGAGGCGGTAGTCGACCGCGGCGGTGACCGTCTGCCCGGCGAAGGGCGCGAAGCGGAACCGGCGAGCGCTCTCGACGAGGCAGCCCACGTCGACCCGGCCGTCGGCGCCGCCGGCGACCGTGGCCTGGGCCACCCGGCCGTCGGGCTGCACGGTGAGCTGCAAACGCACCCGCTGGGGCAGATCGTAGTGCTTGCAGCGGGTCAGCGAGCGGCGATAGGTCGGCGCCTGGCGGGCGATGGCCGCGGCGGGCGCCGGCGCGGGGATCGGACCGGGGCGGGTGGAGGGCTCGGCGGCAGGGCGAGCCCGAGCGTGGCGGCGGGCTTTCTCCCGGGCTGCGGCCCGGCGCTCGGCGGCCCGGCGCTCGGCGGCCCGGCGCTCGGCGGC
>JAUHYW010000041.1 GCA_030426085.1 bacterium | reverse complement strand
ACGTCTGCCCCGACGACCCCCGCCCCGGCGCCGAGCAGGACGTCGACGGCGACGGCCTCCCCGGGTGCGACGACAACTGCCCCATCCGGGCCAACCCGAACCAGCGGGACACCGACGGCGACGGCGCAGGGGACGCCTGCGACGCCGACGACGACAACGACGGCCTGAGCGACATCGCCGAGGCCGCCCTCGGCACCGATCCCCGGCGCCGCGACACCGACGGCGACGGGCGGTGGGATCCGCACGACAACTGCCCGACCCGGTCGAACCCCGACCAGGCCGACCCCGACGGCGACGGCCGGGGATCGGCGTGTGACGTCTGCCCGCAAGACGCCGACCCCGATCAGATCGACGAAGACGGCGACGGGGTGGGCGACGCCTGCGACCGCTGCCCGGCGGTGGGCGACGACCAGCGCGACGGGGACGGTGACGGGGTGGGCGACGCCTGCGACAACTGCCCCGAAGCCGCGAACGCCGATCAGGTGGACACCGACGAAGACGGCGACGGCGACGCCTGCGACTGCCGCTTGCCGGACGACTTCGACGACCGCCGCTGCTGGCTCGAGGGTGAGGGCACCGACCCGCCATCCGAGTTCGGCCTGCCGGGCCTGCTCGACTGCGCCGCGGGCGAGGTGGAGCCGACGTGCCACCAGCAGGCGGCGTGGCCGACGATCCAGGCGTGGTTCAACGCCGAGATCGACGCCGACTGGGACGATCCGGCGGTCCAGGCCGCGGCGGCGGCGGCCAGCGAGGTGACGATCCGCTGGCTGGACATCCCCGAGGCGCCGATGCCCAACGCGGCGGTGAACCGGACCCGGATCCAGGCCGGGCGGGACTACGAGCGGTATGTGAAGAGCGCACTTTCCGCCAAATGGGGCGCGCGTTTCCGGCGGACGTTCGGCTTTCGCCCGCCTCCGCTCGACATCCCCATCGAGTACTTCGCCGCGTTCGACGTCGACGGGGTCCTCGAGACGCTCCCGATCGAGCGCCCGGAGCCGGCGCCCGACCGGGTTCGTCTTCGGGGAGATCGGGCACGCTGGTCGGATGGCTTCATCGAAGACAGTCGACGAACCCACGACCGGGGTGTACTGGTCGAAGCCAAGTGCTTGAACCCATTCTATCGCTTCGACCCTCGCCGGACGTCATGGGGCTGGATGATGCAGATCGGCTTCACTGCCCAACTCGCCGACTATCTCAACTACGCGCGCCAATCGTGGGGACGCGGTGCGATCGGCACACCACCGATCAAGGTCCAGTACTTCTTCTGCGACTTCATCCCCCGATGGGCCAACCTGCAGATGGTGGGCGCAATGGCGATGGGCGCGGCCTCGGGGCTGTTCGGTGAACCCCAGGTCCGCTTCGGCCCGGCCGCGCTGCGCGGGACCTGGATGCGCTCCCCGATCTGGTACCCCGACGCGCTCGGCCTCGCCGATGGTGTCGGCGTGCTCATCGAGAGCTGGGACGGCTTCATCCCCTGGGGTGAGGAAGGCGGCGACTGGTTGATGAATCTGACCGGTGCGGTCTATGACGGGCTGTCGGGGAGTGAATGATGCTGCCGCCGATCGTGATCATCTGGTTGACCGTGGAGACCCTCATGTCCGCAGCGGCACCTCAGGTACACGCCTTTGGCCCATACGACGGCCCGCTCGCCGAGCGCCAGATCGGCGGGATCGATCCGAACCACAGCACGAACTTCGGCATCGTCGCGGACACGCCGCGGCTGCGCGCATTCGAGATGTGGCTGCGCAAGAACCCGATCTATGTGCGGGTGCCCGGTGAGAAGTACCTCGTCTACGGCTTGAAGGCGTGGGCTCGCGATCCCGGCGAGATCTTCGCCGTGAGGATCAACACCCTGCTCGAACCCCATGAACAGCCGCTGGGCCCCTGGAGCCCCAGTGCCGGCGGCATGCTGGAGTGGGTCTTCGCGGTCGTCGATCACTACGGCTTCGACTACGCGCCCGAGAAGCAGTACATGCGCAAGACCCGGCGCGAGCTGATCGACTGGTACCACAGCGACAGCGTGCCGGTGGACTGGCACGCCGTCGCCGAGCGCCTGCGGGCGACCGGGCGGCCGGTGCCCGACGACCTCTTCGCCGACCACCCTTGAGAGCTTGCCCACAAGATACGGTCGAGCACAGTGCCGGGCCGGACGCCGAGGTCAAGGAACGAAGCCGCAGAAATACCAGAGGGTATTTCGAGCGCTGAGAGACGCCGAGATCGGCGTTCGGAACGGTGCTGGGCGAAGCGCCGGAGTTTGTGGGAAAGCTCTTAACCGCCCGCGCCATGCGCTATGGCGCCTCGAAGCCCTCCTCCCACATCTGGGGGAACAGCGCCTCCTCGAACAGATCGTAGAGCAGATCCTGATCCAGCGCCTCGCGCACCCCATCCACATAGAACCGGGCCGGCGGCTCGCTGTACATCACCGCCTGCACCCGCTCGGCCTCGGCGACCGACAGGCCCTCCGGCCGCGCTCGGCGCGCCGGGGCGTCGGGCGCGTCGAGCGCCGCCACGATGCGATCCAGCAGCGTGTCGACATCCAACGCCGCGCCCTCCAGCGGGGCCGGGCGGTCGAGCGGCTCGCACGACACCGCGAAGCGCAGCGCCTCCAGCTCCGCCGGGGCCCATGCATCCAGCGCGGTGAGCGCGATCGGCCCGTCGTGCGCAGCGAGCCGCCGCGGCAGATCATCCAGCGCGTCGGATCCGATGGTCAGCGGGCGGTCGATCTGCCAGCGGCGGGCCGGGCGGCGGGGGGTGACGTCGTACATGGGACTGCCTCCGGTGGTGGTGAGGCGTACGGTACTCCAGCCGATGCCCGCCGCTTCACCGAAGGCCGTATACCGCGTGATCCGCCGAGCGCCCGCCCATCCCCCCGCCGGCCTCACCCGCCCGGTGGTGTACCCCCGGCGTCTCGCCGGTCACCTGCTCGAATGCCCGCTCGAAGGCCGCCTTTGCGCCCGTAGCCCGGGGATCACGGGTGCGACCCGAAAAGTCGATCGCCTTCATGCCTGAAGTCCGGGTGCGACCCGAAAAATCGATCGCCTTCATGCCTGAAGTCCGGGGGCGGCCGGAAAAATCACGAGCCGTCTCGCCTGAAGTCCGGGTGCGACCCGAAAAATCGATCGCGCTCATGCCTGAAGTCCGGGTGCGACCGGGAAAATCACGAGCCGTCTCGCCCGAAGTCCGGGTGCGACCCGAAAAATCGATCGCCCTCATGCCCGAAGTCCGGGTGCGCCCCGAGAAATCGATCGCCTTCATGCCTGAAGTCCGGGTCCGACCCGCGCGCTCGAACGCCCTCATGCCTGAAGTCCGGGTGCGACCCGAAAAATCGATCGCCCTCATGCCTGAAGTCCGGGTCCGACCCGCGCCGCCGGGTCATCGGCGCCGATGCGAGCCGGGTCCGACCCGCCCGCCGGGCGCGACGGCGATCGGAGAGCCGGGTCCGACCCGTCCGCCGGATCCTGCGCCGACCGGGTCGGGCGCATCGGACCCGCCCTCCCGGCCAGAACCGGATCGAGCGCGCGGGTCCGACCCGTCCTCCCGGCCAGAACCGGATCGAGCGCGCGGGTCCGACCCGTCCTCCCGGCCAGAACCGGATCGAGCGCGCGGGTCGGACCCGTACTTTGGGCATGAGGGCGTTCGAGCGCGCGGGTCGGACCCGGACTTCAGGCATGAGGGCGATCGATTTTTCGGGTCGCACCCGGACTTCGGGCATGAAGGCGATCGATTTTTCGGGTCGCACCCGTACTTCAGGCATGAAGGCGATCGAGCGCGCGGGTCGGACCCGCTCTCCCGGCCAGAATCGGATCGAGCGCGCGGGTCGGACCCGCTCTCCCGGCCAGAATCGGATCGAGCGCGCGGGTCGGACCCGGACTTTCGGCATGAGGGCGGTCGAGCGGAGCGCCCGGCCGTGGCTTCAGGCGGCGTCGATGCGGGCGATCTGCTCCCGCAGGTCGAGCACCTGGTCCTGCCAGTAGCGCAGGCTGCCGAAGTGGCCGAAGGTGCGGCGGAAGGTCGGGTCGTGCCACCGGCGGGCGATCCAGGTGGCGTAGTGGATGTAGCGCAGCGCGCGCAGCGGCTCGACGAGGCGCAGCCACTCGGCGGGGAAGTCGCGCACCTCGCGGTAGGCGTCGAGCAGCACCGCCCGCTGGCGGGCGCCCTCGGCGTCGGCGCTGGGGGTCAGCATCCACACGTCCTGCACCGCCGGGCCCTCGAGCATGTCGTCGAAGTCGAGGAAGATCGGGCCGTCGCGGTCCCACAGCAGGTTGGCCGGGTGGCAGTCGCCGTGGATCCGGTGGGTGGGCACGTCGGCCAGCATCGGCTCGATGCGGTCGCACAGCGCGTCGACCGTCACCCGGTAGTGGGCCTCGATCTCCGGCGGCAGGTGGCCCGACTTCAGCAAGGTCTCCAGGTTGGCCCGGGCGTAGGTGTCGACGTCCAGCGTCGGGCGGTGCGCGGCGGTCTCGTCTTCGCCGACGTCGTGCAGCTCGGCGAGCAGCCGCCCCAGCTCGCGGAGCTGGGCGTCGTCGAACTCGTCGGGCACCCGGGCCCGCACCCGGGGGAAGATCGCGTAGTGCACGCCTTCGGCCTCGCCGGTCAACGTGCCGATCGTGGCGCCGTCGTCGTCGAGCTCGAGCGGCAGCACCACCGGCACGTCGGCGTCGTCGAGCGCGAAGAGGAAGTCGTGTTCGTCCTCCAGCGCGTCGACGCTCCACCGCCCGGGGCGGTAGAACTTGCCGACCACCGCCCGGCCGTCTTCGCAGTCGAGCTGGTAGACCCGGTTCTCGTAGCTGTTGAGGATGACGAAGCGCCCGGTGCACACCCGCCCGTCCACCTCGGCGGCGGCGTAGACGAGGTCCGGGGTCAGCCGGTCGAAGCGCTCGGCGAGCGGGTGCACCGCCAGGTCGGGCGTCATGCGCCCTGGCCCTGCGCGTCGAGGTAGCGGGTCAGCGCGGCGGCGGTCTTCTGGAAGTTGGGCTCGATGAGCCGCCCGACGAAGGCCTCGACCCCGCTGGTGGCCTTCTTGAGCATCAACCGGGGCACCAGCCCCTTGAGGTCGATGGTCAGCCGGCCCTGGATGTGCAGTTCGGTCACGTCGGGCTTCACCGCGCGGTAGCGGGTGGCGCCGGCGCAGTCGACCCGCTCGGCCATGAAGCCGACCTCGTTGCGCCAGCGGCACAGCCGCTCGGCTTCGATCCAGGTGGCGTGGTCGAACCAGTACATCTTGCTCTGGTCGACGAAGGGCCGGGCGATGGCCGGGATCTCGGTGCGGGCGGTGTGCCACTTGTTGAGCAGCTTCATCACGCCCGGCTCGGGCTCGCTCTGCTCGAGCACCTCGACCTTGTCGACGTTGGGCATGTAGTCCGCCAGCGCCGGGAGCTGGTCCCGCATCGCGGTGAAGACCGCGTCGATCGGGTAGGGGATGCTCGAGACGACGTCGATGTCCATCGGGGCTCCGGGGTCGGGGGGCGGCGCATCTTGGACCGATCCGCGCCCCGGGTAAAGCCCCGCGCGCCGTCGGCTCGCCCCGGGGCGGTGATGTCGATGCGGCGCACCCGGTGATGGGAGGGGAGGCCATGCAGCTCGACGCCGGGTATGCCCGCTCGAACCGGGCCGGGCGCGGGCGGCTCACGGCCGGCACACGCCCGGGTGGCTCGACGGCCCGGCCCGGCGGTAGTCGATCACCAGCGGCAGGTGCCACGCGGTGCAGCGCGCCTCGCACGGGCCGTCGGGCGCGCTGCGCGCGGCGCACTCGAGCAGCCCGCAGCCCAGGCGGGCCGCCTCGTCGACGGTGCCCCCCGGCGTCAGCCGGCGCAGGGCCGCCCAGTCGATGACGAGCCGCTCGCCGAGCACCACCCGGCCGTCGGTGCGGGCCGCGGGGTCGTCGGCCTCCATGCGCCCGGCGCAGGCGGGGCCCCACTCGGGGTGGGCCCCCGCCCGCCTCAGGACGATCGACGGGCCGTCGGGCGCGGTCTCGATCGGATCTCCCGCCGCCCGCGCCGGGGGGTGCAGCCACCACGCGGCGTCGGGCGCGAAGAGGGCCAGCCCGAGCTCACCCCCCGCGAGGTCGGCGCCGAGGGGCCGCCGGGCCAGGGCCACCCGCTCGCCGGCGAGGCCCGCCAGCCAGCCGGCGAAGCGATCCGGGATCGCCCCGGTGATGGCCTCGGGCCGGTCGAGGCAGATCGCGGCCGCCCGCAGGACGCGCTCTCCGACCGCCCGACGCACCGGGCGCCGGCCGAGCGGCGACTCGACGCAGCGGGCGTGGGCCCGGGCGTCGAGCCGGCTGTCGTAGGGGGCCGGCGGCGAGGCGCGGTCGGCGACCGTGCGCGCGCACCGCACCCCCAGATCGGCCGACCGGTCGCCGGGGTCGAGCGCGACCAGCCGATCGCCCGGGTCGCCGGCGGGGCGGCGCAGGCCGAGGCCCCGCGCCACCCGGAGCCGCCCCCGCCCGTCCGCTTCGGGGCCCCACCGCCCGGGCCGGCTCAGCGCGGCGCAGGTGGCCTCTTCGGCGGGCTCGGCCAGCCACTCGGCGGCGTTGCCGATCAGGTGGTGCAGCCGCCGCGGGGCGGGCAGGGCGGCGCCCCCGATGGGCACCGCGCCGGCGTCGCCGTCCACCCGGTCGAGCCCCGGGTCGTCGGCCCGATCGAAGCACTCGGCGACCCACGGGGCCGCGCCGGTCGCCTCGATCCACGCGTCGCACCCCAGCGGGCGGTCGAACAGCCGGCGGTCGACGTCGGCCGCCGCCTCGACCCGGGCCCGCTCGACGGCGGTCGGCAGCCGGCCCCCGATCGCCCGGCACGCGTCGTAGGCCGCGCACCACGACAGCCCGGTGATCGGCCGCGCTTCGGCGTCGGCGTCGTCGGCGCACAAGGCGGCGCAGGGGGGCGGGTCGGCGCCGGCGCAGCGGCAGTCGAGCACCCGGTCGCGGTAGGTGGCCCGGCTCATCTCGGTGGTCATGATCTCGAAGTCGTGCGCGATCCCGGCCGGGCAGAGCCCGCCGCAGAGGTCGCGCACCTCCACCTCGAGGGCGCCGCACCGCCCGTCGCCGCCCGCGGGGCAGGGCCCGGGGCCCGGGATCACGATCCAGTCCGGCGCCCGCGGCGGCTCACCCCGGATCGGCCCGGCTTCTGCGGGGGGTGGCGCGGCGGCCGGCACGCAGGCGTGGCCGCCGACCGTGGGGCCCCGGTCGAGGTAGACGAGGCCCCCCGGGGAGACGCCGCGGGCGTCGACGGCGACGCACTCGACGCCCTCGGCGCCGGCGAAGCCGACGCAGGCCCGCCCGGCCGCCCCGCAGTGCAGGCGGGTGTCGAGCGCGCACCGGCCCCCGACGCAGGGCACCCCCTCGCCGCAGGCCCGATCGCAGCCGCCGCAATGCGCCGGGTCACCGGCGATGTGGACCTCGATCTCGGCCCCCGCGGGGTCGGTGCAGATGCGCCACGCCTGCATCTCGCGGATGGCGAGCGGCCCGACCGGGAAGGCATCGCATGCGATGAGCCAGGGGCCGACGAGGATGATCAACGCGCGCCGCATGATGACACTCCGAGGTGGTGGGGCGGACGCTATCACTGCCCCGAAGGGGCCTGCTACTGACAGTTTCGATGTCAGCAGTGTTCGGGGGGCGCGCGGAAACCCCCTTGCGGATGGGGGGCTTCGAGTGATTCACTCTCCAGGGCCGACCCACCCATGGCAGGAGCCGAGATGAGCCACCCCCACGCCGCGATGGTGGCGTGCGCCGTCATCCTGACAGCCACCCTCACGGCGGCCGCGCCCGCCGATCGCTGCGACCCGCTCGCCCGCGTCGATCGCGCCGCGCCGGTCTACACCCTGCTCTTCGGCTACCCCTACGCGACGGGCCGGCCGCTGCCGAGGCTCGAGATGGTCGGCCACGATCTGCGCCAGATGGCCCGCTTCTTCGCCGCGCTCGGCCCCGACCGGCGCTGGGTGCACGCCGAGGCCGACCCCGGGCTGCGCGCCGCCTTCGGATCCGAGCGGCGGCCGCCGACGTGGCGGGCGCTGACGGCCAGCGTCGGCGAGATGGTCGCCGCCCTCGACGGCGGGGGGCACGCCGGCCGGGCGCAGGTCTACCTCTACTTCGTGGGGCACGGCGGGCGCCGGCGGGGCGGGGTCGCCCCGGGCGAGATCTACGCCGCGCCCGATCCCGGGCGGCGGGGGCCGGGTCACGACGGGCGCATCGGGGCCCGCCTGTTCGCCGAGCGGGTGCTGCGGCCGCTGGCCGCGCGGGCCGACGTGCACCTGATCGTCGACGCCTGCCAGAGCTTCTGGATGCTGCCGGCCCCCGCCTCGCGCGCCCTCGGCCGGGCGAAGCGGCCGGTCGACGCCGAGCGCCTCACCGCGCCGTTCGCCGCCCGCCTGCCCACCGTCGGGGCCCTGCTCGCCACCGATGGCCACGCCGACGCCACCTGGGAGGACGGGCGGCTGGGCGGCATCTACAGCCACGCCCTGCGCTCGGCGGCGATCGGGCCGGCGGACGTCGACCGGGACGGGGTGGTGACCTACGGCGAGATGCACCGGGTCGTCGACTGGATCCTGGCCGGCTCGGGCAGCGGCATCCGCCCGGCCACGGTGCCCCCCGGGCTGGACCCCGACGCGCCGTTCATCGACTGGCGCCGGGCGCCGGCGGCCCGGGTGTGCGTCGTCCCCGACCTGCCTCAGCGCCAGCTCATGGGCACCCCGGCGGGCGTCTTCGCCACCCTCGACGCGCCGCCGGGGCCCCACCGGCTCCACCTGGCCCGGGGCCTCGGCTACCGGTTCGATGGCCCCGGGCGGGCGCCGTTCGAGTTCCTGGCCCGCGACGGGACCCTGGACGCGAGCGGCCGCCCCGATCCGGCGGCCCGGTCGCGGTCGTACGTCGTGC
This sequence comes from bacterium, assembly GCA_030426085.1. Lineage (GTDB taxonomy): Bacteria > Myxococcota_A > Bradymonadia > UBA7976 > UBA1532 > JACKDM01. The sequence continues at coordinate 76,116 of JAUHYW010000041.1, read as the reverse complement.
CCTTCGACCGGCCCCTGGTCCCGGCGCTGCTCGGTGATCCGCCGGCGGCCCCGCCGTTCGTGCCCGGCCGCTACGGCGGGCTGGCGGTCGTGGGGCACGGGGGCGGCATGGTGGTCGCCCTGCCCGACGCCGAGTTCGGGCTCGATCTGCGGGGTCGGGTCGGCCGGGGGCTGAGTCGGGCGCTGGTCGAGGTGGGCCTCAGCCGGCGGGATCACGACCGGCGCATCGCCGGCGAGGCCCGGGCGGTGCATCCGGCCTTCGGGGTGCTCGCGATGCGGGCGGGCTACGCCCGGCTGGTCGCGCACACGGGCGGGGAGGTCGACGTGGGGGTGCTCGGCGGGTTCGCCTGGGCCCTGAGCAGGCGCTGGCCGAGCGGCTGGCTGACCGACGTCGCCCTGCACGTCGGCGCCTTGTGGCCCTTCGGCGAGGGCAGCCGGTGGTCGGCCCGGGCCGATCTGCGCGCCGGCGCGCTGCTGCTGGCCCCGGATCTGTTCGAGCCGTTCGTGCAGCTCGGGGTGGGGGTGGACTTCGAGGTGTTCCTCGAATGAGCCCGCGCCGCGCCGGGCGCCGGCTACTGGAAGTTGCCCCGGGCGGTGACGGTCACCGGGGTGGCCTCCCGGTTCTCGCGCACCTCGGCGGTGATCTGGAAGCCGGGGTCTTCGCCGCCGGGCAGTTCGAAGCGCACGACCTCGACCAGCCCGGTGTCGAGGTCGATCCGGTCGCCCGGGATCTGGACCTGCACTTCGTTGTTCGAGGCGTCGAGCAGGCCGAAGCCGAGCGGGCCGACGTCGAAGGCGAGGTCGTCGAACTTCACCGCGAGGAAGCGGCCGTCGTCGGTGACGAAGCTCAGCTCGAGGTCGCTGGGGCTGCCGTCGTTCTTGACGCCGACCGCGGCCCAGGCGTCGTCGACCGCGAGGTCGTACTCGACCCCGCCGACGGTGCCGACGATGGTCAGGCTGGCCCCGGTGCCCACCGCGAGCAGGCCGTCGGGGTCGATGAGGCAGGTGTACAGCGCGCGGCAGTCGTCGGTCTCGGTGGCCTCGATGCACACGTCGGCCGCGGTGAGCAGCGGGTCGGTGCCGCCGCCGGCGAAGGCCCCGGACAGCTCGGCGCAGTTGTCGCAGTCGCCGTGGATGGCGAAGGCCTCGGGGCACCGGGTCTGCAAGCCGGTGCACACCGCCTCGCAGTCGATCGGCGAGTCGACCGGCGCCATGTCGACGGCCATGTCGGGTTCGGGGTCGGGCGCGGCGTCCTCGTCGGGGCCCATGTCGGCCGGCGGCGCCATGTCGAGTCCCCCGCCCATGCCGCCCATGCCGCCCATGCCGCCCATGCCGCCCATGTCGCCTGCTCCGCCGCCCATGCCGCCCATGCCGCCGCCGGTGCCGCCCTGGCCGCCGCCCATGCCCGCTTCGCCCCCGGCGCCGCCGCCGTCGGCCGGCGTGCCGCCGTCGTCTCCGTCGCACCCCGTCAGGGCCAGCAGCAGGGCCACAGTCGTCCATCGCGCCATCGAAGCTCGCATCGTGCCTCCCGATCACCCCGCCCGGGTGACCCCCCCGAATTCCGGCCGCGGGCATCGCGGCCACGCCGCAGGATCGACATGTGCCCCGATCGACGCAAGATCGACCCGCATCGGGCACCGCGGCCGCCTCCGGCCGCCCGGGCCCGGGCGGGCCCCGGGCGCTTTGTTGGCCAGCGGGCGCCCGACGGCGCATACTGCCACCGGCCGCGACTGCGCGGCCGCAATGCCTGTCCGGGCCACGCGGGCCCGGCGACGTGTTCGAGGTCAGGGCCCGGTGGACTGGTTGGTCCTCGAAGAGCTGGACGACGACGGCGCGCGGCTGGTGGCCCTGCGCCTCATCGACGGGGTGCGGCGGGTGCTGTTCGAGAGCGCCCAGGACGCGCCGCTGCGGGCGGCGCTGCACCCCTCGGCCCGGGCGGTCGCGGTCGACGTGCGGGCCCGCGACGCGCTCAAGGGGCGGGCCCGGGCCCGGGTGGCCCTCGTCGACGTCGAGCGCCCCGGCCAGCGCTGGTTGCAGCAGTCGATCGACGCCCGGTGGCAGGTCGGGGGCCTGTGCTTCGCCGCCGACGGCCGCCGGTTCGCCCTCGAAGGGGCCTTCGACGGGGCCCCGTTCCCCGACATCTACGTGCACGGCTGCGACCTGCGCTCGGGCACCTTCGACGAGCAGCTCGTCGGCGGGGTGCGCAACCCCCACGGCTACGCCTGCGCCCGGCCGACGTTCGTGCCCGACGACGGGCGGGTGGTCTATCTGCTTCAGACCGCGCCCGACGGGCGGTGGGTGCCGGCGGTCATCGACCCCGCCCGGCGGGGCGCGCCGGAGACGACCCCCGGCGACCGGGCCCCGGGGCTGCACACCGCGGTGGTCGCCGACGGGGTCGACGTGGTGCCCGGCCCGGGGCTGCTCGTCGAGACCGGCGGCTCACGGGTGATCTGCGTGACCCGGGTCCGGGGCGGGGCCCGCCAGCAGCTCGTGGCGGTGCCGCTCGACGGGCGCAAGCCGCGGCCCCTCGGCAAGAGCCACGGGCGCATCGAGTCGCCGGCGGTCTCGGCCGACGGGCGCCGGCTGGCCTACGCCGCCGACGGCCGGGTGTGGATGGGGCTGGTCGGGGGCGAGGTGCAGCCCATCGCCGGCGAGGGCGGCGGGGAGCACCACCGGGGGCTGGTCTTCGACGCCGACGGCGAGACGCTGTACTTCGTGACCCACGGGCCCCACGGCACGACGGTCGACGCCTGCGAGGTGAGCGCCGGGGTGCCGTATCCCATCGCCCAGCTCGGCGACGTGACGGTGCTCGACCTGTTGACCCTGCCGGTCGACCCCCGGCTGGCGGCGGCGCTCGACCGGCGAGGCGCCGCGCCCGACGGGCCGACCTTCATCGACGGGGCGACCTCGGTGACCCGGCTGCCGGAGAGCGGCGGGCTGCTGGGGCCCGACACCGCCATCGCCCGGCTCGACGTGACCGACCACGCGGCCGACGGCGACGCCACGATGGCCGGCGAGGGCACGCTGGCCGGGGACGGGCTCGACTCGCTGATGACCGACCCCGAGGGGGCCTCCCCGGGGGCGACGGCGGCCCACGACATCCTCGACGGGGTGGACGACGCGGACGACGAGGCGACCGCGGCGGTGCCGGCGGTCGATCTGCCCTCGTCGCCGCCCCACCCGGCGCCGCGGCCCGCCCGGCCGGCGCCGCTGCCCCGACCCGGCGCGCTGCCTCGACCCGGCGCGCTGCCTCGACCCGGCGCGCTGCCCCGACCCGGCGCGCTGCCCCGCCCCGGCGCGCTGCCCCGCCCGGGGGTCATCCCCCGCCCGCTGGGGGGCGACGAGGACGAGCCGGCGCCGAGCCCGCCCGCGCCGAGCCCGCCCGCGCCGAGCCCGGCTACGCTCGAGACGCCGTCGCCCGAGTCGAACACCGTCATCGAGTCGAACACCGTCATCGAGCCGCCGGCCCCGCCCGAGGCGCCCCCCCCGCCCGCGCCGCCCGAGGCCGAGGCCGAGCCGGACGACTCGGTCCTCGAGCTGAGCATGAGCTCGCTGTCGTCGATGGACGGCGACAGCCCCCGGGCCGACTTCGAGGGCTGGATGGGCACCGTGCCCCAGCACCCCGACCCCGGCGAGCGGCTGGCCGAGCTGGAGCGCTACGCCGGCGACCCCCGGGTGGGCATCGCGGCGGTGGCCTGGCTCGAGGCCCAGCTCGAGCGGGTGGCCATCGAGGGGGACGCCGCCGCCCTGAGCCTCATCTTCGCGATCGCGGCGGTGGCCCACCTGCGGCTCGAGGCGGCTCGGCCCCAGCTCCGGGCGATGGCCCGCCGGGCCCACGATCGGCTCGAGATGCAGCGGGCGATCCCCGAGGCCGAGGAGCACTTCGCCCTCGCCGCGCTCAAGGCGATCGACGACGCGGCGGTGCGCTTCTCGGCGATGCCGGTCTACGGCGAGTACCAGTCCATCCTGGAGAAGATCGCCGGGGCGATGGCCGAGGGCGGCGACGTCGCCGAGCGGACCCGCACGCTCTATCTTCAGCTCTATCGTCGGCGGCTGAGCGACGCCCTCTCGCCGACCTCGGCCGAGGAGGTCGACACCGCCGCCCGCGAGGCCCTGGAGCTGGCGGCGCAGCAGGAGCTGGCCCGGGAGCGGGTGGCCGCCGAGCGGGCCGCCGCCGAGGCCGCCGAGCGGCGGGCGGCCGAGGAGGCCGAGCGGCAGGCCCGGGCTGACGCCGCCCGGGTGGCCGCGGCCCAGGTGGGCGCGGCGCTGGCCCAGCGGGCGTCGGTGGCCGACGACGCGGCGTGGATGCGGCGCCGGGCGCAGGTCGAGGCGCAGGGCGCGGCGCAGGGGGACGACGAGTGGGCCCGGCTCAAGGCCCAGGCCGAGGCCCGCGCCGCCGAGCCCGCAGAGGACGATCGGGCGCGCCAGCGAGCCGAGGCCGAGGCCCGCGCCCGCGAAGAGGCCGAAGCCCACGCCCGCCGGGAGGCCGAGGCCCGCGCCCGAGAAGAAGCCGAGGCCCGCGCCCGAGAAGAAGCCGAGGCCCGCGCCCGCGAAGAGGCCGCCCGCCAGCGGGCCGCCGCCGATGAGTGGGCCCGCCAGCAGGCCGCCGCCGAGGCCCGGGCCAGCGCGCCGCAGGATCGCTCGACCGCCGGCTGGTCCCCCGGCGCGGCGTCCGACGAGTGGGCCCGCCAGAAGGCCGCCGCCGAGGCCCGCGCGGCCGCGCCCCGTGATCGCTCGACCGCCGGCTGGGACTCGGCCCGCGCGGCGGACGCCTGGGGCCAGCAGCAGGCCGCCGCCGAGCCGCCCCGCGATCGGGCGACCGCCGGCTGGAGCGCGTCCAGCGGCGGTGATCCTTTCAACCCGCTGGCCACGTCGTCGGCGATGCCCGCGACCCGGCCCGCCGCCGCTCCGCCCCGCCCGGCGGTGCGCGAGCCGCGGCCGGCGCCGGCTCATCGCCCGTCCCTCGACGCGTTCCGCGGCGCCTCGACCGAGTTCGACCGCGGCGCCCTCGGCGGCGGCGAGGTGTGGGGCGAGTCGGCGATCTCCCGGGTGAGCATGGGCCCGCCGCCCAAGGCGCTGTCGGCCATCGGCTTCGCCGGGGTCGTCGCGGGGGTCGTCCTGGCGCTGCTGGGGGTCAAGGTCGGGGCGGGCTTTGTGATCTTCGGCCTGCTGTGGGCCGCCGGCGGGGTGGCCCTGCTGGGCGACAAGCGCCCCACCTGGATGGCGGGCATCGCGGCCTATCTGCTCAACGCGCTGTTCCTCGTGGGCTACGGGGTCGTCGGCGCGCCGCCGCCCTGGATCGCGCCGGCGGGGCTGGTGCTCGGCGGGCTCGCCGCGGCGGTCGTCGGGGGCTGCCTCTTCCTGCCCGTGTTCCGCCGCCGCTACCGCCCGGGGCGCCCCCGGTTCTGAGGCGTCTCCGCGCGCCGCGCCGCGTGTATTCTGCGCCCGGCTCGGGGATGATGGCCCCATGAAGCCACACCCGCTCGATGAAGATCTCGCCCTCGTCCGCCAGACCTGCGCCCGCTTCGCCCGGGAGCAGATCGCGCCCTTCGCCTACGAGTGGGAGGAGGCCGAGGCCTTCCCCCGGGCGCTGTACGGGCAGGCCGCGGCCGCCGGCATCCTGGGGGCCGGGTTCCCCGAGGCGCTGGGCGGCAGCGGGGCCGATCCGCTGGGCCCGCTGGTGGCGGCCGAGGCGCTGATCGAGGGCGGCAGCACCGGGGTCGTCGCCGGGCTGCAATCGCTGGGCATCGCCCTGCCCCCGATCGTGAAGCTGGGCACGCCGGAGCAGATCGAGCGCTTCGTGCCTCCGGTGCTGGCCGGCGAGCGCATCGCGGCCCTGGCGATCACCGAGCCGGGCGCCGGCAGCGACGTGGCCGGGGTGCGCACCCGGGCGGTGCGCGACGGCGAGCGCTACATCCTCGACGGGTCGAAGCTGTTCATCACCAGCGGCATGCGGGCCGACGTGGTGACGGTGCTGGCCCGCACCGGCGACGACCGCCATGGGGGGCTGACCTTCTTCGTGGTCGAGCGGGGCATGCCCGGGTTCACCGCGTCGCGGGCGCTCAAGAAGACCGGCTGGCGGGCGAGCGACACCGCCGAGCTGGGCTTCGACGGGGTCCGGGTGCCGGCGGCCAACCGCGTCGGCGAGGAGGGGTCGGGCTTCGTGGCGCTGATGCAGAACTTCGTCGGCGAGCGGCTGGCGCTGGCGTTCATGGGCCACGCCACCGCCGAGGTCGCGCTGCGCGACGCCCTGGCCTACGCCCGGGAGCGGGAGGCGTTCGGCCGCCCCATCGGCAAGTTCCAGGTGACGAAGCACAAGCTGGCCCGCATGGCGACCCAGGTGCTGGCCAGCCGCACGCTGAACTACGCGCTCGCCGAGCGCATGCGGGCCGGCGAGTCGCCGACGGCCGAGGTGGCCATGGCCAAGAACTTCGCCGCCGAGGTGGCCATGGCCGTCACCTACGAGGCGGTCCAGATCTTCGGCGGCATGGGCTACATGCGCGAGTCCCGGGTCGAGCGGCTGGCCCGCGACGCGCGCCTGCTGCCCATCGGCGGGGGCACGACCGAGGTGATGAACGAGCTGATCGGGCGCTGGGGGCTGGGGCTCTGAGCTGGCGCGCCCACAGGGGGCTTCGAAAGCAGGACGCCCGCGCACGGGGCGCGGGCGTCGGGTCGCGCGGGCGGCGGGTGGCTACTCGTTCGCTGCGGGCTTCTCGTCCGCGTCGGGCTTCGCGCCCTCGGCCCCTTCGGCGCCCTCGGCCCCCTCAGCGCCTTCGGCCCCCTCAGCGCCCTCGGCCCCCTCGGGGGTGGGCTTCTTGAACTCGCCCTTGTCGATGACCTGCACCTGCTCGATCACGGCGTCCTCCGGCAGCTTGACCCGGAAGCCGTAGATCCACTCCCGCTTCTCCTTGTCGAGCCCCTGGGCGGCGACCTCGACCACGTCCCGGCTGTAGCTGACCATGGCCCCCTCGGGGCGCTCTTTGCCGGCCATCTTCCACGACAGATCGGCCAGCGCCTGGGTCACCTCGTACAGCCCGGCCTTGGCCGCCTGGGCCTTCTCCTCGTCGGTCTTGGGCTCCTTGCGGCCCAGCTCGGCGATGGCCTCGACGGTGAACATGCCCTCCTTGGGGTCATACACCGCCTTCTCGGTCACGACGTGGAAGCCCTTCTCGTTGATCTCGCCGATGGCGGTCTTGAACCGGGGCTCGAACTCGGCCTTGAAGACCTTGAACGAGGCGATCTCGAGCTTGCCCTCGAGGATGCTCCGCATCTTGCGGCTGATGCGCAGGGCCTTGGCCGCCTCGAACGCCTCGGCGGCCTCCTTCCACTGCGCCTTGCCCAGCGCCGCGTCGCCCTTGCGCTGCAACACCTCGGCCAGGGTGAGGTTGGCCTCGGACTTCTTGTTGAGCTCGATCGCCTTGCGCAGCAGCTCCTCGGCCTTCTCGGGGTTGCCCCCCATGATGGCCTCGGCCTGCTTGCGGTAGTTGTCTTCGAGGGCCGGCTTCACCACCCCGGCGTACTCTTTGTACGGCTCGGTGTTGAGCTTCTCGAGCAGGGTCTGCTGCTCGAGCAGGTTGCCCTCCCGCTGGTAGATGTCGGCCTTGCCCCACAGCGCGTTGTAGTCGTCGGGGTCGGCCTTGAGCGCCTCGTCGAAGTGCTGGAGCGCGGCGGCGTAGTCCCCGGCGCGGGCGGCCTTGCGGCCCTCGGCGACGGCGTTGCCGCCCGTCTCGCAGCCGGTGGAGATCAGCGCCCCGAGGGCGAGTGTCGAGAGCCAGAACCGGAGCGACGACCGCATGCTCACCTCTTGGTCGGTTACCTGATACCGCGCCCGCGAGCGGGCAATCCTGCTATACGACGCGGGCGGTTGACGGTCAAGGTGGGCTCGGCGGGGTGGCGGGCAAGGAGAACCGAGCGACCCCGCCCACCAATGGGCGGTCGGTGGGCAGGGTCGCTCGCAGGGTTCTTGGCGGTCACCGCAAACCCCGCACCGACCGTAGCCAGGACCGGGCGCCGAGCACCATTACACGGCGTTAACAGATGGCCCCCTTGCGTTGGGGTGGGGGCGGGCGGCATGCTGGGACCGAACCCGCCCCGAGGTGAGCCGTGGATCGCACCCCCGCCTGAAGTCGAGACGCCCGCCGGGTCCCGCCCGGCTTTCGACCTCTGCCCCTGGGTGCGCCACCATGTCTCCGTCCTTCGCTCTGCACGTCACCGACGTCGCGTTCGCCCGTCCCGCGAGCCCGCCGCTCTTCGAAGCCCTCGACCTGCACCTGACCCCCGGCTGGACCGGGGTCGTCGGCCCCAACGGCGCCGGCAAGACCACCCTGCTCGAGCTGATCGCCGGGCGGCTCGCGCCCACGACCGGCCGGATCCGCCGGGTGCCGGCCGGGCTCACCGTCGCGCTTTGCCCCCAGCGGGTCGACGCCTGCACCGACGCCATCCGCCAGTTCTCGTGGGATTGGGCCCGACGCGCGGTGCTGCTGCGGGCTGATCTGGAGCTCGACCCCGAGGCCATCGAGCGCTGGCCGACGCTGTCGCCCGGAGAGCGCAAGCGGTGGCAGGTCGGCGCCGCGCTGGCCGATCGCCCGGGGGCGCTGCTGCTCGACGAGCCGACCAACCACCTCGACGCCGACGGCCGGGCCCGGCTGGTGGAGGCGCTGCGGCGCTTCGACGGGATCGGGCTGCTCGTGGCCCACGACCGGGCGCTGCTCGATGAGCTGACCGAGGCCACGCTGTGGGTCGAGGGCGGCCGGGTGGAACGGATCCGGGCGCCGTACTCGGTGGCGGCGGCCGAGCGGGCGGCGGCCCGGGCCGGTCGGGTGGCGGCGCTGGAGGCCCGGCAGGCCGACGCCCGGGCGGCGAAGGCCCGGCTGGCCGACGCCCGCCGCCGGGCCGAGACCGACTCCGCCCGGCGCAAGCGGCAGGTGCGCGACCGCCGCGATCGGGACGCCCGGGGCGCGGCGGCCAAGGATCGCGCGGCCCACGGGGCGGCCAAGGGCGCCCGGCAGATGAGCACGCTGCGGGCGACGGCCGAGGCGGCCGATCGGGCGGCGGTGCACGACCTGCGGGCCGGCGTGGGGCGGGGGCTGTTCGTGGATCACGACCCGGCGCCGTTCGACCCGCTGGCGGTGCTCGACGCGGCCGAGGTCCGGGCCCGGGGCAGCGAGGGCGCCGAGGCGGGCGAGGGGCCGGTGATCCTGCGCGGGGTGCGGCTGGCGGTGCGCCGGGGTGATCGGATCCGCATCACCGGGGCCAACGGCGCGGGCAAGACGACGCTGCTGAGCGCCCTGCGCCGGGCGGCCCGGGTCCCCGAGGCGCGGGCGCTCTTCGTGCCCCAGCACCTGCCGGCGGGCGCGGGGATCGAGGCGCTCGACGCGGTGCGGGCCCTGCCGCCGGATGAGCGGGGGCGGGTGATGCAGCTCGTCGCCGCCCTGGGGGTCGAGCCCGACCGGCTGCTGGCCAGCGCCCGCCCCTCGCCGGGCGAAGTCCGCAAGCTGGTGCTGGCCCGGGGGCTCGCCCGCCGGCCGTGGTGGGTGGTGCTCGACGAGCCGGGCAATCACCTCGACCTGCCCTCCATCGAGCGGTTGCAGGCGGCCCTGGCCGAATTTCCGGGGGCGATGTTGCTCGTCAGCCACGACGCCGTATTCGCCGAGGCACTGACCGACATCGAGTGGCGGGTCGCCGGCGGTCGGGTGACCATCGGCCGGGCCGCCGCCCATCGAACTTGACTCCCTTCGGGAATCGCCGTGTTGTGAACGGGCTTCGTTCGCGCCGAGGTCGCCATGCTGACTCTGCTCATCGCCGCTCTGCTGTCCCCGCCCCCGGCCGCGCCGGCCGACACCCCGTCGGACCCGCCGGCCGAGCCGCCCCCGGCCGCCGCCGCCGGTGAGCCGGTGGGCACGCCGCCGGAGAAGGCGCCCCCGGTCGACGAGCTGGGCGAGCCGCCCGCCGAGGACGAGAAGGAGGCCTGGCAGGAGGACGACTGGGGCTGGGGGGCCCTGCCGGCGATCAACTTCAACAGCGACGACGGCCTCGGGCTGGGCGCCATCGGCGACATCTACTGGTACGACGGCGAGACGGCCCCCTACCGGGCCGATCTGGGCTTCTTGATCTTCTTCACCCTGCGCGGCTCGCAGTACCACCGGCTCAACCTGGACCTGCTGCGGGTGGCCGACACCCCGCTGCGGCTGACGACCCGGGTGCAGTTCCAGTCGACGAAGGTGCGCAACTACTGCGGCATGGTCCCCCCCGGCGACTGCGACGAGGCCCGGGCCGAGCAGGCCTACGACGCGGGCGTCGCCGACGGCAGCATCGACCCCGCCACGAACCGGGACGACTTCATCCGCCAGTTCTATCTGGTGCGCATCACCGACCCCTACCTCTTCCTCAACGGGCGCTACGCGCTGGCCGAGGCCGGCCCGTTCAAGGTCGAGGCGTTCGGCTCGTACTTCGGCCAGCTCGTGCTGCCGGGCGACATCGGCCACGACGCCTCGTACGCCGGCTCGCTCTACGACCGGGAGTTCGGGACCTCCGAAGAGGGCTTCTTGAGCGTCTTGCAGGCGGGGGTGATGTTCGACGCCCGGGACAACGAGCCCTCGCCCATCGAGGGGGCGTGGCTCGAGGCCAGCCTGCGGGGCAGCGGGCCGTTCCTCGGCTCGGATTGGGAGTATCTCGGCTTCAACGTCACCCTGCGGGGCTACACCCCGCTGGGCAGCAACCGGGTGGTGCTCACCGACCGGCTGGTGATCGACGGCATCTTCGGCGACACCTACACCGGCGATCTGGCCCGGGCCGGCGGGTCGCAGCTCTACGACTTCTTCGGCGGCCAGCGGGCGGGGCGCGGGGTGCGGGCCAACCGGGTGCTGGGCAAGGCCCGGGCGCTGAACCAGACCGAGCTGCGGGCCACCGTCTGGAGCCCGCGCCCGTTCGGGCTGTTGCTCGACATCACCCTGATCGCGTTCTTCGACGCCGGCTACTGGGCGGCCGACTTCGACGCCATCGGCGGGGACGACGCGGCCTTCGTCTGGGGGGTCGGCGGCGGGCTCCGGGTCGCGGTCAACAAGAACTTCATCGTGCGCTTCGACCTCGGCTTCAGCCCGCTGGAGGACTTCGCCCCCGGCATCTACATCGACCTGCAGAACCTGTGGTAGCCGGCCCTCACGGCTCGCCCTGGGTGGTGATGTCGATGACATACCCCGGCATCAACGCCTCGGGGTCGAAGGTCGAGACGACGACCACCCGCACCTGACCCGGATCGAAGATGACGCCGACCACCTGGCTGCGGGTGGTGTCGCCGAAGTCGTCGTCCCCGATGAGGCAGCCGGCGTCGACCGCCGGGTCGAAGCCCTCGTCGAAGATGTGCAGGTAGCCGTCGACGCCGCCCCAGGTCCCGAGCACGTCGACGCGCTGCGCGGCCCCGGTCTGGTTGATCAACGGCAGGGCGTCGAAGTAGAAGTCGCCGTCCGCCCGCCCCTCGCAGCCCTGGTCCAGCCGCTGCCACGTCGGATCGGCGGCCCCCAGATCACCCACGATCCGGACCGTGCCGCCCGGCTGGCCGATCGGGGTGGCGTCGCCCGGATCCACCGGCACGCACTGGGCGAAGAAGCACTCGTGGCCCGGGGGGCAGTCGTCGTTGTCGCCGCAGGGCTCGCCCTCGACGCACTCGCCGTCTTCGCAGAAGAGCCCCGGCGGGCACTCGACCTCGAAGCACGGGTCGCACACCCCGCCCTCGTCCACCGCCCCGTCGCAGTCTTCGTCGACGGCCTCGCAGACCTCCTCCTGCGGCTCGGGGCCCAGGCAGAGCGGCACGCCGTCGACGCACGCCTCGACACCGTCGGCGCAGAGGCCCGGCAGCCCGGTCTGGCACCCCTCGCCCTGGGGCACGTCCTCGTCGATGGCGCCGTCGCAGTCGTCGTCCTGGCCGTCGCACACCTCGCCCCGCGGGTCGAGCTGGGGGATGCAGACCGGCGACCCGCCGACGCACTGCTCGAGCCCGCCCGCGCAGCGCCCGGCGGCTCCGGTGTCGCAGGGCAGCGGCTCGACCTCGTCGACGAGGCCGTCGCAGTCGTCGTCGAAGCCGTTGCAGAACTCGGCCACCGGGGGCAGGCCCATCGCGCCGCAGACCGTGCCCCGGCCGTCGGGGGTGCAGACCACGACCCCCTCCGCCTCGCACTGGCCGACGCCGATGGCGCACCGCTCGCCCAGCGCGGGCCAGTCCTCGTCGATCAGGCCGTCGGCGTCGTCGTCCTCGCCGTTGCACCGCTCGTCGCCCATCGGGACGCCGTCGTCGGGGTCGACGAACATGTCGCCCGGGGGCACCCCGTCGTCGGGGTCGACGAACATGTCGCCCGGGGGCACCCCGTCGTCGGGGTCGATGAACATGTCCCTCGGGGGCACCCCGTCGTCGGGGTCGACGAACACGTCGGCCCCGCCGTCCTCGTCGTCGCCGCCGCCCCCGCCGCCCGCGGGGATGCACGCCCCCGCGCTCACGAGCAGCCCCAGCAGCACCGCCAGCCGGCCTCCCGGCCCGATCCGATCGCCACGCATCCGCACCTCCCTCTCGTCATCGGGTCTGCGGCCCAGCATAGCCGGTGGGCGCCGGTCGGCGCGTCCCCCCGGGACACCGCGGTCTCGCCGTGCTGCCCCGGTCCCGTGCTCCCGACGTCACCCGACAGTGAGACACGGGCCCCGAGCCGGGCACGGGCATTGCTCTGGCACTCACGGCACGCCGACCCGAGGAGGCCCGATGCGCCGCGCCCTGCCGATCCTGCTGCTCCTGGCCGTCGCCGGCTGCGCCGACGAGGCCCCGCCCGACGCTGAGTCGATCGACGCCAAGCGCAGCCGGATCCTGGGGGCCGAGGTGGCCCCGGCCGAGGTCGTCTTCCGCACCTTCAGCGCCCGGGCCACCGCGATCGAGGTCTGGGTCTACGACCGGGACTTCGGCGCCCCGGCGGTGCTCGTCGCCCCGATGCAGCGCGGCGCCGACGGGCTGTGGACCGCCCGAGTCGCCCGCGATCGGCTCGCGGCGGCGGGGGTCGGCGACGTCGTGCGCTACGGCTATCGGGCGTGGGGCCCCAACTGGCCCCGGGTCGCCGAGTGGGCCCCGGGCAGCGCCGCCGGCTTCGTGGCCGACGTCGACGCCGAGGGCAACCGGTTCAACCCCAACAAGCTGCTCTTCGACCCCTACGCCCTCGAGATCAGCCACGACCCGGCCCACCCGCTGCACCCCGACGACACCGCCTACGCCACCGGACCCCGCTATCGGACCATCGACACCGGCCCCATCGGGCCCAAGAGCTACGCCTGGCCCGCGGGGCACGCCGCGGCCGACGTGGGCCGGCGCCCGACCCGGGCGTTCAAGGACGACATCGTCTACGAGGTGCACCTGCGGGGGCTGACGATGAACGACCCCACCGTGCCGGCCGCGCTGCGGGGGACCTACGCCGGGGCGGCCCGCAAGGCGGCCGAGCTGGCGGCGCTGGGGGTCACCGCGATCGAGCTCCTGCCGGTGCAGGAGACGAACAACGACCAGAACGACATCGACCCCCAGAGCACCGCCGGCGACAACTACTGGGGCTACATGACGCTGTCGTACTTCGCGCCCGACCGGCGCTACGCCGCCGACCGCAGCCCGGGCGGCCCGACCCGCGAGTTCAAGCAGATGGTGCGGGCGTTCCACGACCACGGGATCAAGGTCTACATCGACGTGGTCTACAACCACACCGCCGAGGGCGGCACCTTCGGCCCGACCGATCCGGGCACCACCAAGCTGTTCTCGCTGCGCGGGCTGGACAACGTCAGCTACTACAGCCTCACCGCCGACCGGCAGCACTTCTACGACAACACCGGCACCGGGGGGAACCTCAACACCCGCAACCCGGCGGCGCAGGATCTGATCGTCGACTCGCTGCGCTACTGGCGGGACGAGCTGGGGGTGGATGGCTACCGCTTCGACCTGGCCTCGGTGCTGGGCAACGTCTGCGAGCACGGCTGCTTCCACTACGACAAGCTCGACCCGGGCACCGCGCTCAACCGCGTCTGGCGCGAGCTGGGGCCCCGCCCGGCCGAGGGCGGCCCGGGGGTCGACCTCATCGCCGAGCCGTGGGCCATCGGCGGCAACAGCTATCGAGTGGGCGACTTCCCGGCGGGGTTCATCGAGTGGGGGGCGAAGTTCCGCGATACGCTGCGCAGCGACCAGAACGAGCTGGGCATCGCCGAGGTGACCCCGGGCGACATCGCCACCCGGGTCGCCGGGTCGAGCGACCTCTTCGGGGACGACGGCCGGGCCCCGTGGCACTCGGTGAACTTCATGGTGGCCCACGACGGCCTGACCCTGGCCGACCTCTACGCCTGCGATCACAAGCGCAACGACCAGCCGTGGCCCTACGGCCCCAGCGACGGCGGCGAAGACCACAACCGGAGCTGGGATCAGGGCGGCGATCCGGCGGCCCAGCGGCGGGCGGCGCGCACCGGCATGGCGCTGATGCTGCTGTCGGCGGGGGTGCCGATGATCACCGGAGGGGACGAGGCGCTGCGCAGCCAGCGGTGCAACAACAACGTCTACAACCTCGACAGCCCGGCCAACTGGCTCGACGCCCGCCGCAGCCCCGAGCAGCAGGACTTCCGCCGGTTCACCGCCCGGCTGATGGCCTTCCGCAAGCGCCACCCGGCGCTGCGCCCGGCCCGGTTCTACGCGGGTCACGACACCAACGGCGACGTGATGGAGCAGCTCCGCTGGTTCACCCCCGACGGGGTGCCGCCCTCGGCGGCCTACTGGCAGAACCCCGACAACCACGCGCTGGCGTGGCGCATCGACGGGGCCGAGTTCGGCGACCCGGCCCCGGCGATCTACGTGGCCTACAACGGCTGGGCCGGCCCGGTGGACTTCGCGCTGCCCTGGCCCGGGCGCCACGCCGGCGGCTGGCACCGGGTGACCGACACCTGCGACTGGGCCGAGGGGCCCGATCAGGTCCGGCGGGACGGCGAGGAGGATTACGTGGGCGGCGAGTGGAGCCGCTACCGGCTCTGCGGCCGGGGGCTGCTGGTGCTGATCGCGAAGTGAGATCCGGCTCAGCCGTCGAGGCCCGCGGGGCCGTCGGCCAGCCCGGCCTTGAGCGCGGTCGAGGGGCGGAAGCCGAAGCGCAGCCCGGGCGGCACGACCAGGGGCGCGCCGGTGCGCGGGTTGCGCCCGGGGCGGGCCGGGCGCCGGGTGACGGTGACGGTGCCGAACCCGGGCCAGGGGAAGTCCCGGCCCTCCCCCAGCTCGCGGGCGTAGATGGTGCCGAGCCACAAGATGAAGCGCCCGATGAACTTGCCCGAGTGCCGCTGCCCGGTGGCCCGCCAGATGGCCTCGACGATCGGGTCGCTGCGGGGGACGAGGGGCTTGGGGGTGTCCTCGGGGTCATCCCCGCGGATGGCCATGCGCAGGCTCTCGGCGGGGGCGAAGCGCACCCGGGTCGAGGGCGGACCGACGATCCGCTGCCCGGTCTCGGGGTCGATCCTGGCCCGGCCCGGCCGGCGCTCGGCGGTGACGGTGCCCAGGCCGGGCACGGTCTGCCGGCCGATCCGGATGAGCCGGTCGACCACCGAGTCGTACAGCGCCTCGAGCAGCCCCTGGGCGAGGCTGACGGGCAGGTCGTGGGCCTTGGCGGCCTCGCGGACGAGCTCACGCTTGGTCACGCTTCATCCTCCCAACGCCGGGGCCGACCATTGCGTTCGGCCGGCGCGCGGTGAATCATCGCCCGGTTCATCATCGAGGAGCGAGCGATGCGCATCTTCGTCACCGGCGCGGCCGGCTTCATCGGGTCCAGCGTCTGCGACCGGCTGCTGGCCGACGGGCACCGGGTGCTCGGCGTCGACAACTTCAACGCATTCTACGACCCGGTCGTCAAGGCCCGAAACATCGCCGAGGCGGAACGCCACCCCCACTTCGAGTGCATCCGGGGCGACATCTGCGACGGGGGCACGCTGGCCGACGCCTTCGCCCGGTTCCGCCCCGAGCGGGTGATCCACCTCGCCGCCTGGGCCGGGGTGCGGCCGTCCATCGAGCACCCCGCGATCTATCAGAAGGTCAACCTCGAGGGTACGCTGACGTTGCTCGAGCAGTGCCGCCTCGCCGGGGTCGACCGGCTGGTCTTCGCCTCGTCGTCGTCGGTCTACGGGGCCCGCAAGACGGTGCCGTTCCGGGAGGACGACCCGGTCGACAACCCCATCTCGCCCTACGCCGCCACCAAGAAGGCCGGCGAGCTGTTGTGCTACACATGGCACCACCTGCACGGCCTGCACACCCACTGCCTGCGGTTCTTCACCGTCTACGGGCCCCGGCAGCGGCCCGAGATGGCGATCCACAAGTTCGCCCGGCTGATCGAGGCCGGCGAGCCGCTGACGCTCTTCGGCGACGGGCAGAGCAGCCGGGACTACACCTATATCGACGACATCGTCGACGGGGTGGTCGCCTCGGTCGAGCGGGTGGAGGGCTACCGGATCTACAACCTCGGCGAGTCGGAGACGACGACCCTCGTCGACCTCGTCGACCACCTCGGCCGGGCGCTGGGGCAGACCCCGCAGGTGCGGTTCGCGCCGATGCAGCCGGGGGACGTGCCCCGGACCTTCGCCGACATCGGCCGGGCCCGGGCCGAGCTGGGCTACGACCCGCAGGTGAAGATCGCCGAGGGCATCGAGCGCTTCGCGGCGTGGTTCCGGGCCCAGCCGAAGGGCTGAGCCCGGAGGGCGTGGGGCGGGCGCGTCAGAGCTGGGCGCAGAAGCCGAACCGGACCTCGCCGCCGGGGGGCACCTCGGCGTTCCAGCCCTCGCCGCGGAAGGTCACCCGGCCGCTGTCGCCCGAGCGCACGACGTTCCACGCGTTGTTGATGATGCCCTCGATGTCGGCCTCGACCTCCCAGACCACCGGCGCCTCGCCGCGGTTGGTCACCACGCCGTCGGCGCAGTAGCCGGCGTTCCACCGGGACTGCTCGACCAGTTCGAAGTCCACCCCGCCGCCCACCGGCCCCGGGTCGGGCTCCGGCTCGGGCGGCGGATCGTCGATGGGCGGGGGCTCGTCGATGCCACCGGGCGGCACGTCGGCCGGGGCCGGCAGCAGCGATCCGCCGGGCACGTCGAGCTCGTCCTCGCCGCCGACCCGCACGGTGAACCGGGGCAGCCGGGTGATAGCCGGCATCACCGCCGCGAGGGCGCCGCTCTCGGTCGCGATGTCGTCGGCGACCCGGTGGACGTAGCACTCGGCGGGCAGCTCGTCGGTGCCGCCGAAGCCGAACCGCAGCCACTGCTCGGCGTAGCACGCCTCGACCTCGGGGCTGACCGCGAGCAGCGCCGCCAGCTCCTCGACCCCGTCGAACCGCCCGTCGGTGGCCCCCGAGCCGACGATCTCGCCGCTGGCGTCGATGGCGTGCATGCCGTCGTCCTGCCGCCAGCGGCCGATGCCGTCGAAGTGCTCGAAGGCGAAGCCGATGGGGTCGATGAGCGCGTGGCAGCCCGAGCAGGCCGGGTCGTCGCTGTGCTGGGCGTAGCGGGCCCGGGTCGACAGCTCGGGGTCCACCGGCGGGGGCGAGATGTCGAGGTTGACCGGCGGCGGGGGCAGGTGCTGGCACAAGAGCCGCTCCCGCACCAGCAGCCCCCGGTGGATGGGGGACGAGGTCGTCGGCAGCGCGTGGGTCGTCAGCAGCGAACCCTGGGTCAGCAGGCCGCCGTAGGGCGAGAACTCGAGGCTGCGTCGGCGGAAACCCTCGCCGTCGGCCGCCTGCTCGCTGGCCGGCAGCCCGTAGAAGTCGGCCAGCCCGTCGGTCAGGTGCTCGTCCTGAGTCAAGAAGAGATCGGCCAGCGTGCCCCCGTCGCGCCAGCGCTCGGCGAGGAAGCGGGCGGTCTGCCCGGCCATCGCCCGGCGGATGTCATCGGTCAGCGCGGGGTAGATCGAGGGGTCGCGGGTGACGCTGTCCAGCCGGTCGAGGCCCAGCCAACGCCAGGCGAAGTGGCGCAGCGTCGCCTCCGAGCGGGGGTCTTCGATCAGGCGGGCCAGCTCGGTCTCGACCACCGCCGGGTCGTAGAGCATGCCCCGGGCGGCGAGGTCGAGCAGGGCCTCGTCGGGCGGCGCCTGCCACGCGAGGTACGACAGCGCGGTCGCGATCTCGTAGGCGGTCAGCTCGAAGCCGTCGGCCCCCCGCTTGCCCAGCTCGGTGCGGTAGAGGAAGTGCGGCGACTGCAAGAAGGCCGAGATGACCCACCGCATGCCGCCTTCGAAGCCGTCGTCGGCGGCCACGAGGTCGTAGATCGCGACGTAGCGCTCGAGGTCGTCGGCGGTCAGCGGGCGGCGGAAGGCGCGCAGGCCGAAGTCGACGACGAACTGCCGGGCGCAGTTGCGGCCACCGGCGGCCGGATCACAGGGCACGAGGCCGGCCAGCTCGACCGACTCCGCCAGCGCCTCGGCCAGCAGCCGGTACTGATCAGCCAGCAGATCACCCACCACCAGCGCCGCGGCGTGGTTGTCGAAGCCGTCGACGACCACGTCGGGGGTCAGCGCGCCGTCGACCTCGGCGGCGGCCGCCTCGCCGAGCAGGGCGGCGATGGTGTTGCGGTACTCGACGTGCGACAGCCGGCGCAGCACCCGGGGCCCCGGCGGAGGCGCCGCGCAGTCCACCGCGCCGCCCAGGACCGGCCCGTCGGGGTCGGCGATGCACGGATCCTCGGCGGCGGCCAGCCGCTCGGCGAACCACGCCAGGGCCAGGGCCTCCTCGCTGTCGGGGCGCAGGAGCGCGCCGCCGCCGTGGCTCTCGGGGTGGCGCCCGGTGGGCTTGGCGATCAGCAGGCGCAGCCCGTTGCCCCCCGGCCCGTCGACGATCTCGGCCGCCAGCGGGCGCAGGGCCTCGATGTTGGCCTCGAGCCCGCCGTCTTGCAGCGACGGCATCAGGTGCAGGCGCGACGCGTCGGCCGCGCCGCCCTCGATGTGGCAGCCGAGGCAGGCGCTGGACATGAAGCCGGCCCAGATCTGCTCGGCGAAGTAGGCCTCGATCGGGGCGCATCCGCCCACCGGGGCCGGCGGGCCGCCGTCGGGGGTCGGGTCGTCGGGGCCGCGGTCGGCGGTCGGCCCGCCGTCGGTGCCAGGGCCGTCGGGCGTGCCGCCGGGGCCCTCGCCGGCCCCGTCGCAGGCGAGCAGCAGAGCGGCGGCGAGCAGCGCCGCGCGGGGGGTGTGGATGCGCATCACGCCAACCCCTCCAGCGGCCCCGATCCGGTGCTCGGATCACCGAACGTGTCGTTGTCGAGCCCCAGCGCCTGGCAGATCGAGACCAGCAGGTGGCTGTGGCTCAGCCCGTCGTAGCGCAGGTAGCGCCCCGGCTCGAAGACCCCGCCCCCGGCCAGCACGAACGGCACCTCGGTGCAGACGTGGGCCCGCGGGTCGCCCATCTCCTTGGCCCACAGCACGATCGTCGAGTCGAGCAGGGTGCCGCCGGCCGGATCGGGCGTCGCGGCGAGCAGGTCGATCAGCGCGCCGAACTGCTCGGCGCACCACCGCTCGGCGGCGACGAAGTCGGCGACCTTGGCCTCCTGGTTGTCGCTGGCGTGGGACAGCGAGTGGTGCCCGTCGCTGTTGCCCGCCCAGCGGAACACCACCGGGCTGATCGTGTGGCTGAACTGCACCGTCGCGACGTGGGTCAGCCCGCAGGCCAGCGCGGCCACCGCCAGCCGCATCTGGGCGTCGAGCAGGGCCGGGCCGTTGTCGTTCTCGTTCTTGCTCAGCGGATCGGGCTCACCCGGCGGGGCGCAGTCGAGCCCCTCGGAGAACAGGCTGCGCTCGATGCTGCGCAGCCCGGCGAGGTGGGCGTCGAGCTTGACCTGCTCCGGGCGCCCCACCCGCCGGCGCAGGTCGCCGAGCTCGTCCCGGGCGAGATCGATCACGCTCTGGCGCCGCAGCCGGCGGCGGGCCACCACGTCGTCGCCCCCGAGCAGATCGGCGAACATGCGCCCGAACGCCCGCCGGGGATCGGCGTCGGGGTGCACCAGCTCCCCGTCGCGGCGATAGGTCATCCGGGTCTGCTGGCCCCCGCCCCACAGATCGGTGAGCACCCCGAACGCCAGCGAGGCGAACGGATCGGCCGCGCCCAGCCGGGCGGCGACGTACTGGTCGATGCTGGCCCCCGCGGTCGGCGTGCCGGCCCCCCCGCGGTTGGTCAGCATGGCCGCCATGCCGCCCTCGTGGTTGGTGCCGGTCTTGATGTCGAGCCCGTCGATGACGATCAGATCGTCCCGCCGGGCGGCGAGCGGCTCGAGGACCGAGCCGGCGGGGAAGGCGAAGTCCCGCTCACCGCCGCTCGGCCGCCAGTGGCGATGGATGGTCCCGTTGGGGCTGTGGAAGATCAGGAGGCGCCGGGCGCCGCCCTGGGCCCGCGCCGGCCGCCGGCCGAGCAGCCCCAGGAACGGGGCCGCGATGAGCCCCGCGCCGGTGGCGGTGAGAAAACGTCTGCGATCGAGCATGCCGCGCTCCGTCGGAGTGTGCCGTGCGCGCCCCGGAGGTCACCAGAAACGGATCCCCGGCGCAAGCCGATATTACTTTTAATAGTTTTAGCAAGATTTGGAGTCTTTAGTGACTCCAAAGATGGCGCATCCCGCAGAATGCGCCCACCCGATCATGCGGCAGGCGTCGCCGCATCCCGCAGCTCGGCGGCCAGTTCGAGCCCCGGGCGCCACATCTCCCGGGTCTGGGCGTCGGTGGTCGAGTCGGGCACCCGGTGCAGCAGGGCGTTGCGCAGGAAGACCGCGACGGGGTTGGTCCAGTGGGCCATGCGGCCGATGCGCCACGCGAGGCGGGTGATCGTCTCCACCCGCTTCCGACGGCGGGCGTCGAGGGCCGGCGCCAGCCCGTCGAGGTCGGTGAGGTGCTGCGGCATGAGCAGCGCGAGCGCGCCGGCGTCCTCGATGGCGGTGCCCGCGCCCTGGCCCAGGTTGGGGGTCATCGCGTGGGCCGCATCACCGATGAGCAGCACCCGGCCGGCGCCGAAGTGCACCGCGGCGTGCTCGCAGAGGTCGCCGTGATGGATCGGGGTCTCGGGGCCCAGGCGCTCGAGGATCGGATCCAGCAGCGGGTGCTGGCCGGAGAACTTCTCCCGCACGATGTCGGGGTGGTTCGTGCCCGGCCCGGGGGTGCCCTCGGGCGCGCTCTCGACGAGGTAGACGTAGATCCGACCCCGGGCGAGCGGCACCGCGCCGGCCCGCTTGCCGGGGGTCCACTGCTCGAGGGTCACCGTCGGCACCAGGTCGGGGGCCTCGATGGCGAAGCGCCAGCAAGTCTGCCCCGAGTAGCGCAGCGCGGCGCCGGCCTCGCCGAGCAGCGACCGGCGCACCGCCGAGCGGGCGCCGTCGGCCCCGACGACCAGATCCCATCGCCCGCGCTCGCCGTCGTCGAACTCGACCTCGACCCCGTCCGGGCCGGGGGTGATCGCGGTCACCGCCCGCCCCGGGCGCAGGGGCACCCCCTCGGCGGCGGCGAGCAGCAGCCGATGCAGGTCGGCCCGGTGCACGTTGAACGAGGGCGGCTCGGGCATGATACGGGCGGCGTTGCCGCTCATCAGGCTGTGCCCCTTGGGGTCGAGCATGTGGAACTCGCCGATGGGCACGACGTCCTCGGCGGGCAGCGGGATATCCAGCGCGTCGAGCACCGCCGAGGCGTTGGCCTGGATGGTGATGCCCGAGCCGATGATGCCGAATTCGGGCGTCCGCTCGGCCACCTCGACCGGGATGCCCCGGCGATGCAGCGCGGTGGCGGCGGTCAGCCCGGCGATGCCCCCGCCCACGATCAGCGTGCGCGGCCCCCCCGATGTCTCGCCGGCCACCGGCTCACCAGCCCGCCGCGAGCTGGCGCTGGAACATCGGCGGGCCGTCGCCCCCGGTCAGCAGCTCGACGCCCTGCTCGGTCACCAGGATCGTATGCTCGAACTGCGCGCTGCGCTTGCCGTCGCGGGTGACGGCGGTCCAGTTGTCGGACCAGATGTCGCACTTGTGGCTGCCGGCGTTGATCATCGGCTCGACGGTGAAGGTCATGCCCGCGGCGATGCGCTGCCGGTTGCGCGGCTCGCGGTAGTGCACGATCTGGGGGTCCATGTGGAACTGCGACCCGATGCCGTGCCCGGCGAAGTCCCGCACCACGCTGAACCCGGCCCGGTGGGCGATGGCGGTGATCGCCTTGCCGATCTCGTTGATGCGGCCGCCGACCTCGACCGAGGCGATGCCCGCCATCATGCAGTCGTAGGTCGTCTGCACCAGCTTCTTGCTCTGGGGGTCGGGCTTGCCGGCGAAGACCGTCTCGGAGCAGTCGCCGTGCATGCCCTCGTAGTAGACGGTCACGTCGCAGTTGATGATGTCGCCGTCGCGCAGGGCCCGGTCGTCGGGGATGCCGTGGCAGATGACCTCGTTGACCGAGGTGCAGATCGAGCGGGGGAAGCCGTGGTAGTTCAGCGGGCTGGGGTAGGCCCCCAGCTCGACCGCCTTGGCGTGGGCGATCTCGTCCAGCTCGGTGGTGGTGATGCCCGGGCGCACCGCGGCGAGCACGTGGTCGAGCACCCGCCGGGCGGTCTTGCCCGCCGCCCGCATCCGCCGGATCTCGTCAGCGGTCTTCTTGATGCAGTTCGTCGCCCGCCGCTCGGTGGGCTCGCCGGTGGCGGCGTAGGACGGGCGGCCGATCTCCGGGGGCACCGGCGGGGCCGGGCTGACGACCCCCTTGACCACCCGATCGGGCCGCGCCGGTCGGGTCCCGGCCCGGATGACTTCGGTCAGCTCTTCCCCGAACCCCGGCGGCACCGGCTGGCCGATGTGGCACTTCTTGTACTTCTTGCCGCTGCCGCACCAGCACGGCTCGTTGCGTCCGGGGGTCTTCATCGGAGTGCCTCTCGGGGGGTGTCCGGCGTGGGTGTCGGCCTTCAGTATACCGACACCCGAGCCCGGTGGGCGGTCGCCCGCGGGCGACGGCGGGTCAGGGGCAGACGAAGTCCGCCCCGCAGGGGCTGCCGTCGGCGCACTCGAGCAGGCCGTCCTGGCACGGGCCGCCGCTGTCGCCCTGCAAGCAGACCCCGCCCTCGCAGCCGATGAGGCCCTCGACCAGGGTGCCGTCGGCGTAGGTCAGGTTGAGGCAGTCGATGCCCCGGGGCTGCCCGGTGAGCCCGTCGCCGTCCCAGTCGACGCAGGAGAAGATGAGCACGTCGAGGTCGCAGGTCGGCTGGAAGTTCGCCGAGGGGCGGCAGCCGCCGGGCGCGAAGCCGGGGAGGCACACCCCGTCGATGCAGGCGTCTTCGTCGGCCGACCCGAAGCGATCACCGCAGGGGAAGGCATAGACCTGCTCGGGGTCGTTCGGATCGGGGATGGTGCACGCCTCGCCCGCGTCCATGACACAGAAGGCGCCCTGCTCGTCGACGACCGCCTCGACGCAGGTGCCCCGAGCACCGGAGTTGAAGACGTCGTCGCACGAGGTCACCACGCCGGGCCCCTGCGGGTTGCAGGTGTAGAGGTCGTTGCCGGCGCAGATGAGGGGGTTGTCCGGGTCGAAGTCGTCGCAGGCGCAGCCGACGTCCGGGTCGGGGGCGCACTCGCCGCCGCAGGCCGGGGCCGCCTGACCACCCACGTCGCACAGGAAGCGCACGTCGACGGTGGCGGTGTCCTCGTTGTCGGCCCGATCGGTGAAGCGGGCGGTGAAGCGCCGGGAGTCGCCGGCCGCGTCGAAGTCGAACGTCTCGACGCCGTTGATCTCGTTCCAGGTCAGGGTGACGCTGTACTGGCCGTTGCCCCGGTCGTTGAAGTCGTCGACCTCCGCCCCCCCGTAGAGCAGGACGCCGCCGCGGATGTCGCCGTCGGGGTCGCTGACCCGGGCGGTGAAGGTCACCCGCTCGTTCTGGGTGACCTCGCCCCGGTCGGTGGTGAAGCTGTCGATGCTCGGGGGGCCGACCTCGCCCTCGCCCTCACCTTCGCCCTCGCCTTCACCCTCACCTTCGCCCTCGCCTTCACCCTCGCCCTCGCCCTCGCCCTCGCCCTCGCCTTCACCCTCGCCCTCGCCTTCACCCTCGCCCTCGCCCTCGCCTTCGCCCTCACCGCCGGCGCAGGCGTCGAAGCAGGCGCCCTGCTCGATGTCGGTGCAGGTGGACTCGCCGTAGCACCTCACGCAGCCGTTGGGCAGCAGGTCGCAGAGCTCGGCGCAGGCGGGGCCGAACATGCCGCCGCACTCGGCGTCGCGCTCGCAGAAGGTGGCGCACTCGCCCTCCCCTTCCCCTTCGCCCTCACCTTCACCTTCGCCCTCACCTTCGCCTTCGCCCTCACCTTCGCCTTCGCCCTCACCTTCGCCTTCGCCCTCACCCTCGCCTTCGCCCTCGCCCTCGCCCTCGCCCTCGCCGCCACCGCAGGCGCACGGCGTCAGGTCGCCGTCGTCGCAGGTGCGCTGGCTGACGTCCCCGTTGGGGCACTCGCAGGGGATGATGTCTCCATCGTCGCAGTCGCTGCGGCTGCCGCCGCCCCCACCGGGGACGCAACCGCCGAGAACGAACAGCGCGAAGAGCGCGCCGGCAAACAAGTGATTCCGATGCTGCATGGGCTTTCTACTCCTCGGCCTCCCCCGGCCGGCTGCGGATCCGGCGCACGCTAGCAGAAACCCGCCCACGGCGACAACGCAGCACGGCGCGCGTCGTGGGTCGGCCCTCTCGAGCCTTCGGGCGGCGTGACGGGGCGGGCCTGCGAGCGCCCTTCAGGCGGCGGCGGCGCTGATCCGCTCGGCGAGGGTCAGCACCTCGAGCACGGTCTCGTCGGACACATAGGCCGCGCCCGCCTCGCCGGCGACGCGGGCGAGCGCCCGGTCGAAGTCCTGCCCGAAGAGGTCGCCCGGCTCGTCGAGCGGCTCCGGGTCGAACGGGCGGCCGTCGGCCAGCCGCCCGGCGGTGGTGCTGCCCCGCTTCAGCTCGGGCGCCCGCCGCTCGTCGAGGGTGAGCCGGGCCCCGCCGGCGCCGGTGAGGTCCACCACGAGGTGATAGCCGCCGTCGGCGAAGTCGCAGCGCACCTCGTCGAGGGTCAGCGGGCCGAAGAGGTCCCGCAGCGCGTGCAGCCGGGCGATGGCGAGCTGCCCCACCCGGCCGGCCTCGACCTCGTCGGCCACCCAGCGGTAGGTGCGGGCGGTGAAGCGGACGGTGAGCTGCTCGACACGCGCTCGTCGGCAGTGCGCCCGGGCGGCGCGGTGGCGGGCGGTGAGCAGGCCGATGAGTTCGGTGTGCAGCACCCGGCCGACCGTGCGGGCCCGGGCGAAGAGGTCGCGCCCCTCGGCGGCGGTGGCGGCGAGCGGGAACTCCACGATGGCGTGCTTGCCGGCGTCGAGGATCCGGGCGGCGGCCTCGGCGTGGTGGGCGTTCTCGGTGCACACGATCACCCCGTCGACGGTGGGATCGGCGAGCAGGGCGTCGACGGTGGTGGTGCCCCGTCCGGGGCGGCGGCCGGCGGTGCCGGCGAGGGTGGCGTGGGGGCGGGCGGCGATGACCCGTGAGCGGGCCTGACCGGCCCGCCCCAGGCCGACGATGCCCCAGCGGGTGGGTGTCATGCATCCTCCGCGATCGTTTTGATGGCCCCGATAGGACGCGCCGGGGTCGCCTCCGGTGGCGAGATACGTGCGCCGGGGGCCCCGAGCGGCGATACTGAGGGCGTCCGACGGCCCCGATTCTGGCGCGGAGGAGGCGCGGTGCTGGTCCGGCTCGAGGTGCATGGCTTCAAGAACCTGCTGGGCTTCGAGGCCGAGTTCGGCCCGTTCACCTGCGTGGCGGGGCCCAACGGGACGGGCAAGTCCAACGTCTTCGACGCGATCCGCTTCCTGTCGCTGCTCGCCGAGCACCCGCTCGCCGAGGCCGCCCGCCGGGTGCGGGGGCCGACCGCCGGCCCCCCGGGCCCCGAGGAGCTCTTCTGGACCGACGGCCGGGCCCGGGCCGACTCGATGCGCTTCGTCGCCGAGATGCTGGTGCCCGGCGAGGTGGAGGACGACTTCGGCCGGCCGGTCCGCCCCAGCGCGACGCTGCTGCGCTACGCCTTGACCCTGGGGCTGGCCCCGCCGGGCGGGCCGGGCGACACCGGGCGGCTGGTGCTGCTCGCCGAAGAGCTGCACCACGTCAACAAGGGCGAGGCCCACCGCCACCTGCGCTTCCCCCACAGCGCGCGCCTGTTCCGCGAGGCGACGGTGCGCAACAGCCGCAGCGGCGAGGCGTTCATCTCCACCGAGCCGGGGCCCGCCGGCCCCTGCGTGCGGGTGCACGGCGACGGGGGCCACCCGGGGCTGCTGAGCCCCTCGCCGGTGCAGCGGGCGCCGGCGACGGTGGTCAGCGTGACGACGACGTCCGAGCGGCCGACCATCCTCGCCGCCCGCCGCGAGATGCAGGGCTGGCGCCGGCTGAGCTTCGAGCCGGGGGCGATGCGGGCCGACGACGGCTTCTCGGCGCCCCGCGAGCTGGCCGAGAACGGGGCCCGGCTGCCGGCGACGCTGTTCCGGCTGGCCAACGCCGACGCGGACGGCCCCGAGGCGGCCTGCGCCCGGCTGACCGCCCGGGTGACCCCGCTGGCGCCGGTCGAGGGGGTCCGGGTCGAGCGGGACGACTACCGCCGGCTGCTGCGGCTGGAGGCCCGGGTGGCCGACGGGGCGTGGCTGCCGGCCCGGGCGCTGTCCGACGGCACGCTGCGGGCCCTGGGGCTGGGGGTCGCCGCCGGCGATGGCCGGGGCGGGCTGCTGTGCATCGAGGAGCCGGAGAACGGGATCCATCCCTCGCGGCTGGCGGCGCTGAGCGCGCTGCTGCAAGGCATGGCGGTCGACCCCCGCCGGGCGCCCGGCCCCGACAACCCGCTGCGCCAGGTCATCGTCAACACCCACGCCCCGGCGCTGGTCGAGCTGCAGCCGGTAGACGCGGTGGTGCTCGCCGAGCCGACCGTGGTCGAGGGGCCCGCCGGCCGGCCGACCCACACCGTGCGGTTCACCGTGCCCCCCGACACCTGGCGGGCGGGCCCGGCGGCGACGGCGACCCTGTCGGCGGCGATGTCGGCCCTGCGCACGCCGCACGGGGCCAATCTGCAGCTCGCGCTGGACCTGGACTCGGCGGAGTGATGCCCCGACCGATGGGCGGGCTCAGAGGCGGGTGAGCACGAGGCTGGCGCCGACCCAGGCGCCCATCGCCGATCCGAGGGTGGCCGCGACGGCGACGATCAGCACCCGGCTGAACGGGTTGCGGTACATGCCCCTGAACGTGAGCATGTCGTCCTTGAGCCGCTCGCAGTCTTCGACGGTGGGTTTGCGCAGCCACGCTTCGAGCAGGCCGACGACCATGCCGGCGCCGATGGTGGGGTTGAGCGAGGTGATCGGGCTGGCGACGACGGCGGTGACCACCGACAGCAGCTTGCCCCCCGCGATCAGGGTCAGCAGGCCGGCGAAGATGCTGTTGGGCAGCAGCCAGGCCATCACCAGCTCGTAGAGGCCGGTCCCGGCGTGCTTCTGGTAGCCGAACCAGAACGCGCCGAGCATCAGCGCGGGGATGATCCACTTCAGCAGGCCGACCCACGACTTCGCCGGGGGGATGACCGACAGCGCCTCCCGGTCGGCCCGCTCGCCCCGGCGCTCGATCATGCCGGCGACATGGCCCGCGCCGACGACGGCGACGACCGTCTCGCCGGGCGCGTCGTCCACCGCCGACATCAGGTACTGGTCCCGCTCGTCGATGAGCGGCACCTTCACCTCGGGCAGCACCTTGGCGAACTCGCCCATCATGTCGCTGAGGTGGTCCCGCTCCTTGAGCTTCTCGAGGTCTTCGGCGGTCAGCTCCTCGCCCTCGCCGAAGAACGAGCCGGCCAGCAGGTTGAGCACCTTGAGCTTGCTGAAGAAGCCCAGGTTGGCCCAGGTGCGCTTGAGCGTCGCCTGGATGTCCCGATCGGCGAGCACCAGCTCGGCGCCGACGTCCTCGGCGACCTTCACCGCCTCCTTGAGCTCGGCCCCCGGCTCGACGCCGAGCTGCTCGCCGAGCCGCTTCTGGTAGGCCGACAGCGCCAGGTTCGACAGCAGGAAGAGCACCTTGCGCTCGCGGATGACGCTGAAGACGTCCAGCGTGCGCCACCGGCTGTCGTCGAGCATCGCGTCGTGCCGGGTGCGGCACAGCTCGACGCAGACGGTGTCGGGGCGGACCTGCTCGATGGTCTCGCGCACCTCCTGCACGCTGCGCTCGGAGATGTGCGCCGTGCCGACGAGGTAGACGGTGCGCGAGCCCTCTTCGAGGACGGTGACGTTGGGTCCGAGTTCCATGGGACCGGCACCCTACCGTCGGCGGCGGGTCGCGTCTACCGATAATGGAGCGGTGCGGGGTGGGGCGCGGGCTGCGCCGAGGGGTGGGATGCGCGGCGGCCGGGGCGACCGCCGCGCGGGCTCAGCCGCCGAGGTCGGGCGGGACCCAGTTGTTCATGTCCACCGCGCCCGGCGGCTGACCCTCGCCGTTCTCCCCGGCCTGGGGGCAGAAGGCCGGGTAGAACACGTTGGGCGTCTCGTCCTGCGGCGAGTTGGGCGGGAACGGGTTGTTCTGGGCGTCCTGGCCGTTGATCGCCGGCGCGAGGCAGGTGTTGAGGATCTCGTGCATGAAGCACTGCTGGCGGTCATCGATGTAGTACTCGAGCGCCGCGGCGTTCCGGCCCTGCTCGACGAGGTTCAGGCCGAGCAACTGCACGGCCCGAGCCCGCTGAGTGGTGGCGTCGAAGCGACCACACACGCTCTCCACCCGCAGGATCGACAGCTCGATGCGGAACTTGATGGCCAGCACCAGGCAGTTCTGCCAGTTGCGGCTCCAGGCCCCTTCGCTCTGCGCCACGATCAGCACATCGGCCAGCTCCATCGCGTAGATCTCGAGGCGCAGCGCCTCGATGTCGGTCACGCACCGCTGGTTCTCGGGGCAGGGGTTCTGCACGCTGAAGCCGGCGAGCGCCAGGATGTCGTCCATCGCGTCGATGGCGGCGAGCACCTGCGGCCGGGCCGGGCCGGTGTCGGCCGCCTGGACCCCCAGGTCGACGTAGGCCTGCATCTCGGCCCGCAGCCCCTGGAGGGCCTGGACGAGCTGCAGGTTGGTGTTGACCGCGTTCTCCGAGATCTGCTGCGGCGTATTGCCGGTCAGCGGGAAGTCCCCGTAGTCGTTGCAGGGGTCGATCGCGTCCCTCATCCAGTAGTAGGCCTCGGCCGCGTCGGCGACGAGGTCGGAGACGAGGAAGGGCTGCTGGCCGTTGATGTCGTCCTCGAACTCCTCCGACGGCTCGTCGAGCGTGCCGTACTGCGCGCGGATGTCGCCGATGTAGTCCGACGCCTCTTCGATCGAGTCGGGGCTGATCAGCGCCGCCTCGTTGTCGAGCAGCACCGCCCGCATCCGGGTCATCTCGCGCAGCATCTGGCGCGACATGGCCCACAGCTCGAGGCCGAAGTCCAGGCCGCCGGCCTGCAGGGCCACCAGGCCGGTCACGATCTTGTCGACCGCGATCAGGGTGCTGCCCCGCTGGTCGTAGCGCTCACCCCACAGGCCGTCCTGCACCGCGTCGAGCACGGCGAGCGCCGGGTTGGCGAGGTTGCCCTGGATCTGGCCGGCGTTGCCGAGCTGGTTGATCTTCTCCCCGATCCACTCGATGAGCTGGGCGAGGGTGATCTCGGCCACCTCGACGGGCAGGATCTCGACGGTCTCCGAGTCGCCGTCGTAGACCGTCACGACCACGCTGTACTGCCCCGCGTCGCGGAAGCGGTGCTGCATCGTGTCCAGGTTGGCCCCGGCGTACTCGGCGATGACCTGCTGGTCCTGGCCCTGGCCCTGCACGATCTCCCACTCGTAGCGGGTGATCGGATCGGCCGGCGAGCCGGGCTCGGCGTTGACGTGGAACGACATCGGCCGGATCTCGAACAGCGGGTCGTCGGGGTCGACGCCCTGCACGTTCGGGTTGACGTCGCGCACCTCGACCCGCACCTCGGCGGTGTCGCAGTTGTCCTCGTCGCACACGGTGAGGGTGGCGATGTAGGTCCCGTTGTCGTCGTAGGTGTGCCGCGGCTGCACCGCGTCGGCCCCCCGGACCTCGTCCGAGCCGTCGCCGAAGTCCCAGCGGTACTCCCGGATGGCGTCGTCGGCGCTGCCCGGGCGGCTGCCGCTGCCGTCGAAGACCAGCTCGGCCCCCTGGGGCACCACGTAGGGCCCGCCGGCGTCGGCCACCGGGCTGACGTCACCGATGACCACGGTGAAGTCGGTGGTGTCGGTGGCCCCCAGCGAGTCGACGACCGTCAACCGCGCCTGGAACCGGCCGTCGGTGTCGGTGGGGAAGGCCGCGACGGCGCCGTTGGCGTCGATGTTGCCGTCCGAGTTCCAGTCCCAGCGGTACTCGACGATCTCGTCCTGCAGCTCGGGCGGCAGCGACTCGGAGCCGTCCACCTGCAAGCCGCTGCCCTCCTCGGCGAAGTAGGTCAGCGGCTCGTCGGGCAGGATCCGCTCGGCGGGGATGGGCACCGCCTCGGGCGGCGCGTTGATCTGGAAGTTGCGCACCTGGGTGCGGCCCACCCCCTGGCAGTTGTTCACCGTCACCGCCAGGGCGTAGGCCCCCGGCTGGTCGATGAGGTCGTTCTCGCCATAGGGCTGCCCCTGCCCGTTGTTGCGGGCGAGGCGGGCGGTGATGTCCCCGGCGCAGGCGTCGGGCCCGATCACGTCCCAGCTCATGCGGGCGTCGGCGAGCAGCGCGTCCTCGGCGGCCCCCTCGATCTCGACCTCGACCGGTACCCCGAGGCGATAGGTCCGCTCGTCGACGCCCTCGTTGCCGCAGGCGTCGACCGCGGTCACCCGCAGGGTGCGCTGGCAGCCGTCCTCGAGCCGCTCCTCGTTGAGCTCGGGCGCGTTGTCGAGCGCGTCGGTGACGTCGATCGGCGGGTTGGGCACCTGGTTGGGGCTGTAGCAGACGTCCGCCCCGAGCGCGTCGCCGATGTCCACGGCGGGCGGGGTGCGGTCGAACGTGATCCGACCGCCGCTGTCGGCGGTGGCCTGCGCGCCGCCCTCGTCCTCGAAGAGCACCTCGATGATGTGGCGCCCCTCGGGCACGGTGGCCGGGTCGATGTTGAGCGTCACCTGGACCGGCGAGCCGTCGGCGTTCGTCCGCACCTGCTCGTTGGCCAGCTCCTGACCGGCGATGTTGACGATGATGGTGACCCGGTCGCCCTCGGGGTCGCTGACGGAGACCACCACCTCGAAGTTGGCCCGGCCCACGCACACGTCGGGGTCGTCGGCCCGGGGGCCGATGATGTTGCCGGCGGGCGGCGCCTCGTCGAGCACGGTGATGTCGGCCACATCGGGGTCGGAGCAGGCGCCCTCGGTGTCGCACACGATCAGGCGCACCTGGTCGACCACGTTCACCTGCCAGGCGTTGTTGATGTAGCCGTTGATGACGGCGCCCTCGAGGTCGTCGGGGTTGTCGTCGGTGCCGTAGCGCCCGTCGTTGTCGGTGTCCCACTTGTACCGCACGAGCTGGTCGCACGGCGCGTTGGGGTCGCTCGACGCCCGGCCGTCGAGCCGGACCGGGGCCCACGAGTTGCCCAGCGGGCCGGTGACGTACGGGCCGCCGGCGTCGGCGACCGGGGGCAGGTTCTGCACGTCGATGACGACGTCCACCGTGGTGGTGTCGGTGCGGCCCGAGGCGTCGGTGATGCGCAGCCCGGCGGTGATGCGGATCTCGCCGTCACCCCCCGGCAGGCCCACCGCGGCCCGGGTCACCCGGGCGCCCTGGGCGTCGTCGTACTCGCCGTCGCCGTCCAGATCCCACTCGTAGGACACGATGCGGAAGCCCTGCTCGGGCGGGCCGAAGGCGCGGCTCGTCTCACCGCTGAAGACCACCTGGTTGCCGCAGCCGGTGCGGTCCGGGCTGGCGGTCGCCGCGGCGTCGGGCCCGTTGACCACCCGCAGGGTCACCACGTTCTCCGCGGTCACCCCGAAGCGGTCGGTCACCCGCAGGCGCACGTCGTACTGCCCGGCCCGGTCGATGCCGACGCCGTTGAGCTGGGCCCAGGTCAGGTCGACCTCCGCCCCCTGGGCGTCGGACGCGCCGTCGGCGTCGAGGAACCACTCGTAGCTCACGATGGCGTCGCCGCAGGCCGCGTCGGGGTCGTTGGACCCGGCGGCGTCGAGCGCGAGCGCGTCGCCCACCGCGATGACGTAGGGCCCGACCACCCGGCCGTCGCCGTCGCGATAGCCGCCGGCCACCGCCACCGGCGCCCGGTTGCCCTGGTCGACCCGCACCGGCACGGTCACCGAGGCGGTGTTGCCGTTGGAGTCGGTCACCTGGAGCCCGGCGTCGATGGGGCCGTCGAAGGTGAACTGGTCGTAGCGGTGGGTCGCCACGACCCCCTGGGCGTCGTCGTACTGCCCGTCCCCGTCGAAGTCCCAGGCGTAGCCCTGGATCTCGACCCGGGGGTGGGGGTGGTTCGAGCGGCTGCCGTCGAAGGTCACCCGGGCCCCGCAGGCGGCGGGGTTGGGGTTGGCCACCGCCCGGGCCGTCGGGTTGCGGGGGTGCACCGTCAGGGTGCTGTCGTCGACGTTGCTCTCGCCGAAGGCGTCCTCCACCTGCAAGCGGATGGGGTAGACCCCGGTGGCGTCGATGCCGAAGCCGGCGAGCTGGGCGGCGGTCAGCTCGGTGCGGGCCTCCTCGCCGTCCTCGTTCTCGTCCTCCCGCTCGACGTCCGGCTGGAAGCCGTCCGCCTCGGCGTAGGTCATGTCCCAGCGGTACCAGCGGATGTAGTCGTCGTCATCGGGGTCGAACGACTGCGAGCCGTCCACGATGACATCGTCCCCGAGCAGGATGTGATAGGCCTGCTCCGGCGGATCGGTGGGGTCGGCGTCGGCCGTCGGCGGGGTCGGCGGCACCGTCAGGTTGATGCAGTAGCGGGTCGGCAGGCTGACGCGGCCGGGGGGGCCGGTGTCGTCGGTGACCTGCAGCGAGATGCAGTACTCGGGCAGGTTGTCGAGCACCCGGTTCGCCTCGGGCACGATGCGCTCGAACTCGGTCACCGCCCGGTCGAGGGTCTCGAACTCGCCGTCGTCGTCCAGATCCCAGTCGAAGCGCACGATCGAGACCCCGGGCACCGGCGAGCGGCTCTCCCGGCCGTCGAGCGACAGGGTCACCCGGCCGTCGCCCCGGCGGATGAGGGCCGGGTCGGGGCTCTGCACCACGACGGCCTCGGGCCGGGCGATGAGGAGCTGCACCCGCACCTCGGCGACGCCCACCGCGCCGAACTCGTCGGTGACCTGGAGCCGCAGGGTGTAGATCGGCAGGCCGGTGTCCCGGTCGGCGGGCTGCAGCCCGGCGGCGAGCAGGTCGTCCCACGGGATGACCGGCCGGTCGCCGGCGACGTCCACGTCGTCGTTGAAGTCGCCGTCGGCGTTGATATCCCACCGGTAGCTGACGATCGAGTCCCCGCAGTCCGCGTTGGGGTCGATCGACCCTCGGCCGTCGAGCCGCAGCGGGTCGCCCTCGAGCACCACGATGACGCCCTCGTTGTTGGCGTCGACGTCGGACACCCGGGCGATGGGCGGGTTGTTGCCCTGGTCGACGACGACCTCGAACGTGACCTCGTCCCGGCGACCGAGGTCGTCGGTCACCTGGAGCGTCACCGGGTAGGTGCCGTAGGCGGCGTAGGCGTAGCGGAAGATGGCCCCCGCGCCCTCGTTGCCGGCCCGGCCGTCCACGTTCCAGTTGTACTGGGCGATGGTGCGCTGGGGGTTGGGGTGGTAGCTGGCGTTGCCGTCGAAGGTCACCTCGACCCGGCAGGCCGCCGGGTTGGGGTTGGCCCGGCCGCTGGCCACCGGCTCGCGGGGGTAGATCGTCAGGGTCGTCTCGGCGGTGGCCGAGGCCCCGGCGTCGTCGACCACCCGGATGCGGACGCGGTTGGGCTGGCCCACTGGCAGATCGTCGAGCGCCGCCCAGGCGACGGTCGCGTTGCCGGCGCCCGCGTCGTCGAACGCCCCGTCGTTGTCCAGATCCCAGTTGATGCGCAGCCGGTCACCGCAGCCGGTGTTGACGTCGGCCCCGCTGCCCTCGAGCTCGAGCGCCTGCCCGACCTCGATGACGTAGGGCCCGCCGTGGGCCGCCGAGGGCGGCACGTTCTGGGCCTCGTTGACCCGCACGGTGACCGTGGTGGTCTTGGACTGGCCGACGTTGTCCACCACCCGCAGGGTCGCGGTGTACACCCCGTTGCGGTCGTAGGTGTACTCGAAGGTGTCGGAGAGCGGCCGGCCGTCGGCGTCGGACCCGATCTGGCCGTCGGCGGCGACGTTGGTGTTCCACCACAGGCCGTCGTTGGCGTCGACGTCCCACTGGTAGGCGATGATCCGGCTCTCCTGGTTGGGGTGGAACGAGTCGTGGTGGTCGAAGACGACCTGCCCGCTGTTCCCGCCCGCGCAGCCCTCGGTCACCACCGGGGGGCTGACGGTGGCGATGGCCACCGGCTTCGGGTTGAAGATGGTCGGGGTCAGCACCAGCCCGCCCATCGGCGCCGCGAGGCGGCCCGACCCGTAGCTGCACGTCACCGAGTGGCTGTCGCAGTACTCGTCGAGGATGCGCCCGGTGACGCCGTAGGCCGCCCCGTAGGGGTCGTTGTCGGAGGCGTGCCGATCCTGGGAGCGCAGGTAGTAGATGCTGAACTCGCGCACCCAGTCGTGGGCCCCGATCTGCTCCAGCTCGGGCTGCCCGGTGCGGAAGCCCTTCTGCAGCGAGTACATGGCGTACGAGCTGCCGCAGCGCAGGCCGGGGTTGGCGTCGGTGCGGCTGCCGCCGAAGAACCCGGTGGTGGTGTTGTAGACCGAGTTCCGGTCACCGCAGAGGTAGTCGCCCTCGCGCCAGATGCTGTCCTGCCAGTGCCCGCCGACGCTGAGCCGCTCGTTCCACGAGTTGTTCAGGTAGGTCAGGTACCGGTTGTAGGCGTGCTTGAGGCGGCCCCGGGTCGCGATCTGGTTCTGGTAGTGGTCGACGATCTCGCCCGAGTTGTCGATGCGGTTGACGTACTGGGGGAAGGCGGTGGTGCCGTCGTTCTCGTCGAAGAGGTGCACCCCCAGCCAGCGGGAGCCGACGAGCAGGCCGCCGGTCAGCTTGACGTCACCCCGGCCGCTGTTGTTGCGGTAGCCCGAGCCGCCATCGGAGCGGATATTGGTCAGCAGGTTGGCCGCGATGCGGTACTTGTGGCGGTTGTTGACGAAGACCCCGTAGGGCCCGCCGGCGATCTCGGCGCTCTCCAGGCCGATGTAGGCCCACTGCGAGGTCGAGCCGTCCGACGTGCCGCAGCTCGCCGAGCCGTTGCGGTGGTTGTAGATCCAGCCGCCGAGGGAGCAGCCCCCGTCGATCTGCATCGAGCCCATGAGGTCGGCCATCTGCTGGATGAACCACTCCCACTTCTGGCCCCGGGTGTCGTTCGAGCCCCGGGTGAGCGGGGTGCCGGCGAGAGCCGGCAGCACGGTGGCGATGCCGCCGAGGTTGGTGCCCATGCGGTAGGTGTTGGCCCCGCCGACCGAAGACGCGCCGACGTCGTTGCCCCCGGTGCCCGGGATGCGGTTGCAGGTGATCTCGCGCCCCTGGTTGTCGTAGCCGCAGGTGTTGCCCTCTTCACCGGCGTACAGCCCCACGGTGCTGGAGGAGTTCGCGATCCGGTTGGCCAGCCGCATCGCCGTCTCGCCGTAGGGGCCGGCGTTCCACCGGCGGCGGTTGTCGGCGATCCAGCCGGCCGGCAGGTCGTTGCCGAAGTTGTTCGCGTTGACGTGCTGGGGGGGGTAGGCCGGCAGGTAGCCGTTGATGGTGAACAGCCACAGGGTGATGGGGGTGGTCGGCTCGTACTGGTCGACGCCATAGAGCGTGTGGTCGCTGGCCGAGAAGCCGCCGATCGTGCGGTGCAGGTACCACAGGGCCTCCTGCACGGCTATCAGCGACATGATCTCGATCTGCTCCGCCGTCCAGTTCTCGGGGGTGGACGGGGTGAAGTCGTAGACGAAGAGCCGATAGGTCGCGAACTTGTCCTGGTTGGTGCACCGGTTGCGCACCCGCACGTTGATGTTCATGCGGGTGTCGCGGTCGACGTTGGGGACCTTCCACATCCGGCCGATGTCGCGGGCGCTCACGGTCGTGCCGTCCCGGGGCGCGACGCTCGAGATCTCGTCGTCGTAGTCGCCGTCCCGGTCGGTGTCCCAGGCCACGGTGTACCCCTGGGGACATGTCGCGTTGCGCACGATGCCCTTGAGGGTGATGTGCGCCTGCTCGTGGGCCGGGTGCGGCAGCGTCGTATTGCGCTGCGAGAACGGCACCAGGAGGACCTGATCCTCCTCGATCGCCTGGGACCACGCGGTCCCCGGCGGGATCATCGCGGCGAGCGCGCCTACGATGAGCAGTGCTCCCCATCTGCGATTCATGGTCAACCCCCCGTTCGGCCGACCTCGCGGCGCGGCCGAAGCGTCTGTTCTCGCGGTTCGGGGCGGCGCGAGCGGCGCGCGCACGTCTCCCGAACTGAAATTACACGCCTATACTGTAACGAATCACCAGATCGATCGCGAACCGTTAATTCGACTCTTGTGAGTCTCCCACTCCCCCCGGTTCGGCGGATCCGGCGTTGGGGTACAACAACCCCTTGCTTCTCGTCCGATCTAGCATAACGCCTATTGCCGTGGGAAGTTACGAGACGTATTGCCCCTGATCTGCCCCCGGCGCCGGGGGCGGGCGGCGACCCGCGCGACCTGCGCCACATCCATGACGACCCGGGCCCCGCCCGGCCGCTTCGTCACAGGAATGCAACCTCAACCCACCCCCAACGAGGCCGCTCATGACGCCTGCCCCCCTCGCCGAGCCGCGGATCGTCGGGCCCGGATTCAACCGCCGGGTCTACGCCGTCGTGCGCACCGTGCCCCCCGGCGCGGTCACGACCTACGGCGACGTGGCCACGGTCCTCGGCTCTCCCCGCGTCGCCCGGCATGTGGGCTTCGCGCTGGCCGCCCTCGATGATCCGGGGGTGCCCTGGCACCGGGTCATCAACAGCCGGGGGCGCATCAGCTTCAAGGGCGACACCGCCCGCGGCCGCCTTCAGCGGGCGCTGCTCGAGCAGGAGGGGGTCGCCTTCGACGAGGCCGATCGGGTGGCGCTGAAGCGGCTGCGCCACGCCTTCGACCTGTCCGCCGTCGCGCCGGCGATGCGGGCCGAGATCGAGGCGGTCCAGCGCGGGGGGTAGCCCGAGGCTCAGCGCCGGGCCGGCGGCTCGGCCAGTCGGGCGACGACGGCGATGAGGGCCCGGTCGAGCGCATCGGCCGCGGTCGGGTGGCGCGCGCGCCAGGTCGCGGCGACGAACAGCACGGCGTCGACGGTCTGGGTGTCGAGGTCGCCGTCGAGCAGGCCGGGCCAGGTGCGGGCGGTCATCGTCGAGGGGGTGTAGATCTGGCGCCGCTGGGGGCCGGCGGGGCGGTGCAGCTTGCGGTCGACGACCGGCAGCAGGCGCAGCTCGGCGCCGTAGATGTCGTTGGCCGTCTTCAGCGTGCGCCCGCCGAGCCCGCTGACGTGGAACAGGCAGGCCGGCGCCTTCTCCCGGGCGAGCCGGGGGATGGCCACGGTCAGGTCGACCTCGGTGGTGGGCAGCTTCGCGTAGCGCGGCTCGAGGGTGCCGAAGAGCCGCCACGAGAGGAACGAGCCCGACCCGTAGCGGTGCAGATACATCCGCGTGTCGGGCGGCAGGTCGCCGAGCCCGCTGGCCTCGACGGCGGCGTTGCACAGCAGGTGCACGTGCTCGGGGTACAGCGCAGTGGTGCGCAGAATGGCCGGCGTCGGCGGGGGCTGGCCGGCCTCCTGCGCGTCGCGGGCCGCCTCGAACTGGCGCACGACGTAGGTGTCCTCCTGGGCGATGGCCGCGTCGCAGCTCCCCTTCTCGAGCCGCTCGAGGTTCTCCCACGACCCGCGGGTGGTCACCACCTCGACCCGGATGTGACCCTCGACCGCCTCGGCGATGTGCTGCCCCACCTTGTGGTAGCGGTTGCCCGGAGTGCCGGTGCACAGGGTCATCGGCGGCGCGAACAGCGCGCTGGCCGGCTTGGACGGCGCGTCCCCGTCGTCCGGCGCCCCGAGGGCGAGGCCCGGCAGCGCGAGGGCGGGCAGGAGCGCGAGCAGGGGCACGATCCGTCGGTCAGCCATCGGCCGCCTCCCGCTCGGTCCGGCCGAGCGCCACCAGCGCGTCGACGAGGCCGGGGATGGTGTAGCGCTCGGCGACCACCGCGATCCGCAGGCCGTGCGCCCGGGCGGTGTCGGCGGTGATCGGGCCGATGCAGGCGGCGCCGATGTGGCCCTTCACCGCGGCGAACGTGGCGTCGTCGAACAGCGCCCGGAAGTGGTGCACGGTGGACGACGAGGTGAAGGTCACCAGGTCGACGTCGCCGTCGACGACCCGGGCGAGCGCGGCGGGGTCGATGGGCGGCTGCACCGTGCGATAGACCGGCAGCACCTCGACCTCGGCCCCGTGGGCCCGCAGCGTCTCGGGCAGGATCTCGCGGGCCACCTCGGCCCGGGGGATCAGGATGCGCTGCCCGGTGATGCCCTCGTCGAGCAGCGCGTCGAGCAGCCCCTCGGCGACGAAGGTCCCGGGCACGGTGTCGGCCACCAGCCCCCGGGCCCGCAGCCGGCGGGCGGTGGCCGGGCCGATGCACGCCAGCCGGGCCGCCCCGAAGGCCCGCGGGTCGCGGCCGGCGGCGTAGAGCGCGTCGAGGAAGTAGTCGACCCCGTTGGCGCTGGTGAAGATGACCCGGTCGTACGCGCCGAGCCGGGCGATGGCCGCGGCGACGGGCGCCTCGGGGCCGGCTTCGAACGCGATGGTCGGCAGCGGCACCACCTCGGCCCCCAGCTCGTGCAGCCGGTGGGCGAGCGGGCCCTGCTGGCCCTGGCTGCGGGTCACCGCCACCCGCCGGCCCCACAGCGGCCGCTGCTCGTACCACCCGATGCGCCGGCGCAGCTCGACCACCTCGCCGACGAGGATGGTCATCGGCGGCTCGAGCCCCGCGCCCCGGGCGGCCTCGGCGCAGCCTTCGAGGGTGGTGACCACCGTCTGCTGGTCGGGGCGGCTGGCCCAGCGGATGAGCGCCACCGGCGTCTCGGGGGCCCGCCCGGCGTCGATCAGGGCGTCGCGGATGGCCGGCAGCCGGCGCACGCTCATGTACAGCGCCACGGTGCTCATCCGGGCCAGGGCCGACCAGTCGACGTCGTCGGCGGCGAAGACCGCCCGGTGGCCGGTGACGAGCGCCAGGGTCGAGCCGTAGCCCCGGTGGGTGACCGGGATGCCGGCGAAGGCGGCCCCGGCGATGGCCGCGGTGACCCCGGGCACCACCTCGAACTGCACCCCGGCGGCGACGAGCGCCTCGGCCTCCTCCCCGCCCCGCCCGAAGACGAACGGGTCGCCGCCTTTGAGCCGCACGACGACCTCGCCGGCCCGGGCCCGGGCGACCAGCAGGTCGTTGATCCGGTCCTGATCGAGCCGTTCGGGCTTGCGGCCCACCGGGATGCGCTCGGCGCCATCGGGGGCGTGGGCCAGCAGCTCGGGGTTGACGAGGTAGTCGTAGACGACGGTGTCACACCGGGCGAGCAGGGCCCGACCGCGCAGGGTGAGCAGGCCCGGATCCCAGGGGCCGGCCCCGACGAGGTAGACGAAGCCGGGCGCGCAGCCCGCGGAGCGCTCCGGGCCCTCGGGGGTCAATGGGGCCTCAGCCGGGCGAGGATCTCCCGCCCGCCGGCGTCGAGCAGCGCGGTCGCCACCTCGGCGCCGAGCGCCTCGGGGTCGGCCCCGATGGCGGTGTGCACCACGGTCTTCGAGCCGTCGGGGGCCCCGACGAACGCCCGCAGCCGCAGCGTGCCCCGGTCGAAGGTCGCATACCCGCCCACCGGCACCCGGCAGTCGCCCTCGACCGCGCGCAGGAACGCCCGCTCGGCGGTCACGCAGGCGGCGGTGCCCGGGTGGTGGATGGCGGCCAGCGCGTCGATCACCGCGGTGTCGTCGGCCTTGCACTCGATGGCCAGCGCCCCCTGCCCCACGGCCGGGATCCAGCGCTCGGGGTTGAGCGGCTGGAAGGCCACGTCGTCCCGCTCCTCGGGGAACTTCATGCGCAGCACGCCGGCCATGGCCAGGATGACCACGTCCATGCGCCGTTCGCCCGCTTCGTGCAGCCGGCCCATGCGGGTCTGCACGTTGCCCCGGATGGGCTCGATGTGGGCCTCGGGCCACCGGCCGGACGCCAGACACTGCCGGCGCAGGCTGGCGGTGCCCACCCGCTTCGGGGCGTCGAGCGCATCCCCCGGGCGGCTGAGCAGGCAGTCGCGCACGTCGCCCCGCACCGGGATGGCGCCCAGCACCAGCCCCGGCGGCAGCGCGGTGGGCATGTCCTTGAGGCTGTGCACCGCGATGTCGATGGCGCCCTCGGCCAGCCCGACCTCGAGCTCCTTGGTGAACAGCCCCTTGCCCCCGATCTCGGCCAGCGGCCGGTCGAGGATGTGATCCCCGGTGGTCTTGTAGATGATGCGCTCGGTCTCGAGCGCCTCGCCGTGGGCCGCCCGCAGCCGGTCGGCCACGTAGTCGGCCTGCCACAGCGCCAGCGCCGATCCCCGGGTCCCGATCCGGATCTTCATCCGTCCTCCTCGTCGTGGGGTCGCAGGTCGTAGAGCGACTGCACCAGGTCGACGACCCGCTCGACATCGTCCCCGTCGGCGGCCCGCTTGAGCCCCATCATCACGTCGTGCAGCAGCTTGTTGACGATGCCGTCGGCCAGGATCTCGACCGACTTGCGCTGCTTGGGGGTCAGCTCGCCCAGCTTGCGCCACGCCCGCTCGAGCTCGGCGTTCTTGAGGGTCGCCGCCTTGGCCCGCAGCGCCTTGATCGTCGGCTTGACCCGCAGCCCGGCCAGCTCGCGCAGGAAGCGGCGGGCCTCCTCGGCGACGAGGCTCTCGGCGACCTCGGCCTCTCGCCGGCGGGCGGCGAGGTTCTCGTCGGCGATGCCGGTGAGGTCGTCGACGTCGTAGACGTAGACGTTCTCCAGCCCGTTGAGCGCGGGGTCGACGTTGCGCGGCACCGCGATGTCGATGAAGAAGATGGGGCGGTACTTCCGCGCCCGCAGGGCCTTCTTCATCATCTTGCGGTCGATCAGGTAGCCCCGGGCGCCGGTCGAGGTGATGACGATGTCGGCCTCGACGAGCAGCCGGGGCAGCTCGTCCAGCTCGCGGGGGTGGCCGCCGAGGTCGTGGGCCAGCCGCTGCGCCCGCTCCAGCGTGCGGTTGGCCACGAGCAGCTCGCGCACCCCGGCCTGGCACAGGTGGCGGGCGGCCAGCTCGCCCATCTCGCCGGCCCCGATGAGCACCGCGACGTTGTTGTCGAGGTTGGCGAAGATCTGCCGGGCGAGGTCGACGGCGACGCTGCTGATCGAGACGACGTGGCGGGCGATGCCGGTCTCGGTGCGCACCCGCTTGGCGACGGCGAACGCCCGCTCGACCGCCCGGTTGAGCGCCGGCCCGGTCAACCCCGCGCCGCGGCAGGCTTCGAACGCCGCCTTGAGCTGGCCCAGGATCTGGGGCTCGCCGACCACCATGCTGTCGAGGCTGGCGGCGACCCGGAACAGGTGGGCGATCGCGGCCTCGTTCTGGTGGGTGTAGAGGTGGCGCTGCAACACCCGGGGGCGGGCGTTGCCCACCCGGGCGAGCATGTCGGTCAGCGCCTCGGTGGGGTCGCTCTTGTCGTCGAAGGCGGCGTACAGCTCGACCCGGTTGCAGGTCGAGACGACGAACGACTCGGCGGCCCCCGCCGCCCGAGCGGCCTCGGCGGTGCGGGGCAGGGCCTCTTCGGGGATCGCGAAGTGCTCCCGGATCTGAACCGGCGCGGTCTTGTGGCTGAGGCCGAGGACGAGCAGTTGCATCAGCCGTCCCCCGGGGCGGGAGCGGCCCGCATCATGCGACCCCCGAGGTGTACAGGCCGACGACGGTCAGCGCGGCGACGAGGCCGATGATGGTCAGGTAGGCCGCCCGCCGCCCGCGCCAGCCGGCGGTGAGCCGGGCCTGGAGCACCGCGCCGTAGATCAGCCACGACAGCACCGCGAGGATGTAGGCCAGCTTGATCTCGCCCGACCCCTGACGCACCGCCTGGGCGCTGCCGAGCAGCAGGGCGATGGTGTAGAACGGGAACCCGGCGATGATGCTGCGCAGCGACAGCCGGTCGAGCACGTCCAGCGGGGGC
The DNA here is from genome assembly GCA_030426085.1 of bacterium. GTDB lineage: Bacteria > Myxococcota_A > Bradymonadia > UBA7976 > UBA1532 > JACKDM01. Next base: position 33,852 of record JAUHYW010000041.1, on the reverse strand, counting down.
AGTCGGCGGCGCAGGCCGCTGTGGGCCTTCTGCTTCAACGCCCGGGCCTGCAACAGGTAGACGATCGAGACGGCGGTGGCGAAGGCGAAGGCGGTGATGCCGATGAACGCCAGCCCGATGTGGATCCGCAGGATCCAGGTGGCCAGCTCGCCGCTGACCAGGGCGTGCTGGGTGTTGGCCATGAACAGCGCGAAGGCGGCCAGCACGGTGGCCATGGCCACCACGAAGCTGCCCAGAGCCGCGATGGGGTAGCGCCGGGCGAGGAAGAGGTACAGCGCGCCCAGGCTGAACGCCGACAGCCCCAGCCACAGCCGGGTGCCGCCGGCGGGCCCGGCGTCCACCGCCCACCAGCCGAGCAGGCCGGCCCAGAAGAGCAGCGTGCCCCGCAGCATCCAGGTGGCGAGGTCGCCGATGCCCGGGCGGGCGGTCCACAGCGAGGCCAGATAGGCCACGGTGGTGGCCGCGAAGGCGCCGGCGCCGATGGCGAAGAGAGCGTTCAACCCGCGATGACCTCGTGCGTATCGGGATCGGGCGGCCGACCGAGCGCGGCCGGCTCGCACGATACTACATCAACCGGGGCGGGCGAGAAGAGGCGGCGCGCGCCGTCAGGCGACGTCGGCGACGAGGGTCTTGAGGGCGCTGAAGGCATTGCGCGGCATGCCGGTCATCTCGTTGACCACCTCCCCCCCCTTGAAGAGCTTGATCGCCGGGATGCCCCGCACCTTGAGCGCCCGGGCCGTGTCCGGGTTCTGGTCCACGTTGACCTTGGCCACGACGAGCTTGCCCTCGTACTCGACGGCGAGCTTCTCGAGGTGGGGCGCGATGGCGCGGCAGGGCCCGCACCACGGGGCCCAGAAGTCGACGACCACCGGCAGGTCGTTGTCGATCACCTTGCTCTTGAAGTCCTTGTCGGTCACGTCGATGTGGTGGGCCATGGGCGTTCTCCTCGGGCGCGGCGGCGCCCCGTCTGGGGGTGCGATCGATGCGATCAGAACACGGTACGTCGCAGGTTGATGTTCAGCAACAGGCCCATCGCGGCCATCACCGTCAATACCGACGTGCCCCCGTAGCTCAGCAGCGGCAGGGTCACCCCGGTCACCGGCAGCAGGTTGAGTACCATGCCGATGTTCATCAGGACGTGCCAGAAGACGAGCGCCCCGACGCCGACCGCGACGTGGCCCCCGAACTTGTCCCGGGCCATCGCCGCGCTGCGCAGGGCGGCGAGCACCAGCAGCAGGTAGAGGAACAGCACCGCCCCGGCCCCGACGAAGCCGTGCTCTTCGGCGAGGTGGGCGAAGACGAAGTCGGTGTGGTTCTCGGGCAGGAACCCGCCGGCCACCTGGGTGCCGTCGTGCAGCCCCTTGCCCAGCAGGCCGCCGCTGCCCACCGCCACCCGCGCCTGCCGGGCGTGCCAGCCCGAGCCGAGCGCGTCGGACTGCCCGTCGACCAGGGTCAGGATGCGGTCCTTCTGGTAGTCCCGCAGCACGAACTTCCACGCCAGCGGGGCGGCGATGACCGCGAAGACCACCACCGAGATCATCGCCCGCCGCTCGAAGCGCTCGTAGGCCAGCATCGAGCCGCCGATGAACATCAGCATGAGGGTGTGGCCCAGGTCGGGCTCCTGCAGGATGAGGAACATCGGCAGCCCGAGCAGCACCCCCATCGGCACCAGATCCTTGAGGGTGTAGCCCCCCGGCCGGGGCACCCGCTGGAACCAGCTCGCGAGGTTCAGGATCACCGCGATCTTGGCCAGCTCGGACGGCTGGAAGCCCACGAAGCCGAGGTCGATCCAGCGCTTGGAGCCGTTGACCTCCTTGCCGACCACCAGCACCGCCATCAGCAGCACGACCACCACCCCGTAGAACACCGGGGCGAAGCGCTGTAGATCGCGGTAGTTGATCGCGGCGACGATGCCCATCACCCCCCCGCCGAGCAGCAGCCAGTAGAGGTGGCGCAGGTAGATGCTGCCGCCGGTGGCGGTGGACGTCGAGTAGAGGTTGATCACGCTGACCGCGCCGAGCGCGAGCACGAGGCCGACGACGGCCCAGTCGATGCGCCCGGCCGCCGTGGCGACCGCCCGGTTCATCGCCGACGCCTCTCCCGCTTGCGATCGACCGCCGCGGTCGTCTCGAAGATCGGCTCGATGCGCTGGTGATAGGCCTCGATGATCTCCCGAGCCACCGGCGCGGCGTCCTTGCCCCCGCTGCCCCCGTGCTCGAGGAAGACCACCACCGCCAGCTTGGGGCTCTCGTAGGGGGCGAAGGCGGCGAACCACGCGTGATCCCGGTCGCGGAAGCGCTTGACCGCCTGCCGCAGGTGCCCCCGCACGATCTTGCGCACCTGGGCGGTGCCGGTCTTGCCGGCGACCCGGCCCCCGGGCACCGCGGCGAGGTGGCCCGTGGCCAGCTCGGGGTCGTTGACCGCCCGCTCCAGAGACCGGTTGACCGCGGCGATGTGGCCCTCGTCGGCGCCGAGCCGGGTGAGCACCTCGGCGTCGTAGCGGCTGACGACCTTGGCCCCGTGGGTCGTGATGCGATCGACCACCCGGGCCTTGTAGACCGTGCCCCCGTTGGCCAGGGCGGCGAAGGCCGAGCCGATCTGCACCGGCGAGGTGCGCACCGCGCCCTGACCGATGGCCGTCGACAGCGCCAGCCCGTGCTGGAAGCCACCCCGGGTGTGCTTCTCGTGGAACTCGCGGGTCGGCACCACCCCCGCCGACTCGCCGTTGATGCCCAGCCCCGGCTTGTACCCGAAGCCGAACCGCCGGGCGTGCACCCCCAGGGTGTCGATGCCGAGCTGCTCGCCGAGCTTGTAGAAGTAGACGTCGGCCGAGGCGGACATCGCGGCGTAGAGGTCGATCGAGCCGTGCCCCGAGAGCTTGTGGCAGTGGAAGATGCGGTTGCCGTACTCGTACATGCCCGGGCTGTCGATGAGCGCGTCGGGGTCGAGCACCTCCTCTTCGAGGGCGGCGAGCGCGGTGACGACCTTGTACACCGAGCCGGGGTAGTAGGCGTGCACCGCCTTGTCCAGCATCGGGTTGTAGGGGTTCTCGTCGATGGCCCGCTTGGCATCCCGGGTCAGGCGGCCGGACCAGACGTTGGGGTCGAACGACGGCTTCGAGATGATGCCGATGAGCGAGCCGTCCCGGGGATCCATCACCACCGCGGCGCCCGACTCGTAATCCCGCAGGGCGTGCACCAGCAGCCGCTGCACCTCGATGTCGACCGTCAGCCGCAGGTCGTGCCCCCGGCGCGGCGGGCGGCGGGTGTCGACCCCGGCCAGCGCCGCCTCGGCCCAGCCGCCCTCCTGCCGCTCGCCGCGGGCGTCGACCGCGTAGCGCTCGAAGCCGTTCCACCCGGCGAGCACGTCTTCGAAGCGCCGCTCGAGCCCGAACCGGCCCCGCATGGTGTCGACCGTGTAGCGGCCCTCGGTGTCGACCTCCAGCTCCCTGGCGGTGGGCTTGCCCAGGTAGCCGACGAGGTGGGCCCCGATCTCGCCCTCGGGGTACTCTCGTTGGTAGCGCACCTCGATCGAGATGCCGTCGATGCGGGCCCGCAGCCCCTCGGCGAGGGCCACCCGTTTGCGGTCGATGTCCCGGGCGACCCGCACCGGCCGATGGCGCCACATGCCCCGGGGCTCTTCGATCTTCTCCCGCAGCCGGGTGGCGTCGAGCTCGTCGATCTCGACCACCGTGCGCAGGCCCTCGATGAGCCGGTCGACGTCCTCGACCTGGGCCGGGGTGACGTACAAGTCGAACGACGGGCGGTTGATCGCCAGCGCCCGGCCCCGCCGGTCGTAGATCGTGCCCCGGTCGGCGGGCAGCACGACGGTGCGGATGTAGTTGCGGCTGGAGGCGTCTTCGAGGGTGTCGCCCTCCACGACCTGGAGGTGGGCCAGGCGACCGATGAGCACGAGGAAGACGCACGTCGCGCCGACCATCAGCCGGCGCGCCCGCTGGCGATAGCCCACGATGCTCGAGTCGAGGTAGACGTCCGACATCCAGACCTGGCTCCGGTCGGCGCCCGGGCGTCGGAGGACGACGCGCTGCGCCAAGCGGCCGAAAAACGCCCTGCAACCTAGCAGAACGCACCGCCGAGGCCAACCCGGATCGCCGCCCGCGGGCGCCGCCCTGCTGACAGGCGAGCGGGGCCCCGCCGTCAGACCAGATCGGTCTCCGCCCGGCGCGAGAACAGGCTGTCGAGCTTGTCGAGCACAGGGAAGATCAGGGGCGTGGCGAGGGTCACCACCGCCACCCGGGGCACGAGCAGGTCGCCGATGCGGGCGGCGAGCCCGGTGTCGCCCAGGATCACCCGGCTGATGAGCGCGAGCAGGAACAGCCCCACGAAGCCGCCGCCGAGCCCCATCAGCACATGCCCCGCCAGCCCCTGCAACCGCACCTGGTCGGCCAGGATCGCCGAGGCGTAGAACAACAGCAGCGCGTGCAGCATGTGCACCCCGAGCGGGCTGCCGGCGAAGCCGTCGGCCAGGATGCCGAGCGCCGCGGCGACCACCGCCCCCGAGACGAGGCTGCGCTGCACGCCCAGCCAGATGACGACCACCGTCAGCAGGTCGGGGGCCCAGGCGTCGGCGGCGAACGCCTCCCGCAAGAAGACCTCGGCGCACAGCGCCGCGAGCCCGAAGATCAGCGGCAGGATCATGGCGTGGCCTCGAAGCGCGCCCCGTCGGGGCTCAGGCCGGTCGGTCCGAGCACGACGAAGACCTCCTCGAGCGCGCCGAGGTCGATGAGCGGCCGCACCCGGGCGCTCTGGAACGGCCCCGACTCCTCGCCCTCCTCGGCCGAGATCACCGCCCCGAGCACCAGCCCCGCCGGGTAGCGCCCGTCGTCGCCGGTGGTCAGCACCCGCTCGCCGTCGAGCGCCTCGACCGCCCGCTCGAGGTACTCCAGGCGGGCCTCGTAGCGGTCCTCCTCGCCGGTGCCCACCGCCACTCCCCGGGCCCGGCTCTTCTCGAGCACCACGTCGATCGCGCTGCGGGGGTCGGTGACGAGCAGGATCTCGGCCCGGGTGCCCACCAGCGTCCGGATCTGGCCGACCACCCCGCCGGGGGCGATGATCGGCATGCCCTCCTCGATGCGGGTCGCGTCGCCGACGTCGATCTCGATGCGCATCACCCGGAAGAACGCGCTGTTGCTGCGGCCGACGACCCGGGCCGCCCGCAGCCGCAGGTCCTTGCGCCGGTCGGCGAGGTCGAGCAGCGCCCGCAAGCGGGTGTTCTCGGTGAGCAGATCGGCGGTGCGGGCCGCCTGCTCCTGCAGGGCCCGCACCCGGTCGCGCAGCTCGGCGTTCTCTTCGCGCACCCCGCGCAGGGCCAGGTAGCTCTCGTAGAGCCCGTGCACCGAGCGGCCGACGCCGGTCAGCCCGCCGTGCAGCGGCGCGGTCACCGCGATCACCGCGGTGCCCATCGGGCCGGGGTGCACGCCTTTGCGGTCGAAGAAGAGGAAGACGAGCGACAGGCTGACGAGCACCAGCCCGGTCAGGATCGCTCTGCGGGGGGACGCGCCGCGCGCGTTGCGCATGGGTCAGCCGCCCGGGAGCAGGGGGGGCACGGGCGCGATCAGGCCTCGACCGCGACGCTCTTGAGCAGCCCCAGCTCGTCGAGGGCCTTGCCACAACCGAGCACGACCGACGACAGGGGGTCGTCGGCGATCATCACCGGCAGGCCGGTCTCTTCGCGCAGCAGCATGTCGAGGCCGCGCAACAGGGCCCCGCCGCCAGCGAGCACGATGCCCTTGTCGACGATGTCGGCGCTGAGCTCGGGCGGGGTGCGCTCGAGCGCGCTGCGCACCGCCTCGACGATGGCCCCCACCGGCTCGGCGAGCGCCTCGCGGACCTCGTCGGAGGTGATGACGATGGTGCGGGGCAGGCCGGCGACGAGGTCGCGGCCCTTGACCTCCATCGTCTCAGTCTGGCCGGCGTCGAAGCAGTTGCCCACATGCATCTTGATCTTCTCGGCGGTGGGCGAGCCGACCAGCATGTTGTACTTGCGCTTCATGTGCTGGACGATCGCCTCGTCCATCTTGTCGCCGCCGACCCGCACCGAGCGGGAGTAGACGATGCCCGACAGCGAGATGACGGCGACCTCGGTGGTGCCGCCCCCGATGTCCACGATCATGTTGCCGCTCGGCTCGGTGATCGGCAGGCCGGCGCCGATGGCGGCGGCGATGGGCTCCTCGATGAGGTAGACCTCGCGGGCGCCGGCGATCTGGGCCGACTCGCGCACGGCCCGCTTCTCGACCTCGGTGATGCCGAAGGGCACCCCGATGATGACCCGGGGCTTGACGAGCGTGCTGCGCTGGTGGGCCCGCTGGATGAAGTGGCGGATCATCGCCTCGGTGACGTCGAAGTCGGCGATGACGCCGTCCTTCATCGGGCGGATGGCCGAGATGCTGCCCGGCGTGCGGCCGAGCATCTCCTTGGCCTCGCGACCGACCGCGAGCACCCGCCGTACGCCCCGGGCGTCCTTCTTGACCGCGACGACCGACGGCTCGCAGGAGACGATGCCCTTGCCGCGGGCATAGAGCAGCGTATTGGCGGTGCCCAGATCGATGGCCAGATCGTTGGAGAACATCCCGTAGATGTAATCGAACAGCATGCGATCGGCGCCTTCGGTGGCGTGGTTCGGGCAAGTCGGGTCGATATAGCAAAGCGGTCGCGGGTCGGCAAGGCGGAATGGACGGATCCCGTCGGGAACCCGCTCCGGTCCCCTCGGATCGGCGGCCGGTCGCCGGATCGACGCCCGCCCTTCGAGGTTGACCGCCACCGACCCTTGCCATAAGGTGTCGCGTTCCGCGAGGCCCGCCGAATCGGCCGGGTCTGTGCGCCCACGACTCGACTGGTAATCCGGCATGCTCACCGAACTCCGCGAGAAGTCCCAGAGTTTCGGCATCTACATCCTCTTCGGGATCCTCATCTTCGTCTTCATCTTCTTCTTCGGCCCGCAGTCCGAGGGCTGTCAGCCGGGGGGGACCACGGTCAACCTGACCGACTGGGCGGCCGAGGTCGGCGGCGAGGAGATCACCCAGCGCGAGGTCGAGATCTCGGTCCGCAGGCAGGCGCTGTACGACCCCGACTTCGACTCCGACGCCGCGGCCCTCAACTCGCTGCGCCGGGCCTCGGTGCAGCAGATCGCCGAGCAGGCCGTCGTCGAGCAGCGGGCCCGCCAGATGGGCATCACGGTCAGCGACGAGGCGCTGTCGCAGTACATCCTCAGCGAGGACAACCCCGACTTCCCGCTCTTCAGCGACCGGGCGGGCAACTTCGACCGCGAGCGCTACCGGGCCCAGCTCACCCAGGCGCTGGGGGCCACCGCCGACAGCTACCGCCGGGCCAAGCGGCGCGAGCTGATCGCCCAGCGCTACCTCGAGTTCCTCGCCAGTCAGGTCAAGGTCAGCGAGGCCGAGGCCCGGGCCGCCTTCGACCGCAGCCGGCGCACCTGGAACCTGGAGTATCTGGTCATCGACCCCGCCGAGCACGCCGCCGGCGTGGTCGAGCCGACCCCGGCCGCCGGCGCGAAGTACGCCGCCGACAACGCCGAGGCGGTGCAGGCCTACTACGACGAGAACAAGGCCGAGTACGACCGCGACAAAGAGATCAAGATCCGGCGGGTCCTCATCCGCAAGCCCAAGGAGGGCGGCGCGGAGGCCGAGGCGGCGGCGAAGGCGAAGGCCGACGAGCTGCGCGCGGCGGCGATGGCCGACGGGGCCGACTTCGAGGCGATCGCCAGCGCGTCGTCGGAGGGCTACTACAAGAGCTTCGGCGGCGACATGGGCTGGCAGAGCAAGGCCAACACCGCCGAGCAGGACTACACGGTCTACGCCGCGCTGGAGAAGGGGCAGGTCTCCGAGGTGCAGACCTCGCCCATCGGCTTCTGGTTCGTCAAGGCGGAGGACGTCAAGCCGGCGGTCAAGAAGTCGCTCGACGAGGTGCGCGATGAGATCGGGCTGCTCCTGGCCCGGCGCGAGGCCCGCACCGCGGCCGCCCGCGCGGTGGCCGAGCAGGTGCTCGCCCGGGTGAAGGGCGGCGCGGCGCTGGCCGATGCCGCCCCCAAGCCGGCGGCCGTCGAGGCGCCCACGCCCGAAGCGCCCGAGGGCGGTGAGGCGCCGGAGGACGATGAAGCCCCGGAGGACGGTGAGGCGCCCGGCGGCGACGAGAGCCCGGCGGACGGCGTCGATCCCGACGCCGGTGATCCGGGCATGGAGAACGACTCGGCGGTGGAGGATCCGGCCGACGCGGCGCCGGTGGTGCAGACGACCGGACCGTTCAGCGCCGACCGCCCGCAGTGGTCCCGCATCCCCGGCATCGGCGAGAGCGAGGCCCTCGCCGGGCTGCTCGACGGCCTGACCGCCGAGAAGCCGCTGGTCGAGCAGCCGATCGAGGTGGACGGCAAGCTGTTCGTGGTGCGGCTCGCCGAGCGGGTCGAGCCCGACGACGAGACCTTCGCCAAGGAGAAGGACACCTTCCTGCGCCGGCTGCGCGATCAGCGGGCGGCGCGCATGCTGGGCAACTGGCAGGCGGTGCTCTTCGGCCCGGTGCGCCAGCGGGAGGTCTTCCGCCGGTTCAGCGGCGGCGCGCTTCAGACCCTGCTGGCCAAGGCCGAGGTCGAGTACAACCCCGACGCCTACCCGCCCGCTCCGGCGGCGCCGGCCCAGCCGGCCGCGCCGGGCCAGCCGGTCCCGGTCCCGGTGCCCACCCCCGCCCCGTCGAACTGAGCCGTCCGCCGCGGTCCACCGTCACGGACCTGCCCGCCACGCGCAGCGCCGGCCCTCGGCGCCGCGGCCACACCGGCCGCCTCCTCGTCTTCTTCTCTGATTCTCTGAGCGGGCAGGCGCCCCGGGCTCAGCCCAGCGCCGGGTTGGACGCCATCCGGCGCAGGCGGTTGACGTCGGCCCGGCTGAGCGCGCCGCTGCGCAGGAAGCGCAGCCGCATCTGGCTGACCTGCTCGACCGAGCGCTTGCGGCCGAGGGTGACGAAGTGGCGCACGAGGCGGTCGAGCGTGCTCGAGACCCCCCGGGCGTCGCCCTCGGCGTAGCACCGGGCGACCTCTTCGGACCACGCGGTGACCTCGACCCGCTCCCGGGCGGCGATGACCTCGGCCTCGACCTCGCCGGCCTCGGACGGGTCGGCCCCGCAGCGCTGCACCGCGCCCCCGGACCACACCGGCCGCTCGCCGCCGTCCCGGCTGTAGACCCGGGCGTCGAACAGCCGGTAGCGGCCGATCCGCCGCTTGGGCAGCATCGCGGTGAGCAGAAACGCCGGGTCGGGCCCCCGGGCGGTGACCGGGCCCACCTCGATGGTGAGCTGCCGGTTGTCGTCGCCGAGCCGTACGTTGCGCAGGAAGACCGGGCTCGGGGCGACCCGGAAGAGCTGCCCCGGCTGCACGATGGGGCTGAAGGTCAGCTCGATCTGCACATCGAGCGCCCGCTGGTCGCGCAGCGACTCGACCCGGTCGAGCACCGCCTCGGCCAGCGAGCGGCCGGGCTGGCTGACCCGGGTCTCGCCTCCGCCGAGGTTGGCCAGCCGGGTCAACAGCCCCAGATCGGCGGCGCTGTGGCCGCAGAACAGCTCGACCCCGATGGCCCGCTCGCTGAGCGCGCCGGCGGCGGTGAGCAGCGGCTGCATCGGCTCCTGCACCGCGGTGTTGACCACGACCGCCAGCCGGGTCGCCGCCCGCCCGTCGCGCAGGTTGCCGAGCAGGCGGGCCCCGGCGTCGAGCGCCCCGGCCAGGGTGGGCACCGGGCGGTCGAAGCAGGCCTCGATCCCGTCGCCGGACCCGCCGGCGCCGACGAAGATCAGCCGGTCGTCGGGGCGCGCGGCCTCCCGGATGCGGCCGAAGACCCGCTTCAGCTCGGCGGTGCGCGAGGGCCGGGGGGTGCCGACCTGGGCCACCACGAGGTTCAGCGGGCGCGCCTGACGGTCGACGAGGCCGCTGCGGTCGAGGGTGAGCAGCGCGCCGACGTCGACGGCGCCGTCGGTGACGAGGCTGATCGGGGGGTCGACCCGCCAGCGCAGCGAGAGCGGCGTGCGGGGGGCGCTCACGAGGCCCTCGGGCGGTCGTCGTCGTGGAACCGCAGCACGATGCACGAGATGTTGTCCCCTCCGCCGCCCCGGTTGGCGAGCACCATCAATTCGAAGGCGGCCCACGGCGCCCCGGGCGCGCTCTCGACGCACTGCCGCATGCGCTCCTCGGCGTCCTCCTCGTCGTAGCCGCCGTAATCGGGGATGCCGTCGGAGCACAGCAGCAGGGTGTCGCCGGGCATGACCATCAGCTCGAGGAACTCCGGCTGCAGCGGCACCGGCACGAGCTGGTGGTCGGGGTCCTTGTCGAACTCGCCCACGCAGCGGATGAGGGCCCCCGCCGCGGGGAAGCTGCGGGCCACCGTCGGCGGGCGGCCGAGCCGCAGGAGCTGGGTCGCGAGGTCGTGGTCGATGCTGAGCTGGGAGATGTGCCCGTCCCGGATGAGGTAGATCCGGCTGTCGCCGATCGACGAGAGCGTCACCCGGTTGCCTTCGAGCAGCGCGGTGACCGCGGTCGCGGCCATGATGCCCTCCGGCTGCCCCGGAAAATGCGGGATCTCCTGCTGCACGAGCTGCCCGATGCGGCGGTTGGCCTGATCGAGCAGCGAGGCGAGGAAGCGGCAGCGGCCCTCGAAGTCGAGGGGCAGCGTGGGGGTCGGCTCGCCGAGGCCGGCGAGGGTCTCGTCGTGCACGTCGACGCTGTCGTCGGGCTCGTCCCCGGCGAGGTGGCCGTCGAGGATGAGCCGCCACCCGTTGAGCGCCTCCTGGCGCACGCAGCTCGAGGCGATGTCGCCCGAGCCGAACTCCGAGATGCTCACCCCGTCGCTGACGACGAACAGCCCGATGCTGCTGTCGACGTGGTAGGCGAGGAACAGGTCGTCCTGGTTCTGAGGGGCGTACTGGCCCTTGAGCACCCCGATGTGCAGCTCGTGGCCCACGTCGACCCCGATGGGCCCCCGGCCGGTGTCCCGCCGCAGCTCGGCCACCTCGAGGGCGGTCTCGAGCGCGGCGAGCAGCGCCTCGCCGTCGGGGTAGCGCCGCTCGGGCACCGGCGAGACCGCGCGTCGGGCGACGGCGCCGAGCTCGGGCGGCACGTCGGCGTGATAGATGTGAGGCGCGGGCAGGCGGTCGACGCTGTGGCCGGCCTCGGTCATCGGGGCGACCCGGGCCAGCCCGTAATACAAGAGCACGCCCACGAAGAAGACATCGGCCCGGGGCCCCACCCCGCCGCCGCAGCGACCGTAGAGCTCGGGCGCGCTGAAGCCCCGATGCACCCGCCGCCGACGGGGCGCGAGCGGGGTGTCGGCCCGGTCGTGCAGGGTGGGCGGCCAGCGGAACCGGCACCGCCCCTGGTCGTCGATGAGCACCTCGGTCGGATCGAGGCCGCCGCAGATCTTGTCCTCGGCGTGCAGGTCGGCCACGCAGCGGGCGAGCGGGAGCACCCAGCGCTCGACGATCACCCGGGCCTCGTTGTGGTCCCGCTCGGCGATGATGCGGGCGAGCGCCTCGGCGACCGGGGTGCCCTCGCCGAGCGGCACCGCGGCGTAGTGCAGCTCGCCGTAGCGCCCGGTCCACCGGGCGGGCAGCCCGTAGGTGCCCAGCGCCGCGACCGCCTTCGCCCGGTCGGCGAGCACCTCGGCCGACTCGGCGACGTAGACCTCGAAGCGGGCCTTGTCGTCGGCCTCGGCCAGATAGCGCCGGCCCGGCCCGACGCACTGCAAGTTGCCTCGCAGGTACAGCGCCGCGTCGCCGTCGATGCGGTCACCGGGCTGCGGCCAGCGGTCGTCGGCCGAGCTGCGCCCCTCGAGGGCGAACCCGCAGTTGTGGCAGTAGGGGCCGGCGGTCACCGTCCCGCATGCCGGGCAGTGGATCCCGGTCATGTCCACGGTCTGGTCGGCACTGGCCACGCCACGCTCCTGCGGGTCCCGTCGTCGGGGTGTCGCCGGCCGGGGGCGCCGACATCGGGGATGCTAAACCGAGCCCCGCCCGGCTGGCAATGTTCGCGCATGATCGACGGCGGCCCCCGGCGTCAGTACCCGACGAACGACGGCCGCTCGCGGATGCTGCGCTCGAACTCGTCGAGTCGGTCGGCCCGCAGCATGGTGAAGCTGAAGGTCGACCCCTCGCCGACCACGCTGTCGACCCAGATCCGCCCCTCGTGCAGCCGGATCAGCTCCCGACAGATGGGCAGCCCCAGCCCGGTGCCCATCGACCGCCCCTGGCGCATGTCCTCGACCTGGCGGAACTTCTCGAAGACGTGGGGCAGCTCGTCGGGCGGGATGCCGCTGCCCGAGTCGCGCACGTCGATGCGCACCTCGTGACCCTCGACCCGGCTCGACACCTCGATGATGCCGGCGTCGGTGAACTTGATGGCGTTGCTGAGCAGGTTGACGAGCACCTGCGAGAGCCGGTCGCCGTCGCCCCAGGCCGCCGGGATGGGCGAGGGCACGTCGCAGGCCATCGTCAGCCCCTTGTCCCGCCACAGGGCCGAGGTCGCCGCGATGGCCCCGTTGACCAGCGAGGCGACGTCGACCTCCCCCATCTGCAACGTGAGCTTGCCCGCCTCGAGCTTGCTGAGGTCGAGCACGTCGTTGACCAGCCGCCCGAGCCGGGCGCCCTCGGTCTCCATCACCCGCATGTCGTCGAGGATCTTCTGGAACGCCACCCGCACCTTGTGCGGCGCCTCGGCGAGCAGCGGCTGCACGTAGCGGGTCAGCCGGCGCAGGTTGAGCTTGTTGAAGCCCATCAGCGAGGTCAGCGGGGTGCGCAGCTCGTGGCTCACCCCGGCGAGGAAGCCCGCCTTGAGGTCCTCGAGCTGGCGCTCCTTGGTGACGTCCCGCTTGTGGTTGATGATCGCCTTGAGCTCGCCGTTCTTGCCCAGCAGCGGGTAGGTGCTGATGCGGGTGATCGCGTTGCCGAAGACCCGGTGCTCGACGCTGGTCGAGCGCTTGCTGGCGTAGGTCTCGATCGCCGGGCAGCCGTCGCACACCCCGTCCCGCATGCGGAACGCGCGGTAGCACTTCTGCCCCACCACGTTGACCCCGAACATCGCCCGCGCCGCCCGGTTGGCCTGGAGCACCTGCCCGTCGGGGGCCAGCACGGTGATCGGATCCTCCATCGCGTCGAAGAGGTTCTGGAAGAAGCGCTCCGAGTCGGCCAGCCGGCTGTTGGCGTCGCGCAGCTCCTGGTTGAGCTCGTCGATCTCGCGCCGGTCGCGGGCGACGAGCACCACCCAGCTCGGGCGGTCGTCCTCGTCGCGCACCAGGGCCCCGCTGGTGACCATGCTGATGGGGGTGCCGCCCTTGGGGGTGAAGCGGATGACCTCCCGGCTGAGCACCCCGCTGTCGAGCAGCGTGCGGTACCACGGCGGCATGCGCACCCCGACCAGCGTGCCCAGCCCCTGACCCACCGCGCCGATCGCCGCGTCGAGCCCGAGCTGCTCCGAGAAGCGGCGGTTGGCCAGCTCGACCACCCCGTTGGCGTCGAGCACCACCAGCGCGTCGGGCATCGCGTCGATCACGCTCTGCAGGAAGTGCCGGTCGACCCGGGCCTCGCGGGCGACGACCAGATAGGCGGTCATCTCGTTGAGGCTCTGCTTGAGGGCGTCCATCTCGTCCTCGACCCGGGGCACGTCGAAGTGCCCGTCGAGGCGCCCGTGGGCCACGTCCTCGATGCGGCCGACGACCTCTTGCAGCGGCCGGGCGACCCGGCGCACGAACCAGGCCCCGATGGCGCCGACCACCCCGGCCAGCGCCACGCCCAGCGCCGCCCCGGCGACCCACACCGGCAGGCCGGCCCCCACCAGGGACCACGCGCCCAGCGCGCCGAGCACCGGCAGCCCCAGCGCCAGCACCGCCAGCACCCGGTACACCCGCCCCGACAGCCCCGGGCCGTAGTCCCGGGCGAGGGTGGGGATGGGCAGGGTCGAGGGGACGGTGCGGGGCGACTCCACGGACGCCTACAGGTCGAAGTCGAGGTCGACGCCGAGCACCGCCGCCGCCCGGGACACGATCTGATCGGGGTCGAAGGGCTTGGTCATGTACTCGTGGGGCGCCGCGTCGGGCGGGAAGTCGGGGAGCTGCCCCTTGGCGGTCAGGATGATCACATGGGTCGCCGCCAGCTCGGGGTCGCGGCGGATGAGGGTGCACACCTCGGCCCCGCTCAGGCCGGGCATCATCATGTCGAGGAAGACCAGATCGGGCCGCAGCGCGCGGGCCATGTCCCGCCCCTGGATGCCGTCCTCGGCGAAGTGGATCGAGACCCCCTCGAACTCCAGATCCTCGAGCGTGCGGTGCAGCAGCAGCCGGATGTAGTTCTCGTCATCGACGATGAGGATGCGCTTGTTCATCCGACCTCCGGCGCGGGCGAGCCGGCGAGCGGCAGGTGCACGGTGAACACGCTGCCTCGCCCCTCCTCGCTCTCCACGTCGACCCCTCCCCGGTGATAATCGACGATGCCGCGCACGAGCGCCAGCCCCAGGCCGGTGCCCTCCTTGGTGTGCACCACGTTCTCCACCCGGTAGAAGCGGTCGAAGACGTGGGGCAGCAGGTCGGTCCGGATGCCGATGCCGGTGTCGGACACCGCGACGTGGGCCTCACCGCCGGCCACCCACTGGCGCACCGTCACCCGCCCCTCGTCGGTGAACTTGATCGCGTTGCCGATGAGGTTGGTGAACACCTGCGAGATGCGGGTCGGATCCATATCGACCACCGCCCGGTCGACCCGCTCGAACGACAGGCCCAGCCCCTTGGCCTCGGCCTGGATGCGCAGCAGGGTGACGACCTCCTCGACCACCCGCTCGAGCGGCCGGGGGGCGAGCTGATAGTTGAGGTGGCCCGACAGCATCTTCGAGACATCGAGCAGGTCGTTGATGATCACGACGAGCTTGTCGCTCTCGTCGTTGATGATGCCGACGAACTCCCGCACCACCTCGGGCGGCATCTGGTGATCGTCGATGATCGTCGCCGCGAAGCCCTTGATCGACGCCAGCGGGGTGCGCAGCTCGTGGCTCACGTTGCTGACGAAGTCGCTCTTCATCTGGGCGATCTGGTTCAGCTCGGCGTTGAGCCGCTCGAGGGCCCGGTTCTGCTCGATGAGCCCGGCGATGCGCCGGCTGTTCTCGAGGGCCACCCCCGCCTGGCGGGCCACCGCCCGGATCAGCTTCTCGTCGGCCGCGGTGAAGAAGCCCCGCCGCTTGTCATACAGCGTGATCTCGCCGATGTGCCCTTGCAGCGTCTCGACCGCCACCGACAGCACCGAGTCGGGGGACTCGACCCGCCGGCCCACCGCGAAGCCGTCGTCGAGCACGACCCGCCCCGCCCGGGCCCGCAGGACCTTGCAGCTCTCCTTGATGAGGAGCTGACAGATCTGGTGCCGCTCGAGCCCGGCGTTGAACACATCGCCCAGCCGATAGAGCAGGTTGACCTGCCGGTAGAGGTCGAGCACCTCCTCGGAGAGCTGCTCGATGTGCTTCTGGCTGGTGAGGAGGTCGACCTCGTCGGTCACTCCGGTGTGCGGGCTGCGCATGCGCGGCGCCTCCGGGAGACGGGCCGTGGACCGGGCGGCGACCCGCCGTCACGGCGATGGTCGGGCCTCACGGCGATGGTCGGATCGCTCGATCAGCGGGCGGGGATGTCGACCGCGTTGGACGGCTTGGAGCGGGACTTGCCGCTCTCGTCGACCGCGGTCACCGTGGCGACGGTGCGCTGCCCCTCGAGGTCGAGGTCGAAGTGGGTGTAGCCCGAGACGGTCCAGGTCTCGCTCTCCACCGACTGGCCGTCGCTGCCGTAGCGGGTCGCGTCGATGCGCACCCGCTCCACCGTGTCATCGACCGTCCACTCGAGGCGGGCGAAGCCGTCGGCGACCTCGGCCACCCGCAGGATGGGCGGGGGCACGAAGCCCGTCTCGCGCACGCAGTCGAGGCACGGGGCGTCCTCGGGCCCCGCCTCGTCGTCGGGCGCGGGCGCGAACCCGGTCTCGCGCACCTCGTCGGGCGCCTCGTCCTCGGGCTGCGGCGCGTCGGCCGGCTCATCGGCCGGCGCCTCGGCGGACAGCTCGATCGGCTTGGGCTGCAACGGCGCGAAGCGCTTCATCGCGCTCGCCTGCGCCCCCACCTCGGGGTGCTCGCCTTCGGCACCGCAGGCGACGAGGGCCAGCGCCGCCGCCGCCACACCCAGCCGGGAAAACCACTTCATGGAATCGTCCTCCGGGCCCCGGCGCCGCCGACGCCCCCGCCTGCGGCTCCGGGATGCAACTACTCGTTCTCGGTCGCGGTGACGCCGGTGTAGACCGCGTAGACCTCGGCCGAGGGATCGTCCGCCGCGCGGGCCTCCATCGCGTTGGTGCGCTCGCGCAGGAACTGGAACAGCTCCTCGCGGAACGCCTCGACGTCCTCCCGCCGGGCGGTGAAGGTGAACGTACGCGCCGCCGCGTCCTCCGGCGTGTCGCTCAGAAACCGCCGACGCACCGTCTCGGTGACCGCCTCGAGGTGCTCGTAGAGCGCGTCGACCCGGGCCTCCCAGTGGGCGTCGCTGTACAGATCGGTGTGCCGGGGCACGATGCGATACCGGGTGCGGGACCCGGGCCGGGGCGCCTCGGCCTCGATGCGCCCCTCGCCGACGAGGGCCTTGACCGCCAGCCGCGTCGAGTCGAACTCGTTGCAGTGCGGCAGGCGCTCGGCGAGTTGATCCATCGTCATCGGCTTCTGGCGCAGCAGATCCTCGATCCGCCGCATCAGGTTGGTCTCGTTGAGGTTGAAGAAGCCGCCCTTGTTGAACCGGGCCGACAGCGCCTTCACCGTGCGGGTGGACTTGCCGAAGATCAGCGAGATCAGGTTGATCGTCGAGTGCTTGCGCTTGGCCTCCCGCCACAGGGCGAGGGTCATCATGTCTTTGACGGTGTCGAGCGGGTAGTTGAACTCCACCGCCATCTTGACCGCCGGGTAGAACGAGGCGAACAGGACCCGCAGCGCATACTCGGGATATGGGATGGCTTCGGGCGTCGGGTCGGGTCGCTTCGCCGGCATGCGTCCTCACGAGCAGTCTGCTCGTCACTGTAACGGCACCGACCGGGCGATGCACATCTTTCTCGGCCCTCCTGACATCCCGCCGCCGGGATCGGAGCCGGCGGCGGGCCGGTCGAAAGTTCGCGTGATCGGCCGACCGCGGTTAGCATCCCGCCATCGACAGCACACGAGGCAGCACGATGGCCAAGCCCGACCCCCGGTCGATCGCCCGCCGCCCGATGGCCCGGGCCGGGGTCCGCACCGCCCGCCACCGCGGCGACGGCGACCGCATCTGGACGCTCTTCCCGGCCGAGGGGCCGCTCGATCTGGACACCCTGCATCGGCTCGTCGAGAGCGCCGAGGCGATCAGCGAGGGCCGGATCTACCCCGGCTCCACCTGCGAGACGTGGTTCGGCACGACCGTGCTGACGCTCGATCTGCGGCGGCTGCCGCTCGCCGATCGGACCGACCGGGCCGACGGGGCCCTGGCGCAGAAGCTCGCCGGGGTGCTGATGGCCGACCCCCGGGCCCGGCGGGTCATCGACGATCGGCTCTACCGCGAGCTGGCCCGCATGCTCGGGCCCGACACCCCGGCCGACTTCGACGTGACCTGCGTCGCGCTCGCCGAGGGCACGACCGTGCGGCTGACCGCCGACCTCGAGGCCCCCCTCGACCACCGCGCCCCGGACGTCGACACCGGCCAATGAGCACCGACCCGCCGCCGCCCGCCGGGCCGCCCGCCGCGCGCCCCGACGACCCGGGCACCCTCTACGCGCTCAACGAGCTCGTCCGGCTGACCGGGGCCACCGCCCGCCAGCTCCGGGCGTGGCACAAGAGCGGCCTGCTGCCCGCCCGCAGCGAAGAGGGCGGCCTGCACTACGGCTTTCAGGACGTCGTCGCCGCCCGCACCGCCATCGACCTCATCAACAAAGGGGTCACCACCCGGCGGGTGCGCGAGGCGGTCGAGGCGGTGCGCGCGTGGCGCCCCGACGGGGCCCATCCCCTCGCCTCGCTGCGGGTGACGAGCGACCACGGCACGCTGATGGTGCGGCTCGACGAGGCGCTGGTCGAGCCCCGCTCGGGCCAGGCGGTGCTCGACCTGCCCATGGGCCCGATCTACGACGCCGCCGGCGAGGTGGTGCGGGTCCGCCCCAAGCCGGCGGCGACCGACCCCGGCGACGAACCCCAGGACGCCGACGGCTGGCTGCGCTCGGGCCTCGACGCCGAGCGGGGCGACGACCCCGAAGCGGCCGAGATGGCCTACCGCCGGGCGCTGTCCATCGAGCCGACCCACCCCGGGGCGCTGCTCAACCTGGGCAACCTGGTCTACGCCCGGGGCAAGCTGCGCCCGGCCTGCGAGCTGTACCGCGCCGCCACCCGGGCCGCGCCGGACTACCCCCAGGCGTGGTACAACCTCGCCAACGTGCTCGACGACCTCGGCCACCCCGACGCCGCCGCCCGGGCCTACGAGACCGCGATCGAGCTCGACCCGGGCTACGCCGACGCCCACTTCAACCTCGCGCTGCTGTGGGAGAAACAGGGCCAGCGGCTCCAGGCCCGCATCCACTGGCAGGCCTACCTCTCGCTCGACCCCGAGCACCCCTCGGCGACCATCGCCCGGCGCTTCCTCGACTCCGACGAAGCCTGACGGACCGCCGAGCCTGCGCGCCGCGATCGTCAGCGATCGTCGCGCCACGCGGGCGTCGTCACCACCGGGCCCCCGCGGGCCTCGAGGCGGCGCAGGCGGGCGATGCGATCGCGCTTCTCGGGCGCGTCCCACTCGGCCGACGAGAAGTCCCCCGCCGGGTGGGCCCCGGTCGTGATCGCGCCGGCGAACGGCGGCACCTGCACCGTCGGCGGGGTCGAGCCCGGGGCCGCCAGCGCCCCCCGGAGCTGCTCCACCGTATACGGCCCGTCGAGCCCGGCGTCGGTGATCGCCTTGCCGAAGAAGCGCAGCGGCAGCCGGTGGGTGCCCGCCTCGAGGCGGGGCTTGGTGCGGGTCCAGGCCACCGGCCGGCCGTCGGCGAACAGGTTGGCGTCGATCAGGTACAGCCCCGGCGTCTCGACGTGCAGTTCGACGGCGACCTCGAGGCTGCCGTCGACGACCCGATCACCGAGCGGCGCGCCGAAGCGGGCCGGGACCGCCGCCGCCGGGGTGTAGTGGGCGAAGATGCGGGCGTGCCGGGGGCCGGCCCCCGCGTCGAACGCGACCCGGACCGCGAGGCGGGCCGGCCCGTCGAGATCCAGCTCGGCCGGCCGCACGACCCCCGCGTGCACCTCACCCTGCGGCGCCAGGGTGAACGGGATCCGCCGGCCGTCGGGCAGCTCGACGACGCTCTCGGCGACCCGCACCGCCGCCGGCGCCTCGCCCCGGCGCACATCGAGCACCGGGCTGAGCGTCTGATCGCCCACCACATGAAAGCGATCGGCGGTGAACAGGATCGTCACGCCCGGATCGTCGGGGTCGGGCCGCGGCGCCTCGTGGCGCCGGTTCCAATCGATCAGATCGGACTGGCGGGCGTCGAGCGGGCGGCTGTCGGGGGGATGGACCGCGTAGCGGCGATAGGCCTCGACCGGGCTCAGCGCCGGCGTCGCCTGGGGCGCGCTCTCTTCTGCGGCGACCGCGCGCCCGACCTCGGCCCGCCCCGGGCGCCCGGCCGATGCCGCCCGCGCCGGTCCCTCGCGACGCGCCTCGGGCGGCAGGGCCGGCGCGCCCGGGGCCGCCGACGGCGGCGCCTCCCCCGGCGCCGGTCGATCCACAGGCCCCGGTCGCAGCGCGAGCCACAGCAGCGCCAGCGCGCCCGCGGCCAGCGCCGGCAGGAGCCGCCTCACCCGCCCAGCTCCGCGATCCCGGCCATCTTCATCGCGTTGTGATCCAGATCGCGCCCCTCGCAGGTGAACGCCGCCTGATGCCCGGCGAAGTGATACGCCGGCTCGTAACACAGCCACGGCTCGTCATCGCTGATGTGATAGGTGTCGTTGAGCCCGCCCGAGGAGTGATAGGCCACCGCGCCGTCGTTGGCGCTGCCTCCGAAGAAGTCGGGCACGCCGCCGGTGTACCACCACTCATCGCGCCCGGCGAGCAGATAGAACAGCGTGCCGCCGGTGTCATTGTGGTTCCAGCCCGCCCGGTGATCGCTGGGCCCGATCTCGTCGGCGAGGCGGCAGGCGAAGCCGAGCCCGGTGACCGGCGCGGCGAGGAAGTTGTCGCTGATCTCCGACCCCCCCTCATTGCTCGCGGTGCCGAAGACCCACAAGATGTTCCACCGCCCGCTCTCGGTCAGGGCGAGCGCCTGGCTGATGACCGCGCCCCCGTTGCTGTAGGTGTACAGCAGGCACTCGTCCTCGCCGGTGCAGTAGGTGTCGAGGTGCCCGATCATCTGCGAGACCGCCGTCGACATGCTCTCGGTCTGGTCGATCTCCAGGTTGACGCTCTCGACCCCGCTCCACTGTCCCAGCCGGGCGTCGCCGTCCCCCTTGGAGCTGTTGGTGAAGCTGTACGAGCAGATGCCGCCGACGTGCAGCATGTAGGTCGTGCCGCCCCCGTTCTTCACCGCGATCGGATCACCCGCTTCGAGCGGCGCCTCGCCCTCCCCCACCGGATCGGCGCAGGCGGCGAGGCCGAGCAGCAACGGCAGCAGGGCGAGGCGGACGAGGCGAGCGGGGCGGCGCATGGGGACCTCCGGGTCGTCGGGGGCGTACAGGCTCACATTCGCCTCATACGCAGCATGCGTGCCAGCCCCCCGCGGCACGGTCGGACGCGCCTCCCGGCGGCCCTCGATCGCCCGACGCGGCCCGATCCGTGACCTACCGGTGGGACATGCCGGTCTCGGGTGGGGCCGGCCCAGCACGCCCGCTCTCCACGCCGCGGACGATGGACCGGACGAGAGGCCCGGATGAGACCCCCATCGCCGAACCCATACCGAAATCTCACATAAGTGTGATGTGTGCTGTTATAGCCGTGAAATTGCCTTCCGGGTCGCCGATGGGGCAATGATCATCCGAGACGTCCTCGCGGATCGCTGACTCGGACCGACCACTCATGCAGTGGTGCGGGACCCGTGCGACCGCTGCGTCTGGGGAGGAAACACCGAATGTATGCCAGGCAGGACGCATGTGTCCGCCCGCGGCGATGCTCGCTTCGTGGCTCCATCAGGCTCGCAGCATGCCTCGTGCTGCTCGGGGGTGCGCTCGCGTGTGATGACGGCGAGGACCCCGGCGAGCGCCCGCCCACGCTGACGATCACTTCGCCCCAGACCATGGTCGAGGCCGACGAGGTCGAGATCCGGGTCGACGTCGAGGACGGCCCGGGCAAGGTCGATGTCATCCGCTACACGGTCGGCATGACCCATGTCGCAGGCGCGGCGGGCACGGTCGCGACGGGCGAGCTGTACTCGGCCAACGGGGAGCGTCACACCGACGGGGTCACCCTCGACGCCGAGGGGGTCTACAAGCTCCGGGTGACCGCCTATCGCTCGGGCAAGCCGGTCACCGAGGCCGAGCGCGACTTCAAGTACCGGTTCGTGCCGCCCCCCGCGCCGCGGCTGCCCGAGCTGCCCGAGTCGCCGGCCGAGGTCCCGATCGGCGCCTCGCCGGGGCGCTATCCCCTCGTCGTCGACACCGAGCCTGGGGTCCGCATCGAGGTGTCGCGGGGCGACGCGCTGCTCGGCCGGGCCACCGCGACGACCGACCGGGTCGAGGTCGCCATCGAGTTGGAGGCCGGCGAGAACCCGCTGACCGTGCGCGCCTGGCGCCGTCAGGCGAGCGCCGAGACCGCGATCGTGCTCGACGCGAAGGTGGTCGAGGACGCGCCCCAGCCCCCGCCGTCGGTCGCGGCGCTGTGCGCCCGGAAGCGCTACGACGCGGCGTGGCGCGCCCGCGGGCGGCTCGAGGGCGACCCCGCCGGATCGCAGGCGCTGACCGAATGCCTGGTGCGGGGGGCGACCCGCGCCGAAGCCTGGGCCCGAGTCGCCGAGCTGGTCGGGCAGGCGGCCGACACCGGGCTGCCGCTCTCGACGCTGATCTCGGGGGCGGTGGCCAACGGGCATACGAACGACGACGAGGCGCGGGACGCCCTGTGGCGCCGGGTCGTGGACCGCATCGCGGAGAGCCGGGGCGACGACTTGATCTCGACCGGGGCGGCGGCCCGCCTCGGCGCGCGCATCGCCGAGAGCGGCGCGCCGGCGAGCGTGCTCCTGTCGTGCGTCGATCACCGCGAGCCGGACCACCCGTGCGCCGCGCTGACCCGAGCGGCGGCGCCCGAAGCTCCGCCGACGCCGGACCCCGAGGGTGATCCGCCCCTGGATGCCGGCGCCACCGCTCCGCCCCCGGCCGACCCCTGGCGACCCATCTCGAGCGCGTGCGAGGCGCGGGACTACACCGCGGCCGGTCGCCTCTATCGGGGCCTCGCCGATCGGGACACCCACGCCCCGAGCCGCGCCGAGCGCCTCTGCCTCGCGCTGGGCCTGCGCATGGGCGGCGACTGCGCCCTGGCCATCGAGACCGCCGAGCCGCTGGCCGGCGCCATCGCGTACGAGACGGCGCCCGCGCTCCAGATCATCGCCGGGTGCCAGGCCGCGACCGGAGAGCGCGACGCGGCCGCGGCCTCGTGGCGGCGGGCGATCGGCCTCGCGCTCGCGGGCCGGTCGAGCTTCCTGGTCTCGCCGGCCCGGGTCCGGCGCGATCTGGACGCCGGCGGGCTCGACGACGCCCAGCGGGCGAAGGCCGTCGAGCCGTGCGCCGAGCAGCCCCGCCACACCCTGTGCGACGCGCTCGTCGACGCCCCGGCGACCCCGAGCGAATCCGTGGCCACGCTGTGCCGCGAGGGGCGCCACGCCGAAGCGGCCGCTCACCCCGACGCGAGCGACGCCGAGGCGCGGTTCGGGGCGTGCATCGCCCGGGGCCACATCGACGGCGGCCACCCGCAGCCGGCCCGGCAGATCCTGCGGGCGGCGCTGAAGCGCATGCAGCCCGGCGCGCAGATGGGCGAGGCCTCCCGGCTGCTGGCCCAGGTGAGCGAGGGGCAGGAGCAGGTCGACGCCATGAAGCGGGCGGTCGAGATGGTCGCCCAGGCGCTGTACATCGTGGAGGACGAGGCGGCGTTCTATCGCGAGATCACCGGCGTGCAGGGGCGGGGGCCGGCGCTGCGCGCGATCCTCGCGCCGTGCGAGCAGGCCCGGCGCCGGGCGGCGTGCGGCCGGCTGCTGGCCCACTTCGACGTCGGCGAGCCGTCGCCCGAGCCGGAGGCGCCCCCGCCGCCCGACCCGGAGGCGCCTCCGCCGCCCGACCCACCAGAGCCGGACGCCGGCAAGCCGAGGCCCGCCCCGCCGCCGCCGTCCGACGAGCCGGCCGACGTCGTGGCCCGCCCGGCGGGGGCTCGGATGGAGCTGCGCGTCGACGGGGGCAAGCTCGAGCGGGACACCCCTTCGGGCGCCTTCACCTTCCCCGAGGACAGCGTGCCGCCCGGCGCCCACCGGTTCACGGTCACCGCGTCGAACGCCGAGCCCCGTCGGGGCACGATCAACCTCGGCCGGCGCAGCAAGAAGCAGGGCCCGGTGCGGCTCTACGCCCATCGCAGCGCCGCGCACGCCGACTTCAGCGCGGGCATCACCGCGCTGGGCAAGGGCGCGCTGCCCGCCGCGATCGCGGCGTTCACCAAGGCCACCCGGACGGACGGCGACTTCTGCATGGCGTGGACCTACCTGGGGTATGCCCAGGGGCTGTCGGGCAAGTCCAAGGTGGCCCGGGGCAGCTTCCGCCGGTGCAGCAGCAGCCTGGGCAACGACCTCGAAGCGGTGGTCGCCGCCCGGGTCTTGCAGCGGGTGGTCGATCTGCGCGCCGGCATCGACGCCCCCCCCGAGCGGCTGCGCGCGCTGGTCGGGGCGCTCGGGGGCACCTATGGCCAGCTCCGCTACCTGTTCAAGGTGCTGCCGGGCAGCCGACGGGGCGCGGTCCGGCTGGGCGACGTGCACAAGTACTGGATGGCCCGGGGGCGGACGGCCTTGTGGCGCGCGCTCGCCGAGGGCGGGTCGCCCGAGGCCGAGGCGGCCTGCAAGGAAGCCCTCGCGGCGTGGCGCAAGCTGCGCCCCGGCATGCGCATCGAGGGCTACAGCATCGTGAGCGAAGCGGCCGACTTCTCCACCGAGCGTCAACAGGCGCTCACGGCGTTGGGGGCGGCGTGCAAGTGAACCGCAGGGCGGGAATGCGCCGCGGTCGATCCGCGCTGCTCGTCGGGCTGTTGCTCGGCGCCGCCGGGGCTGACGGCGCCCCCGACGACGCGCGCCCCGCGCTGTGCCTCGTGGCCGGTGACCCGGCGGCCGCGGGCGACGCTTGCGGCGAGGCGACCCCCGAGGCGCTGGGGGGCCGGCGGCCGGTCACCGTGTCCATCGACGTGCCCGTCGGGCGGGCCGCCGATCCGACGACCGTACGTATCGTCGGCGGCGCCGCCCCCCGCACCCTGCGGTTCTCGCCGGTGGCCCGCGACCCGGGCATCGCCGACCGCCGCTTCGCCCGGCTCGACGACCGGGCGCGCTACCGGCTGCTCACCGGCGACGAGGCGGGCAACTACCGACCGCTGTGGCACCCCTCGGGGCGCTACCTCGTCTGGCGCCAGATCGGCGATCTGCCCCGCCTGTGGTGCCTCGACCTGAAGGCGGCCGCGCCCGAGCCCCGGGGCATCGAGTTCGCCGCCGAGGACGCCGACGAGCTCTTCGGAGACAGCAACGACGGCATCAGCCACTTCGAGTGGCTGCCGGGCTCGACGACGCTGGTGGTGCGGCTGACCCGGGCCCGCAAGCTGCGCCGGGTCGCGCTCGAAGGGTGCCGGGCCCGGATCACCGTCGCCGATGACCTGCCCGAAGCGACCGACTTCGCGTTCTCCCCCGACGGCCGCTGGCTCGTGTGGCGCCCGGTCGGCGCCGAGGCGCTGCGGGTGGGCCCGGTGGGCGGCGAGCCGATCGGCGCGCTGTGCGGAGACGGGGCCGACCCGTCGCTGCGGACGGCGGTCTGCCGGGGCGTGCGCTGGCGGCCCGACGGCGACGAGATCGCGTTCTGGTGGGCCGAGCCCGGACGCAGCGGCGGGCAGCAGGTCGTCGTGGCCGGCCTCGATCGGCGCAAGCGGCTGCTGGGGCGGCCGCAGCCGGTCGAAGCCGCCGCCGGTCAGCGGGCGGGCGCGCGCAAGAAGCCGGCCATGGCCATCGCCTACAGCCCGTCCGGGGCGCACCTCGCGTTCGTCAGCGACGGGCGGATCCACATCGCCGACACCGCCGGTGGCCAGCCGGGCGCCCCCCGGACCTCGACGCCGCTGTCGATCGGCCGGGGCCGCTACAACTCGAACAAGTCCGACATCGTGTGGCTCGACACCCATCACATCGCCGCCGTCGTCGACGGCACCGGCGGCCGCCACCCGGTGGTCGTGGCCCACGTCGACCCCGAGCGACGGCCCACCGTGCTCTCACGGGTCTTCCCGACCCACTACGACCTCGCCTGGGATCCGGTCGGCCGCCGCCTCGCGGTCAGCGCGTTCTCCGGCCAGCAAGGCATCTTCCTCGCCGAGGTGCAGACCGCCGAGGCCGAGAGCCGACCCGCGCCGGAGTACTACCTGACGCTGCGCGAGGCCGGCGCGACGCCGGTCAACCTGACCGGGCCCCGGCCGCGCCACGACCTCGGCGGCGGCCTCGATGTGCAGGGCCGCTGGGATCCGGTGCCCGGCGCCGATCGAGCCCGCCTCACCCTGACCTTCGTACAGCGGAAGACCCCATGAGACGACCCACCCTCCGACCCGTCGGCCGGGCCGCGCTGAGCCTGACCGCGCTGAGCCTGACCGCGCTGAGCCTGACCGCGCTGAGCCTGACCGCGCTGAGCCTGACCGCGCTGAGCCTGACGATGCCCCTCGCGGCCCACGCCACGACACCCCTCGCGGCCCACGCCGACGACTGCCCGGCCGAGGCGCCAACCCCCGCGGTGTCCGATGCGTTCGCCGCGGCAGTCGAGGCGCTCAACGCGCTCGATCGGGAGTCCAAGCGCTCGGCCTTCCTCGCGCACGGCCAGGCCGTCGGGCGGGCGGCCCCGGGGGGCGGCGTCGGGGCGCTGTACGCGGCCCACGTCGCCCTGCTGCCCCGGCTGCGCTACGTGGAGGGCCGCGCCGAGCTGGAGCGCAACGCCCGGGCGGTCGCGGGCCTCGGCGCGCAGGACCGCTGCGCGTTCCGGGCGCTGCTCGAAGACCCCCGGGCCGGGGTCGACCTCGGCGGCCTGCTCGCCTACAAGGCCGCCGCCATCGAGCGCCTCGCCGGCAAGTCGCCGGCCCGGGTCGGCGAGATGCTCGAGATCTTCGGGGCGCTCGCCCGGCTCTATCACCGGGTGGGCGCCCGGCGGCACTTCTTCATCGTCACCTACGACTTCGTCGACGTCTTCGAACCCATCCGGCGGCGCCTCGCCCCGAAGCTGTCCCGCCGGATCACCGAACTGCTCACCGACTTCGGGCAGCGCCGCACGGCGTTGTTCGGCGACCTGCCGCCGGGCACCCGCCCGATGAACGACTGAGAGGGACCCATGGCACCGCCCGAGTATCGCACCGCCCGGCGGCAGCTCCGCCTCGCCGCGCTGCCCCTCGCCATCGGCGTCGCCCTCGCTCTGCCGACGGCGCCCGGGGCCCAGACGCTCGAGGTCGACCGCGAGCTGTCGTACGCCCAGCAGGGCAGCCACATCAACCTCGACCCGATGGTGGCCGAGGACCTCGACTCGTGGAACCTCATCGAGCTGATGCTGCGAGGCCTCGTGCGGGTCGACGCCAACCTTCAGCTCGGCCCCGATCTGGCCACCTACACCCTGCGCGAGCAGGGCGACCGCATCCGGGTGACCTTCAAGCTGCGCGACGCCCGCTGGGCCGGCTCCGACCTCGACGAGCCGCTGCCGGTGACCGCCAAGGACGTCGTCTACTCGCTCAACAAGGCCCGGGGCCGGGTGGCCAACGACACCGCCAGCCCCCAGGTCGCCGGGCTGCTCGAGGCGCTCGTCAAGTGGAGCGCCGACGGCGACGACACGGTGCACCTCGACTTCGACAAGGCCATCTGGCGGCCCGATACGCTGGGGCAGCTCATCAACCTGCGGCTGATGAGCCGGGCCCAGGCCATCCGGCTGCGCAAGCTCAAGACCCCGTGGACCGGCAAGCCGTGGAGCACCGGGCCCTACGTCGTGCAGAGCAAGACCGGGGGCACCGTGCGGCTCACCCGGCGGCGGGACCTGGGCGACGCCGGGCCGGCGATCCACGTCGTGCACCGCGAGCACCGGGACGACATGCGGGCGGTCAAGACCGACCTCGTCATCGGCAACACCGATCTGATGATGGATCTCTCGCCCAAGGACGCCGACGACATCGCCTCCCGGGCCGAGTCCAAAGCCGCCCGCGAGGCCACCCCCTCGCTGTCGTACACCTTCGTCGGCGTCAACCACCGCCACCCGCTTCTGGGGGACGTGCGCATGCGGCGGGCGCTGTCGCTGATGCTCGACAAGCACGGCCTCATCCACTCGGTCTTCGACCGGGTCTCCGACGCGGCCATCCCGGTGACCGGCCCCTACGACCCCCACCTGACGGGCACCTACGACCCCGACATCGACCCCCGCTGGGAGCACGATCCCGACGCGGCCGGGGCCCTGCTCGACGAGATCTGCGGCCCGGCTCCGGCCAAGGGCAAGCGCCGCTGCAAGGGCAAGCCGCTCGCGTTCCGGCTCGTCTTCAACGGAGACGTCGAGCGCAGCCGGCGCATCGCCTACGCGCTCGAAGAGGCGTTCGAGGCTCACGGCGTCGAGATGGAGCTCGAAGGCCTCAACGCCCGCCGGCTCGGCCAGCGGCTCACCCGGCCCAAGGGGCGCCGGGGCGGTGACTTCGACCTGATCCTGGTCACCCACGCGATGTCGCTGAACTTCGACCCGTACCAGGACTGGCACTCGGCGGGGCTGTCGAACCACTGGGGCTACGCTGACGCGCGCCTCGACGCCCTGCTCGAGCGCCAGCGCACCGCCGACGCCCAGCTCCGCCAGGACGTGCTCGGCGAGTTCCACGACGCCATCTACGACGATCAGGCCGCGCTGTTTCTGTGGTCGCGCAAGCGCTTCATCGCCATCAACCGCCGGTTCACCGGGGTCGATCCCAAGCGCATCGACTTCTTCGGCAGCCTCACCGAGTGGACCATCGACATGAAGCGGCTCATCGGCGGCGAGTGAGCGCCCCAGGCGGGCGCGGCTGATCCGACCGCCGGGCCCCCGGGCGCCGTGGTCGATACGCATTGGGAGTCGGATCGCGTGACCGCGATCCCGGGTTGGGTGCATGAAGGACGCACTACAGGAGAGATCCGCCCGCGTCGCGGCGGCGCTGGCCCTGCTGGCCAACCGCCTCGTGCTGCTGCTCGTGGCGGGCGTCGCCGTGCTGGCGGCGGCGTGGTACGCGTGGCGTCCGTGCGAGGACAGCCCGGCCGCCTGCGCCCCGCTGAACTGCGCGGTCGACGTGGATCTGGACGGGCTGCCCGACCGGCTCGAGGTGGCCGGCGGCTCCGACGGCCGGGCCACCGACCCCATCTGGAACGACACCGACGACGACGGCCTGCTCGACGCCGAAGACCCCTGCCCCACCGACCCCGGGCCGGCCGCCGGCGACCGCTGCCCCGACGGCCAGCCGATCCGACCCCCGGCCGACGCCGACCGCGACGGCATCCGCGACGCGCTCGAAGGCGCCCCGCCCTACGCCGGCACCTCGCCCGAGGCCGACGACTCCGACGGCGACGGCGTGCTCGACGGCGACGACCTCTGCCCCGGCCGCCGCGACGGCGCCGAGGCCGCCGACCACCCCGAGCCGGGCCCCGACCCCGACCGCTGCCTCAGCGGCCGCCCGATCGTCCGGCCGTGGTACGACCGCACCTCGCTGCTCGAGAAGTACGCCTGCTGGGCGGGCAACATGGCCTCGGGCCGCATCCTGGGCGCCGACGGCATGCGCATCCTGCCCCGGGTGATCTCGGCGCTGGGCCAGACCCTGATGCTGGTCGGCGCCAGCCTGCTCCTCTCGGGCGTCGCGGCGGTGGCGCTGGTGATCCTGCTGCACCTCGGCCGCGAGCGGCGCGGCCTGCGCCCGACGATCACCGGGCTGCTCGGGGCCAGCTTCATCCCCATCGTGCTCGTGGGCTACCTGCTCGGCGCGGCGTTCAACAGCGCCGACTTCCAGGTCTTCCGGGCGCTCGACCCCGATCTGGTCGGCGCCTGCTTCGGCCCCGAGCGCCGATTCGGCCTGCTGATGCTCTTCTCCGACGGCGGCTGCCTGGGCGACTACCTGGTGCACCTGGCCATCCCGGCCACCGTGCTCGCCCTCGGCGACGGCAACCTGGGCTACCTCGTGCGGGACCTCTCCCGCAACCTGGCCGAGGTCGACCGCTCGCGCTACGTCGACTACGCCCGGGTCCGGGGCGTGGGGCGGTTGGCGATCGTGCTGTGGTACCTGCTGCCCAACGTGGCGGTGCTCTCGCTCATCTTCCTGCGCCAGCGCACCATCTTCCTGCTCAGCGGCGCCGTCGTCGTCGAGCGCATGTTCACCCGCGACGGGCTCGGGCGCCTGCTGATCGACGCGCTCAGCGACGCCCACGACGTGCCGCTGCTGCTGACCTGCGCGGTGGTCTTCTTCAGCGTCGCCATCGCGGTGCAGCTCACCGTGCGGCTCGCGGTCGTGCTCATCGAGCGGAGGGCGGCCTGATGCGCAGCCCGACCCGACGCATCGCCCTCGACCTCGGCGCGCTGGCGCTCATCGTCTTCGGCCTGCCGTGGCTGACCGGCCCCATCGGCGCGCTCATCACGCCGCCGCCCGCGAACACCGAAGAGGCGCCCGCCCCCACGGCCTCCGACTCCACGGCGCCTGACTCCACGCCACCTGCCCCCGACAGTGCGCCGCTCGACGAAGCCCCCCTCGACCCACCGCCCGGCGAGCGGGCGCCCCTCGACCACGGCGACCTCTTCGACGCGCCCCCCGCGCCCGACGCCGCGCCCGCTGCCCGAGGAGACGCCCTGGGCGACGACGACCTGTTCGGCGACGGCGACCCCGGCCCCACCTCGCCCGACGCCCCTGCCGAGAGCGGCGACCCGCTCGGCGACGCGCTCTTCGCAGACCCCGAGCCGGCCCCTCCGAGCGCGCCCGAGCGCACCCCCGCCCGCGCGCAGCCCGACCCGACCCCCGACCATCCGGCGCCCGCCGGCCCCGACCCGCTCACCCTCAGCCGGGCCACCCTCGGCAGCCTGCTCGTCGGCCTGCTCACCGCGGTCGTCGCGACCCTGCTCGGCGGCCTGCTCGGCCTGATCAGCGGCTACCGCGGCGGCCTCGTCGAGCGCGTCGCCGTGCGCTGGTTCGCCGACGGCCTCGACGCGCTGCCCCAGTTCGTCGTGCTCGTCACCGCCGTCGCCCTGTACCGCGACCTCGCCGGCACCGAAGGCGACGCGCTGCTGCTCGCCGTCGGGGTGCTCATCGGCGCGGTCAACTCGACCCAGGTCCTGCTCGTCGTGCACCACCAGACCCGGCTGATCGCCGCCCGCAAGTACGTGATCGCCGCCCGGCTCATGGGCTGGTCCGCGCTGCGGGTCGTGCGGCGCAAGATCGTGCCCCACCTGCGCCACGAGCTGATCATCCCCTTCACCCAGCTCGTCGTGTGGGGCCTCTTCGTCGAGACCGCGCTGAGCTACCTCGGCTTCGGCCCCTCGTCGACCGGCTCGACCCTCGGGGCCCAGCTCCACCGCATCGACCCCTTCGCCCGACCCGCCGACCTCGCCCCGGCCCTGGTGATGTGCCTGCTCACCGTCGCCCTCGCCGCCGCGCTGCGGGACCTCGGCGACGCCATCGAAGCCCGCCTCGGCGAGCCCGAACCCCCGACGACGGACGCGCCATGACCGCCACCCCACCCACCGTGCGCGTCACCGGCCTCTCGGTCGCGTTCGACACCCCCGCCGGCCGCCGGACCGTGCTCGACGGCCTCGACCTCACCGTGCGCCCCGGCGAGTGCCTGGCCATCGTCGGCCCCAACGGCGCCGGCAAGACCGTGCTCACCAACGCCCTGCTCGGCCGCTACAACCGGGCGCCCGGGGTGCACCTCGGGGGGCACATCCAAATCTGCGGCGAAGACCTGCTCACGCTGAGCCCCCGCGCGCTGCGCCGCCTGCGGGCCCGGCACCTCGCCGCGATCTTCCAGGACTTCAGCCACACCCTGAACCCCATCCGCTCGATCGGGGGCCAGCTCCGCCAGATGCAGACGCTCGCCGGGCTCGCGGCCGACCCCCGGACCCCGCTCGCCCGGGTCAACTTCCCCGTCGACAGCGTCGGTGACCGCCCGCACCAGCTCAGCCAGGGCATGAAGCAGCGGGCGCTCGTCGCGCTCGCGCTCGCCAACCGCCCCCGGCTCGTCATCGCCGACGAGGTCACCTCGGCGCTCGACGTCATCAACCAGCAGGTCGTCTTCGAACTCATCACCGGCGAGCGCCGCCAGCGCCCGGAGATGGCCGTCGTCTTCGTGTGCCACGACACCCGGCTCGTGCGGCAGTACGCCGACCGGGTCGTCGTGATCGACCACGGCCGGGTCGTCGAAGACGGCGACCCCCAGCGGGTCACCCCCGCCATGGGCCTGCGGGCCGTCGCCGCCGAACAGACCGCCGACGACGACGCGCCGACCCTGCTCGACGCCCGGGGCATCTCCAAGCGATTCCGGGCCCCCTTCCGCCGCCCCCGGCTCGTACTGCGGGGCCTCGACCTGCGCATCCGTCACCGGGAGCACACCGCGCTCATCGGAGCCAGCGGATCGGGCAAGACCACCCTGGCCAACCTCGTCACCGGCGTGCTGCCCATCGACCCCCGCGAGGCCGACACCCTCACCTTCGACGGCGCCTCGCTCATCGGCCTGCACCGCCCCGACCACCCGCTGCGCCACCGCATCCAGATGGTCTTCCAGGACCCCGACGCCGCCATCGGATCGATCGACCCCCGGCTCACCGTCGAGCAGGTCATCCTCGAGCCGCGCCTCGCCCGCGAGCCCGGCGCCGAGGAGGCCGGCCGGCGCTGGGTCCACCAGAAGCTCGCCGCCTTCGGCCTCGCCGACCTCGCCGACCGCCGGGCAGCCCACCTCAGCGGCGGCCAGCGCCAGCGGGTCGAGATATTGCGCGCCTTCCACGGCCTGCGCCCCGACCGCCCCACGCTGATGGTCGCCGACGAGCCCACCAGCATGCTCGACCCGGCCTTCGTGGGCGAGGTCGTCGACATCTTCGCCGCCCTGGCCGACGAGTACGACGTCACCTACCTCTTCATCACCCACAGCCTCGAGCTCATGCGAGCGCTCTGCCACCGGGTGGCCGTCATGTTCGACGGCGAGCTGGTCGAGCAGGCCCCCGTCGACCGCCTGACCCTCGACCCGCTGCACCCCTACGCCCGCCTGCTGCTGCGCGCCGGCCGCGAGCAGCGCGAGGCCGACGGCGACCCCGAGCTGCGCCGCTTCACCCTGCCCGACACCGCCACCGGCTGCCCCGCCCGGGCGTGGTGTCGATCCCGGACCGCCACCTGCGACGCCCATCGCCCCCGACTGCAACGCTTCGGCGACCGCGAGGTCGCCTGCCATCACCCCCCCCGCCCCCGGAGGACGCCATGACCCCCCCCACCCGCTCACTGCTCCTGGCGCTGGCCACCCTGCCCGGGCTCCTGGCCTGCGGCGGCCCCCAGGCCGGCTTCGGCGCCGACCTGCTGCCCACGAGCTGCGAACTCGTCGAGCCCCCCGAAGAGATCGACACCGCGACCTCGCGCCTGCGCTGTCGCATCGTGCGCTATCAGGCCCAGCAGCAGCAGGCCACCGTCATGTCGGACGACCGCGGCTTCCAGACCAACGGCATCCCGCCCTACTGGCTGGAGGAGGCCACCGCCGGGACGATCCTCAACCTCCAGTTCCCCGAGACCGAGCGCCCGCCGGCCGAGGGGACCACGCTCGAGGTCACCGTCAACAAGCTGGTGGTCCGCACCGGCACGCTGCGCGGGAGTTGAGGGATGAGGAGCTACACGCGACTCCTGCTCATGGTATTGCTGCTCACACCAACGTCGGCGCTGGGTTTGCCCATAACGGATGAATGCCCCGAAGGGACACCGGACGCAGGGGGTTGCCCGCTAGCTGAGCAGGGATTCGGCCAGGACACCATCTGTAGCTGTAGGGGTGTCCCACGATGTACGGGGCCGAACGATCCCCTGGCATGCAGTGACAACTGCCCCGATACAGGCAACGAAAACCAGGCCGACCGCGACGAGGATGGCATCGGGGACGCATGTGATGGTGACAGCGACAACGACTCCGTCCTAGACGCGAATGACAACTGCCGCCTCGTCTCCAACCCCGACCAGCTCGACACCGACGGCGACGGCCAAGGCGACGCCTGCGACGATGACATCGACGGCGACCGCATCTCCAATGACGACGAAGCCGACCGCGGGACCGACCCGCTCCTCGCCGACTCCGACGGCGACGGCGTCGATGACCTCGACGACGCCGCTCCGCTCATTTCGGATCGCGACGGCGACACCATCCTCGACGGCCCCGACAACTGCCCCGATCACCCCAATCAGGCCCAGGGCGACATTGACGGCGATGGTCTGGGGGACGCCTGCGACCCCGACGACGACAACGACGGCGTCGATGACTTCGACGCCGACGGTGGCCCGCTCGACAACTGCGAGTTCACCCGCAACCCCGACCAGTCCGACATCGACGGCGATGGCATCGGCGATGCCTGTGACGATGATATCGACGGCGACACCCTCACCAA
>JAUHYW010000040.1 GCA_030426085.1 bacterium | reverse complement strand
GACACGGCCCATGGTGACGGCGCGCGAGCGGACGTCGCCGAGGCGTTCGTAGACCGGCAACTCCTCCTCGCGCCGTATGCGCAGCGCCTCGTCCAGCTCGCCCCGCGCCTGGAGGATGTCGGCGACCTTGCCCATGGTGACCGCGCGCGAGCGGACGTCGCCGAGGCGTTCGTAGACCGGCAACTGCTCCTCGCGCCGTATCCGCAGCGCCTCGTCCAGCTCGCCCCGCGCCTGGAGGATGTCGGCGATGGTGCCGGTCGTGACCGCGTACTGGATGTCCCAGCGCTCGGCTCGGCTCACCGCGGTCGAAGCGCGCAGGTGCTTCAGGGCGTCGTCCAGGCGGCCCTCCCGCTGCGCGAGGTCTCCGAGCCACGACAGAGCGACGGCCTCGGCGCGGCGCAGGTGGAGCGCGCGCGCGCGGTCCAGGGCCTCGCGGGCCCTGGACCGCGCGCCGGGGATGTCACCCAGGTCTGCGTCGAGCTGCACCAGTTCGAACTCGGCGTAGAGCGCCCAGACATCGGCCCCGCGCGCCGCAGCGTCCGCCGCCAGCGCCGCCGCCTCGGCCCGGCTGCGGCTCCACTGCCCCACGAAGTAGGCCGCCCGGCTCAGCCGAAACCGCGCCTCCAGATCATCCTGCCCCCGGTACACCCCGGCGCCCAGCGCCCGGTCGAGGTAGTCCACCGCGTCCGGATAGCGCGGCGCGCGCCACGCCAGCTCGCCGAGCAGGGCCGCCGCCAGCGCCAGCGGCTCGGGCGGGACCGCGCCGGGGGGCAGCTTCATGTCGCCGTGGTCCACCGGCGTCTGGGCCCCGAGGCGCTCGGCCCCGGCCAGCCGCTCGGGGTCGACGATCGTGAAGCGGGGCAGCACGCAGCCGTCCGGCCCGCAGCGGGCCACGCCCCAGACCACCAGATCGGCGCCGTGGCGGACGCCGATGGCCCGGGCCTGCTCGTGCCCGGCCACATCGCCCACCGCCCACACCTGCTCCGCGATGAGCGGCTTCACCCGCAGCCCGGGCCAGCCGGCGCCCTCATCGGCCAAAGCGCCGGCCAGCTTGTCGCTGTACGTCCGCCCGGCCTCGGCGTCGTCCCCGTCGGCCTCGTCCTCCGCGCCGAACGCGATCACGAGGACCACCAGCTCATCGTCCGCCCCCGGCGTCCGCTGCGCGACCGGCTTGAGCCGGGCTTCGTACAGCACCGCCATTCGCCCCTCGCCGCTGATGATCTCGGCCCAGGCGTGCATATCGGCCACCTCAACCACCTCGATCAGCCCGACCGCCTGCCCGGCCGCATCGGTGACGGCGTAGCGCGTCCCCACCTCCACCCCGTGCGCCGCGCCTCGGGACAGCCGCACACGCTCGGCCTTCCGCTCCTCGATCACCGCGTGGAAGGGCCCGAGTTGCGGCTGCTCCCCGTGAGCGAGCGAGCGGACCCGCCGCCCGCGCAGATCCACGTTCGTCCGCTCGACCACGGGCGCGACCTCGGCGACGTCACCCACCTGCCCGGTCACGACCAGCAGCGCCAGGTCGCCTGCGCCGGGGTCGCCCTCGACGGCCAGTCGGTGCCCCGGACCCCAGACGCCCGGCGGCACGCCGACGACCACGAAGCCGCCGCCCGCGCCGATGGTCACCTTCACGTCGAGAGGGGCGACGGCGGGCGGGGCGCCGCCGCAGGCGAGCGTCAGCAGCGGCAGGGCGAGCAGGAGCAGGCGGGCGGGGCGCGGCGTCATGGGCAGACCTCCGGGCGATCGATCGCGGGTGGCTGCCCGAACGCTGCCATCTCCGCGGCCCGTCGACGATTACACGGCCATAACCCGATGGTACAGCGACCGGACATTGAAGCTGACCAGGGATCGCGCAGACCGATTCGCCGAGGGGAACCAAGCCCGCGACCCCGACGGGGCGTCGGTTCGGGCGAAGCCCGCGCGAGACGCAGACGCTGCCGGGGGCAACGGCAAGTCGAGCAACGCCGTCATCGGCGAATCGGGCCAGCGAGCACGGTCAGATTCAGTGTCTGGTTGCTGCAACCCGCCGACGACAGCCGGTGACGCGCGCCGGCCCCCGACGCCCTCGCCCGCCGCGGAATCGACCCTGTGCCACAGCCCGAGATCCCCGCCCGCCGCGGGATCGACCCTGTGCCACAGCCCGAAATCCCCGCCCGCCGACCGCTCGGCCGGCCGCCACAGCTCAAAATCCTCGGCGACCGACCGCCCGGCCCCGGCTCACAGCCCGCCCCGCTCGCCCGCCGACGCCCCGGGCCGACGCCACAGCCCGGAACCCTCCCCCGCTCCCGATCGGCGCCGACCGCACAGCCGCCCGCCCGCGCCTGCCGACCCTCGACCCCGCGCCGACAGCCGCGATCCGTCGCCGGCCGACGAAACGCCGCGCCCTGACAGCCGCGATCCCCCGCCGACCGAGCGCGCGCCGCAGCCCCACAGCCCGAAATCCCCGCCCGCCGACCGCGCAGCCGGCCGCCGACGCCGGGAACCCTCGCCGGCCGACGCGGGCGCAGAGCCCGACAGGGCGCGATCCACGCCGACCGACCCCGGCGACGGGCGCCACAGCCCCGAATCCTCGCCCGCCGAGCGCGTTCGACGGACGAATGACGCAGATTTCGTCGCCCCGCGGCCGATCGGCTGTGGCGCTGCCGGCCGCGCTCACCGCTCGACGGCGCGCCGGCCTGCGCCACTGCCCCGCGCGCTCGCCGCTCGACCGCGGGGCAGTGTCCCATCGACCACGGCGCCCGCGTGGCGGGCGTGTCGTACAGCCGCCGCGACTCGCCCGGCGTCGAGGGATCGGGTGTGTGACTCGCCCGGCGCGCGTATCGGGCGACGGATTCCGGGCTGTGGCACACGCGCCGGCGCTCGGTGGGTGAGCGTTTGCGGTGATCGCCACAGGCCCATCGCTCGGGGGGTGACGAAAATCGGCGTCGTCACTCCGCGAGCCGCCGTCGACGACCGGTTTGCGCGTGTGCCGCTCGCGCAAACCGGTCGACGCCCGAGGATTTTCGCTGTGGGCCTCCCGCCCGCGCGCCGACGCGGCGGATTTTCGGGTGTGGGGGGGTGATCGGGCCCCGCACAGCGAGCGCGGCGGGCTGTGGCACAGGGTCGAGCGCTCGGCGGGCGAGGCCCGGCGCAGTCAC
Source organism: bacterium (assembly GCA_030426085.1). Taxonomy (GTDB): domain Bacteria; phylum Myxococcota_A; class Bradymonadia; order UBA7976; family UBA1532; genus JACKDM01. The sequence goes on along the minus strand of JAUHYW010000040.1, from coordinate 82,143 downwards.
CCGGGGCCGACGAAGCGCATAGCCGAAGGTCGCGGGCGCCGGTCATGAAGCGAGAGCGTCTGCTCTCCACAAAAATGGCTGTGAGGTCATTTTCATGTTGCGCGCGCGGCGAGAGGGTGCCATCGTGCCCTTGCACACGACACCTCGGGCCCCCAGCGGGCGAAAGCGAAATCGACATGAACGGCGATCTCTACATGCGCTTCTTCTCCATCAGCCGCATGAGCTCGGCGCGCACCGACGTGGTGATGGCGCAGACCCAGCAAAAGGCGCAGGACGTCGGCGACGCGCGGCTCGGAGAGCTCGCGTTCGAGGCCCGCCTGCGGGCGAAGCACGCCGGCGAGATCGAGGCGATGCACCGCGCGCAGACCCTCGCTCGGGGCGAGGGCGCGGCGAAGGCGAGCGACAAGCAGATGGATGCGGCGCTCGTCGGCTTCTTCGACGGGGTGGAAGACGAGCGGGACTATCTGGTCAAGGCCGGCGACCCCCGGGCCGCGGTCTACGGTGACTTCATCACCCGGCACTTCAAGGGGCAGGTCAGCACCGTGACCCGGGCGCCCTATGAAGAAGAGCTTCAGCGGGTCGAGCGGCTGTACGCCGAGGCGATCGGCGCCTTCGCCCCGTACGCCGCCGCCGCCAGCCTGACGAAGTGGGTCGACCGCATCGGCGGGCACATCGGCCCCTACCGGGCGGCGCTCGACGCCCGCGACCGGGTGACCCGGGGCGATCTCGAGAGCGCCCGCCGCGAGATGCACCTGCACACCTGCGCGGTGGTGGGCCACATCTGCTCGACCTACATCGGTCAGTGGGATGTGGTCGACGCGCTGCTCGCGCCGCTGGTCGATCAGCAGGACCGCATCGCGGCCATCATGCGCGCCCGCCGGCAGGGGGTGCAGACCGGCGCGGTGGACGGTGATCTGGACGGCCTGATCGAAGGCGACGGCGAGGCCCCCCAGCCGAGCCCCGACGCGGACGCCGAGGCCGGCGCCGATGATGCGGGCGCCGGGGCGGCGCAGCCCGCGGCCGACGCCCGACCCGCCGACGCGCAGCCCGCCGACGCGCAGCCCGCGCCCGAGTCGCCGGGCGACGCCTGATCCCCTCGCCCGCCCCGGGCGCGGCCCCCATGACACGACACCCGCCCGGCGCCCCACCCCGTGCGAGCCGGGCGGTGCACCGCAGCCCGGCCAGCGGGCGCCCCCTCCCCCTCCTGCCGCGTGCCCGTTGCCCTGGGCCGCCGGCCGCGGTATGACCCGGACATGCTGCTCGCCTTCTCCGACGTTCAGAAGCGCTTCGGCGCGACCCACGCGCTGCGGGACGTGACCGGGCAGATCGACGGCCGCGCGGTGGGCCTGCTCGGGCCCAACGGCGCCGGCAAGACCACCCTCATGAAGATCTGCCTGGGCCTGCTGGCCCCCGACGGGGGGCAGGTGCGGGTGCTGGGCATCGACGCCGCGCAGGATCCGACCGCGGTGCGGCTCGAGCTGGGCTACGCCGCCGAGGGGCCGGGGCGCATCCCGGGGCTGTCGGGGCTGGAGTCGGTGGCCTACGCCGCCGAGCTGTGCGGCCTGCGTCGGCGCAGCGCCCTGCTGCGGGCCCACGAGATGCTCGATCTGGTGGGGCTCGACGAGTCGCGGCACCGCCCGGTCGAGACCTACTCCACCGGTATGCACCAGCGGGTGAAGGTCGCGATGGCCCTGGTGCACGACCCCCGGCTCGTGCTGCTCGACGAGCCGACGAGCGGCCTCGACCCCGACTCCCGCGACGAGCTGCTCGATCTCATCGTGCAGCTCCGCGACGGCGACGGGCCGGCCATCGTGCTGTCGACCCACCTGCTGCACGACGTCGAGCGCACCTGCGACTCGGTGATGATCATGCAGGCCGGCACGGTGAAGTACGCCGGCACGCTCGACGCGCTCCAGACCCGGCTGCCCGGGGAGTATCACCTGCGGGTGGCCCACCCCCGCTCGACGCTGGCCGCGGCGCTGCGCGAGCGGGGCGCGGCGGTGGCCGACCGGGGGCGCCCCGATCTGCTGCACGTCCGGCTGCCCGAGGGGGCCGACGCCGATCTCATCTGGAGCGCGGCGCTGGCCTCGGGCGAGACCATCCTTCAGCTCGAGCAGAAGGCGGCCTCGCTCGAAGAGGCGTTCATGGCGGCGGTGGCGGAGGGCGCGTGAGCTCGCACGATCAGGTCTTCGACATCGGCTACCGCCCGATGCCCGAGCGGGGCCGGCGGCAGCCCCCGGCCGTGGCCATCGCCCGCACGATGCTGCTGCTCGCCTGGCGGCAGCGGGCGACGAAGATCGTGCTGCTGATCTGCCTGGCGGTGCTCGGCGGCCACGGGGTGTGGCTGGTGGGGCAGCTCCTCTTCGAGCGCTTCGGCTCGGGCGTGGGCCCGTCGGGGCTGCCGGTCACCGAGCTGGTGGGCTCGACCCGCGAGGTGCTGGCCAACTTCCTGCGGGTGCAGTTCTTCACCACCGCCATCGCCATCGCGGTCATCGCCGGGGGCGCGGTCGCCGAAGACCGCGCGGCGGGGGCCTTCGACCTGTACTTCGCCCGGCCGCTGACCCGGGCCGACTATGTCATCGGCAAGCTGGGCGGGGCGGCCATCGTGCCCATCGTGACCATCCTGCTGCCGGTGGTCCTGCTGTGGCTGACCGCCCTGGGCATCGCGCCGGCCGCCCTGCGCAGCGAGCTGTGGTGGCTGGGCGTACCGTCGCTCGCCGGGGGCGTGCTGTCGGTGGCGGTGCTGGCGACGACCATCATCGGGGCCTCGGCCATCGGGCAGAAGGCGCGCACGGTGAGCGTGGCCTACATCGCGGCGGTCATCGTGCTGTCGGGCATCGTCGAAGGCATGACCGGGGCCGGCTACGCCTTCGCCGGCTACCTGTCGCCCGAGCGCAGCCTGCACACGGTGGTCGACTGGCTGCTCGCCCCGCAGCAGAGCATGCTCGGCAGTCAGGTCTCGGGGCGCTACACCCCGATCAACCACAGCGCGCTGGCCTCGCTGACGGCGCTGCTCGCCTGGGCCGGGGCCGGCTTCGGCCTGTTCTGGTGGCGGCTGCGCTCGGAGGTGGTCGGGTGACGGTCGCGCTCGACAAGGCGGGCGGCGAGACGATGCTCGAAGCCCACGGCGTCTCGAAGATGTACGGGCAGGTGCGGGCGGTCAACGAGATCGACCTGCGCCTCGGCCCGGGGGTGACCGGCCTGCTGGGGCCCAACGGGTCGGGCAAGTCGACGCTGCTCAAGCTCTTCGCCGGGCAGCTCCTGCCCGACACCGGCCATGTGCGGCTGCTGGGGGCCGATCCGTTCCACGAGCCGCGGGTGCTGCGCGGGCTGGGGCTGTGCCCCGAGCAGGACAAGTTCTACGAGGACATGTCGGGGCACGACTTCGTACGCGCGCTGACCCGGCTGCACGGGCTGCCGAAGAGCGAGGCCGAGCAGAAGACCTACGCCGCGATGAAGCGGGTGGGCATGGAGCGCTTCGGCTTCAAGAAGATGAAGGAGATGAGCCGGGGCATGCGCCAGCGCACCAAGATCGCGCAGGCCATCGCCCACGATCCGCCGGTGGTGCTGCTCGATGAGCCGCTGACCGGCGCTGATCCGGTGGCCCGGGCCGATCTCATCGCGCTCATCCGTTCGCTGGGCGAGGAGGGCCGCTGCGTGGTGGTGTCGAGCCATGTGTTGCACGAGGTCGAGGCGATGACCCACGACGTGGTCTTCATCCGCTACGGCCGCCTGCGGGCCCACGGCGACATCCTGCGGCTGCGCACGAAGCTCGCCGATCGGCCGTATCGCATCCTGCTCGACGTCGACGAGCCCCGGCGGGTGGCGGCCCGGCTGATGGCCCTGCCCTTCGTGCAGGCGGCCAAGGTGCTCGACGACGAGCCGTCGCCGCTCGAGGTGACGACGACCGATCTGGACACCGCTGGGCGCGAGATCCCCCGGGTGGTCGCCGAGCTGGGCGGCGTGGTGCGGGGCTTCACCTCGCCCGACGCCGATCTGGAGAGCCTGTATCGCTATCTCATCAGCCGCCGGTGATGGCATGGAGTCACCGCGATGACCTCTGAGAGCCCCCCGGCGGCCCGCCTCGACGTGCCCCCCGGCTACCTGCCCCGGGCGGTGGCCTTCTGGACCGGCTTCCACTTCAAGCGCAACCTGCGCAAGCGCTCGTTCAAGCTGTGGGCCGCGCTGTTCGTCGTCCTGCTGCTGCTGATGCGCTACGCGGCCAACGTCGGGCCCGACGCCATGGGCCGCATGATCGTGCTGGGCGCGGTGCCGCTGCTGGCGCTGTTCTTCGGGGCCGGCTCGCTGCGGGAAGAGATCGAGGATCAGACGCTGACCTATGCCTTCACCCGCCCGGTGGGTCGCATCTGGACCTACGTGGCCCGGGTGCTGGCCAACGGGCTGCCGGTGGCGCTGCTGGCGGTGCCGGCGGGGCTGTTCATCGGCTTCGGCATCGGCGAGGCGACGGCCATGCGCTACGGCTTCGCGGCGCTGCTCGGCGCGGTGGCCTACGGCAGCTTCTTCGCGCTGGTGGGGCAGATCGTGAAGTGGCCGGCGTGGTTCGGGCTGGCGTGGCTCATCTTCTGGGAGGGCGGCGTGGGCACGGTGCCCGGCTTCTTCGGCCGGCTGACGCTGATGAGCCACGTCCGGGGGGTCGCCGGGCTGCCGGTCGAGAGCTCCGAGGCCCCGTGGTCCGGCTTGTGGGAGGCCCCGTCCCTCTTCACCGCGGCGCTGGCCCTGTCGGCGGTCACCGCCGGCGCGCTGTGGATCGGCGCCATCCGGGCCCGCAAGCGGGAGTTCGTCGTCACCCGCTGAGCCCGGCCTCCGGCTCAGCGTCGAGCAGCGCGTCGAGCAGCGCGTCGGCCGGGCGGTCGAAGCCGACGAACACCGGCTCGGGGTGCAGCGCGACGCCGAACCGATCCCGCACGACGCCCCGGACGTGGGCCGCGAACGCCACGACGTCGGCGGCGGTGGCCCCGCCCCGGTTGACGAGCGCCAGCGTGTGCCGGGTGGAGAGCCCCACCGGCCCCTCGCCGTAGCCTTTGTGCAGCCCCGCCCGATCGATGAGCCACGCCGCCGAGAGCTTGTCCCGCCCGTCGCCTTGGGGGTAGCGGGGCATGGTCGCCGGATCGACGCCCAGCGCCTTCACCCGGTCGGCGACCGCGTCGGCCTCGGCGCTCGGCACGATCGGGTTGAGGAAGAACGATCCCGCGCTGCGCCGATTGGGATCGGCGGGGTCGATGACCATCGACTTGCTGCGGCGCAGCGCGTGCACCGTCTCGCTCACCTTCGCCAGATCGGGGGCCCCGTCGCCGATGGCGTCGACGACCTGCCCGTAGCGCACGGTCGGCGCCCCGCCCGGCGCGAGGCTCAGCACCACGCCGGTGACGAGGTGGCGCCGCTGGGGGTCGGCCTTGAAGCGGCTGGTGCGGTAGCCGAACGCGCACTCGGTGGCGGTGAAGCGGCGGGGCTCGCCGGTGAGCCGGTCGAGGGTGTCGACCGCGACGAGCACCTCGGCGACCTCCTGCCCGTAGGCCCCGATGTTCTGGATGGGCGCCGCGCCGACGGCCCCCGGGATGCCGACGAGGCACTCGATGCCGGCCCAGCCTTCGGCGACGGCCCGGCGGACGAGGGCGTCCCACGGCTCGCCGGCGGCGACGGTCAGCTCGACGCGGTCGCCGCGGGATCGGGGCTCGACGCCGCGGGACGCCACCCGCACCACGAGGCCGTCGAAGCCGGCGTCGGCGAAGAGCAGGTTGCTGCCCCCGCCGAGCACCAGGACGGGCAGCGCGGCCTCGCGGGCCCAGGCGAGCGCGTCGGCGATGGCGTCGGGGTCGGGCGCGTCGACGAAGAAGCGGGCCGGGCCGCCCACGCCGAGGGTCGTGAGGTCGGCGAGGGGCACGTCGCGGCGGGCGGCGGCGGGCGGGCGTCGGGGGTGTCTCATGGGCGCATTGTGCGCCGGTGATCGACGGCGAGCAATGACCCATCGGCCACGGATTGGACAGCCCGGTCGGCCTGGGGTATTGCTCGGTGGTACGGCCTTCGGGGGGACATGTCGGATCGCCTGCCCTTCACCTGCCCTGCCATGCCGGTGACCCTCACCGCGCCGATGGCATGGCGCGCGCTCAACCGGCACAGCCAGCTCGAGCTGCCGCTGGCGGCGACGCTGCGGGGGCAGGCGATCATCGACACCGGCGCCGAGCGCTCGGTCATCCGGGCCGATGTGTGCGACGCGCTCGGGCTGCCCCGCAGCGAGACGGTGGCCCTGCGGGGGGTGACGGCCCCCGGTCGCGCGCCTCACGGCCGGGCGCGGCTGACCGCCATCCGCCGGGCCGAGGTCACCCTGGCCGGGCACACCTTCGCGGTGGACGCCCTCGCGGCGGACGTGGCCGACGACGAGGCGCTGATGCTGGTGGGCATGGACATCATCCGCCTGGGGCGGCTGGTGCTCGACGGGCCCCGGGGCGAGCTGATCCTGACCTTCCCTCCGGCCGGCTCCCGGCCGATGCGCCGCCCGCCCGCCCGGGCCGAGGCCCCGCGGGCGCTGGGCTTCGCGGTGCATCGGACCCGCTCGGGCTGATCGGCCCGGTCAGGGCGTGGCCTTCGCGGCCTGGGCCCGATCGGCGAACTTCACCGCCTCGGCGACCGCTTGATCCCGCTCGCCCATCGTCCGCACGAGGTCGGCGCAGGGCACCATCTCCTTGATCGTGACGAGGGACTCCGGCTGGCCCCGGAATTCGTACTGCATCGCCTTGAGCTCCATGCGCCCGGCCCAGGGCACGATGCGCCGGGCGGTGCGCCCGGGGCCGCCGATGAGCGCGGCGGCGGCGCAGCCGTTCTCGACGTGGGCCAGCAGCAGGCCGACCGAGAGGCCGGCGCAGCCGCCCTGGGGGCACACCCGCTCGGGCTTGGGGCGCAGCGTGATCGGGCGGCCGGGCAAGGCGGCGGCGACCATGCCCGAGACGCGGGCCTGGGCCGAGACGGCGATGGGGTGCACCTTGTCGGCGGTGGCCGACGGGATGACCCGGGGCCACAGCACGACCACGCCCCGGGCGTCGCCGCCCTCGGTGGAGATCGTGTCGGGGCCGATGGGCGGCTGGCCGAGATCCGTGCGCGGGGGCGTGGGGGCCGGCGCGGCGGGCGTCGCCGGGGTCGCGGCCGGCGCGGGGGTCGCGGCCGGGGCCGGGGTCTCGGCCGGCGCCAGCGGATCGTCGGCCCGGGGCGGCGCGCCGCACCCGATGCTCAGGGCGACGGCCAGCGCGCCGAGCGCGACGAGAGGCGGCAGGATACGGCGGTTCATCGGGACTCCTCTTCGTTGGGCTCGATGGTAGACCGTCGCCACCACCGATGACAGCACGCGCGCCGTGAATGCGCCCGGGCGGCGGATCCGGCGGCAGCGCGTCGACCGTCGGATGGCGCCCGACGACAGTCGGTGACAGTCGCCGACAGTATCGACCCCGTTCGAAGGCCCCGTCCGGCCCGTCGACGGGCGCCTGGGGGCCCGGCACGCATCGTGCGATGGCATGGGCCCGAACCCACGCAGGAAGGAGACTCCGATGGGTGCATCGCGACGCGCATTCGCACGCCCGGCGGCCGCCGCCCTCGCCCTCTGGCTGATCGGCTGCGGTGAGGAGCCGCCCGCCGACGAGGTGGGGCCGGGCGCCGCCCTGGCCGACGCGGCGATGCCCGACGGCGCCGCCGAGCTGCCCTCGGCGCTGCCCGACGATCCGCCGATGGAGATGGCCCCGGTGCCCACCGATGAGGGCGACGGGCCATGCCGGGTCGGGACGACGCGCTGCCTCGATCAGGCGGTCGCCCAGCGTTGCCGGCGCGACGGCACCTGGGCCGATCTGCCCTGCGCGCGCGGCGAGGAGTGCGTGCCGGGGCCCGATCGCTGCCTGCCGGTGGCCTGCGAGCCGGGCAAGAGCCGCTGCGACGGGCGCTGGGCCGAGCAGGCGTGCGCCGACAACGGCCGCTCGTGGACCCTCAGCCGGGCGTGCGACGAGACCGAGCAGTGCCTGGGCGGCTTGTGCCGGGTCTGCCAGCCGAACTTCGCTCAGTGCACCAGCGCCAACACCCGCCGCCACTGCAACCCGGACGGGACCGCGTGGCTGCCCGACGAGGCCTGTGAGACCAACCTGTGCTTCGACGGCGCGTGCCTGGTGTGCGTGCCGGACGAGGGCCAGTGCGTCGACGAGGCGACGGTCCGCGTCTGCCGGGCAGATGGCATGGGGCTCGGGGAGCCGCAGGTCTGCCCCGAGGGGCAGCGATGCCGCGGGGGGCGCTGCCTGGATCGCTGCCGCACCCGCACGCTGGTGCTGGTCGATGACGCCCGCTCGATGCAGCCGCACCTGCCGGCGGTGCAGACGGTGCTGGCCGAGATGGTCGAGTCCGGGGACTTCGAGCTGGCGTTCATGTCGGCCCGGGCCCGCGCCGGCTGCGGCGGCGGGGTGGCGCCGCCGCAGGTGCCCTTCAGCGCCAGCCCGGAGGACGCGCTCGCGTGGCTCGACGGGCTGGACGCCGAGGGCTCGTCGCAGATCACCGACATCGCGACGTGGTACCAGCAGAACAAGCGGATCGTCTGGGGGCAGGACGCGCTGGGCTACGTCGTCATCCTGACCGCGGGGGGCGACACCTGCGGGCCGGAGGGGTCCCCGGGGCGGGTGAGCTGGAACGAGGCCACCTACGAGAACCTCGGCGGGCGGCTGCGGAGGAGCGGCGTGCGGCTCAAGACCCTCAACGTGGGCGGGCTGATGGATCGCCAGCTCGACCGGCTGAGCATCTGCAACGGCAACGGGCCGGCGGTCGACCTCGACCTCCTCGAGACGCTCACCGACGATCTGCGCGAGGCGCTGCGCGGCATCCTGCTCGACATCGACGTGTGCGCGATCTGAGGGCCCGCCGCCCGTCGCATCCGCGTGCCTCGGCGCCCGGGATGCGGTAACGTCGGTCACGCGGGACGAACCTCTGCCCGCCCGGAGCCGATGATCCTCGAACTGCTCGCCCTCGGAGGGGCCCTGGCCGCCGGCCGGGCCGCGTGGCGTCGCCGCCGCAAGGCTCTGCCTGCGCCCGAGCTGCAGGTGCCCGACGAGGGGCCCACCGAGATGCGCTGGCTCGACGACGAGCTGATCACGGGCACCGCCGCCGTGGCGCTGGCCGGGGCCTCGTTCGCCCTGCGATCGAGCCCCCTCGGGCTGGCGAGCGCCCCCTTCACCCTGTGGTCCTCCCGCAGCCTGATCGGCGACGCCCACCAGAAGCTCGTGAGCGAGCGGCGGGTGGGCTTCGTGGTGGTCGACGCCGGCCTGACGGTGGTGGGGCTGCTCGCCGGCGCGTGGATCATGGCGGCCGGCGGCACGATGATCTACGTGGGCTGGCGCAAGCTGGCCGATTGGGAGCGGGTGCAGGCCGGTCGGGCGAGGCGCAGGGCAGACGCCACGCCGACGCCCGCCGCCGACACCGCGTGGCAGGCGCTGGGGCGGATCGGCGAGTGGGCGGTGCCCGCCGATCACATCGACCTCGGTGACCGCATCCGGGTCCGGGACGGCGACGGCATCCCGGTCGACGCGTGGATCGCCGCGGGCACCGCCCGGCTCGACCCCGGCGACGGCCGCCTGCAACCCCTGGCGCTGGGACCGGGCGATCGGGCGCCGGCCGGGGCTCGGGTCATCAGCGGCGCGCTCGAGCTGCGCGCCCGGGGCACCGTCGACGACAGCCGTCACGGGCGCCTGCGGGCGACCCCCAACGCGGCGCCGCTCGATCTGGAGCCGGTCGCCGAGCGGGCCGGGCGCCTGGCCGACGCCTCGACCGGCTTCACGGTGATGACCGGCGCCCTCGCCGCCCTGACCCTCGGTGGGACGGCGGCGCTGAGCGCCTTCGGGGGCAACCTGCTGGGCGCCTATCGGGTGATCGCCCCGGCCGCGCTCGAGAGCCACCTGCACGCGCTGTCCGCGCTCGGGGTCCGCATCGAAGACGGGCGGCGCTTCGAACTGCTGGCCGGGGTGAGCGTGGTGCTCCTCGAGCTGAGCACCCTCGTCGACAGCGAGCGCTTGTCGGTCAGCCGGATCCGGGCCATCGCCGGCTTCGAGCCCGCTCGGGCCCTGCGGTGGGCGGCGGCTCTGATGAGCGGGCGCGACGAGGCCATCCGGCCGGCGCTGGTCGAGGCGCTGTCCCTGCGGGGCCTCACCGCCGAGGGCGAGCCGGTCGTGCCCCGGGGCGGCGTCTACCGGGGCTGGATCGACGGGCGCTCGGTGAGCGTGGGCGCGGCGGCCACCCTGCGGGCCGAGGGCGTCGACGGCGACACCGGGCTGGACGCGGTCCGGCGGGCAGCCCATCAGCGGGGCGACACGACGCTCACGGTGGCCGCCGACGGCGCCGAGGTGGCGGTCATCGCGTTCGAGCCCGCGCTGCGGCCCGGCGCCGAGCGGCTGATGCCCGAGCTGAGGCAGCGGGGCATCGAGCCCATCCTGCTGCTGGCCGAGGGGGATCGGGTCGCCGATCACTGGGGCGAGCGCATCGGCGCGGGGCAGATCATCACCGAGCGTGATCCGGAGGCCATCGCCGACTACGTGGGCACGCTGCGCACCGCCGGTCGTATGGCCGCCGCCCTGGGTGATCGCGTCGTGCACCGGGCGATGATGGGCGCCGCCGACATCTCCATCGCGCTGACGTCCGACGCGGCGGTCGCGCGGGGCGCGGGCATCGTGATGTCGGGTCAGCCGCTCGATCGCGTCCCCGCCCTCATCGACCTCGCCCGGCGCTACCATCGGGCGCAGGGGCGGCTGATGGCCTGGAACACCGCCGCGACCGGCCTGCTCGGCTTCGGCGTGCTCGCGTTCGGCGTGGGGCCGGTGGCCGCCATCGGGGTGCAGGCGGTGGGGGCCGCGGTGGGTCTGGTCTCGACCCTGCCCGACGTCGAGGCGCTCGCCGGGCCGCCCCCCGCCGAGGCGTCCGCCGAGGCCGAGCGCGCCCCGGCGCCGGGTCCCGTGAAGGCGCATGCCTGAACGGGCTCGACCGCGATCGCCCGCGCGGCGCGCCTCGCCGGCGGGATGGCTGGGCGCCCTCGCCGCGTCGGGTCTGCTGCCGGGCCTGCTGCCGGGCCTGCTGCTGGGTCTGCTGCTGGGTCTGCTGCTGGGGTGTGCCCCGGACCCCGGCCCGCCGCCGGGCGCCGGCTCCGGGCCACCGACCTCGAGCGGCGCGCCCGCGCCCGACCTGGCGGACGCCGAGGGTCCGATCCGGGTCACCGACGCCGGGCACCTCGCGCTGATACCCGAAGAGCTGTTCCCCGACGTCGAGCCGCCCGAGCTCGAGCTGCCTCCGCTGGCCGAGAACCCCCTCGTCCGCCGGCTGCCCCCGGGCACGCTGGCCGCGGGCGCCGTCATCGGGCCGACGGGCCTCGATCGGCACCTGGCCATCGACCGCCTCTTCACGGCCGCCGGCCCGTGGGGCGAGGCGCTGCGGATCCGGGCCCAGCACCTCACCGGCCACGATCTGAGCGACGTGACGACGCTGCGTCACCTGTCCATCGATCCCGATCACCCCATCGCGGCGGCGGTGCTCGACGTGGATCCGATGGTGGTGGCGATCGGCTGGCGCTCGACCGATATCGGGGTGATGCGCACGCTGCTGCACCTCACGACCGCTGGCCGGCTCCCCGTGCGGGAGCAGTCGGTGGGCACGGCGACGCTCTTGGCACGCCACGACGGGCGCGGCCCGACGTTGGGCTGGCAGGGCGACGACGTGTGGGTGGTCTTCGGCGATGATCTCCAGCCCGGCGAGTCGCTGTATCACGCCCAGCGTCTGGCGCAGCACGCCGGCCCGGCGATGGCCGACCAGCCGCACATCGCCGAGGCCCTCGAGCGCGCCTCGCCCACGCCGGTGGCCCTGGCCGTGGTCGACGTCCCGGCGCTGGTGCGGCGGGGGCTGCGTACGGCGGCCGAAGATCCCAAGATCGAGCGCCTGCGGCGCGGCGAGCGGGCCGATCGCAGCCTGGAGATGTACGACGCGGCCAACCGCAAGGCGAGCAGCCGGCTGCGGCTGGAGAGCCTGGACCTCTTCACCAGCGCCCGGGCGGTGGCCCGCACCCAGCTCATCCGGGCCGCGGCGTATCCCTTCGGGCCGGCCGTCTTCGAGGTGCACCTCGACGAGAGCGCCGCCGAGCTGCGCTGGATCCAGTCCATCGCCATCGGCTCGCTGCCGGCCCGGCTCCTGCCGACGGCCCCGGCGGCCGAGGCGCCCCTGCCGATGCCGCTGATCACGCCGGGCGCGCTGAGGCTGCGGCTCGACACCGGGGTCGGCTACGACTGGCTCAAGGGGCTGCTGGTGATCGCCGATCGCGGTGAGCTGGCCCACTTCGAGGCGGCCCTGCGAGCGGACTCCGGCGTCAGCCTGACGCGCGATCTGATCGAGCCGTTCCCCGGTGAGCTGGCGGTGCACTTCACTCCCGATCCCGATCGGCCGGTCGAGTCGACCGGGGTGCCCGCCGCCCTCGATCTGCTGCGGCCCGTCGTGCAGTGGCGGCACACCGACGGGCCGGGCGTTCAGCGCACGCTGATCCGGCTGGCCCGGGCGGTCGACGGCCTGGACGTCATCGCCCCGACGCAGTTCGCCGTCCGCGTGCCGCCGCTGCCCCGCATCACCCTCATCGTGGGCGAAGACACCCTCTCGGCGGTGCTCGACGTCGCGCCCGCGTCGCCACGAGCGCCGACCGACTCCGACTCGGCGGACGCCGGCCTCCCCACCGACGCCGCGCCGGCCGACGCCCGGCCCGCGCACGACGCGGCCCCCGACGCCGCCGCCCGCCCCGAGGGCCCGGAGCCGACCGTCGGCCTGACCGTCACCCTGTCGCCGGCCCGACTCGCGACGCTGTTCGAGCGCCGGGGCCTGCTGCCGGCCGGCCGATGGTGGGTCGGGCCGAGCCTCGCCGTGGCCACCCGGATGGCGCTGGCCCGGCTCCGGGTCGAGCCGTGGGCGGCCGGCTTCTCGGCCACCGTGAGCGTGAGCAGCCAGCGCAGAGAGATGGCCGAGGCGATCGCCGACATCGTCGCCGACCTCGTCACACAACAGGGCGCCGACGAGGCAGAAGGTGGCGCCCCGGACCAGAAAGAGGCATCCTCGCCGCCCGAAGTGCAGCCCGCCGTGCCGAGCGAAGACCACTGATGCAGCCGAGCGACGAGACACCCCAGACCGACCCGCCCGGGCGCGGCCCGTCGCTGGAGAAGGGCGAGGCCGACGCCGGGGAGCCGAGGCCCCCGTGGTATCGCCGGTGGTTCGGTCGGACGTCGCCGGACGCCGCCCCCGCAGACGAAGACCCGGCAGAGGGCGAGGACGCCGGCACCGAGGAGGTCGAGCAGCGCAAGCGCGCGCTGAAGTGGCGCCGGCACCGCCGCCGGGCCAGAGAAGGCCTGGTGATCGCGGGCAAGGCGCTCCTCGTCGCGGTGCTCTTCACGTTCGTGATCTTCTTCGATCGCATCGTGCACCGGGTGCTGCCCGGCGAGCGGGGGGTGAAGTGGCTGGCCCTGCTCGGGGGCACCGTGCTCGAAGAGTCCTATGGCGAGGGGGTGCACGTCCTCTTCCCGTGGGACGAGTTCTACATCTACAACATGCGGATCCAGGAGCTGCGCCAGGAGACGCTGATCTATGCCAACGACGGCCTCGAGATCCGCATCATCAGCTCGATCCGGTTCCGCCCCACTCGGGACTACCTGCCGCTGCTGCACCGCGACATCGGGCCCAACTACGTCGACAAGGTCGTCAAGCCCGAGGTCGTCTCGACGCTGCGTATGGTCCTCGGCAACTTCACCCCCGAGATGATCTACGCCAAGGACGAGGCGGGCCTGCTGCACGAGCTCAACGAGACCCTGCGGGGCGAGCTCAACAGCGACTACTTCGAGGTCGACGAGTTCCTCGTCACCGAGCTGCGGCTGCCCGCCCGCATCGAGGAGGCGATCAAGGCCAAGCTGACCGAAGAGCAGAAGATGCTGAGCTACCGCTTCCGACTCGAGAAGGAGAAGGACGAGCGCGAGCGCCGCATCATCGAGGCCGAAGGCATCCGGGCCTTCGAGACGATCAGCGGGGTCCCCATCCTGAAGTGGCGGGGGCTGGAGGCCACCGAGCGGCTCGCCGAGTCGCCCAACGCCAAGATCATCCTCATGGGGACCGGCGAGGGCCAGCTCCCGGTCATCCTCAACGCCGACGTCGCGCCGAGCCCCCCGAGAGCTGAGCCGGCCGGGTTCCCCGAACCCTCCGAACCCTCCGCGGAAGAACCTCCGGCCGGGGTCGCCCCGATCCCCGAGCGGCCGGCGGTCGAGGCCCCCGAAGATCCCCCGCCGCCGGCGCCCGGTGACCAGCCGGCCCCGCCGGGGCTGGGCGATCCCGCCGGGCCGCCGCCCGCGCCCGGTGACGCCCCGTGAGCGCCGCCCTGCCGATCATCCTGCCGATCATCACCCACCCGGCGTACATCCTCGCCTGCGTGCTGATCGGCATCGCCGGGCGCAAGCGACGCCTGGGCATCTTCGGCTTCGCGCTCCTGTCGTTCCTGCTGACCCCGCTCCTGATGTGGTTCCTGCTGTTCATGACCGGACAGCGCAAGCCCCGCCATCCGACCCTCGAAGAAGAGCTGGAGCAAGAGCTCGAGTCGTGAGACCGCGGCGGCCCACCGCGGTGGCGCGCGCGAACGTCCGCCCCGGCGGGCCGGGGATCGTTGACCGACCAAGGGACTCGGGCTACTCTCGCCTCGCTCGCTTCGAGCCCTCGACCCCGTCACACTGGAGACGCTCATGGCCGCCGCCGCTGCATCCGCCGACCCGACCGGTTCGCCCGACGCGGGCCCCGCCCCCCTGCCCTCGACCACCGGGGCCGACCGCATCGTGCGCAAGTGGACGCTGTGGTCCGCCGGCTTCGGGCTGGTCCCGATCCCGCTGGTGGACTTCGCCACCACCACCGGCTTCTCGCTCAAGATGCTGCACAGCCTCGCGCGCTACTACGGCGTCGAGTTCAAGGCCGACCTCGGCAAGTCGGCGATCACCGCGCTGCTCGCCGGGGCCGCGGCGCCGACCGCCACCCTGGGCCTGGCGTCGCTCGTCAAGGGCGTGCCGATCATCGGGATCCCGCTGGCCGTCGCCTCGGGCCCGGTGGTCGCCGGCGGGCTGACCTATGCCATCGGGCGGGTCTTCACCGCCCACTTCGGCTCGGGCGGCACGCTCTTCGACTTCGACCCCGAGGCCTTCCGGGATTACTTCCAGCAGCAGGTCGAGGCCGGCAAGGCCTTCATCCGCCGCACCGAGACGGGGCCGACCGATCCCCCGGCCGCCGCCGAAGCGGCCGAAGACGACGCGGGGGCCGAGGCGCCGCCCAAGGACGCCTGATCCCTCGGCGCCCGCCGGCCGCCGGGCGCCCGCTCGTCGCTTCGTCCCTTCGCGGCCCGCCCCGCTCGACTGGAGGCATCGATGAGACGAGTGGCGCTCTGGCTCGTCGCGCTGGCCCTGACGCTGGGCGGGTGTGACGCCGACGACGACGCCGATCCCCGCCCGGACGGCGCGGCCCCCGATGCGGTCGGGCCCGCGTCCGACGCGACCCCGGCCGACGGCTCACCCCCACCCATCGACGCGGCCCCCGAGCCGGGCGACGCCGCCCCGCCCTACGACGGCCCCACCTGGCACGGCGCGGTGCGCGCGATCTTCGAGCAGCGCTGCGTCGAGTGCCACCAGGCAGGGGGCGTCGCGCCCTTCGATCTGCGCCACCGGGACGCCGACTGGACCGACGGCCCGCCGCCCTGGGTCCGCCCGGCGGCGATCGCCCTCGAGACCGGTCGCATGCCGCCCTGGCCCCCCGACCCCGCCTGCCGACCGCTGCGCCACGCCCGGCTCGTGCCCGACGCCGAGCGGGAGGCGGTGCGCATCTGGGCCGAGGCCGGGTTCCCTGCCGGCGATCCGGCGGCGTACGTGCAGCCGCCCGCGCCCGCCGATCCGATCGACGACACCCCACCCGACCTCATCGTGCAGCCCGCCGAAGGCTACCTGCCCGACAGCACCGTGCCCGATGACTATCGCTGCCTGCCGGTGTCACACACCTTCGAGCGCGACACCTGGGTCACCCGCACCCGGGCGATCCCCGATCGCGCCGACCTCGTGCATCACATCGTCGTCTTCCTGATCCCGCCCACCGGCTCCGACGCGGTCGATCGCCGCGACGACCAGACCGACATCCCCGGCTACCGCTGCTTCGGCGATCCGGTGGTCTACCCGGCGAGCGTCTTTGCGCTGTGGGCCCCCGGCGCCTCCGACGAGCCGCTGCCCGACGGCGGCGCGCTGCTCGTCCCGGCCGGCGCGCGCCTCGTGATGCAGATGCACTACAACATGGCCAACGGCCTCGGCGACCCCCGCCCCGACCGGTCGCGGCTCGAGCTGTGGACGCTGCCCGAGGGCGAGCAGCCCGAGGCCCGCATCGACGTGGTGGGCTTCGCCGACCTGTGGCTCGACATCCCCGCCGGTGAGGGCGCGCACACCGGGGGCCAGGACTTCCAGCCGACCGGCGCCGGGGAGCTGGTGGCGGTCGCGCCGCACATGCACCTGCTCGGGCAGCGCATCCGGGCCGATCTGGTGCGGGCCGATGGCTCCGAAGAGTGCGTGGTCGACATCCCCGACTGGGACTTCCAATGGCAGGCGGGCTACTTCTTCCCCGAGGGCGAGGCCCCTTCGATCGGGGCCGGCGATACGCTGCGCCTGCGCTGCACCTACGACAACTCCGCCGCCGGCCAGCCCACCGGACGAGCACCGGACGACGTGGGCTGGGGCGATGGCACCTTCGATGAGATGTGCTTGCTCTTCGGCTACATCCGCCGCCCGCTCGAGGCGCCCTACGACGCCTGCGAGGGCGCCCGGGACTGCATGCTCGGCTGCTCGGCGGACGACGCGACGTGTGTCTTCCAATGCCTCAACGCGGGCGGCATCGACTGCCTCATCTGCGGGGCCAATGAGTGGATCGAGTGCGCGTTCGACCAGGGTTGCGCCGGCGAGGTCGCCCGGCTGGTGGCCTGCATCGGCGGCACGAGCCCCTGCGGCGGCGGGGCGTGCGTGGTCGACAGTTGCATCGAGCAGTCCGACACGGTCTGGCAGTGCAGCCGGGACGCGGTCACCACCGGCGCGTGCAACGGCCGCCTGCGACAGTGCGGTTTGCGGTTCCCCCGGGCGCAGTGAGCACGCGCCGGCTCACCCTCCGCTGCCGCTCGGGTTGAGCGGGGCGTCGAAGCGCGCGGTGAGCAGCCGGCTGTGATCGGTCGTGCGCCGGGCGACCCACCGCGGCGCCGCCTCCCAGCGTCCGGCCGGCGTCCGGATGTCGCCGTAGTGTAGCGCGCAGAAGAGCCGCGCTCGGGCCGCCTGCCCCCGGGTGAAGAGGAACGGGTCGTCGCATTGGGGCAGCGTGGTCATGATGTTGAAGAACATCGAGCGGCTGTGCAGGTGGCGCACGAACAGCGCGCGCTCGGGGCGCCGGGTCGCGACTTGCAGCCGCGGGCGCCGCCACAGCGTATCCGACTCGACGCCGATGTGGGGGTGATCGAAGTCGTCCCGCCCCTCGGCGATGTCGTGCAGCGCGGCGTGCCCCAGGTGATGCAGTTGGAAGAGGTGCCCCAGCTCGTGCACCAGGGTGACCCCCGACTCCTGGCCGAAGCCCCGCCCGGGGCGGCGCACATGCCCCAGGTGCGCCGCGCACACCACCGCCAGCCCCCGGGCCCGCCGCTGGAGTTCGGGGCGCCAGGTCGGCCCGGCGAAGGCACACTGCGGCAGCGCGGCGAAGTCGTCCTGACTCCGCCCCGGCGCGGTGACCAAGAGGTTGATGGCATCCGTGGGCAGCGTCAGCCCCTCGAACCAGCCGAAGTCACGCTCGCTGAGCGGGTCGGGCACGACGATGTCTCGCG
The DNA here is from genome assembly GCA_030426085.1 of bacterium. GTDB lineage: Bacteria > Myxococcota_A > Bradymonadia > UBA7976 > UBA1532 > JACKDM01. The sequence continues at coordinate 64,232 of JAUHYW010000040.1, read as the reverse complement.
ACCCGACGACCTCGAAGCGCAGCCCCGGGCTGCCGACCCGCTCGATACAGGTCTCATACCAGTCATTGTAGGGCAGGAAGTCGCGCCGCAGCAGCTCGACAGCCTCCTGGGCGCCGCTCTCGCCGAAGTCGTGGTTGGCCCGGTCGAGGTTGCGCCGCAAGCGCCACTCGACGAACGACCGGCTGCACCGGCGGGCGAAGGTGTCACGATCGGCCCGCCACAGCCGCGCGGCCCCGGCGTCGAAGCGGTCGAGGTCGTCGAGCAGGTCGTCATCGGCCTTCGGCCCGACGAAGCACTGCCCGGCGGCCTCGCGGACGAAGTGCACATACACCGGCAGGCGCCAGATCCGGGGGGCATCCGGGGGGCCGATGTGGGCCAGCGTCGTGCGGCGGGACGCCTCGACCCAGCGGGTGAAGTCGGGGTATCCCCAGCCGGCGAGCACGTCGTACAGGGTGTCTCCGGACGCCGTCGGCCGGGCGAGGCGGGCGCCGAAGAACGCCTCGGGCACGGCGAAGTCGTGGGCGATCACAGCGTTCAGGACCGCGAGCACGCTGCGTGCGAAGGCGGTCGGAGCACACTCGGCGCGCGCGTCGACGAGCCGGGCGTACAGCTCGGGCATCGCTTCGGGCATGGGGGACAGCGGGGGCATCGGGCGCATCTCGACTCCGGGGGCCGGGTCGGGCTGGCATCATGCCACACGACCCGCGCCCACGCGTTTCTCGAATGTGACAATTGCCCGTTGCCGGGTGTGGGGCGATCTGCTACGCATTCGAATGTGCCGAGCACGGTGTTCGGCGACGGCGCGGCGCGACGCGCAAAACGGTCCAGGAGCAGCGACGATGAGCCCGAACGCGAAGCCTTTCGGCAGTGAGATCGAGATCGACGGCGTCCTCTACGTCTCGGTCGACTTCCTCTTGCAGTACCCCGAGTACCTCGACAACGAGCTCGACAGCGACGCGGTCTCGAGCGCCGAGGCGGAGGTCGCCGGCCCCGAAGAGGGCCCGGCGGGCGACAGCATCTACCGCAGCGAGCTGTCCATCAACGGCGTGACCTACGTCGCCGTGCCCATGCTCAAGAGCAACCCCAACTACGTCGAGCTCAAGTACGGGCACAAGCAGGAGATCGAGCTGCCCACCTTCGTGCCCGAAGCCGATCTCGAGGGCATGGGCGCTGCCGCGTACACCCGCCGCCGCCGCCGTAGCTGAACCCGAGCGCCGAGAGTCTTCGCCCATGGAGCCTGCCAGCGCGAGCGCCGTGGCGTCCGAGGTGACGCGGCGGCGCTCGGTCGTCGAACTGCATCGAATCGACCCGCCGGTCTTCTTCCGAGCGTACTTCTCGGGCAACCGCCCGTGCGTCCTGCGAGGTGGAGCGGGGCACTGGCCGGCCGTCGAGCGGTGGCGCAGCGATGACTACCTGCGTCAGCGGGCCGGCTACCGCCCGATCGCCGAGACGACCTCGACCCGGGACGACATCGGGTTCGACCACCAGTCCCCCATCGGCCCGACCCGGCTGGCAGCCTTCCTCGATCACTACGCCGACGACCAGCGGCGCTACATCAACGACGCCCGCATGCCCGGGGTCCTCGTCTCCGACCTGGGGGCCTCACCGCTGCTCGATGGCTTCGCCCTGCTCGAAGACGTCGAGCGGCGGGTCGGCATGTTCATGGGCGGCGGCGATCAATTCGCTCCCCTGCACTACGACGACGAGGACAACGTCTACGTGCTCGTCGCGGGCAAGAAGATCTTCACCCTCTTCGACATCGCCGACTTCGGCGGGCTCTACCCCCACGACGACGTCTACAAACCCGACTTCTCCGAGATCGCCGACCCCGATCGGGTCGACCTCGAGCGCCATCCGCGGTTCGCCGACGTCACCCGCTACGACGTCGAGCTCGAGCCCGGCGACATGCTCTACGTGCCCGGCTACTGGTGGCACAGCGTGCGCTCCGCGGGGCGCTCGATCGCGCTGTCGTACGTGCGCCTCGATCGACGGGCCCAGCAGATGGCGTTCGCCAAGCTGCTGCGGGCGGGTGTCTTCCCGCTCGACGCCGCGCGGCAGGCCCATATCGACGGGCTCGTGTCAGCCCCCCGGGAGACCGCCGCCGACACGAGCAGCGCGCTCGCCCGGGGCGGGATCTGGTGGGTCGACGCATTCGAGACGTACGCCCGCCTCGTCACGTTGTACACCGTGGCCCTGGACGGTGGGGGCGACCTCGCCGCTGCGGCCGACGCGCTGGATCGGGTCAAGCCGCGGGCCCGGGCTGCGCTGCTCGCCGACGCGGATCGGCTCAGCCGCCCCGTGCTGTACCTCATGCAGAACTTCTTCCGCGCGAAGCTGGGTATCTTCCGAGATCACAGCGCCGCGGGCGACACCTGACGGAGCGACCGGGTGCAGTCCACCGAACCTTCGCGCGCTGCGCACCTCGACCCGAGCCGGCCGCTGATCCACCACCCGATCGAGGCCGTCGAGTCCATCACGGTGGAGGACTTCGCCGCTCGCCACGTCAGGGCCAACCGGCCGCTGCTCGTGCGGGGCGCCGTGGCCGACTGGCCGGCCATCACCCGGTGGACCAACGACTATCTGAGAGCGCGGCTCGGGCACTGCCGGATCGATGTCGAGACGTCGCCCGACCAGTTCGAAGGGCGGGTCTTCGACGACGCTCTGCCGGTCCCGATGACCTTCGGCGCCTTCCTCGATCGCCTCGATGAGCCCGAGGGGCGATACGACTACTACGTCGATCCCTGGCTGCGCCCCGAGCTGCTGCCCGACATCGCCCCACACCCGCTGTTCGAGGCGTTCGGGCCGTTCTATCGGCGGCGGCTGATCATGACCCGGGGCGGCAACCGCATCGCCTGGCACAGCGACTGGTACGAGAACGTGATCGCCCAGATCACCGGGCGCAAGCACCTCGTCCTGTGCGCGCCCGAGGAGTCGCCCTGCCTCCGCCCGCTGGATCCCACGAGCGTCAACTACTCGGCCCTCGATCAGCGCCGACCCGACCGCGAGCGCTTCCCCGAGCTCGATCGGGTCACCTTCTACGAGGCGCGGCTGGCGCCGGGCGACCTGCTCTACGTGCCGACGCACTGGTGGCACACGGTCGCGAGCTTCGAGCGCAACATCATGATCTCGTGGGCGTTCAACGAGCGGGACGAGACGCTGCGTGATGTCATCCGCCGGCTCTTCGAAGCGGGCCACCATCGCATCGAGCCACACCACGTCGCCGAAGTGACCCGGCTGCTGGACGCCGGCGGCCGGGGTGTCATCCCCCGCGTGGGTCGCTACGCGCGGGCGCACGCGCTGTACGACCTGATCCGGTTCACCCGGCCACGGCAGATGATCTTCGGTCGGGAGTGAGCATGAACACCACGCCGAGCAAGGGCGCACAGATCCTCGAAGCGCAGTACGACGGCGCCGCCATCGAGCGTTGGCCGGCGTCCGAGGCGACCGCCGCGCGCCTGCGCGTCGAGTCGCTGAGAGCCCGGCGGCCGGTGATCGTGCAGGGTCTCATCGATGACTGGCCCGCCCGCTCGAAGTGGACCCTGGACGACTTCGCCGAGCGCTTCGGGCGGCTGTTCACCAACGCCTTCGCCACCGGCGACGAGGGCGGCGCCCAGCCGATCCGCTTCCGGCGGCTCGTCGAGCGCATGCGGGGCGGCGAGGCGATCTACTCGAGCTTCTACCCGGCCGAGGCGCTGCCGCTGCTCCGCCGGGACTACACGCTCGACGGCACGGTGCTCGGCGACGCCGACTTCAACTGGCTGCTTCAGCTCCCGCAGAGGCTGCACGGGCAGACCAACGTGGTGTTCGTGGGCAACCGGGGCACGGGCATCGCCAACCACCAGGACAGCATGGGCACCCACCTGTGGTCGGCCCAGATCTGCGGCCGCAAGCGGTGGTGGGTCAGCCCGCCCGAGATGTCGCCGTTCCTGGCCGACGGGCAGGCGAGCTGGCGTCGACGCGATGCGGATGTCGAGCACTTCCCGGCCTTCGCCGATGCGGCGTGCCTCGACTTCGTGCTCGAGCCGGGCGAGGTCCTGTTCCTGCCCGTCGGTTGGTGGCACGAGACCGAGATCGTCGAAGACTCGATCTCGATCACTCATGACATCGTCAACGAGACCAACTACGCGGCCTACGCCTACGCGCTCGAACACCAGAGCGAGGGCGATCCCAAGGTCGCCGAGTTCCGCGCGGCGAGCGCCGACCTGCACCCCCGCTGGCAGGCGGCGTTGCCGGCGCGCGCCACCGAGCCGGTCGAGCGCATCGCGGGGCCCATCGACTTCGACCAGCTCCTGAGCCAGTACCTCGAGCCTCGGCGCCCGGTCGTCCTCGAAGGCCAGATCGACCACTGGCCCGCGCGCTCGTCGTGGAGCATCGAGCACCTCCGCGAACGCTTCGGGCGCTTGTTCGTGCAGTCGTTCGAGAAGCGGGACGACCAGAGCCGCAAGGAGCGGCTGGCCCGCTTCCTCGATGGCTCATCGGATCCACCACGGTATGCCATGTGGTGTCTCGATGACTGCGTCGTCCTCTTCGAAGACGACATCACGCCCCTGCCCTTCCTCGACGGGCCCGAACGCGACTGGACCGCTGATCTGCCCGCGCGGGATCGCAACGCCCTGACCTGGATCTTCCTCGGCCGCGCCGGCTCGGGCATCGGCCTGCACAGCGATCGCCTGGGCCAGCACGTCGCCTCGGCCCAGGTGGTCGGCCGCAAGCGGTGGTGGCTGCACCCGGCGAGCGACGCCCCCTGGCTCTACGACGGCGCCGTCGATCTGGCCGCGCCCGACCTGCGCCGCTTCCCGCTGTACGCCAACGCCTCGCCGGTGCGCACCTGCGTGCTCGAGCCGGGGGACGTGCTGGTGCTGCCCGATGGCTGGTGGCACCAGACCCGCGCGATCGATGACTCGGTCTCGGTGTCGCACGACTTCTTCAACATCTCGAACGCCGAGCAGTTCATCGGCCGGCTCGAAGCCCGCAAGGGCAGAGAACACCTCGAGAGCGAGGCGATGGCGCCGATCGTCGCCGGCTGGCGGGCCCGTATGGCCGAGGGTCGCCCGTGATCCTGCCACCCCCCGAGCCGGTGGACGAAGTCGAGGCGATCAGCGCCGATGCCTTCCGCGCGGACTACGTCGAGGCCCATCGGCCCGTGATCGTGCGGGGCGCGATGAGAGGCACCCCGGCGATGGCATGGAGCGACGCCGCGCTCGCCGAGCGCCTGCGCGGGCTGCGGTTCACCGTCGATGTCATGCCGCCGGGCGCGGACGGCCGGCCCGATCTGCATCGGGCGCGCAGCGTCGAGATGGACGTCGATCGCTTCATCGAAGCCCTCGACGACGCCGGGCGCTACCCCTACATCCTCAACCAGCCCCTGCCGGCCCGGCTGCGCCCCGATCTGCCGACGCCGGGCTGGAGCGCGTGCCTGCCCCCGGGCGAGATGACGCTGTGGTGGGGGCGGGACGGCCAGCGGTCGAGCCTGCACCTCGACGACAACGAGAACCTGATGTACCAGTGCGCCGGGTACAAAGAGTTCGTGCTGTTCGACATCACCGACATCGAGCACGTCTATCCCCAGCCCGATGAGCCGGGAGACACGTCGACGGCCGATCTCGATCGCCTCGACGCCGACCGTCACGGCCTGCTGAGCCGGGCGACCCCCTACCTGGCCCGTATCGGGCCGGGGGACGTGCTCTACGTGCCGTGCTACTGGTGGCATCAGGTCTGGTCATACGGCCGCAACCTCGCGGTGTCGTGCCTGATCACCGAGAGCCGGGCCCAGCGGATCCGGGTCGCCCGGCGCCTGCTCGACGCCGGCGCGCTCACGACCCCCGACGCCGCCGGAGAGATCGAGGCGCTGCGCGCGATCCTGTGCGCCGATGCGCCCCCGCTCATCCAGCTCAAGCGGCTGCGGCGCCATCACGCGCAGTACCGCCGGGCGCAGGGTCGCTCATATTACCGACATGCCATCGCCGAGCGATTGATCGACACGCCCCAGAGTCACATCATCCGCCGCACGGCGTATCACTGATGCCAGAGCGGTGCGCCATGCCTTCATCGACTGAGTCGACACCGGATGCAGCGCGGTTCCCGCTGCCCCCTCCCCTGCCGGTCGACGAGGTGGAGCGCATCGACCCGGACCGCTTCCGGGCCGAGTACGTCGAGCGTCACCGCCCGCTGATCGTCCGGGGCGCCGCCGCCGAATGGCCCGCGATGCAGTGGACCGACGCCCGCCTGCGCGAGACGCTGGGCGCGATGCCGCTGCGGGTGGACGTGGTGCCCCACGACGCCGAGGGGCGGCTGCTGCTCGACGCGACCGAGCAGATCTCGATGACCGCCGCCGAGCTCGTCGAGCGCTTCGCCGACACCCCCGACGCCCATCACTACGTGCACGACCTCAACCTGCCCCCGCCGCTGTACCCCGACATCGGCGATCACGGCCTGTCGGCGGTCTTCCCCGTGCTGCGGCGGCATACGCTGTGGTGGGGGCAGGACGGGCAGGTCTCGACGCTGCACTACGACGACAACGAGAACCTGATGTGCCAGATCGCGGGCAGCAAGACCTTCCTGCTGTTCGACGTCTGCGATCTGCCGGCGATGTACGCCCGACCGGGCGACTTCCGCTCGGACGTCGACCTCGCCCGCCCCGATCCGGATGCGTTCCCCCGCCTCGCCGACGCGACCCCCTACGTGGCGCGCATCGAAGCGGGCGACATGCTCTATGTGCCGTGTTATTGGTGGCATCATGTCACCTCGTACGGCCGGAACATCGCCGTCTCGCACATCATCAACGAGACGATGGCCCAGCGGGTGCGGGTCACCGGTCGGCTGGTCGAGGCCGGCGCTCTGCCCGTCGATGACGCCACCCGGGACGCGCTGCTCGAGATCGTGCGCGCCGACGAGCGCCCCGGGCGCCGCAACCGCCGGCTCAAGGCGTTCCACCGGGACTATGTCGCCGAGCACGGGCGCTCGTATTACCCCCACGTCATCTTCGAGCGGCTGGTCGAGGAGAGCCTCGTCGACATCCTGCGGGGCCATGCCGCTTACTGATCACCGGCCGGAACCCACCCGGTGAACCGGCTGCCGGACAGGCAGACCTTCGCCCACTTCCGGGGTCTGGTCGGGGTCCTGCTCTCCGATCCCCGGATCGGGCGCTGGCCGGTCATCGCCGACGTCGTGCTGCTCGCCTGCGGGCAGGTGTCGGTCCTGATCGCGATCAGCGGCGCGATGGAGGCCTATCGCGCCGGGGAGTCGGCCGCCCGCTTCGCGGCGCTCTTCGCCCTGGGCATGCTGTGCACCCTCGGCGCCGAGACCTGGGCCCGCACCAAGGCGTCGCGGGCCTTCACCCGGGCGGTCGCGTCCCGGCAGCGCCACATCGTCGCCGAGCTGCGCCGCACGAGCCTGAGTCAGCTCGAAGCGATCGGCCAGTCCACGGTCCGGGCCCGCCTGACCAGCGACGCCGCCCGGGTGGTCGAGGCGGGGCCCATCATCGTCCTGCTGCTCTCCGAGACGCTCGTCACGGCGCTGACCATCGCCTACGGGCTGTTCGGCGACACCCGATCGGTCACGCTCTTCGTGCTGCTCGCGGCGCTGTCGGCGATCCCGATCAGCGTGCTGGGCAGCCAGGCCGAGGCGCTGGCGCGGGACTTCGAAGACAACCGGGAGACGCTGTTCGGGGTCGTCGAGTCGGTCATCGACGGGTTCGCCCAGGTCAAGGTGCACCGGCCGCGCAGCGAGGCGCTCGGCGCGGCCTACGCCGCGGACACCGCCGCCCACCTCGGGCGCGGCGAGTTGATGTATCGCGCGTTCAACACCACCGAGGCGGTCACCCAGGGGCTGCTCTTCTGCCTGATCGGCGCGCTCGCGCTGGGCTACACCCACATCGTCCCGGAGGCGAGCGCCGAGGCGGATCGGCTCGTGCTCGCCGCCCTGTTCGTCTTCGATCCGGTGGCCCACGTCATCATCGACCAGCTCGAGGCGGCTCGTGGGGGCGCCGCGCTGGCCCGGATGGACCGCCTCATCGCGACGCTGGCGGACGCGCCGGGCGAGCCCCCCGATGCGTCGGGCGAGGGCTTCGGTCGATTCGAGCAGCTCGAGCTGCGCGGGGTCCGCTTCGCCTATCCGGATACGCCAGGGCGCCCCGGCTTCGCGATCGGGCCCATCGATCTGACGCTGCGGCCGGGCGAGGTGGTGTTCGTCACGGGCAGCAATGGCAGCGGCAAGTCCACGCTGCTCGAGGTCCTGACCGGCCTGTACGCCCGCACCGACGGCGAGCTGCGGATCAACGGGCGCCCGATGCCGGCGTTGCCTCCGGCGACGGCGCGTGATCTGTTCGGCGCGATCTTCGCCGACTTCACGCTCTTCGAGAGGGGCTACGGCCTGGGCGGGGTCGAGCCGGCCCGGGTCCGGGCGCTGCTCGCCGAGATGGAGCTGGACCACGTCGTGGGATACGCCGACGGCGCGTTCAGCACCGTGGAGCTGTCGACGGGCCAGCGCAAGCGGCTGGCGATGGTCGTCACCCTGCTGCGCGACCGGCCGATCCTGGTCTTCGACGAGTGGGCCGCCGACCAGGACCCCCGCTTTCGCGAGCGCTTCTATCGCCGGCTGCTGCCGGCGCTGGCCGCCCGGGGCAAGGCGATCATCGCCGTCACCCACGACGACGCGTACTTCGACGCCGCCGACCGCCGGCTGCACCTCGCCGACGGGCGGATCACATGAGGCTGTCCGTCTTCGATCTCTTCGACCGCGAGGCGCGGCGGCGGGTGATCCCGGTGTTGCTGCTCTCGGCGCTGGCCGGTGGCCTCGAGGCGGTGCTGGTCCCGCTGGTGACCTGGGGCGCCCGGCTGCCGGCCACGACGGCGGCCTACTGGGCGGTGGTCGTCGTCTTCGGGCTGGCCCTCGTCGGCGGCCTCGCGCTGCGCCGCACCGCGAGCACCCGGGCGGTGGTGATGCTCGAAGAGCGGTTGATCGAGTTCCAGAACGCGCTGCTCACCCGCCTGCGGGGCACCTCGCTGCGATCGGTCGAGCGCTACGACGAGATCGCCGAGGCGTTCACCCGGGACGTCGAGACGCTGGCCAACCTGCCCCGCATGATCGGCGGGCTCGTCTTCAACGGCGCGGTGATCGCCGGGCTGAGCCTGTACCTGCTCTACACCTCGCTGACGGCCTTCGTCTGCTGGGTCGGTATCTGCGCCTTCGCCGGCTGGATCCTGCGCGACGAGATCGCCGAGTCGTTCGAGGCCGCCGGGGACTTCGACGAGGTCTTCGCCGAGGTGAGCCTGCTGACCGATCGCATGCTGGCCGGCGCGGCGCAGCTCAAGCTCGACCGGGCGGTCGGCGACGACCTCGCGGCCGACTTCGACGCCCTCACCGAGCGGATGATGGTCGAGCGCCAGCGGCGGGACGACGCCCACCGCGACGCCGACGTCAAGATCACCTTCGTCATGCAGGCCGCGCTGGGCGCGGTCGTCTTCACCCTCGCCAGCCAAGGGGACTTCACGCTCGATCTCATCCTGTCCCTGGCGGCGATCGTGCTCTTCGCCGAAGGGCCGCTGGTCGATCTGGTCAACGCCGGTCAGCGGGTCATCGGGGCCGAGTCGGCGTGGCGCAACCTCGTGGGGTGGCGGGATCGGCTGGCGCCCGAGCCCGACGCCGAGAGCTCGCGCGAACCCCTGCGGACGTTCGAATCCATCGAGCTGCAGCGGGTCGAGTTCGGCTATGACACCGAGGCCGACTTCCGGGTGGGGCCGGTCGACCTGACGCTGCGACCCGGCGAGCTGGTGTTCGTGGTGGGCGGAAACGGCAGCGGCAAAACGACCCTGGTCAAGCTGCTCTGCGGCCTGTATCCGCCGGACGCGGGGCTCGTCCGCCTGGACGGCGTGCCGGTCCAGGCGGTGGGGCTGGATCGCTATCGCAGCCTGTTCACCGTCGTCTTCGCCCGGCATGTGCTCTTCGAGCGGGCCTACGGGCTCGACGTCTCGGATCAGGCGCGGGTCGATGGGCTCCTCGAGCGGTTCGCCCTGCACGGCGTCACCGATCTCGACGGGGACGCGTTCACCCACCTCGAGCTGTCGAGCGGGCAGGCCCGGCGGCTGGCGATGATCGTCGCGATGCTCGAGGATCGCCCGGTCTTCGTGCTCGACGAGTGGGCCGCCCACCAGGATCCCGAGCTGCGACGGGACTACTACGAGGTGCTGCTCGCGGAGCTGCGGGCCCAGGGCAAGGCGGTCATCGCGGTCAGCCACGACGCGCGTTACTTCCACCTCGCCGATCGGATCATCCGGCTCACCGACGGCCGGGTCGAGGCGGTGCCGGTGCCCCCTGCACCGGGCGGCTGACGACGCTCAGGCCACCGCGTTGCGCAGGTTGTGCTCGGCCTCGTCGGCCAGCGGGGCGTCGCCGATGTCGAGCGCGTAGAGCGCGAGCGCGACGCCGTAATGGGCCGCCGTGACGCGGGCCAGGGCCCGGGTGCCGTCATCGACGGTGCCGTAGACCGCCCAGAACGCGGGGCGCGTGGCCGCAGGCAGCAGAGTGTAGGCGATGGAGAGGTCGATGCCGGGGTGGCTGATCATGACATCGCCCCAGTCGATGGCACCGCACAGGTCACCGGCCGGGTTGACGAGCAGGTGTCGGGGGTAGAGGTCACCATGGCATACGCTGCGCGCCGGGCCCGGGATGGCATCGTCGGCGGGCGGGATGGCATCGCACAGCGCCGCGATGGGTGCCATGTGATGGGCGTAGCGGGTGCCTGCGAGGCGCGGCAGGCGCTCGCGGATCATCGCCCGCCGCTTCTCGACGTCCCGCTTGGCGGAATCGCGCGGGGCGCCGGCGTCGAGGGCGATGCTCCGGGGGATGGCGTGCAAGGCCTTCACGAACGCCGCGATCTGAGGCGCGAGGCGGCGGCGCCCGGCGTCATCGAGCCGGGCCCGATCCAGCGTGGTGCCGGGCACGTAGCGGTGCGCGATGTAGGGCGCGGGGTGGTCGGGCCCGGGCTCGGCGACGCGCTCGGCGGCCGGCACCGCGATCGGCAGGTGAGGCGCGAGCGCGGGCAGGACCCGGGCCTCGAAGCGGATCAGCTCGGCCCCCAGCGTCCGACGAGGGAAGCGGAAGGTCCATGCCCCGAAGCGCCAGACGTCGTTGTCCCAGCCCTCCCCGACCCGCTCGGGGGCCACGCCGGCGACCTCGGGGACCAGCTTCGCGGCGAGCCGGGCGGCCAGCGCGGCGTCGACGGGGAACTCGGGGCGCCAGGGCTTCGGCATCGGTCAGGGCTCGATGCCGAAGCCATCGTCGGTGTAGAGGCGGTCGAGCACATCGGCGTACTTCTGCTCGACTGCTTTGCGCCGGATCTTCATCGTCGGGGTCAGCTCGCCGCCCACCTGGCTGAAGTCGTGGCTCAGCAGCGCGAACCGCTTCACCCGCTCGACCTGGGACAGCTTCTGGTTGCCCCGACGCACCGATTCGCGGATGCGATCACGGTACTCGGTGCGCTCGACGATCGGCGCCATCGCCGCGCTCAGCGCGTCGCTGCGCTCGGCGGGGTTGGCGATCAGCTCGGCGCTCAGGCGCTCGACGGTCGCCTTGTCGACCCACCCCCGCTGCAAGCCGTAGCCGAGCGTCTCGAGCGGCCCGGGCACGACGAGCGCGCTGACGAACTTGCGCCCGTCGGCGTGGGCGTGCACGTGGCCGATGAGCGCGTCGGCCGACTTGATGGCGTTCTCGATGTTGGCCGGGGTCAGGTTCTTTCCGCCGGCGGTGATGATGATGTGCTTCTTGCGATCGGTGATGCGCACGAAGCCGTCGCGATCGATCTCCGCGATGTCGCCGGTGTGCAGCCAGCCGTCGACGACGGCCCGGGCCGTGGCGTCGGGGTCGCGGAAGTAGCCCCCGAAGACCGCCGGCCCCCGGATGAGCAGCTCGCCGTCGTCCGCGATGGTCTGCTCGAGGCCGGGCACGAGCTGGCCGACGGTGCCGATGCGGGCCTGCCCCGGGCGGTTGACGTGGGTCACGACGGTGGCCTCGGTCTGGCCGTAGACCTCGTACAGCGGCAGGCCGGCAGCCCAGAAAAAGCGCATGACCGCCTCGGGCGTGGGAGCCGCGCCGACGATCGAGAACCGCACCCGGCCCCCGAACGCGGCCTTCACTTTGCCGAAGATGAGCCGGTCGGCGATGGCGTACTTGATGCGCAGCCCGAGCGGGATCGGGCGGCCCGTGCGCAGGCGTTCTCCGCGGGCCTCGCCCGCCTTCTCGGCCCACGCCACCAGCGCGCGCACCGCCGGCGGCTTCTTCTCCAGCTCGCCGCGCACCCGGGCGTACGCCTTCTCGAAGATGCGGGGCACCGAGCCGAAGATGGTCGGCTGCACCTCGCCGAGTTCTTCGAGCACCGCGCCGATGCTCGAGGCGAACGCGGTGGCGAAGCCGATGTTGATCCGGCTGTACGAGGCGAGGATGCGCTCGGCGACGTGAGCCATCGGCAGGAAGCTGAGGCTCAGATCGTCGCTGCGGAACTCCTGGAATTCGGGCGCCTGGCGCATCATCCACAGGATGTTGCCGTGGGTGATCATCGCGCACTTGGGCGGGCCGGTGGTCCCCGAGGTGTAGACGAAGATGGCCGCGTCGTCGGCCTCGCGGGCATCCAGGCGCGCGCGGATGATCTCGGCGTCGAGCGGCTCGCCCGCGAGCGCCGCCGGATCGGTCAGGCGGGGGTCGTCCCCGTCTTCGAGCCAGGCCGCGTCCCACGGCACGATGGCTTCGAGGCTGTCGAGGCCGGTCGCCGCTTCGAGGGCCACCGCCAGCTCGTTCCGGTCGCCGACGGTCAACACCCGGGCCCCGCTGTGTTCGAGGATGTAGCGCACCTGATCCGACGACTGCTTGGGGTAGATGCCCAGGCTGACGCAGCCGGCGAGCTGGGCGCCGATGTCGTGCACCACCCACTCGGGGCGGGTCGGGCCGAGGATGGCGACCCGATCACCGGGCTCGAGGCCCAGCTCGATCAGCCCGGCGGCGACCCGAGCGGCGCCGTCGGCGAAGCCGCCCCAGGTCGTGGGCTGCCACGCGCCGCCCCGCTTGTGGAAGTACGCCGGGCGGTGGGCGTCGAGCGCGACCCGACGCAGGAACATGTCGCCGAGGCTGGTGGCCTCGTCGGCGACCATGCGCACGGGCTGGGCAGGTCCGGTGTCGAGCGCCATGGAGGTCCTCCGGGGTGGTGCGAGTGGCACCATAACCCGCCCGGGCGACGGACGCAGCCGCTGCGTTTCTCCACACGGACGGCCGGAATCCATAGGATGGCCCCATGGATGGCCGCTTTTCGGTAGCGCTGGCGCTGTTCCTGGTGGGGGCCCTGTTCGGGGTCGCCCCGGCCCAGGTGCCGGACGGAGTGACGCTGGCCTGGCAGGGGCAGCTCGACGATCTGGCCGGGCGACCGGTGGAGGGCGAGCGCACGGTGCGGTTCGCGCTGTACGCCGCGGCCGAGGGCGGCGAGGCGATCTGGTCCGAGACCCACGCGGTGGACGTCGTCGGGGGCAGCTTCTCCGCGCTGCTCGGGGTCCGCACGCCGCTGCCCCCGCCGGATGAGCCCGGCGCGCCGCTGTGGCTGGGGGTGAGGGTCGGCGAGGACGCCGAGTTCGCCCCGCGCATGCGGGTCGGAGGGGCGCTGCGGGCGCAGTGGGCCCGGTACGCGGGCGAGGCGGAGCGGGCGGCGGTGGCCGAGCACGCGGTCGACGTGGCCGGGGAGGCGATCCACCCCGGCTCGGTGGCGATCGGCGAGCGGGTGGTGATCGACGCCGAGGGGCGCTGGGTGGGTGATCCGACGGGGTTGATCGGGCCGCCGGGGGCCGACTTCGACGTGCAGGCGGATCGCGACGGGGACGGCTGGGTCGACTGGCTCGAGGTGATCGTGGGCAGCGATCCGGTCGACGAGGCCGATCGGCCGGCGGACGCCGACGAGGACGGGCGGCCGGATGTCTTGCGGGGCCCGGTGGGACCCGAAGGGCCGCCCGGCGCGACCGGCGATCCCGGGCCCCAGGGGCTCGAAGGGCCCCGAGGCGAGCAAGGCCCCCAGGGGGAGCCGGGTCTCCAGGGGGAGCCGGGCCCTCAGGGGGAGCCGGGCCCCCAGGGTGACGCGGGGCCGGCCGGCGACGACTGCGGCCTGACCCCGCTGGTCGTGCAGGGCCGCGTCATCGAGGGCGCCGTCGTGGCGCAGTGTGGGGACGGGCCGCCCATCCGGCTGGCCGTCTTCGCCTGCGGCGACGGGCGCGTCGATCGGGGCGAGTCCTGCGACGACGGCGGCCTGATCGCCGGAGACGGGTGCAGCGCCGACTGCCAGCTCGAGTGCGGCGATGGTGTGCAGGGGCCGGGCGAAGCGTGCGACGACGGAAACCGGGTCGACACCGACGCCTGCCGGGCCGACTGCACCCTCGCCCGGTGCGGGGACGGGGTCGTCCAGGTCGGCGTCGAGTCATGTGACGATGGCAATGACATCGAGGACGATGGCTGCCGCAACGACTGCACCCGCCGGGTGTGTGGCGATGGCATCCTCGATGTGGACGAAGAGTGTGAGCCGGCGGGCGACCCCGATCGCTGCCGCGATGACTGTGTGATCCCCGATGGCAGCGACGCGGCGCACGCCGGGCGCTCGTGCGCGGCCATCCACGACGCCGGGCTGGCGGGGGGCGACGGGGCCTATGTCATCGACGCCACCGGCGCTGATCCGGTGGACGCGTCCCCGGTCGTGTGCGACATGGTCGGCGGCGGCCGGCGGGTCATCGGCGAGGTCGTCGAGCGCGCCGCCGCCGTGCGCAACGGGCCCATGCGGGCGTCGTGGTCGGTCGAAGACTTCGGCTACGACCCGGCCCGATGGCGCTTCGGGCAGGTGGTGGCCGATATGGCCTTCCAAGGCGAGCTGCGCGATCTGGACGCAGCGGTGGAGAGCTTCGTCGGCCCCCGGCTGGTGAGCCGCTTCCGGACCGGGCGCTGCGAGGCCGACTTCGTGCAGGTGGACGGATGGCCGGTGACCGAGGTGATCGACGGGGCCATCCTGGAGTTGACCGCGCTGCCGGTGGGCGACATCGACGTCGACTGCAGCGGACAGCAGCTCAGCGCCTACGGGCGGACCCGCTTCACCCTCGACCGGGCCCGCATCGTGCGGACGCCCTGAGAGGCCCGCAGCTCAGCGGGCCAGGCGGCGGTTGGTGAAGTCGCCCTCGTCGGTGACCTCGCGCACGACGAGCGGCGCGAGCCACTCGGGGAAGACCACCTCGGCGTCTTCGGTGGGCAGCTCGACCTCGGCGAGGAACAGCTCGCGGTCGGTGAAGGCGTCGATCTCCCACATCCGCTCGCCGTCGGGCACGGCGTAGCGGATCTTCTGCACCCGGCAGCCTTCGGTCAGGCGCCACAGGATCTCGAACGTCGAGGCGTCGCAGGCTTCCTCGAGCTCGATGCGCCGCACGCCCTTGCCCGCCTTGACCGTGCGCACGTAGCGCTCGCCGTGCGCGGTCCGGACCCGCCGGATGCGCTCGATGAGCCGCTCGCCGGGCAGGTAGCCCTGGTCCATCTCGGCCCGCTCACCGTGGGCTTCGGCGTGCTCGGGCAGCGCCGAGAGCAGGTACTTGCGCTCGATCTCGACCGGCAGCGACTCGCCGCCGTGGCCGCGCAGGCGATCGGCGAACGCCGAGACCGCCTCGCCGAGCCCGGCCAGCCCGCCGCCGACCCAGTGGGTGCGCACCTCGCCGAAGAGGCGCTCGGCGCGGGCCAGGTTGAGGCCCATGAGCGCGAGCAGCCCCGGCACTTCGTCGACGGCCGCCTCTTCGAGTTCGGCCGGGTCGTCGGCCCCGCACGCCGCGGCCAGCCGGGCGGCGCGGGCCTTGGCGGCCGCAGGCACCGCCACGGCCAGCTCGTCTTCGACCACCGATGCGTCCTGGAACTCGCCGAGCACGTCCTGCAGCCGCTTGCACTGCGCGACCAGCGCCGAGGCCCCCGGCAGGCGCCCCTTGATCGGCTCGACGAGGTAGCGCAGCCGCTTGGTGTCGATGCGGGCCCGGTGCAGCATCTCGGCGTCGTCCATGGTCTCGGCGCCGCGCAGCCGGCGGTCGAGCACCGCGAACGCGGCCTCGATGGCGTCGGCGAGGGCCCCGGCGTAGGTGCCCCCCTCCCCCGGCGCGTCGAGCCGCAGGCGGCGGGTCATGACCGACAGCCGGTCGTACAGATCGTCGCCCAGCTCGGCGAAGGCTGCCCGCACCTCGCCCCGGGCGGCGGCGTAGGCCGACGCCTTGCGGCGGGCGAGGCGCTCGCACAGCCAGCGGTGACCCGGGCGGGCGGCCTCGTCGAGTCGCCCGTGCTGAGCCGACGCCCACTCGAGCATCACCTCGGCGTCGCGCCCGACCCCGGTCGAGCCCATCACCCGCTTGAGCTGTTTCTCGTCGCGGCGGGCGATCTCGGGCGCGAGGGCGTCACGCCAGGCGCGGAAGCTGGCCCGGGTCCGGCGGATGGCGACCCGGAAGTCGTGCAGGGACTCGGCGTCGTCCGGATCATCGAGCCGGACCGCGGCCCGCCGGGCGTCATCGAGGAAGCCGCGGGCGATGCGACGGATCGCCTCGCCGGGCGAGAGGGTGAGCAGATCGATCTCTGAAGTCATGGCGGGGGGGATAGCATCGCCGACGCTCGAATGTCGAGCAGGATGCGTGTGCGCGGGGAGGAATGGGGTTGGGATCCGCGGCGGACCGAGCGGCCCGCCGCGGCGGGTTCAGCCGTGCGCGGCGAGTTGTTCCTGGCCGCCGGGCCCTGCGCCGTGGACCTTGCGGCTGTACTTCGCGGCACACTCGACGCAGGCCAGGGCTTCGTCGACGATCTCCATGCCGCTCCCGCCGGGATCGGGGCGCCAGCGCTTGCGCTTCGTCCGATCCTTGCGCTTCATCGGGGCCTGACTGTGGGCCCGACGGGGGTAGGAGACATCACGGGTCTCGACGATGATGTGATACGCCTGATCGCCAGGCTTGGAGGATTCACCGCAGATTTCGCACCGATACATTCGCACAGCCAACCATCCGAACCAGACGAGGGGGCTGATTCCTCGCCGGTGTCGAGCGCCCGGTCCGAAGCGGAGTCGGGACGCTCGCGAGTTCTGGGTACTGACGGTCGCCGTCCTCGACGCCGTCGCCCATGTAGATACCATCAGCCTCGATAACGTTACAACCCTAAGCTTTCTTTCGCCCGCGCCGGGCGCGCAGGCGGCGTTCGTCAAGTTGTGTGAACCGGGCACAGCCCGACTTGACGAACGAACGTTCGAACCGTATCACCGAGGGGAATCGAACGTTCGTTCGACATGTCGCCCGCGACGGATCGAGGTCCCCATGCGCGCCCTGCCGACCGCCCTCCTGGCCGCGTCCCTGGCGGCCTGCAACCCCTTTCACACCGCCCGTCGGGCCGACGACGTGCGGCTCGATGGCGATCGGCAGCCCGAGGCCTGGCAGCAGCCGGTCGGGGAGGCCTCGGCCCCCGACCGCTGGTGGGCCGGCTTCGACGATCCGGCGTTGACCGCCATGATCGACCGCCTCCTGGCCGACAACCTCGATCTGATCCAGGCGTGGAGCCGGCTGGCCCAGTCCCGGGCCGTGGCCGCACAGCAGGGCGCAGCCCGCCTGCCCTCGCTCGATGTCACCGCCGGCGCGAGCGCGTCGCGGCGCTACGTCACGACGCCCCGGCCCGGCCCCGATCCGGCCAACCCGATCATCACGACGACCGAGGCCGACACCTTCGAGAGCTACAGCCTGTCGGCGGCCGCCCGGTACGAGGTCGACCTGTGGGATCGCTACGGGGCGCTCACCCGGGCCGCCGAGCTGGACGTCGCCGGCTCGCGGCTCGACGTCGAGACGCTGGCGGTCAGCCTCACCGCCCAGGCGGCCGATCTGTGGTTCGCGCTGGTCGAGCAGCGGGCGACCGAGGCGCTGCTGCGCAGTCAGCTCGAGACCAACGAGACCCTGCTCGAGCTGGCCCGATTCCGCTTCGGGGAGGGGCTGGCCGCGGCGGCCGACGTGCTGCAGCAAGAGCAGCTCGTGCTCTCCACCCGGCGGCAGCTCCCGGGTGTGCTCGGGCGCCGGGCGACGCTGGAACATCAGCTCGCGCTGCTGCTCGGGCGACCGCCGGCCGAGGGGGCCGCGCTCGGCGGGGCGCAGGCGACGCTGCCCGACCCCCCTGCCCTGCCCACCGCGGGGTTGCCGGCCGATCTGCTCACCCGGCGGCCCGACATCCGGGCGGCCCAGGTCCGAGTGGCCGCGGCCGACGAGCGGGTGGGCGCGGCGATCGCCGGTCGGCTGCCCGGCGTCACCCTCAGCGCCAGCATCGGCCTCGAGGCGCAGAGCTTCGGCGATCTGCTCGATCGCTGGGTGTGGAGCCTGGCCGGCAACCTGCTCGCGCCCATCTTCGACGGCGGGCGCCGCGCGGCCGAGGTCGACCGCACCCGGGCCGCGGTCGAGGGCGCCCTGGCCGGCTTCACCCAGACCACGCTGCGCGCCTTCGCCGAGGTCGAGGACGCGCTGGTCCTCGAGCTGCGCCAGGCCGAGACCATCGAGCGCCTCGACGCCGAGCTGGCGGTCGGCCGGCAGCTCTACGAGCAGGCCCGGGCCCGCTATATCGAGGGCCTGACCGACTACCTGCCGGTGCTCTCCGCGCTCCAGGGCGTGCAGCGCGCCGAGCTGAGCCTGCTGGCCGCCCGCCGGCAGCGCCTGTCCCATCGCATTCAACTGCACCGCGCGCTGGGCGGCGCGTGGCCCGCCGACCTGACGCCGGTGGCCCGCCGCGACGCCCGAGGAGAGAGCCGATGACCACCAACGAAGCCGCCCGCCTGACGCTGAAGATCGCGCTGCCGCTGCTGGTTCTGGGGCTGGGCTTCGGGGCGTTCCGCGTCCTGTCGAAGATGCGCAGCGCGCCCCCGAAGAAGCCCCCGAGCGAGGTGGCCCAACCGGTCGAGTTCATCCGCCCGGCGGGCGCCGACGGCCCGGCGCAGGTCCGGGCGCTGGGCACGGTGGTACCGGCCCGGGAGGTCGCGCTCCAGGCCGAGGTCACCGGGCGTATCGAGGCGGTCGGCGAGGGCTTCGTGCCCGGCGGGCGGGTCTCGGAGGGCGATCTGCTGGTGCAGCTCGATCGGCGGGACTACTGGCTGCAGATCAAGCAGGCCCAGGCCAGCGTCAAGCGGGCCGAGGTGGCGCTGCGCCAGGAGGAGAGCCGCAAGGCCGTCGCCGAGCGGGAGTGGAAGCTCATCGGCGAGCAGGGGCAGGCGTCGGCCCGGGGCCGGGCGCTGGCGCTGCGCGAGCCGCAGATCGACGGCGCCCGGGCCGAGCTGACCGGGGCCCGCAGCGCGCTGGATCAAGCGCGTCTGGCCTATCAGCGGACGACGATCGAGGCCCCGTTCAACGCCGTGGTGCGCGCCGAGAGCGTCGACATCGGCCAGATCGCCCGGCCCGGCTCTCCGCTGGGCACGCTCATCGGCAGCGACGCGTGGTGGATCCAGGTGTCGCTGCCCGCCGCCGAGCTGCGCTGGCTCGAGGTGCCCGGGGGCGTCGCCCACATCACCCAGGCCCTGGGCGATGGGCGGGTGGTCGAGCGGCAGGGCGCGGTGCTGCGGCAGCTCCCCGACGTGGATCCGAGCGGGTTGATGGCCCGGATCATCGTGCAGGTCGACGATCCGTTGGGGCTGGCCGACGAGACGCTCGAGCCGCTGCTGCTCGGGGCGACGGTGGACGTGGCGCTGCGCGGGCGTCACATCGAGGGCGTGGTGGCCCTGCCCCGCGAGGCGCTGCGCGCCGACGATACGGCGTGGCTGGTCGGGCCCGACGAGCGGCTGGTCATCGCCCCCCTGGACATCGCCCGCCGCGAGCGGGATCGGGTCCTGGTCCGGGGGCTGTCGGCGGACGCGCGGGTCGTACGCAGCCGCATCTCGGCCCCCATCGCCGGCATGCAGCTCGCGCTGCCCGGGGCGGACGCGGCCGACGCCGCGCAGCGGGCGGCGGAGACGTCGGGCCCGGCCCCGACCAAGGTGGCCCACAAGGCGGCACCCGGCGAGGCCCCGGCGGCCGAGGTCGGCTCGGAGGGTGACCGATGAGCGTCGATCTGGAGAAGCCGGGCGACCCGGCCCGGCCGCGCGCCCGCCACGGCGCGCTGGCGTGGATGGCGCAGAACGCCGTCGCCGCCAACCTGCTGATGGGGCTGCTCATCGTCGGCGGCCTCGCGATGAGCAGCCAGGTCAAGCAGGAGGTCTTCCCCGAGTTCGACCCGGATTACGTCACCGTCAGCGTCATCTACCCCGGCGCGAGCCCGGAGGAGGTCGAGCAGGGCATCGTGCTGGCGGTCGAGGAGGCCGTCCGGGGCATCGACGGGGTCAAGCGGGTCACCAGCACCGCCGGCGAGGGCAGCGCCACGATCCAGGTCGAGATCCTGACCGGGGCCGATCTGGACGCGGTCCAGAACGACGTGAAGGTGGCCGTCGACCGCATCCAGAGCTTCCCCGAAGAGGCCGAGCGCCCGGTGGTGTCGGCGGCGCCCAGCGTGCGCAACGTGATCGCGGTCATCGTGCACGGTGAGCAGAGCCATGAGGTGCTGCGGCAGACGGCGGAGCGGGTCCGCGCGGGGCTGCTGGCCGAGACGCCGGTGACCCGCACCGAGCTGGCCAACGTGCCGACCCGGGAGATCGCCGTCGAGGTCGATCAGGCGACGCTGCGAGGCTACGGGCTGACGCTGGATCAGATCGCCCGGGCCATCGACGCCGCGTCGGTCGAGCTGCCCGGCGGCGCCGTGCGCGCGGTGGGCGGCGAGGTGCTGGTGCGCACGACCGAGCGGCGCGATCTGGGCGCCGAGTTCGCCGACATCACCGTGATCTCGCGGGCCGACGGGACCCGGGTCCGGCTCGGCGAGATCGCGACCGTCCGGGACGGCTTCGGCGAGACCGATCAAGAGGCCATCTTCGACGGGCGCCCCGCCGTGCGGCTCAACGTCTATCGAGTGGGCGACCAGACGCCGGTCCAGATCGCCGAGGCCGTCGAGGACTACGTCGCCGGTCTGGCGCTGCCCGAAGGCGTCGAGCTGGCGACCTGGGACGACCAGTCCGAGATCTACGCCGACCGCATCTCGCTGCTGGTGCGCAACGCCGGCATGGGGCTGGTCCTGGTGATGATCGTGCTGGGCCTCTTCCTCGAGATCCGGCTGGCGTTCTGGGTCATGCTCGGCATCCCGATCTCGTTCCTGGGCGCCTTCCTGCTGATGCCGGTCTTCGGGGCGTCCATCAACATGATCTCGATGTTCGCGTTTCTGCTGGTGCTCGGCATCGTCGTCGACGACGCCATCGTGGTCGGCGAGAACATCTTCGAGCAGCGGCGGCAGGGCAAGCCGTTCCTGCGGGCGGCCATCGACGGCGTGCACGAGGTGGCCGCCCCGATCTGCTTCGCGGTGGCGACCACCGTCGCGACGTTCGGCCCCCTGCTGTTCGTGCCCGGCTTCACCGGCAAGATCTTCGGCGTCATCCCGATCATCGTGATCGCGGTGCTGATGCTGTCGCTGGTCGAGTCGCTGCTGATCCTGCCGGCCCACCTGGCCCACGGGTCGCGCGAGGCCGGCGGGGTGCTCGGCTGGTTGAACCGCCAGCAGCGCAAGTTCTCCGACGGGCTCGACCGCTTCATCGAGCGGCTGTACGTGCCCGCAGCCCACTGGATCGCCCGCAGCCGCTACCTCGTGGCGGCCGGCGCCCTGGCGACGCTGGCGGCCACCGCCGGGCTCGCCGCCGGGGGCTTCATCAAGTTCGGCTTCTTCCCCAAGATCGAGGGCGACATCGCCAGCGCCAGCATCCGGCTGCCCATCGGGGCGCCGGTCGAAGAGACCCGGGCCATCGGCGAGCGCCTGATCGCCGCCGCCGATCGGGTGGTGCAGCGCAACGGCGGCGAGGGCATCAAGCGCGGCCTCTACGCCCAGATCGGGCAGTCCCTGGGCGGCTTCCGCCCCGGGGCGGCGGCCAGCACCGGCAGCCACATCGTCGACGTGCAGGTGCAGCTCGTGCCGATGGACCAGCGGGACATCACCGCCCGGGTCTTCGTCGAGCAGTGGCGGCGCGAGGTCGGCACGCTGGTGGGCGTCGAGACCCAGAACTTCCGCTTCAGCCTCGGGCCGAGCGCCGGCTCGCCGATCGACATCCAGCTCAGCCACCCCGAGACGCCGGTGCTCGAGGCGGCCGCCCTGCGACTGGGCGAGTCCGTGGCCGACTTCCAGGGGCTGCGCGACATCGACCCCGGCTTCAGCAACGGCAAGGACCAGTTCGACGCCACCCTGACCCCTGTCGGCCGGGCGGTGGGGCTCACCGAGCTGGAGCTGGCCCGGCAGCTCCGCTCGGCGTTCTTCGGCGCCGAGGCGCTGCGCCAGCAGCGGGGGCGGGACGAGGTCAAGGTCATGGTGCGCCTGCCCCTCGCCGACCGCCGGGCGGTCGAGAGCCTGGAGTCGCTCGTGCTGCGCACCCCGGGCGGGGGCGAGATCCCGCTGTCCCAGGCGGCGGTGCTGTCGCCCGGGCGGGCCGAGACGGCGATCCGGCGGGTCGACGGGCGGCGGGTGCTCAACGTGACCGCCGATATCCACGAGGGGCAGGCCAACGCCAACGAGGTCCTCGCCCGCATCGAGAAAGAGGTCCTGCCGGGCCTGCTCGCGGCGACCCCCGGCCTGAGCTACAGCCTGGAGGGCGAGCAGCGGGAGCAGCGGGAGAGCCTGGGCGCTCTCGGCTTCAACTTCGGGCTGGCCATCCTGGTGGTCTACGGCCTGCTGGCGATCCCCTTCCGCAGCTACCTCCAGCCGTTCCTGGTCATGTCGGTCATCCCGTTCGGCATCGTGGGCGCGCTGCTGGGCCACCTGGTGATGGGCTACGACCTCAGCGTCATCAGCGTGCTGGGCATCGTCGCCCTGTCGGGGGTGGTGGTGAACGACTCGCTCATCATGATCGTGGCGACGAACAGCTTCCGACGGGACGGAGCGACCCCCGAGGAGGCGGTGGTGTTGGGCGGCGCCCGCCGGTTCAGACCGATCCTGCTCACCTCGCTGACGACGTTCTTCGGGCTGATGCCGATGATCTTCGAAACGTCGGTGCAGGCCCGCTTCCTCATCCCGATGGCCATCAGCCTGGGCTTCGGGGTGCTGTCGGCGACGGTGATCGTGCTGGTGGTCGTGCCGGCGTATTACCTCATCCTCGAGGACGTCGTGCGGTTCTGGCGCTGGCTCTACCCCGGCTCGATGGACCACGAGCCGACCGTGGGGCGGGCCGAGCCGCTCGAAGCGGAGGCGGCGTGAGCGAGGAGACCGAGCGGGAGATCCAGCGGCGCCGCAACCGGGCCGAGCAGCGCGAGCGGGTGCTCGAGGCCGGGGCGGCGCTCTTCGCCTCCAAGGGCTTCGGCGGGGCGAGCATGCGCGAGATCGCCCGCGAGGCGGGGGTCTCGCTGTCCATGATCAACTACTACTTCGGCAGCAAGAAGGGCCTGCTCGACGAGCTGCTCGAGCGGCAGCACGACCGCTACATCGAGACCGTGCGCGCCGCGCTCGAGAGCGAGGGCACCATCGAGGGCAAGGTGCGGGCCTACGTGCGGGCCGCGGTCGCCCTCGCCCGGCGCATCGGCCCCGCGCTGCGGGTGGCGTTCGTCGAGCTGCCCAACGAGGCGCCCGGCGTGCTGGAGTCGAAGGCGGGGCGCATCGCCGAGATCGCCGCGTTGATGGCGGCCCACGTCATCGGCCCGCTGGAGCGGGTGAGCGACATCCACTTCCTCGGGCCGGGGCTGGGCAGCATGATCATGTCCCACTTCATGGCCCGGCCGATGATGGAGCGGGTCTTCGGCGAGCTGCCCGACGACGACCGGTTCTACGCCCGCTACGCCGAGGTCATCGCCGACCAGATCCTGTACGGGCTCGTCGGCCGGCCGCCGGCCGAGCGGACGGCGGTGGACGCGCCGATCACCGAGTTCCTGCCGTTCAGGCGGGGTGGGTCTCGGCCAGACGAGCCTTGATGAGGCGCCGGATCTTGTGCTGCCAGTTGTAGATCACCTGGGTCGTGCAGCCGACGCTGCGGGCGGCTTCGGCCGGCGAGAGGCCGTCGCTGTACAGCAGGCGCAGGATGAGGCGGCCCTTCGGGGCGAGGTTGTCGGCCAGATGCGCGTCGAGATCGGCTTGCAGCGACCGCCCGAGCGCCACCGCCTCGGGGTCGTGCCCCCCAGCGACCCCCCGGGCGTCGTCCAGCGCCCGGATCTCGGCGCCGCCGCCCCGCCTGGCGGCCTGCTCCAGCCGCAGCACCTTGCCCGCCTCGCTGCGGGCCACCATCGCCACGTAGCTCTCCAGCGACGCGCCCCGCTCGGGATCCCACTGCCGCAGCCGCTCGGCGTCGTCCCGCATGAGGATGAGCCACACCTCCTGCACCAGATCGTCGCCGTCGTATGGCCCCGCCCGACGGCCGCTGCGCCGCTCGATGACCCGCCGGCAGATCGCCCGCACGACGGGCATCAGCCGCTCGACGAGCCCGTCGATGGCCCGCCGATCACCGCTCAGCGCCGCGTCGAGCAGCCGGGCGCCGCTGGCGAGCGCCACCAGGATCACGCGCGCGAAGTTCATCGCACGCCCTCGCGATACATCAGCTCGACCGCCAGCCAGCGGACCCCGCCGACGGCCTCTCGGGCGTCGTGAAGCGGCGCGCCGTCCAGCGCCCGCAGCGCGTCGACCGTCACCCCCTCGCCGCCGAGCGCGATCCACAGGGTCCGAGCGCCGAACGACCGGCCGAACAGGTCGACCACCGGGGCCTCGAAGCGCAGGGCGCCCCCCTCCCCCGCGCTCAGCGCCGAGGCGTCGACGGCCCGCAGGCGGCCATCGGGGCTCTGGGCGAAGGCCAGCGCCGGTGGCGCGGTCGCACGGGGCGCGTCGGGGGCCAGCGCCAGCACCAGCACGCTCTCGGGATCGACCACCGCCCGGTCCGGCGCCGGGCCCTCGGCCCCGCGGATGGGGGCGTGCACCCCGCGCACGGCATCGATGCGATAGGCCGGCGGCTCGATACGGCCGGGCAGAAGGGCGAAGACGACCACCGCCGCGGCCAGCGCCAGCCCGGCGATCGGGGCCACCCACCGGGTCGCGGTGCGCCCCATCGCCCGCCGGGACTCGCGGATCGCCCACTGCTGCAGGAAGGCCGGCGTCGGCTCGGCCAGCTCGCGCAGCAGCGCCCGGGCCTCGGGATCGTCGGCCAGCGCGGCCTCGATCCGCTCGGCCTCTTCGGGCGGGAGCGCACCCGCGCGCCACGCGAGCAGCCGGGCGGGATCGATGGACGGCGCCCCGTCGGGTGGCCCGGCCCCGCCCGGATCGACCCGCCGGGCGAAGGCGCCGCGCGCGATGGCGTCGATGCGAGCGTCGTCGGGCCCTTCGGGGCCCGGGTCGGTGGGCTGGCTCATGGTCGTCTCCCATCGAGGCGGCGGGCGGCGCGGCAGCATAGCCCATCACCGACGGCGGCTCATCCGGGTCCGCGGGTCCGCTCGCGAGGGGTCGACCGGGCGCCGGCGGCGCCCTTTTCGAGCGGATGGGTTCTATGCGGCCCCGACCGTTGTAGAATATGCCCCTCGACCGCTCGGAGCGCGCCGGGCACGCGTGACCGGCGCGGCCCGCGCCCCGTTGCCGCTGGAAGATCCCCGACCGCCCATGCCCCTCGCCCTCGGCCCATTCGATCTGCACGCGCCGGTGGCCCGCGGCGGCACCGCCGAGGTCTGGCAGGCGATCCACCGCACCCAGGGCATGCCGGTGGCGGTCAAGGTCGTGACCATCGATCTGGTCGACGAGCGCGCCTTCCGGGCCCGCTTCGCCCGCGAAGTGCAGTCCATGGCCCAGCTCCGCCACCCGGCGGTGGCCCGCATCTTCGATTACGGCGAGGTCGACCCGGCGCTGTCCCGGGCCAGCCAGGGGCGGCTGCCGGTCCGGGCCTCGTGGCTGGCGATGGAGTGGCTCGGCGGGGGTTCGCTCGACGTGGCGACGGTCTACGAGTGGCCGGTGCTGCGGGCGACGCTGCTGACCCTGCTCGACGCGCTGGCCCACGCCCACGCCCACGCGGTCATCCACCTCGACCTCAAGCCGGACAACGTGCTGCTCGCCGAGCGGGGCCCGGTGCTCACCGACTTCGGCCTCGCGTTCAGCAGCGCCACCCGGCAGTCCTTCCGCGACCATCAGGTCTTCGGCACCCCGGGCTACATGGCGCCGGAGCAGATCCACAGCCAGTGGCGTGACTTCGGGCCGTGGACCGACCTCTACGCCCTCGGCTGCCTGGCCTACGAGCTGGTCTGCGGGCACGTACCCCACGGCGCCGGCGATCCGGGGCCGCTGCCGCTGATGATGGCCCACGTCACCGAGCCGCTGCCGCCGCCGGACGCCCGCATGGCGCTGCCGGCCGGCTTCCACCCGTGGCTGACCCGGCTGCTGGCCCGGGATCCCGCCGAGCGCTTCCGCTTCGCCGCCGACGCCGCGGTGGCCCTGCTCGCCCTGCCCGGCGACCCGACCGCCGTCTCGCCTGACGCCACCGACAGCTTCGAGAGCATCGCCGAGGCGATGGGCTCGGTGGAGTGGATCTCGGGCGACACCAGCCTCAACCGCGATCCGCAGTTCGCCGAGACGGTGGACGGCGAGCCCGACGCCTTCGACGGCCACTCGCTGCGCCGGACCCCGTACTCGTCGATGCCTCCGCCGCTGGCGTTCGACCCGGCCCCCACGCCCTCGGCCGCCTTCGCCGCCATCGACACCTTCGTCGAGCCCCCCGAGGCCCTCTTCAGCGACGACCTGCCCTTCGAACCGACCCTCGACGCGGGCGGCTCGACCGAGCAGCCGGCGCCCCAGCCGCCGCTGGGAGCGGCCGACATGACCGCCGAGGTGGACCCGCCCGCCGAGATCACCGACTCGGCCGATACCCGCCTCGCCGTCGAAGAGACCGCCGACGCCCGGGAGCTGCTCGCCGCCCTGGGATCCGACGCCGATCCGGCCCTGCGGGAGACGGTCGGGCTGCTCGAGACCGCCGAGATGGGCCGCCTCGACCTCGCCGACCTGCGCTCCGAGTGGACCCGGACCGATCCCTCGATGGCGCTGGTCGAGACCGGCGAGATGAAGGCGCTGACGTCCGCCCCGCCGAGCCCGCTGAGACCCGAACCCCTGCTGGCCCGCCCGTCGGGCTACGGCGCCGCCAACCGCACGCTGGTCATGGGGCCGGTCTTCCTGCCCATCGAGGACACGTCGTGGTCCGCCGGGCCGACGGCGGCCGGGCGACCGCCGATCCCGAGCACCTGGGCCCGGCAGGCGCCCATCCCGCCTCCGCCGCTGCTCGACGCCGGCGAGGCCCTCGTGCGCCTGCGCACCCCGGCCCCGGTGGGGCGCGAGGCCGAGCGGGACCAGCTCTGGGCCGAGCTGACCCGGGCCGCGGCGGGCGAGACCCGCCTGGTGCTCGTCGAGGGCCCCGCCGGCCAGGGCAAGACCCACCTCGCCAAGTGGATCTGCCGCCGAGCGCACGAGCTGGGCGTCGCCGACCAGATCACGGTGCACCACGCCGCCTCGGCCGACGAGACCAGCGGCGTGGCCCCGGCGCTGGTGCAGCACCTGCGGTTGCAGGAGCTCGACCACCGGGAGCGCCTCGACCGCATCCGGGCCCTGACCGGCGAGGAGCTCGATCCCGAGGCCAGCCGGGCGTTCGCCGCCTCCCTGGTGCGCGAGCGCGAGGTGCACGGGGTGACCAACGCGCTGGTCATCCAGTCCGAAGCCGAGCTGGACGCCGCCCGGGCCGGCGGCCTGATCGCGCTGAGTCGCCGCCGCCCGATCGTGCTGCACCTCGACGACGTGCAGTGGGGCTGGACCTCGATCCGCTTCGCGCTGCACCTGCTCGACCACCACCCCGCAGCGCCGCTGCTCATCGTGGCCACGGTGCGCGACGACGCCCTGCGCCCGGGGTCGCTCGAGCGGGACATGGTCGCCCGGCTGACCGCGCACGCGCGCACCCACCGCATCGCCCTCGGCCCGCTGGACGCCGACGAGCTCACCGGCCTGGTGACCTCCCTGTTGCCCGTCGAGCCCCGGCTGACCGCGGCGCTCGTGCAGCGGACCCACGGCAACCCGCTTTTCGCCGTCGAGCTGATGCGCCACTGGATCGGCCAGGGCGCCCTGGTGCCCGGGCCCGACGGCTTCCGCCTCGCCCGGCGGGAGCTGATCGACGCCCTGCCCCGCAGCCAGCACGCGGTGTGGACCGCCCGGGTGAGCCACGTCCTGCGCCGGGCCGAGCCAGAGGCGGCCCACGCATTCGAACTCGCCGCGGTGCTCGGGCCGGTCGTGGCCCACGGCGAGTGGGCCCTGGCCTGCGCCGCCGTCGGCACCCAGCGCCCCCGGGAGGGGTTCCGGCGCATGGTCGACGAGCGCCTCGTGCGGCCCCAGTCCGACGGCCGGTGGACCTTCGGCAACGCGATGCTGCGGGAGGTCTTCTTGCAGCGGGCCCGCGACGGCGGCCGCTGGACCCGGTGGCACGGCGCCTGCGCCGACGTGCTCGCCCGGGACGCGGCGGTCGATCCGGGCCGGCTGCTGCACCACCTCGCCGAGGCCGGGCGTCACAAAGAGGCGCTGCCCCCGGCGCTCGACCTCGCCGACCGCCAGCTCGACCGGGGGGGGCACGTCGACGCCGAGGGCACGCTGCTCGAGGCGGCGGGCATGCTGCGCCGCATCCGCCAGCCGCTCGGCAGCCGCCCGTGGGTCGAGATCAGCCTGCGCTGGAGCCACGCCTGCGTCGCCCGGGGGCAGATCCGGCGGGCGCTGCGCCGGGCGGAGCGCTGCCTGGAGGCCACCCGCCAGAGCGGCAACCCCCACCTGCGGGGGCGGGTGCTGCTGGCCCACGCCCGCGCGCTCGACGCCGCCGGCCGACCGGAGGCGGCGCTGCGGGCTCTCCAGGACGCGACCCGGGCCGCCGACCAGTCCGGCGACCGCCGCCTCTCGGCCCGGGTGCGCAACGCCGCGGGCCGCAGCCTCAACGAGCTGGGCCGGCTCGAGCAGGCCCGTCAGGCGCTCACCGCCGCCCTGCACTGCCTCGGCGGCCTGCACGCCCCCCGGCTGAAGGGCGACGCGCTGCACCACCTCGCCGACATGGCCCGCCGGGCCGGGAACCCCCGCGAGACCCGGGCCCACGCCCGGACGGCGCTCGAGCTGTACCGCAAGCTCGGCGCCCGGCGGCAGCAAGGCCAGGTCGAGCTGCTGATCGGGGACAGCCTGCGCCACGACGGCCGCCCCGACGAGGCCGCCGAGCACTACCGCACCGCCCGCCGCCTGCTGCGGGCCACCGCCTCGGCCGAGGCCCCGGTGGCCGATCTCGATCTGGCGCTGGTCCTGCTCGACCTCGGCCAGTACCACGACGCCCGGCCGATGCTGGAGGCGGTGGCCGAGGAGGCGGCGGGACCCGACGCCCGGAGTCGGGCGCTGCCGGCCATGGCCCACGCCTACCTGCTGAGCTGCGCCGCCGCCGCCCGCGACTGGGCCGAGTGGGACGCCCGGGCCGCCCCCCTCGCGGCGCTGAGCGCGGGGGAGGTCGTCGATCCCGAGCTGGCCCACGCGCTGCGGCTGGGCGGTCGCCTGGCCCACCACGCCGGTCAGACCGACCGGGCCCGACAGGCGATCGAGCTGGCGGTGCATCAATTCGAAGCGCTCGGGCGCACCGACGACGCGCTCGCGCTGCGCTACGAGGTGGGCCTCTGACGGAAGGGGCGGGGCGGCGTGATGGGACACCGGACCGCGGCCTGCGATCTGCTGCGCTGCACGGCCTGGCCGCCGAGGACCGCGCGGCCGACGTGGGCGCGATGGATCACCTGCTGGTCGCGCCGGCCCTGGGTCACGCGGGCGCCGGGGTCTCTGCGCTCGGCTTCGTGCTCGGCCGCCTGGAGTGACGCCATGCCCGGCGACGGGGCTTCGCGGTGGACGAAGCGATCATGCCTCGCCGCGTCGGCGGCGCTGCTGACCTGCCTCTGCGCAGTCCCGGCCGGCGCCCGCGCGCCCCGGCCCGCCATCGCCGCCGACGGGCCCACGCTCTATCGCGCCGGGCTCGTCGACGTCTGGCCGGCGACCTCGATGCCGCTCACGCTCGACAGCCCCCGCTTCACCGTGTCGGTGCGGACCGGCGCGACAGGCCGCCTCGTGAGCTGGCCCGCCGACGACCCGTGGCTGACCCTCGATCGCGGGGGCGACGGCGGGATCCGGCTCATCGCGGGCCCCGACCGCCTCTCCGCATCCGGCCCCGGATCCGCCATCGCCGCGGTGCTCGACGGCGCCCGAGGCCGCCTCGAGCTCTACGTCGACGGGCGCCTGCGGGACGCCCGGCACCGCGCGCCGTTCGTGATCCCACCCGGCGGCGCGCTGGGGATCGGCCCGGCCGCCGGTCCGATCGCCGAGCTGGCCGCGTGGCCCGACGCGCTGACGCCCGATCGCCTGCTGGACCACCACCTCACCGCCGAGGGGCGCCGCCCGCCGCCGATGCCGCCGGCCATCGAGCTCGCGCTGCGCCGCGCTCGGGGCGGCGCGCGCATGGGCTGCCCCCAGATCGCGCCCGACGGACGGTGGCTCGCGGGCTGCTTGTCGGGCGCGCTGATGCTGTTCGACCGGGCGACGGGGCAGCCCTCGGGCCGGCTCGGGGCCTCGGCCGCGCCGCTCACCGCCGTCGGCATCGATCCCACCGGCCGCTTCATCGCGGCCGCGGACGGCGGCCCGACGGCCCGCGTCTGGCGCGCGGCCACCCGTCGGGTCGAGCAGCGGATCGAGCTCCCCCACCCCGTCGTGGGCCTGTCGTTCAGCCCCGACGGCCGCTGGCTGGCGGCCTGGAGTGGTCTGGCGCCGCCCGCCCGCCTGTCGTGGATCCCGTTCTACGCGCCCGCTGCCGAGCCCCGAACCATCCCGCTGCCCGGCCCGCCCCACGCGACCGCCTGGAGCCCGGATGGCGTCACCCTGGCGCTGGCCCTCGACGCGCACCCGCCGCACATCTCCCGTCCTCCGGTGGAGCCATCGGGTGTGCCATCGCTGGCATCCCTGCCGCTGCCTCCGGCGACCGCGCTGGCATGGCACCCCACCGACCCCGCCTTGTATACGGGCACGACCGATGGCGCCATCTGGCGCTACGACCGGGGTGGGGCCCACGCCGTTGTGTCACCTCCGAGCCATCCCGCGGATGACACCCCGTCGGGCCTGCCCGCCTTCTTCGGCCGCGCGCACGCCGAGAGCCCGTGGCAGCTCTGGCCGGGCTGGGCCACCATCGGCCAGCCGATCTGGCGCCCGCCGTCGGACCCCCGGGCCATCGTGGCTCTGACGGTCGATGACCGCCGGGTGGCCGCGGCCCACGGCGCCGGGGTGCGCCTGCTCGATCACGACGGCGGCTCACCCCGGCGCCTGCCCCACCCCGTCGCGGCGACCGCCGTGGTCTCGACCGCCAGGGTGCTGCTGACCGGCGCCGCCGACGGCCGGGTGCGGCGGTACGCGGCCACCGACGGGCGCCCGATGGGCACGATCGAAGACCCCGGCGGCGGCGGCGCGCACCCCTGGCCCGTGCGCAGCCTGCGCCCCACGCCCGACGGGGCGGCGGTCGCGGTCGAGCGGCTGGGCGAGTGGCGCACCACGCTCGTCCCGACCCTCGGGCCAGCCCCCCCGCCGCTGCCGTCGACCTCCGCCCCATGGCAGAGGCTCGCGGTCGACGCCACCGGGCTGCGCCTCCTCGTGGCCCAGGCCGGGGGCGAGCTGGTCGGCTGGGATCTGCACCGCCTGCGGCGGCTGGACGGCTTCCGGATCGAGAGCCCGGCGACCGCGGTGCTGTGGACCGCCGAGGGCCCGGTCACCGGGCACGCCGATGGCGCGATCACCCGCTGGCAGCCCGGCGGCCGCCGCAAGACGCGAGTCGAAGCCCACGCCGCCGGAGCCCGCTTCCGCACGGGCGGCGCCGACCTGCCCACCGGCGGGGTCGACGGCCTCTTCGAACTGCCCGACGGGACCTGGGTCAGCACCGGCCGGCAGACCGTGCGCCGCTGGCGGGCCGGGCAGCCGGTGGCCACCCACCGGCTGCCGTCGCCCAGCCTCCAGTTCACCCCGCCGGCGCTCGACGAGAACGGCCGGGTCGTGGTGTCGACGATGCAAGGGCTCATCCGGGTCGACGCCCGCACCGGCGCGGTGGATCACCTGACACCCGCCGCGGGCGACATGGCCGGCGCCCCCTACTTCCGGGTCGCCGCCGTGGCCCGCTCGGTCGCCGCCGTCCGCGCCGGAGCCGGCGGGATGCAGCTCACCATCTGGCGCGACGGGGCGCCCCACGCCGCCGCGATGCCCCCCGACCTCGTGCCTCAGCGGCTGCTCTTCACCCCCGACGGTGATCGGCTGGTCGTGGCCGCCACCCGGCGGGCGGCCGTCGACGCCACGGCCTCGCTGCTGCTGTTCGACGCCGCGACCGGGGCGCTGCTCGATCGCGCCGAGGGCCCCCGCCGGTCGGTCGCCGCCGCGCGGTTCGCGCCCGATCCCGAAGGCGGCCGTCACCGACTGCACATCGGCGCCTGGGACGGCCACCGGCGGGTCTACGCCGTGGGCCCCGACGGCCTGGCGCTGGCGGCGGTACACGAGGGCTGCCCGGCGACGGCGCTGTGGATCGGGCGGGGGCGGGTCGCGCTGTGCACCGACCACATCCGGGTCGAGCGGGACGCGGGCCACCTGATGCTGCTCGACGACGCCGACGGCGAGTGGCTGATCGCCGACGACACCGGCGACTTCGCCGCGTCGACCCGGGGCGACCGGCTGGCGGCGGCGGTCGTCGGTCCTCGGCGGCTGGGGCTCGACCGCGTCGCGCTGCTGCGCAACCGCCCCGATCGCATCGCCCGCCGCTTCGGCCTGGGGGACGAGGTGCTGCGGGTCGACCTCGAGCGGCGGGTCGCGCGCCGCCGACAACGCCACGGCGCGCGCCCCGCGCCGCCGCTGATGGCGCTGCCTCGGGTCGACCTCGCCCCGCCGACGGTGACGGGGGGCGTCGCCGCGATCCGGGGCACGGCCCGCGCCGCCGCCGGGCTGAGTCGCTGGCGCCTGCGGGTGGACGGCACACCGGTGGCTGACGGCCCGCTGGGCGGCGCGGTGGATCGCTTCGACGCCCGGGCGCCGCTGACCGACGGGCGCAACCGGATCGAGGTCGACGTGGCCGACGCCGCCGGGCGCTGGTCGCCCCGAGCCGTCGCCTACGCTGTGCATCACGACCCGCGCCCGCCCCGGCTGTTCGTGGTGGCCTTCGGGGTCTCGCGCTACGCCGACCCGGCCATCCGCGATCTGCGCTTCGCCCATCAGGACGCCCTCGATCTGGTCGCCCGCCTGCGCCGGACCCCGGCCGACGCGTTCGCCGAGGTCATCGCCCGGGCCTGGGTCGACGAGGCGGTCGGCGCCGCCGCCTTCGCCGAGGCCGACGGGCTGCTGGCCGACGCCGCGCCGGGCGACACGGTGATCATCTTCGTCAGCGGCCACGGGCTCTACGATCGGGACGGCGTCTATCGCTACCTGACCCACGACACCCGCCTGGCCGCCGTCGAGCAGGCGCCGCCCTTCGAACGCATCGAGGCCCTGCTCGACGCCACCCCCGCCCGGCGGCGCCTGCTGCTGCTCGACACCTGCCAGTCGGGCGAGCTGTACCCCGACGAGGCGGTCGTCGCGCCCGCGCCGGAGGCCCGAGGGCAGATGCGGGCCCGGGTGCTGCCGGGCGGCGCGCGGCTGATCCGCCCGGTGGCGGCGGCGGCGGAAGTCGGCGACCGGCGGGACCGCTTCGTCGACCGCGACCTGCGCCGGGGCCGGGGGGCGGTCGTCTTCTCGTCGTCGCGGGGCGCGGAGGCCTCGTGGGAGCTGGATGCCTTGGAGAACGGGGCGTTCACCGAGGCCCTGCTCGACGGGTTCGCCGGGGGGGCCGACCCGGCCAGCGATGGAGACATCACGATCGACGCGCTGCGGGCGTTCGTCACCGCCGAGGTGAGCCGTCGCACGGGCGATCGCCAGCACCCCACCATCGACCGGGAGAACCGCGCCGCCCGGATCACTCTGCCGGTCATCCCAGCCGCCGATCACTGAGGGGCTGCCGGGACACCCCGCCCCGCCGACCCTCGCCGTACGGGGCACATCCAATTGCAGTCAATGGGCAAAATTACAATAATACGCCCACAACATCCCCACCTCCCGCGGAGGGCCCCCCATGGATGTACGAAGCGACACACGGCCTGCGCCCGGCCTCCCGACCCACCTCCTGGCCGCCCTCGCGCTGATCGGCGGCGTCCTGATCCCGGGGATCGCCGCAGCCCAGCTCCGGGTCAGCGTGGTCGACTGGGTCCAGGGCCGATCCGAGATCCCCCACCCGGCGCTCAACGGCCGGCCGACGATGCTGCAAGCGATCGCCGAGGGCGGCGACTGCGGCGGGGCCTACCAGTATCGGTGGGACATCAACGGCGACCAGGACTACGACGACGCCAACGAGCAGCTCCGCAACGCCAACTCGAACGGCTGGTTCGCCGCGCTCGGGCTCGACGTGCAGCTCCCCGATGCCCAGGGCGACCGGCTGTTCTTCCCCAAGGTCGAGGTCCGCTGCGGGGCCGAGACGGTCTCGGCGACGATGCCGGTCAAGGTGACCGTCGACCGGCTGTGCCCCAACTACCCCAACGACGAGAACTGCGCCGGTGACCAGAGCCTGGGGGTGACCCGCACGGTGCACGCCAACCGGGCCGTCGATCGCGGGCTGTGGTACATGTTCACCCGCTTCTCGCACCGGGGCGACGACAGCCACGGCAACAACGTGCACGTCTGCACCTACCCCGGCACGCCGAACATGTACGGGCACGGGCACGCCATCAACGCCTTCCTGCGGCGGGGCCATGGCCACGGGCCGGGGCGGGACAGCGACGTCTACTATCGCCATGTCACCCAATGCGGCCTGCACGCGCTCATCTCGACCTATGCCATGTCGGGCGGCGCGCCTCGGTTCGACGACACCGCCGAGGAAGGCGTGCACGACCGCTACATCACCTACACCAACGGCGTGCTGGGCGGGCAGAGCTACTTCCCGTCCTATGCCTCCACGGCGTGGGTCGAGCCATTGGCCAGCTTCGGCGAGCCGGACTATGTCTCCCCCGTCGGTCAGGCCGCCATCCGCGGGCGCACCTTGCGCAGCCTGGGCCAGGATCTGGCCGACGGTCTCATCCAGTGTTCGCGAAGTGATGGCGGGTGGCACTATGGCTGTGACAATGGCAACTGGACGACCACCGACGCGTCGACCAACGGCTGGGCCCCCGAGTCGCTGCGCCTGCTCGAGCGCAAGATGGGCCTCGAGACCTATCAGGACGCCAAGAACCAGCAGCGGGTGTGGCTCGGCAATCACTGCCCCAACGGGGACTGTTCCTACCACCACGGGGGCTACAAGCTCTCGGGCAACGCCTTGGTGGGTTATGGCTGGGTCGACGACCAGGTCTACTCCGGCGCGGGCAACCACCTGGCGCACGTCCGCGCGCTGGAGAGCATCCGCCCCGGGCAGGGCTTCTGGGGGTTGTATTACATCTATGCCATGACCAAGGGCCTGCGCTCGTTCGTGCCCGAGATCACCTACCTGCCCAACGGCACCGACTGGTCGGCGATGAACAACCAGTTCCTGCTGCCGCACCAGCAGGCGAACGGCTCGTGGAACTGGGTCGGCCACTGGGACTGGGCGGGCAACATCAACCAGGACTCGCGCACCGCCCTGACGGTGCAGATCATCCAGACCTGGCTCGAGACCCAGGCCTGGGCCCGGGCCACCCCGCTGGCCGCCGGGCCGGGCATCGACATCACCTTCGACCACGCCTGGAGCCATGTGCTCGATCCCAGCGTGCACATCGTGCG
Organism: bacterium; assembly: GCA_030426085.1. Lineage (GTDB taxonomy): Bacteria > Myxococcota_A > Bradymonadia > UBA7976 > UBA1532 > JACKDM01. The sequence continues at coordinate 28,340 of JAUHYW010000040.1, read as the reverse complement.
CTATCGGTGGAATGTCATCGATCGCCCCGAAGACGACGTGAACGGCGACGGGCGCGTCGATCACGACGAGATCGTCTGGGAGCACGAGACCGACGACCTGAACGACCCGCTCGTCTTCCAGTACGACGACGACCTCGACTGGGGCGAGGTCGTCACCCGCAACGTCGTGCTCGAGGTCACCGACAGCGAGGGGCGCACCGTCACCGACGACGCCAACGTCGAGATCGAGCTGTCGCTGCGCAACCACGTCCCGGTCATCGTGGGGCACCCCGACGGCGGCGACGCGGTCTACGGCGGCTACCTGGGCACCCCGATCCTGCTCGACGGCCGGTCGACCTACGACGTCGACACCGAGCACGCGGTCTTCCCCGGCGACGCCAACCGCCCCGAGGGCGTGCCCGATCGCATCACCTCGCTGCACTTCGACCTCAACCTCGACGGCGACTTCGACGACGCCGGCGAAGACGGCGCCCTGGGCCCGGTGACCTTCGTGCCCCGCCCGGGGCAGGCCGCCGGCGACCGCATCGCGGTCCCCATCCGGGCCTGCGACGACGGGCAGTGGAACGGCGAGTGCTACGACGGGGTCACCCGGGCCGACTGCTCGGAGTGCGCCTTCGGCACCGCCTCGGTCATCGTCGTCGAGAACCTCGAACCGCCGGCCATCGACCCCGGCGGGCCCTACAGCGCGCAGCCCGGCGAAGAGACCCCGCTCGATCTCACCGGCACCCGCGATCCCGAGGGCGTGCTGGGCATGACCTATCGCTATGAGCTGATCGAGGGCGACGGCACCCTGCTGCCGACCCCCGGCTACCCCGGCGGCAACGGCGACTGGGGCCCGCGGCCGATCTACACCCCCGATCCGGACGGCGCCCGGACCGATGTCATCCGGGCCACGGTGACCGACTACGGCGACCTGCGCTCGGAGGCCGACATCGAGATCGCGGTGGCCAACGTGCCCCCGATCATCGACTTCTGGGCGGTGCAGTACACCGGCCGGGGCCCGACCATCCAGGGCGGCGTCTCGGTGGTCAACCTGGGCAACGGCCGCTACCGGGCCTCGATCGACGCGGTGCCCGACACCCGCTACGACGCGTGGCTCGAGTACCAGGGGCACGACCCGCACGGCGAGCCGGTGACCGGCGCGGCCGACATCAACGGCGACGGCGGCTTCACCGCCCCGGTGCCCGGCAACCGGGGCACCGTCGGCCCCCAGGTCGTCGCGGCCAACGCCGAGCACCGGGCGACGGTGCGCCTCAGCGACGGCGACGACACGGTCTCGGCCGCCCGCGATCTGCGGGCGCCGTTCGCCGATCCGACCCTGCGCTACTTCTTCGACGTGGGTGCCGACGGCCGCTACGAGGTGGCCGGCGGCGGGGCGAACCAGGTCGAGTTCCAGGTGCCGCCGGGCACCGACGCGGTGCGCATCGCGGGCATGGTCCGGGGGTCGGGCGGCGATCCGGCGCTGTTCGACCAGGTCGTGCAGCTCGACAACCGCCCGCCCGTCTTCGAGCAGGCCAGCGTCGTCGGGCAGAACGACTTCGACGTGGTCGTCAGCGCCAGCGCGGTCGATCCCGACGGCGACGGCCTGACCTACACCGTCGACTGGGGCGACGGCAGCCCGCCGACCGTGACCCAGGGCGGCATCAGCCAGCACGCCTACCCCGACGGCGTCTACCGGGCCTACACCGTCACGATCACCGCCGACGACGGCCGGGGCGGCACCGCGCAGCGCCAGCTCGCGGTCGACTTCCCCGAGCCGCCGGAGAACCAGGCGCCGCGCTTCGAGTTCACCCGGGTGCTCGATCAGGACGGCTTCGAGGTCGTCATCGCCGCCAGCGCCGCCGATCCCGACGGCGACGTGCTCACCTACACCTTCGACTGGGCCGACGGCAGCCCGCCGACCACCAACCAGGGCGGCGTGGCGGCGCACGTCTTCCCCGAGGGCGCGTTCGGGGTCTACGACGTCACCATCACCGCCGACGACGGCCGCGGCGGCCGCGATCAGCGGGTCGTGCAGGTCGAGTTCGAAGCCCCCGCCGAGAACCGCCCGCCGAGCATCGACGCCATCCTCGAGATCAGCCGCGTCGACTTCAACGTGACCCTGGCCGCCGAGGCGAGCGACCCCGACGGCGACCCGCTGACCTACCGCTTCGCCTGGGCCGACGGCAGCCCGGACACCGTCAACCGGGGCGGCATCGCGGCCCACCGGTTCCCCGACGGGCAGTTCCGGGCGTACGCGGTCACCGTCACGGTCACCGACGATCGGGGCGGCAGCGCCAGCGACACCTTCGACGTCGGCTTCGAGGCCCCGCCCGAGAACCGCCCGCCGGTCGTCGACCAGTTCGTGGAGATCAGCCGCGACGGCTTCGCGGTGACCGTCGCCGCCAGCGCGGCCGATCCCGACGGCGATCCGGTGGCCTACACCTTCGACTGGGGCGACGGCTCGCCGGCCACCCGCAACGCGGGCGGGGTCGCGGTGCACCGCTTCGCCGACGGCGCGTTCCGGGGCTACGACGTCGCCGTCACCGCCGACGACGGCCGGGGCGGCGCCGCCCAGGAGGCGCTGCGGGTCGAGTTCGAGGCCCCCGCCGAGAACCGCCCGCCGGTCATCGACCAGCTCGTGCAGATCGGCCGCGACGGCTTCGAGGTCGTCGTGTCGGCCAGCGGAATCGACCCCGACGGCGACTCGCTGACCTACACCTTCGAGTGGGGCGACGGCAGCCAGTCGGCCAACGCCGGCGGGGTGGCGACCCACGCCTACCCCGAGGGGCAGTTCCAGAGCTACGAGGTCACCGCCATCGCCCGCGACGGCCGCGGCGGCGAGGCCCGGCGCACGCTGGAGATCGACTTCCCCCGGCCCGCGGCCAACGAGGATCCGGTCATCGCCCGGCTCGACGAGATCAGCCGGGACGGCTTCCGGGTGGCCATCGCCGCCAGCGCGGTCGACCCCGACGGCGACCCGCTGACCTACACCATCGACTGGGGCGACGGCTCCCAGCCGGCCGGCTCGCCGGGCGGCGTCGGGGTGCACGACTTCCCCGCGGGCGACTTCCGGGCCTACGACGTCACGGTCACGGTGACCGACGGCCGCGGGGGCAGCGCCCAGCGCACCCTCCGGGTCGACTTCCCCGCCCCGGCCCAGAACCGGCCGCCGGCCATCGACTTCGCCCGGGAGATCGGGCGCACCGGCTTCGAGGTCGTCATCTCGGCCAGCGCCACCGATCCCGACGGCGACCCGCTGACCTACACCTTCACCTGGGGCGACGGCGCCCCGGCGATGACCAACGCCGGCGGCGTGGGCGTGCACCTCTACCCCGCGGGGCAGTTCCGGGCCTACACCGTCACCGTCACCGCCGACGACGGCCGGGGCGGCACCGCGCAGGCCGACGTCGAGGTCGACTTCCCGGCCCCCGCCGCCAACCGCCCGCCGCGCATCGAGGTCGCCCGCGAGATCGGGCGCAGCGGCTTCGAACTCGTCGCGTCGGCCACCGCCGTCGACCCCGACGGCGACCTGCTGACCTACACCTTCGACTGGGGCGACGACAGCCCGCCGAGCCAGAACGCGGGCGGCCTGGCCGATCACGTCTACCCGGCCGGCCAGTTCCGGGCCTACACCATCACGGTGACCGTGGACGACGGCCGCGGCGGGCAGGACACCGCCGAGATCGACGTCGACTTCCCGGCCCCCGCCGCCAACCGCCCGCCGGTCATCGAGAGCCTGCGCGAGATCGGGCGCGACGGCTTCGAGGTCGTCGTCTCGGCCACCGCCGTCGACCCCGACGGCGGCGCGCTGGTCTACACCTTCGAGTGGGGCGACGGCGACGCGCCGGGGGTCAGCGTCGGCGGCCTCGCGGTGCACGGCTTCCCCCGGGGCGCCTTCGAGACCTACACCGTCACCGTCACCGCCGACGACGGCCGGGGCGGCACCGCCGAGGCGCAGATCGACGTCGACTTCCCGGCCCCCGCCGCCAACCGCCCGCCGGTCATCGAGGTCGCCCGGGTGCTGGGCGTCGACGGCTTCGAAGCGGTGCTGACCGCCACCGCCGCCGATCCCGACGGCGACGACCTGACCTACACCTTCGAGTGGGGGGACGACGGCCCGTCGACCACCAACGCCGGCGGGGTGGCGGCCCACGTCTACCCGGCCAACGTCTTCCGGCCGTACACCGTCGTGATCACCGCCGACGACGGCCAGGGCGGATCGGACACCGCCGAGGTCACCGTCGACTTCCCGCCGCCGGCCGAGAACGTGCCGCCGTTCTTCGAGGTCGCCCGCGAGCTGTCCCGGGACGGCTTCGGGGTCGTGGTCACCGCCACCGCGGTCGACCCCAACGGCGACCCGGTCACCTACACCTTCGACTGGGGCGACGGCAGCCCGCCGACCACCAACCGGGCCGGGCTCGCCGAGCACGCCTACCCGCCCGGCGACTACCGGGCCTACACCGTCACCGTCACCGCCGACGACGGCCGCGGCGGCGCGGTCGCGACCGACGTCGAGATCGACTTCCCGCCGCCCGACCAGAACCGCCCGCCGGTCATCGAGGTCGCCCGGGTGCTCTCGGTCGACGGCTTCGAAGCCACGCTGACCGCCAGCGCGGTCGACCCCGACGGGGATCCCATCACCTACACCTTCGACTGGGCCGACGACAGCCCGCCCACCGAGAACCGGGCCGGGCTCGCCGCGCACCGCTTCCCCGAGGGCGAGTACCGCACCTGGCCGGTCACCGTCAGCGCCCGCGACGGCCGGGGCGGCGAGGCCAGCGCCGAGGTCGAGGTGACGTTCGTCGCGCCCGACCAGAACCGCCCGCCGGCCTTCGAACTGGTCCGCGAGCTGTCGCGCGATGGCTTCGAGGCCACCCTCGCCGCCAGCGCGGTCGACCCCGACGGCGACCCCTTGACCTACACCTTCGACTGGGGCGACGGCAGCCCGGTGACCCGCAACGCCGGAGGCATCGCGCCCCACGCCTTCCCCGATGGCATGTTCGCGGCCTACACCGTCGCGGTCACCGTCGAGGACGGCCGGGGCGGCGCGGCCACCGAGGAGCTCGTCGTCGAGTTCGTCGCGCCCGACCAGAACCGCCCGCCGGTCATCGAGGAGCTGCGCCTGGTGCGCCAGGAGGGCTTCGAGGTGCTGGCGGTCGTCGGCGCGGTCGACCCCGACGGCGACGGGCTGACCTACACCTTCGACTGGGGCGACGCCGCCGCCGACACCGTCAACCGCAGCGGGCTGGCGGCCCACCGCTACCCGGCCGACGTCTACCAGCGCTACACCGTGGCCGTGACCGTCGACGACGGGCGGGGCGGCACCGCCGAGGCCCAGGCCAGCGTCGAGTACGTGGCGCCCGCGGAGAACCGGCCCCCGGTCATCCGGGGGGTGACCCTCGAGATGGGCCCCCGCGGCCGGGCCGAGCTGGTCATCGAGGCGGTCGATCCCGAGGGCGGCCCGCTGACCCACTTCGTCGACTGGGGCGACGCCGGCGGCGAGCTGCTGCGGCTGCCCGGCGGCCGGGGCAGCCATGTCTACCCGTTCGCCGAGGAGCCCTACGCCGGCCGGGTGACCGTCGCCGACGACGAGGGCCTCGAAGCGCAGGCCGACTTCGCGGCGGCGGTGGTCGACAGCCCGACGGTCATCCGCGAGATCACCGCCCGCGAGCTGCGGGCCGGGACGTGGTTCTTCGACATCGTCGCCGACGACCCCGACAGCCCGGACACCCTGACCTACGCCTACGACTTCCAGAGCGACGGCGCCTGGGAGGTGCTCGACGCCGAGAACAGCGAGAGCGTGTGGATCTACGAGCCGCCGGGCCAGTACACCGCCCGGGTCGCGGTCACCGATCCCTGGTCGGGGGCCCGCATCGAGGACGAGATCACCGTGGGCCAGGACGGGGACAACCCCTTCCGGCTGCCGCCGCGCATCGAAGAGGTCTTCGTCGAGATCGGCCCCGGGGGGCAGACCTCGGTCGCCGTGGACGCGGTCGACCCCGAGGGCGGCCCGCTCTCGGGGCGCATCCGGTGGGGCGACGAAGAGGTCGCCGAGGGCGAAGAGCCGGCCTGGAGCCCGCTGCCGAACCTGGTCGGCGAGCACCGCTACGCCTACGACCCCGACGAGGTGCCCTACGCCGGCGTGGTGCAGGTCACCGACGACAGCGGCCTGACCGCCGAGATGCCGTTCACCGCGCCCATCGTCGACCTGCCGACCACGATGCTCGAGATGGCGGTGCAGGACGGCGGCGCGGGGGACGTGCTCGCCCGGGCCACGGCCCGCGACCCCGACAGCGCCGAGCTGATGTATGCCTTCGACTTCGACGGCGATGGCACCCATGATACCGGGTGGCTCGCGGAAGGCATCGCCCAGCACGTCTACGACGTCGGCGGCGGGCACACGATGACCATCGACGTGCGCGACCCGTGGTCGGGCACCGTGACCCCGTTCGAGCACGACTTCGAGATCGAGCAGTGGGTCGACCGCCCGGGCATCGCCGATGCGTCGGTTCAGGGCATCGAGGGTCAGTGCGTCGGCTTCGCGGTCGGCGAGGAGAGCCTGGTCATCGGGCCCGACGATCAGGGCTGCGCCGGGGCCGAGCCGCCCGAGCAGGACCTGTGGACCTGGGACTTCGGCGACGGGACCCAGGCCACCGGGCGCGACGTGAGCCACCGCTACGCCGACGACGGCTCGTACCTCGCCCGGGTGTGGGGCGGCCCGCCCGAGGCGCCGCTGGGGGCCAAGGTGGCCGTCTCGATCGCCAACAGCCCGCCGAGCTTCGTCACCGAGCCCCCCGAGCTGGCCACCGCCGGCCGGCCGTACACCTATGCCATCGAAGTCATCGACGCCGGTGAGACCGACATCATCCGCCTCGAGCTGATGGACGCGCCCGAAGGCATGCTGCTCACCGAGTACGACGACGGCCGGTTCACCCTCGACTGGGACGTGCCGCCCGACGCCACCGGGGATGTCATCGTCGAGTTGCGGGCCACCGATGGCCACAAGATCGACGAGGCGTGGGTGCCCGACGGGGGCCAGACGACCCAGCGCTATGTCATCCGCATCAGCGGGGACATCGACCCGGTCTACAGCCCGGACTACGGCCCGCCCGAGGCCGACGTGGGGCCGACGCTGGACGACTTCACCGGCAGCGGGTGCGCCTGCGACGCAGGCGATGACTCGCCGGCCGGCCTGCTGTGGGGGCTGCTGGCGATCGTGGGCTTGATCGGCCTGCGCCGCCGCCGCTGAGTGGCCCCGGCGGGCGGCGTCAACCGGGATCCGATCGGATGAGGATGTCGGACGGATCGTCCGTCGTGTGCTGCGGCGGGTGGCGCACCATGCGATCGATCACGCAATACTTGGCCAGCGCGCCCCGGTCGAGGCCGAAGTAGAACCGGGTGTCGAGCGCATACTTGAAGGGATCGAACAGCTTCAGCTCGTCGACGACCTTGCGCGCCCCGGCCAGCGACCAGATGATCGCGAAGGTCCCATAGACCCGGTAGGCCCGCATGTACCACGGATCGATCGCTTCGGCCCGGGGGGCGCTGGTGTACCCCAGGCAGATGGCATCGTAGCCATCGGGGATGGGCAGCCCCTCCAGCCGGGGGCCGAAGTCATCGACGAAGGTGGCGTCGTCCTCCAGGACGAGAGTGTGATCCCATCCCTCGGCGAGGACGCGATCGAGCGCGGCTTTGTAGCTGATGCCGAGCCCCACGCTGCCCGGGGTGTGCATGCCGCCCCGGCTCGGCCCGCCGACGGCGATGTGCCGCTGCTGGCGCCGGCTGATGCGCACCCCGCCCGGCAGCCGGGCGAAGTCTTCGATGTCGCGGCCATCGCACCCGGGCACGCGCTCGAGGTTCGCCAGCACCGGGTGGGTCTGCCGGCTGGCCTCCATCCGCGCCCGCCGATCGGCCCGCCGGTCGAGGTTGATGTAGAGCTTGGGCATGCTGCGGGCCGGGAAGAAGCGCATGCGGACATCGTGGACGGGCACCCGGATGCGGTCAAGCGCGGCGCCGGGCGCCCGGGCGTCACTTGGCCGATGGCGCGGGGATCGGGCGCCCGTCGGCGTCGTAGCGGGCCGGCGGTGGCAGATCCGCGCCCTTCAGCGCCTCGCGGATGACGGCCGGATCACCCACCGCGATGACGCTCGCCGCCGCCGAGGGCAGCGCGGGCAGGGCTCGGCGGATCGCGGCCGCGTCCATCGTGTCCAGGCGCTGAGCGGCGGTCGCGTCGAAGCCGGGCGGCAGCCCGAGGCCGGCGAGCTGAGCCAGCCGGTCGGCGGCGGCGGCGCCCGTCTCGTAGGTCGCCACGTCGGCGCTGCGGGCGGTGGCCCGGGCCTTGCGCAGCTCGTCGGGCGTGATGCCGTCGGCCGCCATGCGGCCCAGCTCCCGGCGCAGCTCGGCCAGCGCCGGGCCGGTCACCGCGCTCTGCACCGCCGCCCCGGCCCGGCTGAGGCCCGCCCCGCGCAGGAACGGCACGCTCGACCGGGCGCCGTAGGTGTAGCCCTTCGCTTCGCGCAGGTTGAGGTTGAGCCGCGAGGTGAAGCTGCCGCCGAGCACGATGTCGCTCAGGCCGGCGGCCACCTGCTGGGGATCGGCCGCCGCCGGGCCCCGCTCGGCCAGCACGAGCACGGTCTGGGGGCTCTCGGGGCGCTCGACGATCACGCAGCGGGCGGCGCCCGGCGGCGGCGCGGGCGGCTGGGGCAACGGCGGGGGCTCACCGGCGGCGCCCCACTCGATCAGGGCCCGGGGCAGCAGCCGGATCAGCGCCTCGCGGGTCACGTCGCCGACCACGACGATCGTCGCCCGGTCGGGCCGCCAGTGGCGGGCGTGGAACGCGCGCACATCGTCCAGCCCGATGGCTTCTACGCTGGCGACCGTGCCGTTTACCGGGTGGCCATATGGGTGATCGGGGCCGAAGAGCGCAGCGTCGGTCACCACGGCCGCCACCTGCTCGGGGTCGAACGCCCGCCCGGCCAGCCCCGCCTTCCACAGCGGGTGGGTCCGGGCCCACTCGGCGGGCTCGAAGCGGGGGCGCCCGACGACGTCCGCCAGCAGGCGCACGGCGGGCTCGAGGTTGTCCGACAGCACAACCAGCCGGGCGCTGCTCGCGTCCCGATCGGCGGCGACGCTCAGATCGGCGCCCAGGCGCTCCGCGGCCCGGCCGAGCTCGGCGGCCCCCCGGCGGCCGGCCCCCTGCTCCATCATCTCGGCGGTGAGCGCCGCCAGGCCGCCCTGACCCGCGGGATCGGCCGCGGCGCCGTAGGGCACGACGACGTGCACCGCGACCAGCGGCACGTCGTGACGCGCGATGAGCCACACCGGCGGCGCCCGGGGGATGTCGATCACGGTCGGGGTCGGCGGGGTGAACGGGCGGGGCGTCTCGAGGGGCGGGCGGGGCGCGTCGAGGCGGGGCCCGTCGGCGCGCGGGGCCGCGCCGCAGGCCGTCAGGAGCGCCGCGGCGAGCGGCAGCCAGCGCGGCCGCGGGCCAGGGCGGCGGATGCTCATCGATCCCCCTCCCCCGCCGGCACGACCCGGAGGACCGCCCGATGCCCGGGGCGCAGGATGCGCGCGGCGGCGGCCTTCGCGGCGGCCCCGTCGATCGCCAGGTAGCGGGCCAGATCGGCGTCGGCGTAGTCCGCCCGACCCAACGCCGACCAGTAGCCGTTGAGCGTCGTCGCCCGGTCGCGCACCGACTCGATGCCCTCGACGAAGGCCCGGGTGATCCGTGCCCGCGCCCGGCGGACGTCGTCCTCGTCGACCGCGGCGATGGCGGCGGTCAGGGCCTCTTCGAGCCGGGCTTGCAGCGCCTCGGCGCTGATCCCGTCGCGGGCGGTGGCCCAGACGACGAACTGCGATCCGATGCGGCCCGACCACTGCGCGGCGTAGACGTCGCGGGCGACCGCGTCGCCGTAGACCAGCGCCTCGTGCAGCCGGCTCGACTTGCCCCCGGCCAGCGCGGTGGCCAGGACGTCCAGCGCGGCGTCGCCCTCGGCGTACTGCGCCGGGCTCTGCCACGCGAAGATCACCCGCGCCTGGTCGACGCGGTCGGTGACGGTCCGCTCGCGCGCCGCTGGGGGCCCGGGCGCCCGCGCATCGGGCCGCGCCGGCCGCGCCGGCCCTCGGGGGATCGCGCCGAAGTACCGCCGCACCAGCGCCTCGACCCGCTTCGGATCGACGTCGCCGGCGACCACCAGCGAGGCGTTGTCCGGGGCGTACCACGTCGCGAAGAACCGCTTCACGTCGTCGACCGTGGCCGCTTGCAAGTCGGCGTGGGATCCGATCGGAGAGTGGTGATAGGGGTCGCCCGGCGGGTAGAGCATGGCCGGCAGGTCGAGCCAGACCCGGCCGTAGGGCGTATTCTCGATGTTCTGCCGCCGCTCGTTGCGCACGACGTCCCGCTGGAGGTCCAGCTTCTCCTGATCGATGGCCGGGCCCAGCCCCAGCATGCGATCCGCCTCGAGCCACAAGAGCAGCGGCAGCGTATGGCTCGGGCCGACCTCGAAGTAGTGGGTGCGGTCGCTGCTCGTCCAGGCGTTGTTCCAGGCGCCCTCGGCCTCCATCAGCGCGTCGAAGCGCCCCCGGGGCACGGCGGCGGTGCCCATGAACATCAGGTGCTCGAACAGGTGGGCGAATCCGGTGCGCCCCGCCGGCTCGTCGGCCGATCCGACGCGGTAGTCGAGGCTGACGGTGACCAGCGGCAGGCGGGGATCGGGGTGCACGATGACCGCCAGGCCGTTGTCGAGGGTGAAGGTCGAGTGCTCGATCGCCAGCGGGGGCGCGGCCGGCGGAGCGGGCAGCAGCGCGCCGGGCAGCAGCGCGGTCAGGGTCAGGGCGAGGGTCGTGGGGGCCATGGGCTCAGCCTGCGCCAGCGGCCCGGCGGGCGCAAGCGGCGCGCTGCGGCGCGGCCCGATTGGCGTTCGACTTCGTTTTTCGGCACGATCCCTGCGCCGGGCGCCGCGCGCGCGACGCCCGACCGCGCCGACCCCACCGGAGCCGACCGCGATGCGCTTCTTCCTCGTGATCGGGGCGATCCTCGCCCTCGCGTGCCCCGCCGCCGCGGCCGACGCCGACGACGCGGCCGACGACCGCCACCCCCTCGCCGCCTGGGCGATCGACACGCTCAAGGATCTGCGGACCCGGATCGAGCCCCTCTCGCTGGCGAGCTGGCACCCCGCCGTCTCGGTGGGCCGGGCCGGCAAGGGGCGGCTGCTGTTCGGGGTGCAGATGCCGATCACCCCCGGCATCCACGTCCGCAACCCGCACGAGTCGTGGACGGTGCCCGAGGTGGTCATCGCGCTCCAGGCAGCCCACGCGGCGGTCGAGGCGGCCCACCCGGACGGGCCGGACATGGTCATCGGCGACATCTCCCGGCGCAACGGCGGCCGCTTCTGGCCCCACCGCAGCCACCAGCACGGGCTCGACGTCGACATGCGCTACTTCCTGCTCGGGGAGCAGCCGGCGGACTACAAGTACCGCATGGTGACCCGGCACAACTTCGACACCGCCCGGGTGTGGACCCTGATCGAGCACTTCTACGCCAGCGGTCAGGTCGACCGGGTCTTCGTCGACTATCGCCACCAGCGGCGGCTGTATCGCTACGCCCGCAAAGAGCTGAAGAAGACCGCCGAAGAGCTGGCGCCCATCTTGTCCTACCCCCGGGGCCGCTATCGCAAGGACGCCCTCGTCCGCCATGTGCGGGGGCATCACAATCACCTGCACGTCCGCTTCGACGCGCCCGTCGCCCAGACGCTCGGCCGCCTGTGGACCGTGGGCGAGGCGCTGGCCATGCAGCGCGACATCGACTTGCAGATCAAGGGGCAGTTCGACTATGTCGTGCGCCGGGGCGATACGCTCAGCGGTATCGCCGCCCGCAACGCGGTCAGCGTGGCCGATCTGCGGGCGTGGAACCGGCTGCCCCGGCGGCTGATCCTGCGCCCGGGGCGGGTGCTCAAGGTCATGCGCACCAACTGAGCCCCGAGCCGCTCGTCAGGGATCGGCGCCGATCCCCGCTGGCGGGGCCGCGTCGGCGGCGCCGTAGCCGTCGAAGAGCAGCGGCCCGAAGGCGACCGCGAGCAGGGCCAGCCCCATCACCGTGATCGGCAGCAGCAGGCGCTCGTGGCGGCTCCAGAAGCTGTCGCCCTCGGACTCGGCCCGCTCGACTTTGGGATCGCCCACCACTTGTCGGGTGAGCAGGTGGTTCAACGCCACCGGCGGGGTCAGGTAGCCCAACTCGAAGGCCACCAGCACCACCATCCAGAAGTGCACCGGATCGATGCCGTTGCGGTAGGCGACGCCGGCGATGGTCGCCGAGACGAGCACCACCGCGCCGTAGGGATCCATGCACATGCCGACGACCACCAGCACGACCACCAGCACGCCCATGGTGGCCCAGGTCGAGCCGAAGCTGGCCGGCACCAGCGACATCAGCTCGGCCCGCTCGATGATGCCGCCGAGGCAGATCGACATGCCCATGAGCATGAGCAGCGCGCCGATGTGCCCGGTCGTCTCGCTCGTCGCCGCGCTCAGCGCCCGACGGAAGCCGAAGCGCACGACCCGCCCGGTGCGGGTGGTGACCTGCCTCTGCGTGAAGCGGTCCCACAGCAGGACGCCGATCATCAGCACCGGCAGGATGACCGGCGCCGAGTGCTCGTCCAAGCCGGCCTCGACCGTGATCGAGTAGGCCAGCAGCAAGACCGCGAACAGCACCACGTACGGCAGCAGCTTGACCAGCGCCGCGATCGAGCCGGGCAGCGCCTCCCGGGGCCGGGCGATGGTCAGCGGGCCCTGGCGGTTGAGCAGCGACGCCACCAGGAACAGGACCGCCGTCAGCAGGAAGACCTTGAGGCCCCAGCCATAGAGCTGATCGGTGACGACCTCGGAGTTGAGCGAGGCCACGATGACCACCAGCAGACACGGGCTGAGCACGACGCCCATGCTGCCCGACATCGCCGTGGCCGCCAGCGCGAGCTGCCGCCGGGCCCCGGCCTTGCGCAGCTCGCGGTAGATGACCGCGCCGGCGGCGATGACGAAGATGCCCGACGCCCCGCTGTACGCCGTGGGCAGGGCCGCGCCGACCACCGCCACGAAGGCCAGGATCTCGGGGGCGAGCTTCCACGGGCGCAGGACGTCGAAGCACAGGTTGGCCAGCCGGGTGCGCTTGAGCAGCATGCCGACCCACACATAGAGGCCGACGTTGAGGTAGAGCAGCGCGTGCTCGGTGAGCTTGGCCACGTAGATCGCCAGCCCCGCGCCGTGGTCCTCGGCGACGAGGAAATAGCCCCCCGAGATGAGGGCCATCGTCGCGAAGAGCGGCACGCTGAGCAGCGCCCGCAGGATGCCCTGGCTCGCCGGCCCGCCCTTGGGCAGCGTGAGCAGGTTGTAGAGGTTCGTGCCGCACAGCACGCCGAAGCCCACGACCCAGATCATGTGCAGCGTCGCGTGCTGCGGTTCGCCGAAGGCGTCGACGTCGACCTGCTTGAACGACCACGAGGAGTACATCAGCAGGCCGAACGCGACGAGCTGGGCCACCTCGGAGACGACGTGATCGAGGCGGGACCGCGGCGGGCGCAGGGCGATGTGGTGTTTGAAGGCCGTCGTGGCGACCGAGCAGATGAGGATGAGCAGCGCCAGCAGGTGGCTCAGCGAGTCGACGCCGAACTCGACCACCCGCTGCACCGCGCCCTCGACCGCCCGGAAGCGGCGCACGTTGGGGGTGACCCGGGACAGGTCGCGCTCGTAGTCGGCGAATTTGCGCGCGCACGCGGTCAGCGCGGCGTCGTAGGCCTTCCACTGATCAGGTTTGTCGGCGTGGGGATCATCCGCTGCGACGGGCTTCTCGCCATCGCCCGCCTCGTCATCGGCCAGCAGCGCGTCCAGATCCACCTCGCCCGGCGGCGCGCGGGCCGGCGCGTCGTCTTCGAGCAGCGCGTCCAGGTCGGGTTCGTCGGGCGGCGGGTCGGCCTTCGGGGGCGGCGCGGGCTCGTCGTCGAGCAGCGCGTCGAGATCCACCTCACCCGGCGCGCCGGCCGGCGGATCGTCGTCCAGCAGGTCGTCGAGGTCCACCTCGCCCGAGTCGTCGTCCAGCAGCCGGTCGAGGTCGGACCCGCTCGGATCCGAGCCGGGCGCGGGCGCGGCCGGCGCCCCGCTCAGCACGGCGTCGCGCTCACGACGCAGCGCGTCAGGGTCACAATCGGGGGGGACGGGGTCCGACCGCAGGGCGTGGTAGCCGGGCCAGACATGCTCACCGAGCTGAAGCAGGCGAGCGTGGATGAGCCCCCCGGTCCCGTAGACCAGCACGCCGAGCAGCAGCAGCACGGCGGGGAGCGTGGTGTAGAACCGGATTCGGAGGAATGCCGGCTCCTTGGCTTCCATCAAGGGCTATTCGACCTTTTCGGCGCACTCGGCGCGGGTGGGGTCCTTCTTGCACCGCGCCTTGCGGAACAGCTTCAGCGCGATCGGATGGTACAGCGCGACGTCGGGATCGTCACGCAGCGCGATGCGCACCTCGCGCAGCATCTCGTCGTAGCGGAGCTTGTCGGCGGCGGGGATGTCGAGCCAGTGCTTCGCCGGGATGCGCTTCTCGGCCTCCCGGGCCACCTTCAGCCCCTTGTCGAAGTTCTGCGCCGCCAGCGCCCGCGACTTCTGGCCGAAGCCATCGGGGAAGTCCTTGCTGCGGATGAGGAGCTGAAGCGTCATCTGGGCCAGCGGGTAGCGCACCACCGCCCCCTTCTCGCCGATGCCCTTGTACAGCTCGAGCGCGTCGTAGGCGAACGCCGGGGCGTAGCACGCGTCGACGTTGCCGTTGTTGAACAGCCCCGAGAAGGTGCCCACGTCGGCCGCGGTCATCGACGCCCCGACCTTCTTGACCATCGTCTTCGAGGCCTCGTCGTAGGCCAGCGTGGCGATCTTCTTGCCGGCCAGCGCGTCGACGGTGTTCACCGAGCGGTCGTTGACGAAGAGGTAGATCGCGCCGCCGGGGAAGACCGCCGCGATCTCGTAGTCCCCGTTGGTCATCAGCTTGCTCGCGCCCGGCTTGGACAGGCTCTTGATGACCCGCTCGGTGATGGCGTAGTCGGGCAGCGCCCCCATCGCCTCGAGCGTGCCGGCGAACTTGTGGAACGGGCGCAGCCGGGTGGCGGTGATGAGCGACGCGTCGCACTTGCCGGCCTTGAAGTCGTCGGCGGCCAGCTTCTCGTCGGTGTAGGGCTTGAGGTCGAAGTCCACGCCCCAGGCCACCGCCTCGAGCTTGTAGTCCTTCATGAGCTGGAAGACCTGCCCGTTCGACCCGCTGGGGTCGAAGACGCACAGGGTCTTCGAAACCCCCGCGGCCCGGGCCTGGGTCGGGGCCAGCGGGCCCAGGGCGAGCGCCATCGCGCACACGGCCAGCGCGGCCGGAATCCGGGTGAGCATCTCAGTTCTCCTCGGCTGGGGGTGATGCTCCGGCGGGCGGGGCGGGCGCCCCCTCGGCGGGCGGCGGCTCGGGCTCGACCTCGTCGGTCAGCCCCTCGAGCAGATCGCCGTCGTCCTCGTCGTCGGGTGAAGTCGGGAAGGTGCCCAGGCCACCGAAGGGCGTGCGGTGCCCCTCGGCGTCGGTCCAGAGGCGGTCGGAGAGGTTCATCACCTGGAGGGTGCCGATGCGATCGACCGTCTTGTACGCCTCGGCGGAGGGCGTAGCGGCGAGCGCGGCGGCGTGGGTGCGGATGACCTGCCTCAAGACGTCGTCCTTACCGGCCCCGACCGCGGCCTGGGCCTGGATGGCGTGGGCCAGCCTCACGCCGGCCTTCTCCCCGATGACAGCCGCCTCGGCCAGCTCGCCCCACGGGTCGGCGCCGTCGGGCACCGTGCCGGGGATGCTGATCCAGATGACCGCCCGGAGCGCCTGCGGAACGCCCCACCAGCGGGCGTTATTCAGGCACGCGGTCGCCCGGGCGGCCTTGGCCGGCGCGTCGAGCGGCACCCCGGCCCGGCTCTCGGCCGCCATGTCGTGCTGCAGCGCCTGCACCACCGAGACCAGCCCCAGGGTGTAGACCAGCTCGTCGTAGCGCGATTCGAACTCGGGGCAGGCGCCCCCCGGCTCGCCGAACTTCGCGACCGTGGCCTGCCACGCCGCCAGGAACCGCTGCGCGGCGACCACGTTGAGCCGCTTCTCGACGATGCGGGCGTCCTTGGCCGCGGGCACGTCCGCCCGGCGGATGGCCCGGCGGGAGGCCAGATCGGCCTCGAAGGCGTCCTTCTGAGCGCAGACCGCCGCCGACAGCAGGGTGGGCACCGCCGCTCCGTAGGGCGGGTCGGTCACCCGCTCGAACGACACCAGGAAGCCGACCAGCGACACGCCCGTCTCGCAGGCGACGCCGGTGTCGCCGTTCGCCAGCACCCACGGGATGAGGTGCTCGGTCGAGTAGTCCGACATCACATCGCCGGTGGTCGATTGGATGAAGCCCGAGCACCCCGCGCTCAGGCCGACGATCAGGCCGACGCAGAGCCGCACGCCAGCGAGCCGCCGGGCGCGCGCGCGACTGTTGGACTTCGTCATCGAGCCCGACTCCTCACCGTGCGAAGGACAACGATAGACCACTGACATCGGACCGACAACACCCACGCGCGTCCGGGCGCGCTGCGCCGGGGGACGGGTATCAGTGCTTCTCGATCTCGGCGATCGCCGCCGCCGGGGTCACCCCGCCGTACATCACCGCCATCAGGCCGGGCAGGTAGCGATCCATCAGCATGACGTTGGCCAGGACCATCTGCCGCACCAGGGCCTCGGTCAGCCGGTCGCCCTCGACGTCGATGCTGGTCTTGTAGCGCACCTCGCCGTCGGAGAAGTCCAGTTCGAAGTTGCCGATGGTCATGCCGTAGTTGGCCCGGTGCAGGTACTCGCCCACGCCGGGCAGCTGGGACTCGGGCACCCGCATCGGGCACACCGAGTAGAAGCAGAACTGGTGGTGCTCGGCCCGGACCCGGCCGTAGCAGGCCCACTCCCCCGCCTCGCTGCGGAACTTGCTGCGCACCGCCTGCTCACCCTCGATCAGCTCGATGGGCCAGTCGTCGTCCTGGAAGAACTGGACCACGATCTCGAACAGGCTTCTCTCTTCCGTCTCGCTCATCCGGTCCTCTCGGGTTCGGGCCTCGCGGAGGCGTCATCGAACGCCGGGCAGCATACGCGATGCCCACCCGCGGCGACACCCCCGCCGTGCCCGGCGGCCGGGTTCAGGGCACCCGGGTCCCCGGACCCCCGGCGGCGCCCGGCGGCGGGCAGCCCTCGCGCTCGAGGATCACCACCTCGACCCGCCGGTTGTTGGCCCGCCCCTCCTTGGTGCGGTTGGTGTCGATGGGCCGCTCCTCGCCGTAGCCCCGGGCCACCAGCCGGCGCCCGTCGATGCCCCGCTCGATGAGGAAGGTGCGCACCGACTCGACCCGCCGCTGGGACAGATCGACGTTGTACTCCGCCGACCCCTGGCTGTCGGTGTGCCCCTCGATGCGCACCAGGCGGATGTCGGGGTAGCTCTTGAGCGTCTCGACGACCTTGTCGAGCACCCCGTACGACACCGGCTTGATGCGGGCCTTGTCCAGATCGAAGTAGACCTTCTCCCCGCCGAGGTCGATGCGGTCGCAGGACACCTCGAGCACCCGGTCGGGGCAGCCGTCCTCGTCCTCGAAGCCGTTCTTGTTCTCGGGCACCAGCGGGCAGCCGTCGGCGACGTCGGAGATGTTGTCCTGATCGTTGTCCGGATCGGGGCACCCGTCGGCGTCCTGGAACTGATCGACGTCCTCGGCGTGCGCCGGGCACTTGTCGTCGACGTCGAGCACCCCGTCGCCGTCGTTGTCCGGATCGGGGCACCCGTCGGCGTCCTCGTGCTGATCGGCGTCCTCCGGGTTGTCGGGGCAGGTGTCGTCGACGTCGAGCACCCCGTCGCCGTCGTTGTCCGGATCGGGGCACCCGTCCGAATCCTGGAAGCCATCGCGATCCTCGGGCTGATCGGGGCAGGCGTCGTCGGGGTCGAGCACCCCGTCGCCGTCCCGATCACCATCCGACTTCGGCGGAGGCGGCGGCTCCTCGGTCGGCGCCGCCTTCACCGCGCCCGACCAGCCCACGCCCACGAAGCCGCGCACGTCGGGCGTGCCGAAGCCACCCACCACGCCCACGCCGCCGCCGGCCAGCAGCACCCAGCGGGGCGTCGGGCGGTACTTCAGCGCCATCCGCAGCTCGATCGGCGTCTCCTCGGGCGCCAGATCGTCGGCCAGCACCGAGATCCCGGCCTGCACCTCGGGCACGAGGCTGAGCACATCGACCAGCGGCACGTCGGCGGCGACGCCCAACGTCAGCAGATCGTCGACCTCCAGGTTCCGGTAGACCGCGCGGTCGCGCAGCATCCACCCGACGTCGATGCCGAGCTGCCAGCCCTGGCGGAACATCTCGGTGTAGGCCAGCCGGGGGTGGAAGCGGAAGCCCTCGCCCTGGAAGCGCTCGACCTCGCCGCCGGGCACGTAGAAGTCGAGGGCCAGGGCCAGCGAGGCCCCGGTGGGATCATCCGGCTCGCGCTCGTCGTACAGCGTGCCCTGCAAGAGGACGCGCACGTCGCCGAAGCCCGAGCCGCCCTCCGACAGCTCGTCGGGGGTCAGGCCCACGACGTCGGTCTCGCCCGACTGCTGGAGGATCAACGGCATCTCGAGCCCGACCCGGAACCGCTCGAGGAAGGCCAGATCGAGCACGATGCGCCCGGTCGTCTGGGAGTCGACGATGCGCCCCAGGCGGTCGTCCCCCCCGGTCAGCACCAGCGGATCGTCGGCGTGGTCGAGCGCGATGCCCACCAGCCAGCGGAACTCCTCGGCCGCCGGGCGGGCGGTGAGCACCCCCAGGAAGTCGCGGTCCAGATCGGGCCCCAGGCGGAGCTGCTGCACGTCGAACTTGCTCTGGGCC
The DNA here is from genome assembly GCA_030426085.1 of bacterium. Lineage (GTDB taxonomy): Bacteria > Myxococcota_A > Bradymonadia > UBA7976 > UBA1532 > JACKDM01. Next base: position 9,439 of record JAUHYW010000040.1, on the reverse strand, counting down.
GCCGCGGGGGGCGCGGCGGCGAGGCCCACCCCCGCCAGGGCCACGAGGGCGGCGCCCCGGGCCCGCCGGCGCAGGCCCAGCGCCAGCAGCAAGAGCAGGCCCCAGCCGGGCCACGAGCGGCCGGGGGCCTCGCCCGGCGCCGCCGTGCAGCCCAGCCACTCCCCGCCCTCGACCACCGCGCCGCCGGGCAGGTCATCGGCCGGGTCCAGCGGATCCAGGCCGCGCAACACCTCGTCGCCGTCGCTCACACCGCCTCCATCGGTATCGGCCACCCGGGGATCCGTCCCGAATCGCTCTTCGTCGTCATCGCTCAGCCCATCCCCATCACAATCCGAGGGCGAGGCGCAAGCGTCATCCGCCGGATCGAGGGGGTCGGTCTCGTCACCGGGGGTGAACATGCCGTCACTGTTACGGTCCTCCGCACCATCGGCGACCCCGCCCCCGTCGGTGTCCGCGTCGAGCGGGTCGGTGCGGGTGTCGGGATCAGCGTCGGGCACGAAGCTCGCCGGATCGGTGTCCGGGTGGCGGTCCGCCTCGCTCACGCCGGCCTCGGTGCCGTCGAGCAGAGTGTCTCCGTCCGTGTCAGGATTGGTCGGCTCGGTCCCCCGGGCCACCTCGTCCCCGTCGAGCAGCCCGTCGTCGTCGGTGTCGGCGTCGAACGGGTCGGTGCCCTGCGAGCGCTCCTCCCCGTCGACCAGACCGTCACCGTCAGCATCGGCGCTCCGGGGGTCGGTGCCCCCGGCGATCTCGTCGCCGTCGGTCAGGCCATCGCCGTCGCTGTCGGGGTCGTTGGGATCGGTGCCCCCTTGCAGCTCGTCCCCGTCGTCGATGCCATCCCCGTCGCTGTCGGCCCGGGTGGGATCGGTGCCGAAGTCGGCCTCCTCCCGGTCGCTCAGGCCGTCGCCGTCGGTGTCGGGCGACGTGGGATCGGTGCCCCCGGCCACCTCTTCGCCGTCGGGGATGCCATCGCCGTCCGAGTCGGGATCGTTGGGGTCGCTGCCCCGCATCATCTCGTCACCGTTGCTCAGGCCGTCGCCATCGGCGTCGTCGTCGCTCGGGTCGAGCGGGTCGGTGCCATCCCCCACCTCGGCGCCATCGGGCACGCCGCCGTCATCGGTGTCCGGGTCGGTGGGATCGGTCTCGCCGGGATCGGTCTGGCCATCCCCGTTCGCGTCCTCCTCGCCGGCGCAGCCCACGACCCCCGCCGCCGCCGGCCCGTCACACAGCCGGTCGTCGTCGGTGTCGGGATCGGTCGGATCGGTCTGCCGCCCCGACAGCACCTCGACCCCGTCGGGGATGCCGTCGTCGTCGGTGTCCGCATCCCGGGGGTCGGTCTCGCCCCGGTCGAGCACCCCGTCGGCGTCGGTGTCCTCACCGCCGACGCACACCTCGGCCACCGGGGCCGGGCCGTCGCACAGCCCGTCGCCGTCGGTGTCGGGATCGGTCGGCGTCGTGCCGCCGCGCACCTCGACGCCATCGGGGATGCCATCCCCGTCGGTGTCGGGGTTCTCGGGATCAGTGCCCAGCCGCTCCTCCTCCTCCTGGCTCAGACCGTCGCCGTCCCGATCGCCGGCGATGTCATCCGCCGGGTCGAGCGGATCGGTGCCATCGACGAGGGCTTCGATGCCATCGGGCACGCCGCCGTCGTCGGTGTCCGCGTCGCGGGGGTCGGTCTCCCCGGGATCCTTCACCCCGTCGGCGTTGAGGTCCTCCCCGCCGATGCACCGCGCGCTGACCGAGCTCGGGCCGTCGCACAGCCGATCGCCGTCGGTGTCGGGATCGCGGGGGTCGGTCGGGTTGTCGCCGAAGAACTCGACCCCGTCGGGGATGCCGTCCCCGTCGGTGTCGGGGTTCGCCGGATCGGTGCCGATCGCCTGCTCGTCGCTGTCGCCGAGGCCGTCGCGGTCGGCGTCGCGCAGCGGCAGACCGTCCGGCTCGAGCGGGTCGGTGCCGTCCAGCCGCTCGCCGCCGTCGCCCACCCCGTCGTCATCGCTGTCAGGATCGGTCGGGATCAGCTCGCCCGGATCGAAGAACCCGTCCCCGTCCAGATCCTCGCCGCCCACGCACACCCCGTCCACGTCGCCCGGCCCGTCGCACAGGCCGTCGTTGTCCGAGTCGGGATCGAGCGGATCGGTCGCCGGATCGGACCCCAGCTCGACGCCGTCGGGGATCCCGTCCCCGTCGGTGTCGGCCGACTCGGGATCGGTCCCGATGTCCACCTCGGCGGCGTCGTCGATGCCATCGCCGTCGCTGTCGGGCACCCGATCGTCCGCCGGATCGCGGGGATCGGTGCCGTCGACGCGCTCCTGGCCGTCGGGCACCCCGCCGTCATCCGTATCCGGGTCGTTGGGATCGGTGTCGAGCGGGTCGACCACGCCGTCGGCGTCGATGTCCTCGCCCCGGGGGCAGGCGCCGGGCACCGGGATCGGGCCGTCGCACAAGCCATCCCGATCGGTGTCGACCTTCAGCGGATCGGTGGGATCGTCGTCGCCCACCTCGACCCCGTCGAGCACCCCGTCGCCGTCGGTGTCGGGGTCCTCGGGGTCGGTGCCGAGCAACGCTTCGTCGCTGTCGGGCAGCCCGTCGCCGTCGGTGTCCGCGACCACGTCGTCCGCCGGATCGAGCGGGTCGGTGCCATCGACGACGACCTCGGCCCCGTCGCGCACGCCGCCGTCGTCGGTGTCGGGATCGGCGGGGTCGGTCTCCCCGTCGTCGACCACGCCGTCGGCGTCGACGTCCTCGCCGGCCAGGCACACGTCGGGGATGTCGTTCGGCCCGTCGCACAGCCGGTCGCCGTCGGTGTCGGGGTCGAGCGGATCGGTCGGGTTGTCGCCGTTCACCTCGAGCCCGTCGGGCAGCCCGTCGCCGTCGCTGTCCGGGTCGTCGGGATCGGTGCCCGCCGCCGCCTCGCCGGCGTTGTCCAGGCCGTCGCCATCGGGATCCGCCGTGTGGTCGTCGGCCGGGTCGAGCGGATCGGTACCGTCGCGCACGAACTCGGCCCCGTCGTTCACCCCGCCGTCATCCGTATCCGGGTCGTTGGGATCGGTCTCGTCGGGATCGCGGGTGCCATCCCGATCGGCGTCCTCGAAGCCATCGGGCAGGCCGTCGTCATCGCTGTCCCGGTCGAGCGGATCGGTCGGGTTGTCGCCCTCGACCTCGGTGCCGTCGAGCAGCCCGTCGTCATCGGTGTCGGGGTCATCCGGATCGGTGCCGAGCGCCGCCTCTTCGTCGGCGGTGAGCCCGTCGCCGTCCAGGTCGCCGACCCCGTCGTCCAGCGGATCGAGCGGGTCGGTGCCGTCGACGATGACCTCGGCCCCGTCGCCCACCCCGCCGTCGTCGGTGTCGCGGTCGTTGGGATCGGTCTCCCCCGGGTCGAGGCCCCCGTCCCGATCGGCGTCCTCGACCCCGTCGGGCAGGCCGTCGCCGTCGCTGTCCGGGTTCAGCGGATCGGTCGGGTTGGCCCCGTTCACCTCGGTGCCATCGGGGATGCCATCGCCGTCGGTGTCCGGGTCGTCGGGATCGGTACCCCGGGCCCCCTCCTCGCCGTCGGGCAGGCCGTCGCCGTCGCGGTCGCTCAGCACATCGTCCAGCGGATCGAGCGGGTCGGTGCCATCGACGCGCACTTCGGCCCCGTCGCTCACCCCGCCGTCATCCGAATCCGGGTCGTTGGGATCGGTCTCCCCCGGATCGAGGCCCCCGTCCTGGTCGGCGTCCTCTTCGCCGTCGGGCAGGCCGTCGCCGTCGCTGTCCGGATTCAGCGGATCGGTCGGGTTCGCCCCGCCGATCTCGACCCCGTCGGGCAGCCCGTCGTCATCGCTGTCGGGGTCGAGCGGATCGGTCCCGCCGGCGACCTCGTCCCCGTCGTTCACGCCGTCGTCGTCGCTGTCCGGATCGCCGGGATCAGTGCCCCGCACCGCCTCCTCGCCGTCGGGCAGCCCGTCGCCGTCGCTGTCGACCAGCCGGTCGTCGGCCGGGTCGAGCGGGTCGGTGCCGTCGACCAGCACCTCGGCCCCGTCGCCCACGCCGCCGTCGTCGGTGTCCGCGTCGCGGGGGTCGGTCTCGCCGGGGCCCACCACGCCGTCGCCGTCGCGGTCCTCGCCGCCGGCGCAGACGTCGACCACGTCGGCCGGGCCGTCGCACAGCCCGTCCCCGTCGGTGTCGGGGTTCGCCGGATCGGTCGGGTTGGCGTTGGTCACCTCGGCCCCGTCTTCGAGGCCGTCGTCATCGCTGTCCGAGTCCCGGGGGTCGGTGCCCCGGGCCGCCTCTTCGGCGTTGGGCAGCCCGTCGCCGTCGGGATCGGTCAGGCCGTCGTCGAGCGGGTCGAGCGGATCGGTCAGATCACGCAGCACCTCGGCCCCGTCACCCACCCCGCCGTCGTCCGAATCCGGGTCGTTGGGATCGGTCTCACCCGGCCCCTGCCCGCCGTCGGCGTCGGCGTCTTCGATGCCATCGAGCAGGCCGTCGTCATCGCTGTCGGGGTCGAGCGGATCGGTCGGGTTGGCCCCGCCGACCTCGACCCCGTCGGGCAGGCCGTCGTCGTCGGTGTCCGGGTCGAGCGGATCGAGGCCCGCGTCGACCTCGGGCCCATCGGGCAGGCCGTCGTCGTCGGTGTCCGGGTCGCGGGGGTCGGTGCCCCGCTCGATCTCCTCGGCGTTGGGCAGCCCGTCGCCGTCCAGATCGCCGGCCGCGTCGTCGTCGAGCGGGTTCAGCGGATCAGTCCCGTCGACCAGCACCTCGGCCCCGTCGGGCACCCCGCCGCCGTCGGTGTCGGGGCGGTTGGGGTCGGTCTCCCCCGAGTCCCGCCGGCCGTCGCCGTCGGCGTCCTCCCCGCCCACGCAGACCGGCGCGACGGTGCTCGGCCCGTCGCACAGGCCGTCGTCGTCGCTGTCGGGATCCGTCGGATCGGTCGGGTTCTGGCCCAGCACTTCGACCCCGTCGGGGATACCGTCCCGGTCGGTGTCCGGGTCGCGGGGATCGGTGCCCGCGGCGACCTCGTCCGGGGTCGACAGGCCGTCCCCGTCGGGGTCGCCGCCGACGTCGTCGAGCGGGTCGCGGGGGTCGGTGCCGTCGACGAGCACCTCGGCCCCGTCGGGCACCCCGCCGTCGTCGGTGTCGGCGTCGTTGGGATCGCTCTCGCCGGGGTCCAGCGCGCCGTCGGCGTCCCGATCCTCGCCGCCGGCGCAGTCGGGTGCCACGGTGTTCGGCCCGTCGCACAGGCCGTCGTCATCGCTGTCGGGATCGGTGGGATCGGTCGGGTTGTCGCCGAAGACCTCGGTGCCATCGGGGATGCCGTCCCGATCGCTGTCGGGGGCGTCGGGATCGGTGCCCAGCGCGCCCTCGTCGGCGTCCGACAGACCGTCGCCGTCCCGATCACCCTCGGGGGTGTCGTCCGGATCGAGCGGGTCGGTGCCCGCCGCGACCTCGCCGCCGTCGCCCACGCCGTCCCCGTCGGTGTCGGGGTCGGTGGGATCGGTGCCCCGCCGGGCCTCCTCGCCGTCGTCGAGCCCGTCCCCGTCGGTGTCGGGATCGAGCGGATCGCTGCCGTCGGCGACCTCCTGGCCGTCGGGCACGCCGTCGCCGTCGGTGTCGGGGTCGTCGGGATCGGTGCCCCGGGCCGCCTCTTCGCCGTCGCTCAGCCCGTCGCCGTCGCGGTCGCTCGGGTTCACGTCGGTCGGATCGAGCGGGTCGGTGCCATCGGCCCGCTCGCCGCCGTCGTCCACGCCGTCGTCATCGCTGTCGGGGTCGGTGGGATCGGTCTCCCCGGGGTCGATCATGCCATCCCGGTCGGCGTCCTCCACCCCGTCGGGGATGCCATCGCCGTCGGTGTCGGGATCCAACGGATCGGTGGGGTTGTCGCCGCCCAGCTCGATGCCATCGGGGATGCCATCGCCGTCGGTGTCGGGGTCGTTGGGATCGGTCCCGGCGACCGCCTCCTCGGCGTCGGTGGCCCCGTCGCCGTCCCGGTCGATGGGCAGGTCGTCGGCCGGATCGAGCGGGTCGGTCCCGTCGAACAGGACCTCGGCCCCGTCGCTCACGCCGCCGCCGTCGGTGTCGGGGTCGTTGGGGTCGGTCTCGCCGGGGTTCACCGCCCCGTCGCCGTCCCGATCCTCGCCCGCCTGGCAGACGCCGGGCACGCCCCGGTCGCCGTCGCACAGCCCGTCGTCGTCGCTGTCCGGGTCGAGCGGGTCGGTCGGGTTGAGGCTGCCGACCTCGTTGCCGTCGATGATGCCGTCGTCGTCGGTGTCGGGGTCGAGCGGGTCGGTCCCCTGCTCGGCCTCGTCGACGTCGGGCAGGAAGTCCAGGTCGCGGTCGATGTCGCCGTCGTCGTCCGGGTCGAGCGGATCGGCGCCCGCGTCGACCTCGGCGCCGTCGCCCACGCCGCCGTCGTCGGTGTCGGCGTCGTTGGGATCGGTCTCGTCGGGGCCGACCACGCCGTCGCCGTCGGCGTCCTCCTCGCCGTCGAGCAGCCCGTCGTCATCGCTGTCCGGGTCGAGCGGGTCAGTGCCCGCCGTCTCCTCGGCGCCGTCGTCCAGGCCGTCGTCGTCGCTGTCCGGGTCGTTCGGATCGGTGCCCCGCACGCCCTCTTCGGCGTCGGTCACCCCGTCGCCGTCGCTGTCGAGCGGCACGTCGTCCGCCGGGTCGAGCGGGTCGGTCCCGTCGGCGATCTCGGCCCCGTCGTCCACCCCGCCGTCGTCGGTGTCGGCGTCGGTGGGATCGGTCTCGCCCGGATCGCGGCTGCCGTCCCGGTCGGCGTCCTCGACCCCGTCGGGCAGGCCGTCGTCGTCGCTGTCGGGATCGAGCGGGTCGGTCTGCGTATCGCCGCCCAGCTCGGCGCCGTCGGGCACGCCGTCGCCGTCGGTGTCGGGATCATCGGGGTCGGTCTCGCCCGGATCCACGACGCCGTCGCCGTCGGCGTCCTCTTCGCCGTCCGTGAGCCCGTCGTCATCGCTGTCGGGGTCGTTGGGATCGGTCCCGCCCCGCCGCTCGACGCCGTCGTCGAGCCCGTCGTCGTCGCTGTCGGGGTCGTTCGGGTCGGTGCCGTCGCGGATCTCGTCGGCGTCGGAGACCCCGTCGCCGTCGCTGTCGAGCGGCTGATCGTCGGCCGGGTCGAGCGGGTCGGTCCCATCGACCAGGACCTCGTCGCCGTCGCTCACCCCGCCGTCGTCGGTGTCGGGATCCAGCGGGTCGGTCTCGCCCGGATCCACGGCGCCGTCGCCGTCGGCGTCCTCCACGCCGTCGGGCAGACCGTCGCCGTCGGTGTCGCCGTCGAGCGGGTCGGTGCCGCCGGCCACCTCGGCCCCGTCGGGCAGGCCGTCGCCGTCGCTGTCCGGGTCGTCGGGATCGGTGCCCAGGATGTCTTCGAGCGCGTCCGACAGGCCATCGTCGTCGCGGTCGGGCGCGCCGTCGGGGCCCGGCGCGTCGTCCGGATCCAGCGGATCGGTGCCGGCGGCGTCCTCTTCGCCGTCGGTCGCGCCGTCGCCGTCGCTGTCCGGCGCGCGGGGGTCGGTCTCGTCGGGGCCGACCCGGCCGTCGCCGTCGGCGTCCTCGACGCCGTCGGGCAAGCCATCGCCGTCGGTGTCGGGGTCGTTGGGATCGGTCCCGCCGTCGACCTCGATCCCATCGGGCAGCCCGTCGCCGTCGCTGTCGGGGTCGTTCGGATCGGTGCCCGCCGCGTCCTCCTCGGCGTTGGTCAGGCCGTCGCCGTCGGGATCAGCGGTGCGATCGTCGGTCCCGTCGAGCGGGTCGGTGCCGTCGCGCAGCACCTCGCTGCCGTCGGGCACCCCGCCGCCGTCGGTGTCGGGGCGGTTGGGGTCGGTCTCGTCGGGGTCGCGGGCGCCGTCGCCGTCCCGATCCTCCACGCCGTCGAGCAGGCCGTCGTCGTCGCTGTCCGGGTCGAGCGGGTTCGTCCGGTTCTCGCCGTCGACCTCGGTGCCATCGGGCAGGCCGTCGTCGTCGCTGTCCGGGTCGTTCGGGTCGGTCCCGATCCGCAGCTCGTCCTCGTCGGGCAGGCCGTCCCGATCGCTGTCGACGCCGCCGTCGTCCGCCGGGTCGAGCGGGTCGGTGAGATCGACGAGGACCTCGGTGCCGTCGGGCACGCCGCCGCCGTCGGTGTCGGGGTCGTTGGGGTCGGTCTCGCCGGCGTCCAGCGCGCCGTCGCCGTCGGTGTCTTCCCCGCCGGTGCACACGGTGGGCACGGTCGCCGGGCCGTCGCACAGGCGGTCGTCGTCGGTGTCGGGGTCGGTGGGATCGGTCGGGTTGTCGCCGATGACCTCGATGCCATCCAGGATGCCATCGTCATCGCTGTCGGGGTCGTCGGGATCGGTGCCCCGGGCCAGCTCTTCGGCGTCGGGCAGGCCGTCGCCGTCCCGGTCGCGGGTGTCGTCGTCGCTCGGGTCGAGCGGGTCGGTGCCCCCGGCCACCTCGGCCCCGTCGCCCACCCCGCCGCCGTCGGTGTCCGGGTCGCGGGGGTCGGTCTCGCCGGGGTCGACCACGCCGTCGCCGTCGCGGTCCTCGTCGCCGTCGGACAGGCCGTCGTCGTCGGTGTCGGGGTCGAGCGGATCGGTGCCCCCGTCGACCTCGGCCCCGTCGCCCACCCCGTCGTCGTCGGTGTCGGGATCGAGCGGGTCGGTGCCCCGGATGCCTTCTTCGGTGTCGGTCAGCCCGTCGCCGTCGCGGTCGAGCGGGCGGAGGTCGTCCGGATCGAGCGGGTCGGTGCCGTCGATGACCTCGGCCCCGTCGCCCACGCCGTCGCCGTCGGTGTCGGGATCGAGCGGATCGGTGCCCCGGCCCGCTTCGTCGCCGTCGTCGAGCCCGTCGTCGTCGCTGTCCGGGTCGAGCGGGTCGGTGCCATCGGCGACCTCCTGCCCGTCGGGCACGCCGTCGCCGTCGCTGTCGGGATCGTCGGGGTCGGTGCCCCGGGCCGCCTCCTCGTCGTCGGGCAGGCCGTCCCCGTCGCGGTCGGTGAGGTCGTCGTCGCCCGGATCGAGCGGGTCGGTGCCCCCGGCCACCTCGCCCCCGTCGCTGACGCCGCCGTCATCGGTGTCGGGGTCGTTGGGATCGGTGCCGCGATCGGCCTCGTCGCCGTCGGTCAGCCCGTCGTCGTCGCTGTCGGGGTCCAGCGGATCGGTGCCCGCGTCCCGCTCCTCGCCGTCGGTGGCGCCGTCGTCGTCGGTGTCCGGGTCGTTCGGATCGGTGCCGTCGGCCCGCTCGTCGGGATCGCTCACCCCGTCGCCGTCCGAGTCGACGTCGCCGTCGTCCGCCGGATCGCGGGGATCGGTGCCCGCGTCGCGCTCGGCGCCGTCGGTGGCGCCGCCGTCGTCGGTGTCCGGGTCGCGGGGGTCGGTCTCGCCGGGGTCGAGCGCGCCGTCGCCGTCGAGATCCTCCTCGCCGTCGCTCAGCCCGTCGCCGTCGGTGTCCGGGTCGAGCGGGTCGGTGCCGT
>JAUHYW010000164.1 GCA_030426085.1 bacterium | reverse complement strand
GGCAGCATCGACCCGGTCGACGAGCTGTGCGACGGCCTCGACAACGACTGCGACGGCCGGACCGACGAAGACGTCGCCGGCGACCGGGACGACGACGGCATCGGGGACTGCCTCGAAGAGATCCTCGGCCTCGACCCCGACGACCCCCGAGACGCCGAGCTGGACTACGACCACGACGACGTCATCAACCGTGACGAAGCGGCCCGGGGCACCTCGCTGTGGTCGACGCTGTTCATCGTGCCCGCCGTGCCGCCGCCGATGGCCGACCCCGACGTCGTCTTCGTCAGCCTCCAACTCTACCAGCCCGACCTGCCCTCGCAGCCCGAGCTGGTCGAGGTCTTCGTGCACTTCGAGACCCCGGGCCTCGCCTGGAACGACGCCGGCATCGGCCAGGCCGCCATCGACGCCGAGAAGGACATGTTCGCCGACGTCATCGAGCCCGGCCTGCTGCGGGTCGTCTTCCTCGCCGCCCTCAACATCAACCGCATCGGCAGCGGCGAGCTGGCCCTGCTGACCTTCCGCCGCGCCTCACCCGACCCGGTCCAGCTCCGCATCGACCGGGTGCAGAGCCGCTTCGCGCCCCAGGAGGCCGACGACGCGCTCGACATCGGCATCGTCGAGCACCGGGTGCCGCTGACCATCCCCTGAGCGGGGCGCCCGCGGATCATCCCCCGCTCACGGTGACCTCCCACCGGGCCACGACGCCCGCAGCCGGCGATGGCGTGCGAACGCCGCGGGTCGGCAGGCCAGCGCCCGCTCGCCCGCCGTCACTGGATGCCGTGCCACGATCTGCAACACATATCGGAGCTCTCGCCTCTGCCGGTCGCCTGGCCACCGGCGGCGCGGGACGGCCTTGACCGGGCAGGGGGGCGGTGCCAGACTGCCCAGCGAACACCCATGGGCTACGGGTCATCACTGGCCCGTCGGCGACATAACGCAAACGGCAAAGGGCCACACCATGCGCCTCGCTCCCATCCTCATCCTCGCGCCTCTGCTCACGCTGCCCGCCCACGGGGCGCTGGTCGATCGGGAGGGTATCGCCCTGCCCGGCGACGGCCCGACATGGTCCATCGTCGCGGAGGACGACGGGCACCTGCCCCGGCGGCTCTTCGTCGCGGGGCGGCAGGTGCGGGACATTGTGGTGCACCGATCGGGCGTGCTGACCTTCGACGACGGCGGCTTCGACATCGGCGCGCCGGGCCCGCTGGGCGACGTGCCGATGGCCTCGCTCGTCGCGCCGTTCTGGGCGCCGCTGGCCACCGAGTGCCCCGACGGCGCGCCGCCGGGCGAGGTGCGGCGCACCGACACCGCCGAGGGGGTGCGCTTCGCCTGGCTCGACGCGGCGGCACCCGGCTGTGAGGGCGCGCGGGCGACGTTCAGCGTCGAGCTGTTCATCGAGGGCGATACGCTGCGGGCGGTGGAGCTGCGCTACGAGGCGCTGCCGACCGAGACGCCAGCCATCGAGCCCCGAGCCGGCCTGCGCTTCGGGCGGGGCGGGCAGGCGCCCACGGTGATGGAGCTGTTCCCCGATCCGCCGGGCGGGGTGATGCGGGGGCGGGCCAAGTGGCTGCTGGAGGGCTCGAGCGACGGCGAGCCGGGGGCGTGGATCATCGAGGTGGACGCCGAGGGCGGGGTCCTGGGCGACGTGGACCTGGACGGGTGGCGCAGCAGCGACAACTGCGAGGACGACTTCAACCCGTTGCAGGAGAACCTCGACGGCGATGTCTACGGGGACCTCTGCGACCCGGACGACGACGACGACTTCACCGACGACCTGATCGACAACTGTCCCCGAGTGGCGAACCCGGCCCAGCGGGATCTGGACGGCGATGGCTTCGGGGACGCCTGCGACCCGGACGATGACGGCGACGGCTGGCCCGACGGGTTCGACCGCTGCGGCTGGATCGCGGACGCGGCCAACCTCGACCTCGACCGCGACGGCCTGGGCGACGCCTGCGACCGCGACCCCGACGGGGACGACTGGCTCGTGGGCCGCTGGGGCCCCTGGCGGCCGGAGCGGTGCCCGTTCGTCTTCGACCCGCTGCGGGGCGACTTCGACGAGGACGGCATCGGCGACTGGTGCGACTTGCAGCCCGAGGTCGCTTGCCGGGCGGATTGCGACTGGCAGCGGGACTCCGACGGTGATCGGGTGAGCGACGTGGTCGATGTCTGTCCGACGGCGCCCGACCCCGAGCAGCGCGACCGGGACGGGGACGGGGTCGGCGACCGCTGCGACCCGGACGTCGACGGGGACGGGGTCATGGACATCTACCAGCTCTGCCGCCCCGGCGCCTGCCCGCTGGGCGGCGGCGTCGACCTCGACGGGCCGCTGCCGATAGGGTTGCCCTGATGCGCCGTCGAACGCTCATTCTCCTCCGGCTGCCGCTCGTCCTGCTCGCCTGGATGCTCGGGGTCCCCGCTCCGGCGAACGCCCAGCGCGGCGCGCCGCTGATCGGTGACCTGGGCGGGCCATTCGGGGTCGGCGCGCCGCACGCCGGGCTCGAGCCGATCCGGTTGGCGCCGGCCCTGCCCGCCGGGATCCGGTACTACACCGACCGACGCGAAGAGACGGTGAAGGTCAACTGGCGGGGCAGCTTCTCGTTCGGCCGCTTCGGCGACCCGACAGCAGGCACCCCCATCCCCTACCCCCCGGAGAGCGGAGGCGCCGCCCGGCGGATCGTGGCGTTCCAGCACACGTCCGAGTTGAGCCAGTATGAGCTCGGCGAGATCGATCCGCTGCCGCCGACCTACGTCGGCCAGATCCCCCCAGACGGTGACGACATCCCCGGGCGGTTCGTGGCGACCTGGTACCAGGTCACCGACCGGCGGCCCCGTGAGGGCCAGCCGCAGCCACTCCTCAACACCTGGCAGATCGTCCTGACCGGGCCCGACCCCGACGACTATGAGGTGGAGTACCGCT
>JAUHYW010000039.1 GCA_030426085.1 bacterium | reverse complement strand
CCCCGTCGACCGATTTCGGTGTCCCTCAGCCTCGAAATACGTTCGAGTATTTCTGCGGCTTCGGTCCTTGAACTCGGTCAACGGTGACGCACTGTGCTCGGTCGTCAACGCCCTACACCCTCCTAGCAGGCGCCCCCGCGGCAGCCTGCCGCGGCATTTTCGGCGACGCGCGGTCACCCGCCGCGCGTCGCGCCCCCCGCCGCCGCTCGGCACGGGGGTTGCTCTGGCGTCTCCCCGAATCGGGATCGCGACCCCCGCCCCCGGCCCGCAGCGGGCCCCCGGGCGCTGGCGCGAGGAGGATGTTTCAGATGCCACTCGCAGACGACGACACTGTCGCGACGATCGGAGACGGCGGCCGCCGGGTGTGGCTGTACCCGCTCAAGGTCTGGGGGCGCTACGTCACCGCCCGGACACTCTTCGGCTGGGCCCTCTTCGCCGTCCTGCTCATCGCCCCCTGGATCGACGTCGGGGGTCACCCGGCGATGATGTTCGACATCCCCCGCCGCCGGTTCTACCTGTGGGGGCTGACGCTCTTCGCCACCGACGCCAACTACCTGCTGTTCCTCTTCGGCAGCTTCATCTTCTCGGTGTTCTTGTTCACCGCGCTGCTCGGCCGGGTGTGGTGCGGCTGGGCCTGCCCCCAGACGGTCTTCCTCGAGGGCATCATCCGCCCCATCGAGCAGCTCATCGAGGGCCCGCCCAGCCAGCGCAAACGGCTCGACGCCGCCCCGTGGACGGTGAGCAAGATCTGGAAGAAGGGGCTCAAGCTGGCCGCCTTCCTGGTGGTGGCGGGGGCCATCTCGACGACGGTGGTGGCCTACTTCATCGGCCGGGAGGGCATCTTCGAAGCCCAGGCCGATCCGTTCAGCCACCCGGTGGCCACGAGCATCTTCATCGCGCTCACCGCGGTGCTCATGTTCGACTTCACCTGGTTCCGGGAGCAGGTGTGCATCGTCGCCTGCCCCTACGGGCGCTTCCAGTCGGTGCTGATGGACGCCGACTCGCTGACCATCGCCTACGACACCGGCCGGGGCGAGCCCCGGGGCAAGCCGCGCGATCCGAACGCCGGGGACTGTATCGACTGCAAGAAGTGCGTGCAGGTGTGCCCGACCGGCATCGACATCCGCAAAGGGGTGCAGATGGAGTGCATCAACTGCACCGCCTGCATCGACGCCTGCGACTCGATCATGGACAAGCTCGGCCGCGAGCGGGGGCTCATCCGCTACACGTCGGAGAACGCCTTGGCCACGGGGCAGGTGCGCCTGCTGCGGCCCCGGGTCATCCTGTACGCCCTGGTGCTGGTGGCCATCGGCACCGGCTTCGCCACCGCGCTGACCCTGCGCCAGCCGGTGGAGATCGCGATGACCCGACCCCCCGGCGAGCCGTTCACCGTGCGCCCCGACGGGCGGCTGCAGAACCTGATGCGGCTGCGCATCGCCAACAAGGGCGCCGAGCCGCGCACGTTCACCGCGTCCGTCGCCGCACCCGAGGGCGGCGATCTCTTCGCCCCGGTGGCCGAGATGACCGTGGGGCCGGACGCGGTGGGGCAGTTCCCGGTCTTGCTCATCCGGAACGCCGCGGGTCCCCAGCGCACGCCGTTCGTGATCCGGGTGCGGGGCGATGGCGGCTTCGAAGGTACGGTGGAGGCGACGTTCATCGCGCCGCCGCCGGCCGCGGAGGGAGGTGAGTGATGGCTTCGGACGAGACCCCGACCGGGCGGCGCAGCCTGTGGCCGTATGGCATCATCGGCTTCCTCGGCTTCGTGGTGGTGGTGCAGGCGGCGTTCATCACCGTCGCGACCCGCAACGCGCCGGTGCTCGAGAGCGAGACCGCCTACGCCGACTCGCTGCGCTACGACGAGGTCATGCGCGACCGGGCGGCGAGCGCGGCGCTCGGCTGGCGGGTGGCGGTCGAGGTGGACGACGCGGCGGTGCGCTATGCCATCACCGATGACACCGGGGCGCCGGTGAGCGGGCTGTCGGGCACCCTGCGCATGGTGCGGCCCGACACCCGGGCGGCCGACGCCGAGGTCGAGTTCGAAGAGACCGCCCCCGGCATCTACCGCGCGGCCCGGGGCCCCGGGGACGGGGTCTACCGGCTGGCAGCCCGGCTGGAGGGCGGCCCGAGCCCGTGGCTCGACGACCGCAAGGCGGTGCTCCCATGACCGCCACCCTCGGCGCGGTGATCGCGGCCAGCCTGCTGGGCAGCCTGCACTGCGCGGCCATGTGCGGGGGCTTCGCCGCGCTGTGCGGCGGCGCCCGGGGAGCCAATGACCGGGGCGTGATGGGTCAGGTGGCCTACAACGGCGGGCGGCTGCTGTCGTACGTGGCCCTCGGGGCGCTCGCCGGGGCGCTCGCCGGGCAGTTCGACGCGGTGGCCGAGGGCCTGTGGGGCGTGCAGCGGCTGGCGACCTGGATCCTGGTCGCCGCGCTGGTGCTCATGGCCCTGCGCGAGCTGGGGCTGGGCGCCCGCCGGGCTGATCTGGTGGGCGTCGACGACCCGGACCGGCGCCCCGGCCCGCTGACCCGGCTGAGGGCCCGGGTGGTGGGGCTCCTACGGCGCCCGGGCGCCGGCCCGGCGCTGGCGGTGGGGCTCTTGTCGGCGGTGCTGCCCTGCGGCTGGCTGTGGGGCTTCGTGGCGGTCGCCGGCACGACCGGTGATCCGGTCGCTGGAGCGCTGGTGATGGGCGTCTTCTGGGTGGGCACGCTGCCCGCGCTGGTCGTCGTCGGCGGGCTGGCCCGCTTCGCCGGCGATCGCATGCGGCGCCACGCCCGCAAGCTCACCGCGGCCGCGCTGCTGCTGGCGGCGGGGGTGGCCCTGGCCGGCAAGCTGCCGAGCCCCGAGCCGCCCCGGGCCGAGGCGCCGCAGCCCGACGAGATGCGCTGCCACTGATGGCATCGATGGCATCGATGCATGACTGGAGGCCCCTCGATGACCGCCGCCCCCGAACGCGCCCCGGTCGACTGCGCCCACTGCGGGCTGCCGGTCCCTGGCGGTGATCCGGCGAGCGCGGCGCCCCAGTTCTGCTGCAACGGCTGCCGGGCGGTGCATCACATGCTGCGCGAGGCCGGGCTGGGCGAGTTCTACCGCCTGCGCGACCGCATGGGCGAGGCCCCGCCGGGGCAGGCGGCCCGCCCGGCCGAGGTCTACGCCCGCTACGACGACCCGGCCTTCGCCGAGCGCTTCGTGCGCCGGGCCGACGACGCCGCCGAGGTCGAGCTGCACGTCGACGGGGTGCATTGCACCGCCTGCGTCTGGGTGATGGACCAGCTCCCCCGGGTGCTGCCGGGGGTCGCCGCGTCCCGGCTGGACTTCGGCCGCCAGCGGCTGTGGCTGCGCTGGCGCCCCGACGAGGCGCCGCTGTCGTCCATCGCCGGGTTCCTGCACGGCATCGGCTACCCCAGCCGGCCGCTGGGGGCCGAGGCCGACGCCGCCCGACGCCGGGCCGATCGCAGCGAGCTGATCCGGATGGCGGCGATGCTCGCGGTCGCGGGCAACGTGATGCTGCTGTCGTTTGCGCTCTACGCCGGGGCCTTCTCGGGCATCGAGGCCCGCTTCGCCCGCTTCTTCGAGTGGCTGTCCCTGGCCCTGGCCATCCCCGCGGTGACCTGGGGCGCGTGGCCGTTCTACCGCGGGGCGTGGGCCGGGCTGAAGCTGCGGGTGGCCCACATCGACCTGCCCATCGCGCTGGGCATCGCCGCCAGCTTCACCGCCAGCGCGATCAACACCGCCCGGGGGTCGGGTGAGGTCTACTTCGACTCGGTGACCGCGCTGGTGGCGCTGCTGCTCGTGGGGCGCTTCATCCAGCACCGGGGGCAGCGGGCGGCGATGAACCGGGCCGAGCTGCTGTCGGCGCTGACCCCCGACGTCGTGCGCCGGGTGCGGGACGATGCGGCCGAGCGGGTGGGCATCGCCGAGGTCGAGCCGGGCGACGCGCTGCGGGTCGAGACCGACGAGACGGTGCCCGCCGACGGGGTGATCGAGGCCGGCGGGGGGCACGTCGACCAGCGGCTGCTGACCGGGGAGTCGCGGCCGGTGGCGGTGGGCCCCGGCGACCGGGTGCACGCCGGCACGACCTGCGTCGGCGGCGGCTTCACGCTGCGGGTCGAGGCGGCGGGCCCCGAGAGCCGGCTGGGGCGGCTGGTGGCGATGATCGACCGGGCCGACGGGCAGCGGGCGCCCATCGTGCGCATGGCCGACCGGCTCTCGGGCGGGTTCGTCGGCGCGGTGCTGACCCTGGCCGCGGTGGGTGGGGTGGCCTGGGCGATCATCGAGCCCGGGCGGGCCTTCGACGTGGTGGTGGCCCTGCTGGTGGTCTCGTGCCCTTGCGCGCTGGGCATGGCGACCCCGGTGGCTCTGGCGGTGGCCCGGCGACGGGCGGCGGACGTCGGCATCGTGCTCGGCAGCACCGCGGCGATCGAGCGGCTGGCGGGCGTCGAGCGGGTGTGGTTCGACAAGACCGGCACGCTCACCGAGGGTCGGATGGCCGTGGCCGGGGCGTGGCTGCCCACCGAGCTGCGGGCGCCGGTGGGCGCGCTCGAACGGCGCTCGCAGCACCCGATGGGGCGGGCCATCGCCGCCTGGGCCGCCGAGGGCATCGAGCCGGGCGTGATCGACGCGGTCGGGCTGCGCGACGTGCGCGAGATCGCCGGGCAGGGCATCGGCGGGACCCTGGCCGACGGGCGGCGGCTGTTCATCGGATCGGTCGGCGAGACCCCGGGCCCGTTCGCCGGGCAGGTGCAGGCGGCGCTCGATCGGGGGCAGAGCCCGGTGGCGGTCCGGATCGACGGACGCCCGGTGGGCGCGCTGGCCCTGGGCGACCGGCTGCGGCCGGGGGCGGCCGAGGCGGTCGAGCGGCTGAAGGGCATGGGCGTCGGGGTGGGGCTGCTCTCGGGCGACCACCCGGCGGTGGTCCGGGCGGTGGGCGCCGCGCTGGGCATCGGCGACGCCCGGGGCGGGCAGAGCCCCGAGGCCAAGGCGGCGGTGCTGGCGGCGACCGGCGGGGCGATGGCCGGGGACGGCTTCAACGACGCGCCGGCGCTGCGGGCGGCCGAGGTGGGGCTGGCGATGCACGGCGGGGCCGAGGTGGCCTTGCAGGTGGCCGACGTCTACCTCGCCCGGCCCGACCCCCGGGCGGTGGCCGCGGCCATCGAGGGCGCCCGGGCGGCGATGCGGGTCGTGCGCCGGGGGCTGGGGGTCTCGCTGGTCTACAACGCCGTCTTCGCCCACCTGGCGCTGGTGGGCCTCATCTCGCCGCTGGTGGCGGCCATCCTCATGCCGATCAGCTCGATCAGCGTCATCGCCCACGCGGTCTCGGCCCGCTCGTTCCGGAGGCGGGTGTCGGGCGCGCTGTGATCGAAATGTGACGATCGCCCCGATAGATGCGCGATTTTGCGGGTCGGCGAAGCCCCGTGCTACCGTCCGACGTCGACACCCCGTGTGGCGCACTCCGGCGGGCGCGGGGCCGCCCCCCGGGCGGATTCTGGACGCGAGGCGAATCGACGTGACGGTCTTCCGGGTGATGCGAGCCTCCAGTGACGACGCGGGCGGCGGCGGCGGTGACGGGCGCCTGGTTCGGGGGCGCTATCGGCTCGAAGGCGTCCTCGGGCGGGGCACCCTCGGCACCGTGCACCGGGCGCTCGACATCGAGCAGGGCCGGCCGGTCGCCCTCAAGATCTTCGACCCCGCGCTCGACCCCGAAGGCGACGCCGCCCGGCGACTGCTCGCCGACCTCGAGACGGCCTCGGGCCTGCTCAACCCCCACCTGGTGCCGGCGCTGGACGCCGGCGTCGTCGACGACCGGCTCTTCGTCGTCGAGCCGCTGCTCGAAGGGCAGAGCATCGCTGAGCGGCTGGCCCGGGGCCCGCTGCCGCCGATGGAGACCGTGCGGCTGGCGCTCGAGGTGCTCGTCGCCCTCGACGCCATGCACCGGCACCTGCTCAACCACTTCGACCTGCACCCGGGCAACATCTTCGTCGTGCGCGACCCGGTCGGCCTCGAGCGGGTGCTCGTCGGCGGCGTCGGGCAGCACCACGCGCTGGCCCTGGACAACGCCCGCGGGCGGGCGTCGGGCGAGACCCGGGCCCGCCCGGAGTACCTCGCGCCGGAGATCATCAGCGGCCGCCCCCGGGACGTGCGCACCGACCTTTATCAGCTCGGGCTGGTGATGTACGCCGCGCTGACCGGCGCGCCCCCGTTCGTGGGCAGCGACCCGGCCAAGGTCGCCCGACGCCACGCGCTCGAGCGGCCGGCGAGCCCCCAGAACAAGCGCCCCGACGCCGGCGTGCCCGACGCGCTGGACATGATCGTGGTGCGCTGCCTCGAGAAGATCGCCCGCAAGCGCTACAGCTCGGCGATGGATCTGACCCGCGATCTGGAGCAGGTGGCCCGCAAGGGCGCGCCCATCGGCGAGAGCGGGCGGTTCCGGGCGGTGAGCTTCTCCGAGCCGCCGGCCCCGCCGTCCTCCGAGCCGCCGCCCCGGCGCCCGCTGACCGGGTCGCTGGGCGGCAGCCCGACCGGATCGCTGGTCGACCTGCCCGAGCGCCGGGCCACCGGATCGCTGGACGGCCGCTCGCCGGCCGGCTCGGTCGAAGATCCGCCGCCGTTCGCCGACTTCGACGACGAGCCGCCGCCCGCCGGGCCCCAGACCCAGCTCGACGTGCGCAAGCTGCTCTCGCCGCCGCCCAAGCTGACCCAGCCGCCCCGCTTCGGTGACGGGGGGCCTCCGCCCGCCGCGAGCAAGCCCCGGGCGGCCGATCCACCCGCCGGGTCGACCGCCGAGCGCCGATCCCGAGCCACGCCGCCGATCGCCTCGGGCCCTGCGCCGGTCGACGGGGCTCCGCCCGAGCCCGAGGCCGGGGTGACCCCCGCGTTCGGCGCCGACCCCGGCGGGCTCTCCCAGACCGCGGTGTCGAGCAAGACCCTGGTCGACCCGCTCTTCCGGCCGCCGTTGCGCCCGCCCGAGGAGCGGGACGACAAAGACGACACCGGGGCCCACGACCTGGGCGGCTTCCCCGGGGCGGCGCTGGTGGGGACCGACGACGGGCGGGGGGTGGACGACGAGTCGACCCGGGCCCCGACCGCGTCGGTGGATCATCTCAAGCGCACGATGGTCGGCGGCCCTCGACCGGGCATGGAGGCCGCGGTCGAGGCCGACCTCTCCGGGCGCACCGCGTTCGACGGCGGCGCCGCCTCGAAGGCCGCCGCCGCCGCTGCGGTCGCCGACGGCGCGGCCGACGCGACGCCCGATCCGGCGGTGGAGGGCCGCCCGGCGGTCGACGGTCCGGCCGAGGCCCCCACCGAAGAGACGCCCGCCCGCGCCGAGCAGGCGCCGCCCGCGGCCGACGATGGGCCCAGCGAGCTGGGGGCGGCGGCCGCCGCCGACGACGACGAAGGGTGGAGTGTCGGCGCGGGCGCGGTCGAAGACGACATCGCCCAGGGGCTGCCCTCCAGCAGCAAGGCGCCGTGGATCGTCGCCGCCCTGGCCCTGATCGGGCTGGTCGCCTTCGCGCTGACCCGGGGCGCCGACGACGCGGTCGAGCCCGACGGCGAGGAGCCGCCGGGCAAGATCAGCATCAACACCCAGGCCCCCGAGCCCCCCGAGCCGCCGCCCGAGCCCGAGGGCCCGGACACCGCGGCCATCGAGGCCCGCGCCCGGGCCGCGCTGGCCGCCGAGAAGTGGCGCGGGGCACCCGACGCGCTGGCCGAGAGCCTCGCCGCGCTGCGCGAGGCCGCGCCCGATGCGCCGGCGGCTCGCGCGCTGGCCGACGAGGGCGCCGGACGGCTGCTGGCGCTGAGCCGGGCCGCGGTGAAGGCGGGCGAGCTCGACCCCGCGCTGGCCCGGGCCCGGGACGCGCTCGCGGTGGCCCCCGGCTTCGCGCCGGCCGAGGCGCAGATCGCCGAGGTGGCCCGGCTGCGGGCCGAGGCGGTCAAGCAGGCGACCCAGGCCGAGGCCGAGCAGAAGGCCGCCGCCGCGGCGGCGCAGGCCGAGGCCGATCGGGCCCGGGTCGAGCAGGAGACCGCCGCCCGGCAGAAGGCGGCCCGGGAGAAGGCCGAGCGCGAGGAGGCCGAGGCCCGCGCCGCGCGGGAGAAGGCCGAGCAGGCGCAGGCCGCCCGGGCGAAGGCCGCCGAAGCCGAGAAGGAGAAGGCCGCTCGGGCGAAGGCCGAGGAGGAGGAGGCCGCCCGGGCGAAGGCCGAGAAGGAGAAAGCTGCCCGCGAAGAGGCCGAGGCCGAGCGGCGGGCGCAGGCCGAGCGCGAGCGGCAGGCCCGGGAGGAGGCCGCCGCGGCTGCCCGGGCCGAGGCCGAGGAGGCTGCCCGGGCGCAGGCGCGCGACGAGGCCCGATCCCTGCTGCGCGAGGGGCGCGATCACGTGCGCGGCGCCCGCTGGGCCGACGCCCGCCGGGCCTTCGAGCGGGCCCTGGAGCGCGACGGCCGCCTCGCCGCAGCCCACGCCGGGCTGGGCGAGGTCGCCTTTCAGGAGCAGCGCTTCGCCGACGCGGTGACCCACCACCGGCGGGCGGTGCAGGGCGCCCGGCGCAACGCCGGCTACCACGTCAACCTGGGCCTGGCCTATTACAAGCTCCAGAACTTCGCCCAGGCCAAGGCTTCGTGGGACAAGGCGCTCGAGCTCGACCCGGACAACGCCAAGGCCCAGCGCTACCTGAAGGTCATCGAGAAGAAGCTCTGACGACGCGCTGATGCCCCCGCCCGGCGCCGCCCCCCGGCCCGCCGGGCCAGACCCTCCAGAACCGGATATCGACCGACGGGTCGATCCTGCTAACCTCGCCCCGCCATCACGACAGGAGCGCCCCATGGCCGACAGCCCCCGGGTCACCATGCAGGACCGCGAGATCTTCACCGACGAGCACCGCATGCTGCGCGAGACGGTGCGCAAGTTCGCCCGGAGCCTCGCCCCCCACGCGATCGAGTGGGACGAGGCGGGCATCTTCCCCGCCGAGGTCTTCAAGCAGGCCGGGGACCTGGGGCTGTTGGGCATCGGCAAGGATCCGGCCTACGGCGGCCTGGGGCTCGACTGGTGGTACACCGTCTGCTGGGCCGAGGAGCTGATCCACACCGACAACGCCGGGCTCAACATGGCGTTGATGGTGCAGACCGACATGGCCACGCCGATCATCGACGAGATCGGCAGCGACGAGGTCAAGCGCAACTTCCTGGTGCCGGCGATCAAGGGCGAGGCCATCGCCGCGCTGGGGGTCAGCGAGCCCGGCGGCGGGTCGGACGTGGCCGCCATCCGCACCACGGCCCGCCGCGAGGGCGACGACTACGTCATCAACGGCCAGAAGCTGTGGATCACCAACGGCACCCGGGCCGACTTCATCACCCTCGCGGTGCGCACCGGCGACGACGGCTACGGCGGCATCTCGCTGGTGGTCTTCCCCACCGACGTCGCGGGCTTCTCGGTGGGCCAGAGCCTCAAGAAGATCGGCAACAAGTCCAGCGACACCGCGGAGCTGTTCTTCGACAACTGCCGCATCCCCCGGCGCTACCTGCTCGGGCAGGAGAACGCCGGCTTCATGCACATCATGACCAACTTCCAGGGCGAGCGGCTCATCGCGGCGGTCGCGGCGGTCGCCGGGGCCGAGAAGGGGGTGCGGGAGGCGCTGAAGTACGGCTCGGAGCGCAAGGCCTTCGGCCGGCCCGTCTCGAAGTTCCAGGTGTGGCGCCACAAGATGGTCGAGCACCTCACGAGCATCGAGGCCGCCCGCCGGCTGACCTACTTCGCGGTCGACAAGTTCGTGAAGTCGCCGTACCAGGCCACCCGCGAGATCACGATGGCCAAGCTCTTCGCCGGTGACCTGCTGCAGAAGGTGCTCTACGACTGCATGCAGATGTACGGTGGCTTCGGCTACACCCTCGAGTATCCCATCTCGCGGGCCTGGGCCGACGCCCGACTGATCACCATCGGCGGGGGGACCTCCGAGATCATGAAGGAGATCCTGGTCAAGATCGAAGGTCTGTGACCCGCCCGAAAACTCATGCCACCCGGGAGATATCCCATGCGATATGCCATCCGGCGCGCCACCCGCGATGCCTTCACCCATGCCATCCCGGCGCTGCTCGCGCTGGGCCTCTGCGCGTGTGACGATGACACCCCCGACGGTGAGCCGGGCCAGCCCGATCCCTTCGAGCAGGTGGCCGCCGAGCGGGCGGCGTGCCGCGCGATCGAAGGGTCCCAGGCCGCCGAGCCCGACGGGCTGCGCATCGCCGAGGTCACCCAGCTCGCGCCGCTCGCGCCCGGCGGCGAGACGACGGTCCGGGTGACGCTGGCCGAGGTCTCGGGCGAGAGCTTCATGAACTACCCTTCGATCCGGCTCACCCCCGAGAGCCCGGCCTTGAGCGTGCTCGAACCCGGCGCCGGGCAGTGGTTCGGGGTCTTCGGCTGCGAGGCCCACACCGCCGAGTTCCGGCTGGCGGCCGACGCCGAGGCCCGCGACGACCTGCTGCTGACGGTCACCGCCAGCACCCTGGCCTGCGATCGGGACGGCGGCTGCGAGGGGCTGCACGCCGTGGATGTGGTCATCGCGGTCGACTGAGGCCAGCGCCGGCTCGCGCCGAATCACACATTCCACGTACGGGCATTGACGCACCGGGCGGCTCCGGGGTCAGATGGATCATGATCTTCTCCCGCCGCCGCAGTCGCCACCAGGAGACCCGCACCCTGTCGCCGATGGTGTCCGACCCCATCGAGCAGGACGGGCTCGCCAACCGCTGGCCGACCCTCGACCTCTTCCAGGATCTGTCGACCGCCGACGTCGAAGCCATCGCGATGGTGCTCGAGCCGCGGACCTACGTGCCGGGCGAGGTCATCATGCGCGAGGGGGCCGAGGGCGACGCGATGTACCTGCTCGACGAGGGTCGGGTCCGCATCTCCAAGGCCGCTGGCGAGGGCCGGCCGGCGTTCAGCCGCACGCTCGACGCGCCGAGCGCGCTCGGTGAGATGGCGCTCATCGCCCGGACCCCGCGCACCGCGACGGTGCAAGCCGACGGCGCGGTGCGCTGCATGCGCCTCGACCGGGCCGACTTCGAAGCCATCGTGCAGCGCCACCCCGACGTCGCCCGGCTGCTGACCCGGCTCGTCGGCGAGCGGCTCAAGGAGATCGACGGCATCCGCCGGGTGGGCAAGTACCGGGTGGTCGGCACGCTGGGCAAGGGCGCGGTCGCCGACGTCTTCGAGGCCCGCCACCCCGAGCTGGGGCAGCCGGTCGCCCTCAAGATGCTGTCCCACGCGCTGGTCTATCACCCGCAGTTCGCCGTGCAGTTCGATCGGGAGGCGGTCATCGTCGCCGGGCTGGCCCACCCCAACATCGTGCGGGTCTTCGACTTCGAGCGGGCCTACGGCACCCGGTTCATCGTGATGGAGCGGCTCGAAGGCGAGATGCTCGCCGATCTGATCGAGCGCCGGGCGCCGCCCCGGTGGTCGACGGTGCGCCGGCTGCTGCGCGAGGTGGCCTCGGCCCTGCACCACGCCCACGTGCGGGGCCTCATCCACCGCGATGTGAAGCCCTCGAACATCTTCATTACCACCGGGGGGCAGGCCAAGCTGCTCGACTTCGGCATCGCGGTGCACCAGGAGCGCTCGGCGGCGACCGGCGACGCCCGGGTCGGCTCGCCGTGCTACGTGGCCCCGGAGCAGATCCTGGGCAAGTCGCTCGACGGCCGGGCCGACATCTACGCCCTCGGCATCACCGCCTTCGAGCTGATCACCGGCCAGGTGCCGTTCGACGCTCCCGACGTGGTGGCGCTGCTGCGCAAGCACCTGCACACGCCGCTGCCCGACCCCCGCCACATCCGGCCCGACATGCCGGCCGATCTCGTCGACTTCATCCAGGGCTGCTGCAAGAAGAAGGCGCACCAGCGGTTCGCCGACTGCGACGCGGCGCTCGCGGTGCTCGAGGACGGGCCCGACGTGCCGCTCGGCGGTCAGCGCACCATCCGCATCGCGCACGGGCCCGAGTCTGAGGACGCCGTGCGGGACGCGCTCGACGCGCTCGACAAGGCGCTCGCCGGGCTGCCCGGGGTCGAGCTGTTCGTCGAGTGAGCCGCTGAGCGGCTGAGCGGCCGGGCCGGGCCGCGACAGGCCGTCAATCGCCCAGCGCGAGCCGCTTCATCCACCGGTAGAGGGTCGTGCGGTCGACGCCGAGCGCGGCCGCCGCCTCGGCCTTGCCCCCCGCCGCGCCCAGCGCCTCGCGGATGCGGGCCGCCGCCGCTCGATCCATCGCGTCCTGCAGCGTGCCGCCCCCGCTCGCCAGCGCCCGCCGGGGGGCCTCCAGCAGCAGGTCGTCGGGCTCGATCACCGGCCCCCGGGCCAGCACCACCGCCCGCTCGATCGCGTTCTGCAGCTCGCGCACGTTGCCCGGCCAGGGGTGGGCTTCCAGCGCGCGCTCGGCGGCCGGGCTCAGCGCGCGCGCCCGCTCGCCGTGGCGTCCGAGGAAGAACCGGGCCAGCGGCAGGATGTCGGCCGCCCGCGCGCGCAGCGGAGCCAGCGCGATCGGGATCACCCGCAGCCGGAAGTACAGATCCTCCCGGAACCGCCCCGCATCGACCTCGGCTCGCAGGTCGCGGTGGGTCGCGCAGACCAGCCGCACGTCGACCGTGCGCGGGCTCGCCCCGCCGACCCGCTGCACCTCGCCCTCCTGCACGACCCGCAGCAGCTTGGCCTGGAAGTCGGCGTCGACCTCCCCGATCTCGTCGAGGAAGAGCGTGCCCCCGTCGGCCCGCTCGAAGCAGCCCGGCCGGGCCACCGCGGCGCCGGTGAACGCGCCCTTCTCGTGCCCGAACAGCTCGCTCTCGAGCACCCCCCGGGCGAACGCCTTGCAGTTGACCGCGACCCACGGCCGCCCGACCCGTTCGCTCCAATAGTGCAGCAGCCGGGCGACCAGCTCCTTGCCGGTGCCGCTCTCGCCGGTGACCAGCACCGTCGCCTTCGCCGGCGCCACCCGGCGCACGAGGGCCAGCATCTCCCGGCTGGCGGCGCTCTCGGCGACGATGTCGTCCACCGCGTACTTCTCGGCCACCGCCTGCCGCAGGTGGCGGTTCTCCCGTTCGAGGCGGGTCAGCTCCAGCGCCCGGCGCACCGCGGCCCGCAGCTCGTCGTTGTCGAACGGCTTCTGCACGTAGTCGAACGCGCCGGCCCGCATCGCCTCCACCGCCGAGCGCACGTCCCCGTGGGCGGTCACCAGCACCACCGGCAGCCGCGGCCGCTCGGCCCGCAGCCGGCGCATCAGCTCCAGGCCGTCCACCTGGGGCATGCGCTGGTCGGTCACCACCACGTCAGCCCCGCCGTCGGCGAAGGCCGCCAGCGCCGCCGGGCCGCCCACCGCCGGCACGCAGGTCACGTCCATCCGACGGAGGGCCGCGCAGATGGCCTGCACCATGCGCGGCTGGTCGTCGACGACGAGGACCCGGGGCGTCACGCGGCCTCCAGCAGCGCGGCGGGCTGGGCCTCGGCAGTGGGCAGGACGATCGAGAAGCGGGCCCCGCCGCCCGGCGCGTCATCCACCTCGACCCGGCCCCCGTGGGCCCGGGCGATCTGGCGCACCACCGCCAACCCCAGCCCGGTGCCGCCCTCGCGGGTGGTGAAGAACGGCTCGAAGATCTGCCCCCGCATCCCGGCCGGCACGCCGGGGCCGGCGTCGCTCACCGACAGCGACACCTCGTCTTCGCCCGCGCGGGCGTCGACCGCGATCGTGGAGCCGGCCGGCGCGACCGCCGCCGCGTTGGCCACCAGATCGAGCAGCGCCTGACAGATGAGATCGGGGTCGGCCGCCACCGCGCCCGCACCGGCCCCGGTGCGCAGCGTCACGTCCCGCTCAGCCACCAGGCGGGCGCCCAGATCACCCACCCGAGCGAGCAGGTCGGCGGCCGCCACGAGGTGTACCCGAGGGGTCGGCGGCCGGGCGAGGGCCAGGACCCCGTCGATGACCCGATCGAGCCGGTCGATCTCGTCCAGCGCCACCGCCAGCCCGCCCTCGGCCGCGGCCGGCTCGCCGTCGGCCGCGTCCTCCCGGGCGGTCTGCACCATCGAGCGGATCACCGCCAGCGGGTTGCGCACCTCGTGGGCCACCGTGCCGGCGAGCTGACCCAGGGCCGCCAGCGTACCGTTGCGGGCCAGCCGGGCCCGGGCGTCGGCCAGCGCCTCGGCCTGCCGCCGCTCGCGCCGACGCAGCTCGATCAG
This sequence comes from bacterium, assembly GCA_030426085.1. Lineage (GTDB taxonomy): Bacteria > Myxococcota_A > Bradymonadia > UBA7976 > UBA1532 > JACKDM01. The sequence continues at coordinate 72,815 of JAUHYW010000039.1, read as the reverse complement.
CCAACCGACGACGAAGCCCAGCCCGCCCAGGTTGAGCGCCAGATACAGCCACAGCAGCCCGGTCGCGTCGGCCCCCTCGGCGCCGAAGGTCAGGCCCACCGCCCGGGCGGCGAAGGCGTCGGCGGTGGCTACGGCGAGGCCGATGGCGCCGCCGATCCAGCGCAGGGGTCGATCGGATGTCGGCTCTCGGGTCATGCAGCGGCCGTTCAGCAAGGTCCGGGCCGGCGGGGAGCGGGCGGGGCCGCGCCGGCCCGGGCGGGTGACGCGATGCAAGACTGCAACACGCGGTGCAGCCCCGCAACCGCCCGGCGCCCCGGCGACCCCCCGAACCGCGGCCGGACGCGCTCCGAGTGGTTGGCACGGCCATCGCTACCGGGATCGGGCGAACCCGGCGGCCGCCCCGGTCGCCCCACCCCAAGGAGGTCGACATGACCCGAGACAAGCTCATCGCCGCCGTCCTGCTCCTGGACTTCGTCGCGCTCAACATCTACGCCGCCGCCACCGTCGGCCTCGGCGGCCTGTGGACCTTCCTCGCCGAGATGGGCCCCTGGGGCTGGGTGCTGACCGCCGACCTCGTCATCGCCCTCGGCCTGTGCATGGTCTGGATGTGGCGCGACGCCCGCAGCCGGGAAACCAGCAGCCTGCCCCACATCGTGCTGACCGCGTTCACCGGCAGCGTCGGCCCGCTGTCCTACCTGCTGCGCCGCCCCACCCCGGAGCGTTGAGCCAGCCCCGGAGCGCCCGCCGAATCGGCCGCCGATCGCGGCGCCCCGCCTGCTACACTCCACGGTATGCACGGTGAGTCGCTGTGGACCGACGCCGACGAGTTCGCGCTGCGCGCCGCCCGGGCCGCGCTCGACGCCGGAGATCTGGCCGGCGCCTTGCTCGCCATCGAGTCCGCCGCGCCCGCCGCCGCCGCCGAGACCCACCGCCGCATCACCGCGTGGACCGCCGCGGTGCAGGCCCTCGGCGCCGACCAGAACCCGCAGTACCAGGCCGCCGCGCTGCGCCACGTCCTCGTCGAAGAGGGCGGGCTGACCGGCGACACCGAGGCCTACTACGACGTGCGCAACTGCTGCCTCTCGGCCGTCGTCGAGCGGGGGCGGGGCATGCCCATCCTGCTGGCCGGGGTGTGGATGATCGTCGGCGCCCGGGCCGGGGTCCCGGTCAGCGGCGTCGGCCTGCCGGGCCACTTCATCGCCCGGGTCGGCCACGGCGAGGGCCAGCTCGTCGACCCCTTCGCCCGGGGCCGCCCGCTCACCGCCGGCCACTGCCGCTCGATCGTCAAGCAGCTCACCGACGGCCGCATCGAGTGGCGGGACGACTTCCTCGAGCCGACCCGCATCGACGACCTCGTCGCCCGGGTGCTGCGCAACATGCAGATCTGCCATCAGCGGGCCGGCAGCCAGCACGCCCTGTACCGCACCGCCCGCCTCACCGCCCGCCTGTACCCCGACCGGGTCATGTTCCAGCTCATCCACGCCCAGGTCGCCGAGCTCATCGAGGCCACCCCGCTGGCGATGGCCCTCTACACCGAGGTCATCGCCCGCTTCCCCGACGACAAGATCGTGCTGCTCGCCCGCCGCCGCCTCGAGCAGCTCGAAGAGGACCCCCCGCTGGTGCACTGAGCGGGCGGCTCAGCGTCGCCGCCGCCAGTCGCCGGACGCGATCACCGCCAACCCGGCGGCGGCCTCGGGGGTCATGACATAGGCTTCGGCCGATGGCACGGGACCTTCGTCCAATGGGATCTCGACCCGGGTGTATTCGGGCCCCTCGTAGGCATCCAGCTCGGCCATCAGCGCCGATGGCACCCGATACACCTCGCCGCGCACCGCGGTCACGCCCCCGGATGCCATACCCGGGTACCACTCCACCCGGTGCAGCGTGAAGCGGGACGCGGTGCGGGCCGGCCCGAGCCACTCCGCGCCGTCCATGAGATGCGCCGAACGCTCACCGCGCATGAGGGTGCCATAGACGAAGAGGGTGTGCTGCGCCGCGTGTGTCACGGCGTCAACCGCGCAAGGCGTGCACGGCGGCGACACATCGGGCGAGGCTCGGCGCGCGGACGCGGGCCCTGTCGACCGACCAGTCCCGGGCGACGAAGGCGCACAAGAGGCCGTTGTAGGCCGGGCCGACGCTGGCATGCATGCCCTGCGACGGCGCGATGCGGCGCCTGTCCTTCGCGCGCGCCCCGCGGGCGAGCTGCATGAGTGTCTGCTTCGGGTCGGGTTCGGCTTCGGGGGCGTTCGGGATCTTGCCGGCCGAGATGCCCAGGAAGCGTGACAGAGCTTCATTGTCGGCGAGCAGCCACGCGTCCGCCTCTTCGACCGCGAAGCGCAGGAGCATGGACGGGTGTCGCCGAGGCACGAGGCGGGTGACCTCTGCGCCGGGGCAGGGGCCGCGGCGGTCGCGGTCGAGCAGCGCGAGCACCGGGACATGCGCCGCGGCGGCGTTGAGGCGGGGCAGGGCGTTCTCCAGGTCGCCCCGCCCGCCGGTGATCTTCGAGATGCGCACCGACAAGCCGGCGTGCGCCACGATGGCGTGGCCCAGCGCTTCGAGCAGCCGATCCTCGGCATAGAGCAGGATCGCGGTCATGGCGTCGAGAAGAGATCCAACTGGGCGAAGCCTTCGGGTCGGGTGCGAGGCAGGATGACTTCGGACACCGGAAGCCCCGCCGCCAGCAGTTGTCGGTCGGTGTCGTCCGGCACCCGTATACGGGTGCCTTCGGGCGTCGGCCGCAGCTCCAGGACCTCTTCTGCGGCGATGCCTTCGTCGCTCGTCAACTCGCGAGAGTGCGTGCTGATGATGATCTGGCGCTCGGGCAGCTTCTTCTTCCACTTGCGAGCAGCTTCCCGCCGGACCTGCTCGATGAGATCGGGAATGCGCCGCACGATCTCGGTGTGCAGTGACAGCTCGGGCTCCTCGAGCAACAGGGGCCCGTTGCCATCGAGCAGCGCCCACAGCAGCCCGACGAGCCGCAGCGTGCCGTCGGAGAACTGAGCCTCGTTGTGCCGGGCGGCGTTCGGGCGCCAATGCTCGTATTTCCCGATCAGGTGAGGGACGCCGTCCCGGGGGTCCTGCTCGATCTCGAGCCCTTCGAGTTGCGGGATCGCCTGTCGGAGCACCTGCGCGATGAGTCGCAGCCGCGCGTCGCGGGTGCGCGCGGTCGTGCTCCAGACCTGCTGGAGGAAGTCCCGCCCGAAGGGGTCGTTGGCGACGGGCAGCGCCGAGAAGCTCCGCGGGTCGCGCACGACCTGGGGGACGAGGTGCAGGTACGAGACGCTCTTGAACAGGTCCGCGATGACCCTGAACGGGCGGTTGGCGATGATCTGTTCGAGCGCCGTCTGACTCAACCGGATGGGGTCCTGCGCGTCGGCGTCGTCCGGCCGCGACAGGATGCCGACCTCGCCGTCGGGGTCGAGTCGGACGACGGTCTCCCGCTTGACCCGCGGGGTGTGGTGTGCCGGATCCCGGTTCAGCACCAGGCAGTAGCGCCACCGAGGCGCGTCGTCGTCGGCGAGGACGACCTCGAGCGTGATGTCGGGTACCGAGCGGGCCGACAGGCACCGCAGGCTCGCGATGCCCCCCCGGCGCTCGACCGCTCGGCGGAGGCCATCCCGGGCCAGCTCGGAGAGGAATCGGAACACGTCGAGCAGGTTCGACTTGCCCGAGGCGTTGGGCCCGAGCAAGAAGACCCGCCGGGCGAGATCCGCCTCGACCTTCTTGAAGTTGCGCCAGTTGCGGATCCGGATGTGGCTGAAGTGCATGTGCGCCTCGACTCCGTGCCCTCGGAGGTTAGCGGTCGGTCGACGGATCGACAACGGGCGCGACCTCGACCTTGCTCTGCACCACCCGGAACCGGCGGGCGACGAAGGCGGGGTCGGTGAGGCAGGCGGTGCCGGCGGGGTTGAGGCCGGTGACATGGTAGTCGCTGAAGGCGGCGGTGAAGTTGATCGGGCGCTGGCCCACGAGGTTGATGCCCACGCTGGCCCCGGCGAGGGCGAAGGTCTCTTCGAGGCGGGCCTGCCAGGCGGGGTCGGTGGTGTAGGCGTAGCTGGCGATGGCCCCGAAGCGGCGGGCGTCGGAAGCGGCGCCGGCGAGGGCGGCGTCGCGGTCGGGGGCGGCGATGACGAAGGCCATCGGGCCGAAGCGCTCCCGCTGGGCGAGGGCCCGGTCGGCGGCGTCGAGCCGCGCGAGCAGCGGGGTCGCGGTGCGGGCCTCGGGGAAGTCGGGGTGGGGGTAGGGGCCCCCGCGGCGGATGCATCGGTCGCCCGCGGCCTCGGCGAGCGATGCCATCTCGGCGAGCGTCTTGGGGCTGTGGATGGCGCCGCAGATCGCGGCGGCGCGGGCCGGATCGGCGAGCAGGCGGTCGATGCGTTCGACGAGGTGGGCGATGACAGCGTCGAATGGCACGACGCCCTCGGCGGTGCGCACCCCGGCCTTCGGGATCCAGATGTTCTGGGGCGCGGTGCACATCTGGGACGAGAAGAGGCAGATGCCGTGGGCGATGGCATCCAGCACCGGGTCGAGCGACGTCACCGATTCGAGCAGCACCGCGTTGCAGCCGGCGGTCTCGGTGTAGACTTGGAGCCGGGGGCAGTGGGTTTCGATCCAGCCGCCGAAGCGCTGGCCGCCGGTGAAGTCGACGATGGCGGTGTCGGGGTGGCTCAGCAGCGGCTCGGCGATGGGGTCGGCCCAGGTGTCGGGGGCCAGGGTCAGCAGGTTGCGGTCGAAGCCGGCCTCGGCCAGCGCCGCGCGGGCGACGCGGGCGCCGATGGCCATCGGCAGCACGCAGTCGGGGTGCGGCTTGAGGATGACCGGGTTGCCGGTGGCGAGGTTGGCGAGCACCGCGGGCCACGCGTTCCAGGCGGGGTAGCTGCCGCACGAGAAGACGACCGCGACGCCGACCGGCATGAGCCGATAGCGCTTGCGCAGGGTCACCGGCGCCCCGCCGAAGCGGCGGGTGTAGGTGGCTTCGGATGGCATCTGCTGCATCGCGACCCACGCCGCGGTCAGCCCTTCGAGGCCCCGGTCGAGCGCGCTGGCGCCGCTGCCGGCGAAGGCGAGCATGAAGCCCTGCCCGGCGGTGTGCATGGTGGCGTAGGTATTCTCGAAGGCAGCGGCGGCCCAGCGGTCGAGGATCTCGAGGCAGACCCCGACCCGCCGCGACGGCGAGGCGAGGCGCCAGGGGTCCCATCCGGCGCGGATGGCTTCGAACAGCGGCTCGACGGCCGGGCGGGGGTAGGTGACGCCCAGCGGGCGGCCGGTGTAGGGCGAGATCTCGTCGCCGCTCCAGGCGGCGCAGGGGTGCCCCGGCAGGTCGAAGGCGTGGCCCAGGTGGGATTCGAACGCGGCCCGGCCCCGGGCGTGGGCCCCCTCGGGGTGGTGCTTGCGGCTGGGGGACTCGACGAACGGGGTGTACGCTTCGCGGCTGTGATAGGCGGCGACGGCGGCGTCGAGCCGGGCCCGGTGGCGGGCGAGCCAGGCGTCGGCGAGGGGGCTCACGGGCGCCTCCAGACGAGGGTGTAGGTCCGCTCGACGCCCGAGCGGGCGGTCAGGCGATACGACAGGTGAAGCCGGCCGTCGACGAGGCGGGCGGTCCGGCGGTTCTCGGCGCCGACGAGGTCGGGGGTCAGCGCGAAGTCGACGGCGTGCACGACGGCGTCGCCGTCGAGGCGCCAGCGGCCGGCGTAGGCCAGGTAGCCGTCGAAGGCGGCGGCCTTGGCGTCGGCGGGCGCCCGGGCCGAGGTCTCCAGCCGCCCGCCGAGCGGGGGTCGGTCGGCGCGGCACAGCGTGGCGCTCATGTGGCCGTCGGCGGTGTAGATGAGCTGGCCCCGGGCGCCCTCGCCGAAGGGCCGCAGCGGCGGGCGGTCGTCGGCGAAGCGGATGGTGAAGTCTTCGAGGTGCCAGGGGCCGGTCAGATCGCTCGGGCTCACCGGGCGGCGCCCGGCGTGAGGCTGGCCCCGGGCATCCACGCGGCGTGGAAGCCGGCCGGGATGCGGTGGGGGATCTTCACCTTGGCGATGGGCCCGCCGGCGACGTGGCGGGCGTCGAAGATCCAGCAGGCGCTCGACCAGTCATGGGTGTCGGTCACGAAGGTGATGACATAGCCGTCGTCTTCGTCGGTGGCCCCGGGGCGCCCCGCGAACGGGGCCTCGGAGCCATAGATCCCGGGCCCGTAGTCATAGCGATCGTGGGTCCCGGTCTCGAGGTCGACCTTGATCAGCGCGTCGAAGGTGGCCGGGATCTCGTAGGGGATGGCTTGCAGGTAGCCATAGCGGTTGCGCCGGCCGAGCCGGGCGCCGTCGATCATCGGGAACTCGGCGTTGGTGTCGTCGAGCTTGCGCTCGGCGGTCGCGCCGGTGGTCGGGTTCATCCGCCACTCGTAGAGGTTGGCTTGCAGCTTGATGCCCGAGAGCATCGCCGCGATGGGGCCGTCGGCCGGGTCGGGCTTCAGGCTGGGGTCGTCGGTGCGGCAGCCGATCATGACGACCTCGTCGCCGTCCTGCCAGCAGTTGACGGTGTGCAGCATGTAGCACGGCTCGAATTCGAACCAGCGCACGTCGGCGTCGACCCCGAAGCGGGGGATGAGGCCGAAGCGGGTGGGCACGTCCCGGTGGAAGAGCGGGACCCGCTTGCCGGTGCGGGCGAAGTGCGCCGGGTCGAAGAACACCGGGAAGTCGTGCAGGATCGAGTAGTCGGGGGTGACCCCGATGTCGTGCGGGCGCCGGGGGCCGGGCAGGGTGATGTCGGTCTGGTGCAGGCGGCCGTCGGCGGTCATGACCCCGTAGCGCATGTAGGGCGGGCGGTCGCCGTAGCCGAAGTAGATGAAGTCGCCGGTGGCCGGGTCGGCCTTGGAGTGGGCCGAGATGCGCCGGGGCAGGGCCCGGTCGCCCAGCTCGGCGGCGAAGCGGGTCGGGCCCCGGGTCTCGAGGGTCTGCGGGTCGAGCTCGTACAGCTCGCCGGACTCGTACCACAGCGCGAACAGGCGGCCGCCGAGGGTGACGAGGTCGGTGTTGGCGGTGTCCTTGAGCGGACCGAGCGGCAGGTCGAAGTCGAACGGGCCGAGCACGCCGGGCCAGATGGCCGCGCCCTTCTGGCGCTCCATGGCGTGGCCCCGGGTCTCGACCCACCGGCTGCGGTAGCGGGCGGCGCCGTCCTCGAACCAGATGCCGTGCACCATGCCGTCGCCGTCGAACCAGTGGTAGCGGTTCAGCGGGCCATAGCGGGCGTTGGGTCCGTTGCGGAAGTAGGCCCCGAACAGGTCGCGGGGCAGCTCGCCCTCGACCTCGAGGCGGTCGTGGGTCGACGCGTGCACGACCGGGGCGAAGAGCCCGTGCAGGTAGGGGTTGTCGATGTGCGGCGCGGCGGGGTCGTCGAGCCAGGCCGGCGCGTCGGCGGGGCGCAGGCCGGTGGGCGAGAGCGCCTTGGGGTGGCGCTGGGTGATCGGCAGCACGGCGGCCTCCTCGGCGCGATCGGGTGCGCCACGGTATCCGCCGGGCGGGGCCCGATCAATCGGCCTTCTTGCGCCGGCGCTTGCGGGTCGGCGGGGCCTCGGCCACCTCCGGCTCGGCGGCCGGCTGCTCATCGGGCGCGGCCTCGGCGTCGAGATCGGCCTCGACCGAGGGCGCCTCGGCCGGGGCGTCGTCGGCGGCGGCCTCTTCGGTGGGGGTGTCGGCGGAGGCTTCGTCGGCAGAGGCTTCGTCGGCAGAGGCTTCGTCGGCAGAGGCTTCGTCGGCAGAGGCTTCGTCGGCCGGGGCCTCGGCGGGCGCTTCGTCCGTGGGGGCCTCGGGCTTGCGGAGGGCGGCGCCGAGGGCCTCACCGGCGGCGCTGGCCGCGCGACGCACCGCGTCGAGAGTCAGCGTCTCTTCCTGCAGCGGCGCGCGCACGGCGGGGGGCATCTTCTCGACGAGCGCGTCGATGCGGGCCCGGGCGCTCTCCACCCCGGGGCGGGCGCGCAGCTCGTCGAGCAGCTTGCGCCGACGCGCGCCGAGGGCGTCGAGCGGGGACTTCATCAGGTTCTGGATGCGATCGAAGCGGGACATGATCGACCTCCGTCGATGAGGCGCTCGGCTCCGTACCGAGGCGACGACGCATGATTGACGCGGCGCGTTATCCGCGTCAAGCGCTTTTGACACGGCGCGTCAAAGTGCGTCATCGCCGCCGATTGTCTCGACCGGCGTCGGCTGCCTATCGTGGGTCCGGGAGGTGCGCTGCATGCGGTGGATGAACGGCCTGATCGGGTTGATGGTGGTCGCGGTCTCCGCGGGGTGTACGCCGGGCGGCGGTGAGGGCGGGCCGGGCGAGCCCGACGCCGGCCCCGAGGCCGATGTCGGCGTCGATATGCTGTTCGATGGGGGGGCGCTCGATATGGCGCTGCCCGATGCAGCGCTGCCCGATATGACGCTGCCCGATGCAGCGCTTCCCGACATGATCCCGGCCCCCGACATGGCCCCGGCCCCCGACATGGCCCCGGTCTGCGTGGATGGCGAGACGCGGCCATGCCCCGCCTGCGCCGGGGTCGAGCAGGCGTGCGTCGACGGCGCCTGGGGCCCGTGCAGCGATGCGCCCGAGGCGTGCAACGGCGAGGACGACGACTGCGACGGCGCGGTCGACGAGGCCTTCCCCGAGCTGGGCACGCCGTGCGGCCTGGGGGTCGGGGCCTGCCGGGGCGAGGGGGTCTACGTCTGCGGGATGATGGGCGCGCGCTGCGACGCGCGGGTCGGGCAGCCGGCGAGCGAGCGGTGCGACGGGCGGGACGGCGACTGCGATGGGTGGGTCGACGAGGGCTTCGACGTGGGGGCGCCGTGCACCGCCGGGCGCGGGGTCTGCGCCCGGGAGGGGGTCGTCGTCTGCGACGCGGCGCAGGTCGCGGCGGTGTGCGACGCGGCGCCCGGCCCGGCGGGGGAGGAGGTCTGCGACGGGGCGGACGGCGACTGCGATGGCGCGGTCGATGAGGGCTTCGACGTGGGGGCGCCGTGCGAGGCGGGGCTGGGCATCTGCCGGCGGGCGGGCGCGGTGGTCTGCGCCGACGGCGCGGCCGTGTGCGGCGTCGAGGCGGGCGATCCGGCGGACGAGGCGTGCAACGCGCTGGACGATGACTGCGACGGCGCGGTGGACGAGGGGCTGGGGGTGGGCGACCCCTGCGTGGCCGAGGCGGGGGACTGCCAGGCGCCGGGGGTGGTCGCCTGCGGGGCCGACGGCGCGGCGATGTGCGCGGTGCTTCCGGGCTTCGCCGAGGTCTGCGACGGGGTGGACGACGACTGCGATGGCCGGGTCGACGAGGACTTCCCGATCGGCGCGCCGTGCCAGACCGGCGGCGGCGTCTGCCAGTCCCCGGGGGTCACCGCCTGCGCCCCGGACGGCCGCGAGGTGTGCGCGCCTGCCGCGGCGCCGACGCTGCCGGTGGGGGATGGCGCCGACGGGGCCCTGATGGTGCTCGCCGGGCAGCGCATCGCCCTCGAGAATCGACCCTACGCCTTCACCTCGGTGACCGTGGCCCGCGGCGGCGTCCTGACCGCCGTCCCCTACGACCCCGATCGCGACGCGGGCGGTCGGCTCGAGCTGCGGGTCCAGGGGCGGCTGCACGTCGAGCTCGACGCGGTGCTCGACCTCGCCGGGCTCGGGTTCCCCGGCGGCGCGGCCAACCCCGAGCAGTTCCTGGTCTACGACGATCAGTGGTCCAACGGCGGGGGCACCACCGGCTTCCATGGCGCGGGGCCGGGGGCCGGTGGGGGCGGCTTCTGCGCGCCGCAGCTCACCGTCGGATCGGGCGGGGGCGGGGGCCACGCCGGGCCCGGCGCGCTGGGGACCCGGTGCAACCCCGACAACCGCAACTACGCGGTGTGGGACGTCAACGAGGGCCGGGCGGTGCCCGTCGCGGCGCCGGCGCCCGTATTCTCGGCGGGCGGCGCGGCCTATGCCGACCCCGAGGGCGGCGCGATGACCCGGGGGTCGGGCGGCGGCGGCGGGGCCAACAACTTCGACGGGCCGGCGCCGGGGGTCGGCGGGGCGGGCGGGTCCGGCGGCGGCGCGCTGCTGGTCGTGGCCGACGCGGTGGTCGTCGACGGCGCGATCCGGGTCGACGGCGGGGCGGGGGTGGACGCCGCGGGCGACAGCTACCTCGGCGGCGGGGGCGGCGGCGCGGGGGGCAGCGTCTACATCGCCGCCCACCGGCTCACCGTGGGGCCCGAGGGCCGCATCTCGGCGCTCGGCGGCGGGGGCGGGGTCGGCAGCCGGGGCGCGGGCGGGGCGGGGAGCGCGGGCTGGATCCGCCTCGACGCGGCCGAGCTCCAGCGCGGGGGGCAGGTCATCCCCGAGCCGCTCGTCGAGGGCTTCGACTGCGCGATGCCCTGACGCGTCTCAGGTCAGCAGCGCCCGGACGATCACCGCCAGCGGGGCGGCGACGACCTCGGGCGAACCCCGCCACGCCGCGTGGGCCTCGAGCGCGTCGGCAGGCACCGGCGCCTCGCCCACGGCGGCCGCGTCGCCCAGGCTCGCCGGGCGCAGCGCGATGTGCAGCACGGCCCGCCCGCAGCTCTGCCAGTCCAGCGGGCCCGGATCGCAGTCCCAGATGACATCGCCCACCGAGACGGCCACTGCGTCGGTCTCGACGGCCACGATCTGGGCCATCGCCGCGGTGCCGTCCCCCAGCGGGATCCGCAGCAGGACACCCGGTCGGGGGCCGTCAGTCATCGCCCGCGCCCTCGTCGGCGTCGTCGTCCCGGTCGTCGTCCGGCTCGTCGATCTTGGGGCGCCCGTCGGGGCAGTCGGCGGGCAGGATCTGCACGATGTCCTCGGTCTGGCGCAGCGGGAAGCGGCGCCCGTCGGTGGGGTCCTTGCGGTCGCCGTCCTGGTCGAAGACCACCAGCAGCGCATCCCCGTAGCGGGCGATGCCCTCCGGCTTGCCCGCGACCCGGTGGCACAGGACCGGCCGACCGGGCATGCCGTCATCCCCCAGCTCGGCCCGGGCGATCAGGCCGGCGACGTCGGCGGTCGTGCTGCCCGGTGACTCGTGGCTCCAGGTCATCCACAGCCCCGCGTCGTCGCTGGCCAGGTCGCTCAGCCCGTAGGCCCGACCGTCGACGATCCACGGGCGGCCGTCATAGGCCGTGCGCCCGGTGGGATCGGCCACGATCGCCCACGGGTGGAAGGTCTCGTCGAGCGTCTCGTAGCCCCGGGAGCCGATCCACAGCCGGTCGCCGTCGTGGGCGATGGCCTCGTAGGTGATGTAGCGCACCGGCTTGGGCACGGCCGCTTCGAGGTTCGCCAGCGCGTCGGTGACCGGCACCCGCTCGATGTCGGGGCAGCCGGCCGCCGGATCGGGGCAGCGCCACACCGAGCGCTGCATCGTCTCCAAGATCAAGAGCCCCGCCTCGCCGTCGGGCGCCAGCCCCTCGAACTTGATGCGCCCCGGGTTGACCTTCACCGCGTGGGCCGCCACCGGCCGGTTGACGCCCGGCTTCAGCGGCAGCGCGTAGGCCGCCAGCCAGCCGTCCCGGTCGTGCGCGATCCACAGCCGGTCGCCGCGCACCGTGGCTCCGCTCGGCTCCCAGCGGTCGACCCCCTCGGGGGCCTCGATGCGAATGGTGGCGGCGTCGATGTGCGGGGTCGGGGCCGGCGGCGCGCCCCCGCAGGCGGTGAGCAGCGCGGCCAGCGCGCCGAGGCGGGCGACGGGCGCCGCGGTCATCGCGGGGTGCCGAGCAGCTCGATGGCCTCGCCGAGCAGCGGCAGGCTGTCGAGCAGGCGGTGGCCGTCGTCGACGGCGTACATCCGGCGCACCCCCGGCGAGCGGCGGGCGAGGGCCAGCGCGCTCTCCACCGGCACCACGTCGTCCCGCAGCCCGTGCACGATGACCGTCGGGTGGGTGCAGATGACCTCCGCCGCCTCCCGGCACTGGGTGAACAGGTGATAGGGCAGCTCGACGTGATGCCCCACGCCCTGGTGGTGGTACTGCAGCGAGCCCATCTCAGCCCACAGCTTCATGCCGTCCTCGCCGAGCTGCTCGATCCACGCCTGGTGGATGCCCACCGCCGGCGCGAGCAGCACCAAGCGCAGCTTGCGCTGGCGATGGCGGGCGGCGGCGGCGGCGATCGCGAAGGCGCCCATGCTCGAGCCGACGAGCGTCTCCAGATCGGGGTTCTGCGCCAGGGCGTCTTCGACCACCGCGATGTGGTCTTCGAAGGTCCACCCCTTCTGGTTCATCAGCGGGGCGACGACGTTCAGCGAGAGCGTGTCCCGCAGATAGCGGGCCTTGCGCCCGTTGGGCACCCCTTCGAAACCGTGGGCGAACAGCACCTTCATCGGGCCCTCCTCGCGGCCGATCCGTCGCGGCCGCACCGGAGGAGCCTACCTCAACCGGGGACCGCGGCGGAACGGCCCGATGAGAGGTGCGGGGGGCGGGTCACTGAGGCGCGGGCAGCTCGAAGTTGAGCACCGAGGCCCGGGTGGCCCCGTCGAGGCCCATCAGGGCCGCCTCGTCCGGCGCCGCGAACGCCGAGGTGGCGTCGATGGCGCCCGCCTCGTCGGCGAACTGACCGGCGAAGTGCAGCAGCGCCACCTGCTCGCCCGGCGGCACCACCACGGTGAAGCCGTAGGTGAAGTCGTCGAAGTCGAGGCTGAGCGAGGCCGGGGCGAGCACCTCACCCTCGCCGTAGCAGGCGAAGCCGAGGACCGGGTCGAAGCCGCCGTCGTCGTCGGTGACGAACCACTGATCCTCGAGCCCGACGAGGAGGTCGCCCGAGGCGTCGGCCAGCACCGTCGTGGACCCGTCGCTGCCCAGGTTGCCGATGACGCGGACCTGAGCCTCGACCTCGGCGTCACCCGGGTTCTCGAAGACCTCCAGGTAGCGGATGAACTGCCCCGCCTCCGGCACGTACACCCGCCGCGAGACCTGCAACCCGCCCAGCTCGGCCGGCCCGAAGGACAGCTCCCGGCGATCCTCGGAGACCGACACCTCGTCCTGCGACGGGAAGATGTCCAGCCCCACCTGAAGCCGGAAGGCCGGTGAGTCGTAGGCGTCGTCGGTGCCGTCCACGAGCCGGCCGTCGCCCTGGATGTCCCAGGTGAAGCCGGCCCCGTCGACCAGATCGACCGGCAGCTCGACGAGCGGCAGATCGTCCGCCGGATCGAGCGGATCGGTCTCGTCGGTGAGGACCTCCTGACCGTCGCTGCGCCCGCCCTCGTCGGTGTCGACCAGCGCGGGGTCGGTGCCGTGCACGTTCACCTCGTCGCCGTCGTCGAGCTCGTCCCCGTCGCTGTCCGCGTCGAACGGGTCGGTGCCCCGGGCGTACTCGTCGCCCGAAGTCAGCCCGTCCTCGTCGGGATCACCGTCCGCGTCCGCCGGATCGACCGGGTCGAGCCCCAGCACGAACTCGTCCCCGTCGGGGATGCCGTCCCCGTCGCTGTCCGGGTCCAGGGGGTCGGTTTCCAACTCCAGTTCGAAGCCGTCCTCCAGCCCGTCGCCGTCGCTGTCGACCGCGAGCGGATCGGTGCCCCGCTCGACCTCGTCCCCGTCGGCGATCCCGTCCCCGTCGGAGTCGGCGCTCAGCGGCAGCGTGCCCCGGTCGACCTCGTCGCCGTCGTCCAGCCCGTCGCGGTCGGTGTCGGCCCGATCGGGGCGGGTGCCCAGGGTCTGCTCGGTGAGGTTGTCCAGGCCGTCCCCGTCCCCGTCCAGCGCTTCGTCGCCGACCACGAGCGGGTCGAGGTCGTAGAACACCTCGAAGCCGTCCAGCAGGCCGTCGCCGTCGGTGTCCGGGTTCGCCGGATCGGTGCCCCGGTCCAGCTCCTCGCTGTCGGTCAGCAGATCGCCGTCGGTGTCCTCGGCGACCGCCAGGTTCACCACCTGGATCTGCTCGACGCTGGTCATGCCGGCCAGCGTGTCGGGGCCGAAGGCGAGCAGCCCGTCGCGGATGACGTCGAGGTCGGCCCGGGCGTCGGCCTGGGCGGCGAGGTGCATCAGGCGCACCGTCTGCCCCGGCTCGATGGTCAGGGTGTAGTCGAAGTCGATGTTGTCGCCGGTGGCGTCCACCGCGTCGGGCTGCACCGGGGCCACGTCGTCGGAGAAGAGGAACAGCAGCTTGGGGTCGAAGCCCGGGTCGCCGTCGTCGCTGGTCCACCAGTCGTCATCGGCGTCCACCTCGGCGTCGCCGCTGCTGCTCTCGACGATGACGTTCGCGCCGTCCGAACCCAGGTTGCCGCCGATGTTGACCGGCAGCTCGATCACCTCGCCGGTCAGGTTGGTGAACGCGTCGACGAAGCGGGCGAACTGCCCGTCGCTGGGCACGTAGACCCGGCGCTCCACCGACACGTCGCCCATCACGGCCGGGCCGAAGACGAGCTGCTGGCCGAAGTACTCCAGGATGGCCTCGGGCTGGCCGGGGAAGCCCGAGCCGCCGACCACGAGCGAGAAGGCGGTGTCGTAGGCGTCTTCCCGCCCATCGGGCGGCTGCCCGCCGTCGACGACCGCGCCCTGGCTGTTGATGTCCCACTCGAAGCCGGCCCCGTCGAACAGATCGTAGGTCAGGTTCACCGGCTGCCGGTCGTCGGTCGGGTCGAGCGGATCGGTGCCGAAGCGCAGCACCTCGTCCCCGTCGAGCGCGCCGCCCTCGTCGGTGTCGGGCAGCAGCGGATCGGTGCCGGCGTCGAGCTCCGCCCCGTCCAGCAAGCGGTCACCGTCGGTGTCGGGATCGAGCGGGTCGGTCGGGCCGGCCACCTCGACCGCGTCGTCCAGCCCGTCGCCGTCGGTGTCGGCCAGGTTGGGATCGGTGCCCGCCGCCGCCTCGGCCAGGTTGTTCAGGCCGTCGCCGTCGGGGTCGAGCCCCTGCTCGCCGCCGACGAGCGGGTCGAGGCCGTTGTCGACCTCGAAGCCATCGGGCAGGCCGTCGCCGTCGGTGTCGGGATCGAGCGGGTCGGTGCCCAGCAGCGCCTCGTCGTCATCGGACAGGCCGTCGTCGTCGGTGTCGAGCACCACCCGCAGGTTGACCACCCGGGGCCGCTCGTCGTTGCGCAGGCCGGCCAGCACGTCGTCGCCCAGCGCCGCGATGATCGCCAGGTTGTCCGGCACATCCGCCGGCACGTCGTGCTGGGCGGCGAAGTGCATCACGTAGATCGTCTCGCCCGCCGGCACCACGACCGGGAAGGTGAACGAGAAGTCGTCGTCGGGCACCGGCATCGACACCTCAGTGGGCTGCACCGCGGCCCGGTCGTCCGAGAAGAAATGCAGCACGGTGGGGTCGCCCCCATCCAGGCTGAAGTCATCGGTGACGAACCAGTCGTCGCTCTCGTCGACCACCCCGTCGCCGCTGCTCTCGTCGATGAGCTGGGTGCTGAGGTCTGAACCGAGGTTGCCCCGCAGCCCGACCTCGACCTCGATGGCCTCGCCGGTGGGGTTGTTGAGGACCTCGATGAACCGGGCGTACTGCCCGTCCTCGGGGATGTAGATCCGCCGCAGCACCTGCAAGCCGCCCATCGGGGCCGGGCCGAGGCGCATCTCGCGGGCGCCGAGAGCGAGGAAACCCTCGTCGAAGAACGGGAAGTCGTCGCCGCCGACGCTCAGGCGCAGCCCGCCGTCGTAGGCGTCGCGGCTGCCGTTGCTGATGTCGCCGTCCTCGGTGATGTCCCACAAGAAGCCGGCCCCGTCGTCGATGTCGAAGGCGAAGCCGATCTCGACCGGCACCAGGTCGTCGCTCGGGTCGAACGGGTCGGAGCCGTCGATGTCGATCTCGGGCCCGTCGAGCCGCCCGCCGTCGTCGGTGTCGGGGTCGTTGGGGTCGGTGCCCAACTCCAGCTCGCGGGGGTCGGTCAGCCCGTCCCCGTCGCCGTCCGCCGAGAACGGGTCGGTGTTGGCGTCCCGCTCGGCGAGGTCGTTCAGCCCGTCCCCGTCGACGTCGGCGTTGTTGGGATCGCTGCCGAAGTCCTGCTCGGCGAGGTTGTCGAGCCCGTCCTCGTCGGGGTCGAGGCCCTGCTCGCCGCCGACGAGCGGGTCGAAGCCGTAGTCCACCTCGAAGCCGTCGAGCAGCCCGTCGCCGTCGGTGTCGGGGTTGGCCGGATCGGTGCCCAGCTCGACCTCGATGATGTCCGGGATGCCGTCCAGGTCGGCGTCCTGGGGCACGTAGAGGTTGACCACCGACAGCCGCTCCTCGGCGCTCATGCCGCTGAACAGCGCCTCGGGGAAGTCGAGCAGCTCGTCCAGGTTGGCCCGGGCCGCGGCCACGTCGCCCGGCGCCGCCTGGGTCAGCACATGCATCAGCCGCACCTCGCCCCCGGCGGGCACGACCAGGGGGAAGGTCCAGTCGATCAGGCTGAACGACTGCACGGCCTCGTCCGGCTGCACCGCCGCCTCGTCGTCGGAGAAGATCGCCCCCACCACCGGGCGGTTGAACGAGAAGCCCTCGTCGAAGGCCAGCCACCAGTCGTCGGCCGCGGTCAGTACGCCGTCGCCGTCCGAGTCGTCGGCGTACTCCGTCGAGAAGCCGGCCAGATCGACGACGAAGGTCGCCTGCACCTCGACCGGCGCGTCGCCCGGGTTGCGGATGACGTCCACGAACCGGGCGAACTGCGCGTCCGCCGGCACGTACGCCTGCCGCACGACCTCCAGGCCGGCCACGTCGCTCGGCCCGAAGACGACCTCCCGGGCGAGCTGGCGCTGGCTGCCGAGCGGCAGCGCCGGCACCGCGTTGCCGTCGAGCACGAGGCGGGCGCCGGTGTCGAACGTCGAGCTGTTCTCCACGATCGTGCCGGTGTCCACCGTGCCGTCGCCGGCGATGTCCCAGCGGAAGCCGGCCCCGTCGATCAGCTCCAGCGGGGGCTCGACCAGATCGTCGGCCGGGTCGAGCGGATCGGTGAGATCCACCTCCAGCTCGATCCGGTCGCCGCGCCCGCCGCCGTCGGTGTCGCGCAGCAGCGGATCGGTGCCGGTCTCGTTGACCTCGCGCCCGTCGTCCAGGCCGTCGCCGTCGGTGTCGGCCCGGTTGGGGTTGGTGCCCAGCTCCAGCTCGAGCGGGTCGATCAGGGTGTCCCCGTCGGGGTCGGCCGAGCGGGGGTCGGTGCCCGCGTCCTGCTCCTCGAGGTTGGTCAGCCCGTCCTCGTCGGCGTCGAGCAGCTCGTCGCCCGCGGTCAGCGGGTCGAAGCCGTTCTCGACCTCCCACAGATCGAGCAGGCCGTCGGCGTCGGTGTCCGGGCTCTCGGGATCGGTGCCCAGCTCGAGCTCCTGCTCGTCGGGCAGGCCGTCCTCGTCGGTGTCGTCGATCAGGTGGAAGTTGACCACCGCGATCTGCTCGGCCACCGACATGCCGGCCAGCGCCGCGGCCGGATGCAGCACCAGCCGCTCGGCCTGGGCGATGGCCTCGGCCCGATCGGCGCTCTGCACCGCGAACGTCAGGATGCCCACCGTGCGGCCGGGGGGCACCGTCACCGTGTAGTCGTAGTTGAGGTCGCCCTGGTTCCGCGCGACCGCCGACGGCTCGACCCGGGCGCCCTCGCCCGAGATCACGTGGCTCATCGACGGATCCAGCTCCCCGTCGGCGTCATCGGTCACCAGCCAGTCGTCGTCGACGGTGAAGGCCGGCTCCTCGCCCTCCACGTCGTCGCTCGTGGCCACCAGCACGGTGTTGCTGTCCGATCCCAGGTTGTCGAAGACCCGCACCACGACCTCGATCGGCTCCTGCCCCGGGTTGGTCAGCAGCTCGAGGAAGCGGGCGAAGCGGTCATCGGAGGGCACGTAGATCTTGCGGGTGAGGACCAGCCCCCGGAAGTCGACCGGCCCCAGGACGACCTCCCGGTCGAAGTCCTCCAGGGCCGCGCCCGCCGCGCCGGGCCACTCGAAGAAGTCCTGCCCGTCGCCGAGGAAGAGCTGGCGCCCGTTGTCGTAGGCGTCGTCCGTGCCGTCGAGGACCTCGCCCTGCCCGTTGAGATCCCACTCGAAGCCGTCGCCGTCGAAGAGCGACACCGGCAGCGGCACCCGGTCGTCCTCCGGGTCGAAGGGATCGGTCCCGAAGTTGAGTTCCTGCCCGTCCGAGATGCCGCCCCCGTCGGTGTCGAAGATCGTCGGATCGGTGCCGGTCTCCTGCAGCTCCAGGTTGTCGGACAGCCCGTCGCGGTCGGTGTCCCGATCCTGGGGGTTGGTGCCGAACTCGTTGACCTCCTGCCCGTCGAGCAGCGTATCGCCGTCGGTGTCGGGGTTCGTCGGATCGGTGCCGTACTGCTCGACCTCTTCGGCCAGCGTCAGCCCGTCCTCGTCCTCGTCGCTGTCGCGGATGCCCTCGCGGCGGGTCACGAAGACCTCGGTGCGGGCCTCGTTGCCCGCCGCGTCCGTCGCCGCCACCACGATGCGGTTGGCCGCCAGCCGGGGCAGCGCCGCCAGCCCGCAGCCGGCGCCGTCCTCATCGACCTCGAGCGCCACGCCCATCAGGTCGACCGTCGCGCCGGGCTCGGTCTCGACGCAGACCTCGACCATCGGGTCGACCGCCTCGGGGTCGGTCACCACGATCGAGCCGTCGGTGGGCCGGAGCACCCGGATGGGGGGGGCGGTCGTATCGACGGTGACCGTCAGCGTCTCGACCACCTCGTCGGCCCCGGCGCCGCCCGCGGCGACCACCTCGATGAGCAGCTCGCCGTCGGGCGCGGGGATGGCGGCGGTCCAGGTCAGATCTTCGCCGACCTCGGCGTCGACCCCGTTGACGGTGACCACCGCGAACGCGGAGACCGTACCGCTGACCGGCAGCGGATTCTGGTTCACCAGATCGCCGTCGACCGGGCTGTCGACCGTCAGCATGAGCGGATCGGGCGCCATATCGGGCATCATGTCCGGCGCCATATCGGGCGCCATGTCGACCTCGGCCATGTCGGGCGCCATGTCGGGCTCGGCCATGTCGGGGCCCGAATCCGGCTGGATCTCGGCCATGTCGGGGCCCGCATCCGGCTGGATCTCGGCCATGTCCGGGCCGAGATCGTCCTCGCCGCCATCGGTCTCGACGATCATGTCGACGGTCGCGTCGTCGCCGCCATCCCCATTATCACCGGGGGTGCAGCCGGCCACGGCCCACACCATCAACAGCGCCAGACTGGCTCGCGCAGTCGCTCCGCTCATCATGTACTCCTCGCTTGGATTGCCGGCTCCCCGACCGGCGCGGGTCCACTCCCCTGTGGATCCTGCCGCGCATTGTTTCAGAACTCGGCGTGCGGAATCGAGGGCGGCGACACCCGAACGCGATACGCCTGCCTCAGAGCGGACGCACGAAGCGCACCCGGGGGATGCCCGGCCCGTCGTAGTCGGGCACGAACGGGCCGCCCGGCCCCACCGCCGGCCCCGGCTCGACGGTGAAGCCCAGACCCTGGTGGAACGCGACCGACAGCGTATTCTGCGGGGAGGCCACGCAGCGCACCCGGGCGCAGCCCCGGGCCCGGCACGCCTCGAAGAAGCGGGTGTACATCATCCGCCCGACCCCCGACCGCCGGGCGCCGGGCCACACCCCCACGAAGTGGATGTAGCCCTCGTCCGGGCGGTCGGCCGAGACGAAGCCCACCAGGAACCCCCAGAGCTGCGGCCCCACCTCGGCGATCAGGCTCGTCGAGGCGAAGTGCTGCAACCACAGCCGGGGCACCATCGCCACCCGCTCCCGGATGGCCAGCTCGGTGTCGAAGCCCGGCTGGCGCCACCAATCACGCAGCGCTTCGGCCACCCGGGGGAAGTCCGCTTCGGTCGCCGCTCGCAGTATCAAGTCATCGTCGCGCATGCCCTCCGCGTAGCAGAACCGCCGCCCGCGGTCGAGACCCGGTTGACCCCGAGCCGGCCGCCGCCCACCATGCCTCGCCTCCACCGCCGCGGAGCCCCCGATGACCGACGCGATCCGGCTGCCCGTCGAACACGCCCGGGCCGACGAACTCGCCGCCCTCGCCCAGAACGACAGCGGCCCCCGCCCCGCCGGCTGGGCCCTCTCACCCCGCAGCGTCGAGCGCTTCGTGCTCGGCCACGACGCGCCGCTCGAGGCCGAGATCGACGGCGAGACCCGCGCGATCCCCATCACCCGCAAGTTCTTCGGTGACGACATCCTCGTGCAGCGGAGCATCGTCACCCTCGCCAGCGACCGGGGCCTGCTGCTCGTCGGCGAACCGGGCACCGCCAAGTCGTGGCTCAGCGAACACCTCGCCGCCGCGATCAGCGGCGACAGCCGGCTGACCATCCAGGGCAGCGCCGGCCTCACCGAAGACCAGATCAAATACGCCTGGAACTACGCCCTGCTGCTCGCCGAGGGCCCGTCCCCCCGGGCGCTGGTGCCCGCGCCGCTCTACACCGGCATGCAGCAAGGGCGCATCGTGCGCTTCGAAGAGATCACCCGGGCCCCGCACGAAGTGCAGGACACCCTGCTCATGGCGCTGTCGGACAAGATCCTGACCGTGCCCGAGCTGCCCGGCGACGACGGCGTCGTGCTCGCGCAGCGGGGCTTCAACATCATCGCCACCGCCAACACCCGCGACCGCGGGGTCAACGAGATGTCGAGCGCCCTCAAGCGCCGCTTCAACTTCGAGACCGTCGCCCCGGTGGCCGACCTCGAGCAGGAGATCCGCATCGTGCGGGAGCAGGTCGAGCGCCTCACCGCGGGCGGCCCCGCGGCCGACGTGACCCTGCCCGACGACGTGCTCGAGCTGCTCGTCACCACCTTCCACGAGGTGCGCAGCGGCCGCACCGCCGACGGCATCGAGCTCGACGAGACCAGCGCGGTGATGTCGACCGCCGAGGCGGTCTCGGTCGGCCTCGACTCGGCGCTGCACGCCGCCTTCTTCGGCCGGGGCGAGGTCACCCCGGATCACGTCGTCATCCACATGGCCGGGACCGTGGTGAAGGGCGATCCCAAAGACGCCGCCGCCCTGCACGCCTACTGGGACGTCGCCGTCAAGCCCCGGGCGAAGAAGGCCCTCGGCCGGTGGAAGGCCTTCCTGCGCGCCCGCAAGCACCTCGCGCCTCGGCGGTGAGCTACACCGACTCGGGCAGGAACTGCTTCTCCACCGCGACGTAGTCGACCTCGGCGTCGAGGCGGGCGATGAGCGAGTAGAAGCCGTACGCCCGAGCCCCTGAGCAAGAAACCCCGCGGGCCTGCGGATTCGGCCATGGTTTCAGGGGTTTGGGGACTACGGCTTCGTGTCGCTCAGTGACCCGCCGTGCGCCTTTCTGCACCGCAGAAGTGGAACATCTGGAACATGCCGCCGGAGCGATCTCGGCCGCCCGCGAGGGCTTCTACCCCCGCGTTCGCCCGGCCCGACACCACCCGTGCGTCACCGCTTGTCCTTGCACTTGTCGATGGCCCGGTTGTAGCTCCGGATGGCGTCGGCGTGCCCCCGCTCGCCCGCCTCCCACTGCTTGAGCAACTGCCGAGCCAGCGGCCTCACCTCATCGTTGCTCTCGCCCTTCGCCCGGCTCTTGGCGTCCTTGAACGCGCCCTCGACCCGCTTCCGGGCGTCCACGCAGCGCTGCCCTCGATCGACGCGCTTGTCGATCTCCCGCTTGTTCTGGTCGATCTGCCGCTTGTGGTCGTCGATGCGTTTCTCGATGTCGTCGATCTCGTCGTCGACCCGGTCGGCCTCGTCGCGGTTCCCGTCGCGCTTGAACTGATCGCGCTCGCGTTTGAGGCTGTCGATCTTCCGCTTCATGCCGTCGATGGCCTTCTTCAGCGGATCGATGTCGAGCCCCTTGCAGCCGATCTTGTCGGTCTTGCAGTACTCGGTCACCTTGCGCTGCGCGTCCTTGCAGCGGCTGTTCAGGTAGTCGTAGGGGATGCTGGCGCAGCCCTTCTGCGACGCCGCGCGCTGGAAGTCGCTCAGCGTATCCGCCCGGCTCACGCCGGCCAGGGTCAACAGTGTGGCGAACAGCGCGATGGCTGCGTGCTTCATGGCTTTTCTCCTCGGGTGATGCCTCTCACCCTTGCCCGTGGGGTGCCCCTTCTCGTTGACCGTCATCGAAGGTGGACCGACCAGTAGCTGCTCAATGCATTCTGGATGTCGTCCTGATGATCGGCGTAGTCCTCACGCCCGGCGAGCGCTTGGAGGGCTTGGGCCACCGCTGCCTTCTGCGCCGAGTTCAGCAGCCCGACGCGCTCGTGGAATCGCGCGGCGTCGTCGTCCGACTCCCCCGGTGTCAGAGCCGGAAAGAAGAAGTACGGCAGCATGTCCAGCTCGTCCCCGTCGGCGAGCAGGGCTGCCAGCCAAGCCGGCAGCATGGCGGTGAACAGCGATGGCGGCGCATATGAGATCGCGTCGTGGTGGTGCTCGAGAAACTGCGCGTCGAGCTGCGTCCACGTCCCGTGCGCAGCCGTGGCTTCGAAATCGTCGGCATCCAGATAGCTGGACCAGGCACCGCCTTGCTCGATGTCGAGCGGCGCGCTGGGAAACGCTTCTCGAAGGCGCCCTGACGCTTGAGGCTTGGTATCGGTCTTCATCTGATCATCTCCGTAACCGTCATATTCTCGCTGGAGCCATGACACATGAGTTTTCGACTCAGCGCAGCTGTGTCAGCGGGTCAGCACCATCACATTGGCGGCGGGGCGATCGCCGAGCGCCGACTGCCAATCGGCGAAGACGTGAAGCGGATCGCACACTCGCTCCATTGCATGTCGGCTCTGCCCGATCAGCAGGCCGTGAAAGCGGGTCCCCCGTCGTTCTCGGGCCTGGGTGACTCGCGCGACCAGCGCCGACGAGACACCAAATTGGCCATCACTGACGAGCAGGACATCGGCTCGGGTCCACTCCTCACGGCTCAACTGGTCCAGCGCTGCGTCCAGCGGCGTGTGTACATCGGTGCCTCCATGGAATGAGGAGGTCAGGAAGTCGAGCAGAGCGACGAGCCCTGCCGGGTCCAAGCTGATCGTGCGCGCTCGGAGGTCTCCCGGACCGCTGAAGGCGTATAGATGGCACAGGCGCTTCTCTTCGGCGGCCCGGCGGACGGCTTCGAGGGTGATGGCCTTGCTGACCTGCTCGGGCAAGCCTGCCATCGACCCCGAGGTGTCCAGGCAGACGATGATCGGCCCCCGCTCAGGGCGTGGGCGGCGACGTGACTCTTCGACCTGCTGTTCCACTTCGACATCGACTCGCTCCCAAGTATGCCCCTCGCGGTGGTATGCGAGGAGCGCCCGCTCCGCTCGGCGAGCATGCCATACGCGACGCAGCAAGGGGTGTGTCAACAACGCCGCCTCCGAGGGCAGCATCCGGTCGATGTGGTCGGTGCGTTCGATACCTCGGGTCTCCGTTGGAGCCAGCGGTGTCTCGATGCGGTGGAGTTCCTCCTCGGTTCGCCGCAATGTCACGAAGATCTGCTCGATGCTGTGTTCTTCGTGTGTGGACGCCTGCAAGCGCCCCAGCGTCTGCACCAGTGCACGCAGTGGCTCGAGCTGGCTCACCAACTCGTGCAGTCGACTCATCTCGATCCAGCCATGGTGTCTCAGGACACCATGGCTCAGGTTCCAGCCCAGGCCCAGGTGCTCACCGAGTTCGCCGAAGACCTCGGCCAGGCGAGACCAGATCTCGACGCGGGGAGCCCAACTCGGGCGAAGACGTGACTCGAACCACGAGATCGCGGCGGCCCCGGCCGCGCGCTCCGCCTCCCGTTCCAGCGCCTTCACGGTGCCCGGACGCAGCACCACTATGTTGCTGTCGGGCTCCACATGTCCCCGCACCACAATGCGGCCGTTTTCGATGGTGCTCAGCCCGAATCTCGCATTCCGGCGTTGTCGCCGGCTCTTGTTGGAAGCGCGCTGGCGCTGAGTCGTGATTTGCGCCTCCAATGCAGCGCGGGCTTCTGCTTCGAGATGAGCCAGTCGCTCGCCGGCAGCTTGGGCGAAGGCGCTACGGGCCGCATCGATATGGGTCAGCAGGTCCGCCAGAAGGGCGTCGACCACGGTCGGCTCACCTTCGCAGAACCGGGCGATGCCCAGTGCTGTGAGGACCTCACACAGCGGGGTCGCCACCACAGCGTCGGGCCATGGGGCTCCACTGGGATCGGGCACTCGACCGGCAAGCAGGCTGTCGCGCCACGCCACGATCCCCCTGACCCGCTCGCTCAATGCGCCGCCGGCTTGGTTCAAGACCGATGGTAGAAGAGCCTCTGGGACCGCATCGATGAAGGCGTAGCGGTCCTCGAGGGCCTGAGGGTCGAAGCGATCAGCCATCGGCCGCGATGCGGACGGCTTCAGCTCGTGGAAGCGCCTCGTAGCCCCGCTTCAGGCGCTCGGCGCGCGCGGCCAGCGTGCGAACGGTCTCTCGCGTCTGCTGGAGGCTGACGGTAGCGGGCTCGATGAAGTCCGGAGTGACCCATAGATGCTCGTCGATCTGGGCCTCGAGGTCGGCGATGTGTCCGTCGAGGTTGTCCGCATACGCCGTGACCTGATCGATCACGTTCACGATGTCGGAGAGGCGCGCGATGACATACTCGGCCGGATGGCGCGTGGGTTCGAGGAGGGGCGGGTGCTTTGCGTCCTCGAACATCCAATTGTTCTCGTCGGCCAGATAGCGGTCGCGCCCGTCCCAATGGCCGAAGGACGAGTAGCGGTAGTGCTGTCGACCGATGCGCAGGTTGTGGAGTTCGGCCTCGGTATAGCCCTTGCCTCCGTTTGACCTATCGGTCACGTCATGGGCGTCTGCCGGGGCGAGAAAGAGCGGCTTCCCCTGGCGCTCCTGGCGCCGCCGAACCCCCGACTCGATCGTGGCCCGGCCGCTGCTGCTCTTCCACAGCTTCCGCCCCTTGCCATCCACCCGCTGGGTCCGACTCGCCTTGTCCTTCTCCAGTTGACTCTCCCAGGCAGTGATGATCCGCGTCAGACGATCGGGGCTCATGGCCGCGCTCGCGCCGACGCGCTCGGCATACCAGTCGTAGATGCCTTCTCGCTGCTCGGGCGTATGCCACAGACAATGTTGAAGGAGCCAGCAATCCCAGATCGAGACCTCGTCCCGCCCGCAACTCAAGGCCGCCACCTGGAGCAACTTGACGACCTTTCGCCAGCGACGGTCCGACACCGGAATCTGCAACTCGGCGCAGCGCGTGCGCAGCCCTTTCAACAGCGCCTTGATGTCTGTCGGTACACATATGGAGCGGGCTGCGTTTCGAAGCTCTCTGAGATCGGCTTCGCCGAGTGCGTCCGAGGCGTCGACTGTGATGGGCAGATCACCGCGCAGATCGAGAAGACGGTCGAAGCCGTCGTCCGAGACCGGGCCTACGTGAAGCCGAAGCAGGAAACGATCGGCCAGGGCATCCAACTCGCCAGCCGCTGGCAGTTCGTTGCTGGCCCCGATCACGGCGACCAGCGGAGTACGCTGACGTTCGAGCCCGTTGTCGAACAGTCGCTCGTTGAGCAGGGTCAACAGCGCGTTGAGGATGGCGCTGTTGGCCTTGAAGATCTCATCGAGGAAGACGATGTGAGCGCTCGGCAGGTAGCCCTGGATCTGGCGATGATAGCGATCGTTCTCCAGCGCCTTGATGGACAGCGGCCCAAACAACTCCTCGGGGACGGTGAACCGTGTGAGGAGGCGCTCGAAGCATGTCGCCTCCGCGAATGCCAGGCGCAGGCGGCGGGCGACGAGGCTCTTGGCGGTACCCGGTGGACCGATCAACAGCAGGTGCTCGCCCGCGAGGGCTGCGAGCAGCGCGAGTCTGACGGCGGTGTCTCGCTCGACGAGGTCGCTGGCGAGCGCATCACGCAGCCGGCGGAGTCGGGCCGGGCGTTCGTCGGTCGTGGTATCGGTCATGGCGACCTCGATTCTCGAAGGCACCTCGACGTGCCCGATGTGGTATAGGCCTTCAGTTGATCATCTCCGGGTCCTCCGGCTCCCCCGCGCAGTCGGTCACAGCAGCCGCCCCCCGCGGAAGATGTCGTAGAGGCTGAGCATCACCTCGGCGTCCATGGCCGCATAGGCCACCTGATGGTTCGCCAGCGGGCGACGGGTCCAGTCGCTGGTCTGGTCGGTCTTGTCCAACTCGATGCCCAACTCGCGGGCGCAGACCGCCTTGAGGTTGTGCCCGCCGTCGACCTTGCCCCGCTGCGTGCGCGACTCGGCGCAGGTGTCGAAGACGTTCCTCAGCGGCATGCCGTAGCGCTTCATCACCTCGGTCTCGAACGGCGCGTAATGCACAACCTTCGGTACCTGCGTATCGGCCATCAGCGGAGCCAGGGGGCTCAGGTCGTCGACGCAGAGCACGTCGATCAGCGCGATGAAGTCGCGCACCGCGATCTGGATCAGGCACAGCGCGCGGGTGCCGAGCGTCGTCTCAACGTCGAGCCCGATCACTGGATAGCCCGCCAGGTCGCCCGCCAGCAGGCGCAGCTCTTCGTCGGTCTTCACCCAGCGGAGCGGCAGCGTCGGCTCGACTGCGGCCGGGCGGTCGGGATCCATCGGGGGCGGGCCCGGCGGCAGCGGCTCGTATGCCTGCGAGGCCAGCTCGTCCAGCGAGCGCCGGCCCGGCTCGATGTCGGCGACCGGGCGCCGGGCCACACCCTGCCACTGGGCCACGACACCCCAGGCGCCCGCCAGATCGAGCAGATGCGTCGCCAGCATCTCCCGCTCGACCCACTCGGGCACGAATGACTGGAACTTGCTGAGGCGATACGCGGGCAAGCCATCGGCGATGCGCCGCCACAGCTCGGCGTCTTCCCAGAACTCGGGCTCGGCCATCTGTTCGATGGCGTCATCCAGCGTCGTCGCGAGCACACTCGTCCCGCGGATGCGTACGGCGAAGTTGTCGGTGACGACCGTCCACTCGGGCACGAGCGCGCTGAGGGCGTAGCGCAGCGTGCTGTTGATGCGCCCCCCGGCGAAGGTCCACCACGTCAGCCCCTCATCGGTGCGCTCGAGGCCACCCCCGCGGATGGGATCGAGCACGACTTCGAATGACTCACGGGAATCACTCAGCGATGCCTTCGCGCTCTCGTGCAGGTAGCGCGGCAGCGCACGATCCGGCGGGCCGCCGAGCAGCCACAGGATCTGCCGACAGACCTCGAAGCCCAGGAACAACGGCAGGTAGCCGCTCCAGCTCGGGCCCATGCCGCCGGGCGCGGGGCGCACGGCGATCGTCCGGTCGTTGTGGTCGATGCCTTCTACGGCCCAGGCGCGCCCGCCGAGCAGGAAGCAGCTCGCGCCGGGCGACAGGCGGTCGACGAAGTCCTGGTCGACGTTGCCGACCGGGCGCTCGCCGTCTTGCACCCGGTAGGTTTCGGGGCTCTGGAAGACCGCGTAGAAGTCCATGAAGTTGCGCCGCCCGAAGCGGCGCTCGGCCTTGTCGCCCAGCACCAGCCGCCCGCCGACGAGGCGCAGGGCGCCGTCGGCGAGCATCCAGCCCACCAGCCGGTTGAACTCGGCCCGATGGATGCCGGCGAAGTCGGGCACCGCCGACAGCTGCTTCCAGGCTTGCTCGGCGCCGACTCCGTTTTCGGCCAGACTCAACGCGAAGAGCTGATGCACCAGCACGGGCCAGCAGCGATCGAGCCGCGGAACCGACTCGACCCAGCGCCGCCGGGCCAGCTCGACCAGCGCGGTGGCCAGCCAGACGCCCTCGTGGGTCTCGCAGAAGAAGGTGGTATTCGCCGGCTGATTCGGCCGCCGGCCCGTGCGCCCCATGCGCTGCAAGAACGCACCGACGGTGGTCGGGGCCTCGGCTTGCAGCACCCGGTCGAGATCGCCCACGTCGATGCCCAGCTCGAGGGTCGAGGTGCAGACGATGCACGCGCCGTCACCCCCGACGTCATCATGGCGGTGGAACTCGGCCTCGGCCCGGGCGCGCTCCTCGGCGCTGATCGAGCTGTGATGCACGAAGACCGGCACCCCGCGGTGCTTCATGCGCTCGGCGACGGCCTCGGTCATGCGCCGCGACTGGCAGAAGAAGAGCGACTTGCGCCCGCGGGCCATGCTCGCCGCGTCGGTCGCCAGCGACGCCGGCTCGCCGTGCATCACCAGCAGGTGGCGCGGCTGCGGTTGCGAGGGCGGGTCGACGACGCGCCCCGGCCGTCTCGACGACCCCTGGAGCCATCCGAGGATGGCATCCGGGTTGCCCACCGTGGCGCTCAATCCTACCCGCTGGATGTCATGCCGACTGATGGCTGCCAGCCGCTCGATGACACTCGCGAGGTGCGCGCCGCGGTCGGTGCCGGCCAGCGCGTGGATCTCGTCGATGACCACCACCCGCAGATCGGCGAAGAGTTGCCGTGCGTCGACCCGGGTCGAGATCTGCATCACCTCGAGCGACTCGGGGGTGGTCATCAAGAGCGCGGACGGGCTGCGCACGAATGCCTTGCGGGCCGCCGAGCCCACGTCGCCGTGCCAGACGAAGCGATCGAGGCCCACCATCTCGGTGTATTGCCCCAGCCGCGCCGCCTGATTGTTCAGCAGCGCCTTGATCGGGGCGATGTAGAGCGCGCCGACACCCACCGGCTCGTCGTTCAGCAGCATCGACAGCGTCGGGAAGAGCGCCGCCTCGGTCTTGCCGCCCGCCGTCGGCGCGAGCACGACGGCGTTGTCGCCGGCCAGCAGCGCCGCGCCGGACTCCTCCTGAACCGGGCGCAGGCTCGACCAGCCCAGCCGATGCACGATCGCCTCGCGCAGCCGCGGGTGGAAGCGATGGAAGACGCTCACCAGACCTCTTCCACCGGTATGGGCTCTACGGTGGCGCTGTCGGGCGCGGAGTATCGGTCGCCCGACAGCGCGTGGGACTCCTCCGGGGTCAACGCGCGCGGCGTGAAGCCGGCCGCCGCCGAGGGATCGTAGTCGGAGTCCTCGTCGACGAGATCGAGGTCATTGACCAACTGGCGGAGGAACTGCCGCGGCACGATGCCGACGTCCCCTCGAAAGCCCGTGGTGACCTGATCGACGAGTTCTTCGATGTAGGCCATCGAGACCTTCTCAGCGATGCGGTCGGCATGCTCTACGCGAGATGGATCGCGCAGGTAGAGGTCGCGCAGCTGCAGCGCCACAGCGATCAACCGCTGCCGGTCGAAGGGCGTCAGCCGGAGCTGGGCCTGTCTGAGGCTGGCAAACCCTCCGCGCTCGATGAACTGGATACGGTCGTTCAGCGGCGCCAGCCCGGCCACGCCGGCCTTGCTGTCGAAGAACTCGGGTGTGCCGGTGAACAGCCACAGCAGCCCGGGCTGACCCGGCGCGGCGTCTGCGATCTGGCGGATGCCATTGAGCGACTTGTGCCGTACGTCCTTGCGCATGCGTACGATGGTCTCGGCCTCGTCGACGACGATCAGCAGGCCCGCGTAGCCCGCGGCCTTGACGATCTCGAGTACGCCGCGCAGGTAGGCCATCGCCTCGCCGCTGTCGATGTCGCCCTTGAGCCCCGCTGCGCGCTTGGCGCTGGCGGCGACCTTGGTCGAGCCGGCAAGCCAACTCAGAATGGCGCCGGCCTCTGCGTGATCGCCGGCCTGCTTGAGCTCGAAGACGGTGTTGATAGCGCGGACGAAGTCCGGCGGAGCCTTGCCACCTGTCTTGGCGTGCAGATCGGCCTTGAGGCGGGCCTGTACGCGGTCGTCGAAGTCATCGGCATCGGGATCGAAGCCCTCGTCTTCGAGCGCCTCTTCGACGGCGCCGATCCAGCGGTCGAGGATGTCGCCCAACGCGCCTCGCGGGCAGGCCGCCGTGCCCAGGCCCGCCATGACCTTCCGGTAGACATCGTCGAAGCGGTAGAAGCGCAGGTCGTTGTCGCTGACGACGACGAAGCTGGTCGCGAACCCTTTGGCCTGCGCGTCATGCAGTGCGAGGCGGGCCATGAAGGTCTTGCCGCAGCCGTAGCCGCCCCGCAGGAACTTGATGCTTCCGTCGCCGTCCGCGGCGAGGCGCATCTGGCGGTGTAGTTCGTCGCGGGGCTTCTCGATGCCCACCGCAAAGGTCTCGACGCCGCGCTCGGGCACCAAGCCCTTCCGCAGGGACTCGAAGATATGTCGGGTGTCACGGGTGCTGGGGGTCATTGGCACCTTCCGGGCTGGTATCGCTGGCCGGCGTTGTCTCAGTCATACTTGATCTTGTCGAAGCCGAGTGCGTAGAGCGTCTTGCTCACCCGGTTGTTCCTCGGTGGGTATTCATCGGGTCGGGCATAGCCGATCAACTCACCCAGAATCCGTCGTCCCAGGTGGGGGAGTTTCCAGTCTTCGTCGGATGTGGCTGTCCATATCCGCTCGGCTGGCGAACCCCCGTCGCCGTATCGGCGGTCATCACCCCAAAGTGCATAGAGCAGGACCGTGCTCACCGACCGACGCGCAGGTGCTTCGATTAGCAGGCTTGCGAAGAGCTTGACCCGCTCGTCAATGGACATCTGGGTGCCCTTGGCCAGACCGACTGTGACGTTTCTGATCTGACGTCCGTGCTCCCGAGCCGCGTGACAGAGGAAGAGGATCTCTTCCAGTCTCTCGACCGTGAGCGTCTGCAAGCTCGGTGGCGTGAGCAGCCCGCGGAGCTTCGCCGGAGCGACGTTCATATTTTCGCGCCAGTCCCAACTCTCGCTGCTCGGCTCGAAATCGCACCACCCGCCGATGAGTCGCTCTACCGCTCCATCGGGATCAGTACTGTTTCGGGCGTGAGATCTCGCCATTTCGAGACGGCTTTGCCCAGTTCGTCGGAAATGGGCGTCCCACCACCACTCGGTCGCTTGATCCTGGACGATCGACGATGGCACCGTGCGGTCGACCCAAGCCGGCCATCGATGCCGCTCGTCGGCGAAGCGCCTCGCGAGCTTTTTCAAGATGGTCAACCCCGCGCTCCAGTCCGTCAGAAAACTCTGTCGCGCCTTGTCCCCACGGGAGAGTCGACCTCTCGTATGGTCCACCGGCGAGTGCTTGCCTAGTAGAGACGATAGGCTGGCGTCCACTTGAGCATCGAAGCCCTGCTGAGCCCGAATAAGATCCGCCCGGGCCTCCTTCAAGTCGACGAAACTCTTCAGATCATCTGCGGTCGCTTCTTGGCACCGTTCCTTGATCGCATCGAAGATGTCGGCCAACTCTTCTGTCCAGTGCTGCTCGATCAGATCGGCCTGCTCGAACCACACGCCACACTCGATGTTGCGGTTCCACGCCTTGTCGGTGAGGTTGGCTGACCCGATGTAGGCGCCGACACCCCGGAGCCAAACGATCTTCGGATGGTAGAAGTCACGGGTTAGGAAGAGCCGCCATGACGGGTGTCGGCCTTCGACGAGCCGACGCATGACTCGAATAGACGGAAAACGACCGTCGGCGAGCGCGTATACGTCGAGCCGGGCTCCCATCTCCTCGGCGAGATCGAAGATGCCATCCATATCGGTGATGTAGGCCACGGCAACATCGATCCGTTTCACGCCCTGTATTCGGGCTCGCGTGAGCAGGTCCCGAGGCCAGGCACCGTTGATGCTATTGGCGATGAGCTTCATGGCGCCCCACACCATCGCCGTGGCGTAGTTTGACTCATCCCTTCACCTTCTCATACCGCTTCACGCCCGCGACCACCTGGATCTCGACGCGGAACGGCACCGCCTCGCGGTAGCCATCGAAGCGCCGCGCGAAGCGTCGCGCCTTGCGGGCGCTGCCGAGCATGCGGGCCAACTGCGGCTCGGTCAGCGTGCCGTGCTTCTCCAGGTGAAGCAGCGCCGCGCGTGTGCTCTCGTCGGAGATGGCCGACAGCCACTCTGAGGCCCCATCGTCGCGTGAACCGTCTGTGGGGGGCTCGGCCGTGGGCGGGGGCTGCGCCGGCGCCGGCTCGTCGAGCGCTGGCGGCATGGGCGCTTCGACGACAGCCGGCGGGTCTACCCGGGCGGCCGGCGTGTCCACAGACGCGGTCGTCGGCACTCCTGTAGACGTGGGCGGCGCCTCTGTCGGAGCGGCGCCATCGACCGCCTCTTCGGCCTCCACCACCGCCGGCTCACCCCAGAGCCATCCGGCCTCCGGCTCGGGCAGGCGCCCCGGGCCGCTCTCCGCGTCGACCCGGCCCAGGTGCATGATCGGCACGACCACCTCTTCGATGCTCGCGCCCCCATGAAACCCGATGCGCTGCGTACCGAGCCACGCGCCGCTGTCCACCAGCAGATGCACCGGCTCGGGTCGCCAGGCCGTCGCTGCGAAGCGCACCGAGCCCTGCACCGCCTCGGCCGCGATGCGCTGCCCGCGACGCTTGCCGGCCACCTTCCGCCCCCGCACGAAGGTCGTATGCCCGTGGTCGGCGGTCACCAGCACATGCCACTCCGCGTTCACCGCCTTCACCAGCAGCCGGGGCAGGGCGGGGTGCACCTTCGCCGGTGTCCAGCGATCGGGCAGCCCGGTCTGCTTGCTGCTCAACGCGTCGTCGATCTCGTTGAACACCACCGCCACCGCCCGCGGCGCTTGGTCGCGCTCGCTCTCGAGAAGCGCGTGCAGGGCCGATAGATCAGCGTCCAGATCGCCCTTGAGCAGCAGCGTCGGCTCGAAGCTCTCGACCGCCGGGTTGCTGGTCCATGCCTTGCGGTCGCCCGACGCGTCGGCCGCCTCGGCCTCGCGCTCGCTCAGGGCCGCATTGGCCGGGATCTGCCCCGCAAAAAGCGCACGGCGACCCACCGCGGTCAGCGTTGGCAGCGGCGAGAGCGCGGCGCAGAGGCCATCGGGCAGCGCCGCGTCGATGGCATCCCTCACGTATGGCTTCGTCTTCTCCGACAGTCTCGGCCGACGCAGCCCGACCTGCTCGGGCAGGCCGGCGAGCACGTCGAACATCGACCCGCCGTCGCAGCCGTCGAGCACCACGAGCAAGACCGAGCGGCCGTCTTCCAGCATGGGGCCCACGAGCCGCGACGTGACCCGATGCAGCGGCATGCCGTCGCCCACATGACGTCCAGCGTAGATCGGCACCTCGCGTCGGGCCAGCGCCTCGGCGAAGCGCCGGTTCAGGCGGTCGCGTACGGTCTGGGCGCGCGCGTAGACCGCCGTGGCGGCCTCGGCGAGGTCCCGCGCGAGCACGTTGCGCTCGCGGTGCAGCGTGCGGATCAGCCGATCGGCCGGCGCGGTGTGGCGGCGGGCGAAGCGAGCCCACGCGGCCGCCTCGGCCTCGGGGTCGGTGATGCGGGGGATGGGTGCATACTCTTCCGCGTCGTCGGCGAACGCTGCCAGTCGGCTGGCCGCGACGACCGACTCGATCACCGCGTCATCCCGTTGCAGGCAGCGCCGCAGGGCGCGGATCTCGGCGACATCGGGGCGCGGCCCGCTGCGTGAGGCTGCCCGAGCCATGAGACCGCAGGCCAACGCTTCGAACGCGGCCGACAAGAGCGGCGCCCGGGCGGCCTCCTCGACCGACAGGCGCGCCCGAGCCGCGAGCGTCTCGGCCTCGGCCAGATGTTCGCGCACCTTCTCGGGGTGCGCCGGGTACACCGCGCGCACCGCGCTCTCGACCAGATCGCGCAGTCGCCCGAGCGACTCGGTGCCGGTCCGCGGGCCCAGCGCGCCGCGCAGCGACGCGAGCCCGCCCGCCGCGCCATCGGTGATCAACGTCGACAGCGCCTCGCCGACCTCGGTCGGATCGGGGGCCTCCTCGTGGCAGCGCCCGCGCGGATCGGCGACTCTGGCCAGCCAGCGCCATGCCATGTCATCGGCCGTATTCGACCAGTCGAGCAGCCGCCGCGCCAGCGCGCGGTCGACGGGCGGCCCGTCGATCAGCCAGCGGGCGAGCAGATCTTCTGGAGGCACGGTGGGTGGCGCCGAGGTTTCGGGCCGCTTCTCGGTCCGGGCGTCGAGCACCGCCCTGAGATCGGCCGACGTGACCGGCCGCCCGGCTTGCAATCGCCACTCGGGGAGTCGGGCGGCGACCGTCTCCCACTCGGCCTCGATCGCGGTGTTGAGCGCATCATCGGTGAGCGCGGCGCAGTGACGGCCCGCGGCGGCGGCGACCCGATCACGCAGGTTGACCTGCAACCGCTGCCGCAGCCACGCCCGCTCGGTGAGGTCGCGCTGCAACGGGCGCTCGGGCGGCACGATGGCCACCAGCGGCGGGCCGTCGAGCAGCGCCGCCCGAATGACCAGCTCGCCCCCGCGGACGACGCGCACCGGGCGATCACCGACCGTCACCGGACCGGCCTCGCCGGCCAGGGACGGGTGATCGATCACGAGGATCAGCCCCCCGCCGTCGGCCACGTCGGCCGCGAAGTCGCCCGCGTCGACATGACGTCGCAGCAGCCAGTGCAGGACCGATGTCATCGGCGGCCTCGGGTGCCATCCGAGTCATCTCTGGAGTCATCTCTGGAGTCATCGCCCGAACCATCGGCGATGCCATCGCTGCCATCCGCCGGCCGCACGATCAACTCGACGACGAGGTCATCGCCCTCGACCTCCATCAGCGCCTTGGCCAGCGCCTTCTGCACCCAGGTGCCGAGCGCCTTGCGCGGCGCGGCGTGCGCCTTGCGCCAGGTGCCCGGCGTGGGCGCCTTCACGGGGGTCGGTGCCTTCTCGCCCTCCTTCGGCTTCGGGGCGGCCATCAGCCCCTCTGCGACCTTCGACGCGGCCTCGGCCCAGGCCACGCCGTGCTCGGCCAGCCGGCGGCCCACCGGGTCGCGCAGGAGGTTGCGCAGCGCCGTGACGACCTGGAGCTTCTGGGCGTCGTCCCCGCGGGTATCGACCGTGCGGAAGGCCAGCTTGGCGTGGCCGATGTCGACCACCGCCCGCTGCTCGGCGTCGAGCGGGCGCTCGCCGGTGCGCGGCCGCTTCAAGATGTCGACGAAGGTCCCATAGTGGGCGCCCTCTTCGAGGCTCGCGAGCGCCTGCACCCGCTCGAAGGCGTCGCCGCCCTTGATCACCCGGGTCAGCGCATCTTCCGTCGCCTTCAGCGCCGTCACCCGATGGGAGTCATCTGCCGTCACCCCAGCCCACCCGCAGATCTCTTCGATGCCTTCGCGCAGGCGCTGCACGGCGTCGCGGCTCACGATCGCAGCCCGCCGCCCGTCGGCGTCCAGCTTCGCCTGGTTGGGCACCGACGGCAGATCGCCCGGCCTAGCAACCCCCAGCAGCGCCTCGGCGACCCGATACGCGCGCTCCCAGGTCTCGCTCGATACCACCCGGCCCTTGCGCAGCTCGAGCTTGCGGTCGAGGTTGCGGAACCGCTCCAGCGTGACGACCTTGCCCTTGCGCCGGGCCTCGTAGCCCTCGGCGTGCAGCAGATACCACGCGAAGAAGGCGCAGCCGTCGTCGTTGAGCCCGAACCCCTGCCGCCCCTCGTCGGCCAGGAAGTCATACAACTGCCCCAGCGCGAATGACTCGCCCTGCGCCGTCGCCCAGCGCTTCACAGCGCTCAGGTAGCGCCCGTCGGTGCGCGGCGTCAGCGAGCTGTTGCCCGCATGCGCCATCTCCAGCGGCACCGCGAAGTCCTCGACCAGCTTCATGTCCTGGCCCTTGAGCGCCACCGGCTCGTGGGTCACCGCCGCCTGCACCACCCAGCCGGCGACCTTCTCCAGGTCGCGGGCCCGCGCCTCGCGCTTCCACAGCGGGTGCTGCGGATAGCGCGCGCTGAGGATCTGCCGGGCGATGCTGTCAATGGCCCCCGCGGGCGACAGCCCGTCGAGGCTCACCCCGTCGAGGGTCTCCGACAAGGCGTGCAGTTGCCCCTTCTCGAAGTAGACCCGCCGCACCGCCTGCCCGAGCAGGTTGTCCAGGTTCAGCCGCGCGGCCTCCAGCGCCTCGGCGACGGCCTCGGCGTCCCGCGGCGAATAGCTCTCCAGGTAGCGCCGCTGATCCTTGCTGATGCGCTCGATCGCCGCCGCCCGATCGAGCGACTGCCGCTCGGCCTCGGTGAAGTGCGCCGGCAGCCAGGTCACCGTCCACTGCCGCCGCCGGCTGCGTGCGTTCTGCACCGTGGCGATGTCATCGTCGCGGGTGCAGCCTTCGTCCTCGTCGAAGGGATAGTCGACCAGCACCATGAAGGCTTCGCGGGCCTCGAACTCGTTCTGGCTGCCGGCGTAGGTCTGCTTGCGCACATTGCACAGCTTGAGGTCACCCGCTCGCCGCGTGCCGCGCCACAAGACCGTCTTCTTGGTCTCGGTCTGCCGCCCCAGCCCCAGCCCCAGGTGCTGATCGACGATCAGGCGGATGTAGGCGAAGCGATCGCTGTGGCGCACCTCGCTGCGGGCGGCGGCGATGACCTGCTCGGCCTCGACCCGCTCGGTCTTGATCTTGATGTGGGGGTCGGTCTCGTCCCCCGAGACCCGCACCTCGGTCGTGCGCTCGGCCAGCAGGCGGAACATGCGGGCCACCTTGCTGATGCCGGTGCGCTCGGTCATCGCCCGCACGTCGCTCTGGTTGAGCCGCAGCAGCGTCGAGGCGGTGATGGCCTCGCGCAGCGGGCGCCCGTCGACGAAATACTCCTTCTCCGAGAGCTGACACAGCAGCACCGTGCGCACGAGCTGCTTCAGCTCGTCGGCGCTGCCGCCGGTCACCGAGCGGGCGACGTCTTCGATCTTGCCCGCCAGCCGCTCGTAGCTCTCGGCCGCGGCCACGAAGCGATCGCTGGCCGTGCTGCGCCGATCGCGGGCCGAGGCCACCGTCTGCCCGTCGAAGACCACCGGGAACAGCGCGCCCATCGGGATGAACTGCCCAACCTCCAGCTCGGCGTTCTGCGCCAGCAGCGTATACAGCGCCGCCATCGCCGTGCGGTTGCGGCTCAGGGCCTGGGTGATGTCGACCAGCGCCCGCAAGAGCGCCGGGTGGAAGGGGTACAGCGCCCGCACCCGCGCCGGGTCGATGTCACCCGACAGCTCGCGGATCGCTTTGCGGTGCTTGGTGAAGGTGCGATCGACCGCCGCCGCGTAGCGTGCCTTCTGATCGTCGATGGGGCGCAGCACCCGCCGGGCCGCCACCTCGAAGAGATCCTGATCCTGCAACTCGAGCTGCGGCTCGAAGCGATTGCGGATGTGCCCCAGGTGCTGGTGGAAGTCCTGCTCCGACAGATCGGCGGGGCAGGTGCGGGCGATGTCGTGCTGGATGGCCACCACCACGAACTGCGGCACCGCCCGATGCAGCTTCTGGTCGTGATCGACCATGCTCGACAGTTGATTGAGCGCGGTGACATAAGCATCCCGGCTCTGCCCGCGGATCCAGATGATCAGCTCGTCGACCAGCCAGACGACGGTGTCATGACCCTGCCCCTTGGCGTGGGCGGTCAGCCGGCGCACGCCCTCCTCGAAGCCGACCCAGAGATCTTCGGACCGCAGCTCGGTCTTGCCGTGGTTGCGCCAGTTGAGCAGATCGGCCGCGAGGCCCATGCGCTCGTCGCGGTCCCCATCGCGGAGCAGGCGATAGCGCTTGACCGAGCCCAGGTAGCCACCCGCGACCGCTTGTACGAGCAGCGCGTCGAGCCCGCCCATCCGCTGTGCGTCGGCCTCGATGAGGTCGAAGACACGCTGCTCGTCGGTGAAGTGCGGCGGCTCGACGCCCTCGGGCAGCGCGCGGGTGTAGGCGTCGTACATCGCCGACAGCAGGTCGTCCTTGCCCATCATGTTGAGCCGGACCACCAGCGGGTTGCGCGCGTCGAGCCAGCCGTGCTCGGCCCGCAGCCGGCTCAGCGCCGGATCGCCCACCGCGTAGACCGTCTCGTCGCTCTCCAGCATTTTGCCGAGCACGGCCATCAAGTGGCTCTTGCCCGAGCCGAACGTGCCGAAGATGAAGCGCCCGACGTCCAGCCCCTGTGTCAGCCGCTCGCCCACCGCCTTCAGCATGCGATCGAGCCGCTCTTCGACGGCCTCGGCGACGACGAAGTCCTGCAAGTCGCGGCGGACCCGCGCCGGATCGGTCGTATCGAGGCGGGTGATGAACGCGTCGGTGCCCGTGTTCTCGGGAATGTGCAGCGCGTCGGCGATCTTCATCGGTCTTCTCCCCCCGTTGCCCTTCGCTCTACCCGTTCAGCCGGTAGCGGGTGCGTCGCCCGCGGCCGGTGGTCGCCACGTCGCCCGAGGCCACCAGATCGTCGAGGATGACGCCCAGCCGCGCCGGCGAGCGGGTCCACGCCTTCTCGAGCTGGGCCAGCGTGAGCGGCTTTGCGGTGCTCTCGGCCAGCGGCAGCTCGGTGCGGGCGAAGTCCATCGTCACCTGCCCGGGCAGCGGCCGCAGCCGCTGGAAGAGCGCGATGACCGCCGCCCGCTCCTCGACGGTGACCTCCTCGCCGCGGTCGTCGTCGCCGCGGTCGATGACCAGATCACCAGCGGCCCATTGCTGCCACGCATCGGCCACCGCGCAGGGGCAGCTCGACTGCTGACAGCCTTCGGCGGCGAAGGCGTGCAGCTCGGTGTATTCGGCGGCGTCGCCCCAGCGCTTCACGTCGTCGAGCACCTCCCACAGCCCCACGGTGGCCCCGCAGCGCCGCGGATCGGCCAGCGTGGGCCGGGGCAGCGGGTCGGTGGGGTGGTTCTCGGCGTCGGCGAAGGCCTCGACCTGGGCGACCGCCCGCTGTGTATCGCGCCAGCCA
Source organism: bacterium (assembly GCA_030426085.1). GTDB lineage: Bacteria > Myxococcota_A > Bradymonadia > UBA7976 > UBA1532 > JACKDM01. Next base: position 34,412 of record JAUHYW010000039.1, on the reverse strand, counting down.
TTCCAGCCGAAGCGATGGGGACGCAGGTCGGCGTAGAGCACGAAGCGCTCGCGGGGCACGTTGAGCTTGCCGCGGATCTGGTAGTAGCGCCCGTCGGCGAAGTCGCCCTTGGTGAGCTTGGGCGGCAGCGGGATGTCGCCGACGTCCTCGCCGGCGTCCTCGCGGTCTTGCAGCCGCCAGACGTCCTGCCATTGCCGCAGCTTGCGCAGGCCCTCGTCGCTGTAGACCCGGAAGATGTTGTCGGGGATGGCCTCGTGGCGCAGGAGCTGCTCGGCCAGCGCCGTCAGATCGGGGTGCGCGTGCCCCAGGTGGGCCGCCGCGACCGCCTCGACCCGCGGATCGCGGCGCCACGCGTTGACGATGTCTTCCAGCCGATAGGGCCGCGGCGTATCGAGTGGGCCCGGGTCGTGCTCGTCGTCGCCGGGGTGGAAGAGGTCTTCCAGGCGATCGAGCAGCCAGTCGGCGGCGGCCTTCTGCACGGCGTCGGGGTAGTCGACGAGCTGCCAGCGGCGCTTGAACTGCGGCTGCTCGATGAGGCGGATGTCTTTGCTGGCTTCGATGTGATTCAGGCGCTCCTGGATGAGTGATCGCATGCCATCGGAGTAGTCATCGGGGATGACTGTGGTCTCATCGTGCCCGTGGCGGGTGAACCACGCCGAGCGCTCCTCGGGGGCGCAGGCGGCGTTGTGCCGGGCCAGGACGATCTCGAACGGGCGGTGGCCGGGGCGCAGGGGCTCGGTCTGCGATGGCGTGCGCACGGTCTGGCCGTCGAGCAAGCCGTAGGAGCGGTAGGTGAGCCAGTCGAGCTCTTCTTGCAGGGCCACCATCTCGGCGGTGATAGCCTGATAGGCGGCGGCACCGGCTTTCAGGCACTCGGCGAGGGTGGCGGCGGTCCAGTCGTCGCTGGCGAGAATGGCCGCGGGCAGGGTGGCGGCGCGGGCCTGGGCCTTGTCGTGCAGGGCCGAGGCGAGGTCGATGCGCGGCGCGCGGTCGGCCTCGGTGATGGGGGCCTGCTTGAGCTTGGTGGCGTCACGTTGGTAGGTGTCGAAGGCGGGGTCGCCCGTTACTCGGGCACCGTGGGAGTCCGTTGAGTCGCCCTTGTTGAAGAAGACTTGCTTGGACCAGAACTCAAGTACGCTGGAGCACAAGACGCCGAGGAGACTCAGGTAGTCGTCCTGCGTGCTGCCATCAGGAAGCTTGATTGCGGGTGCAGTTCGCTTGAACAATCGACCCTTTCTGTCCAGCGCGAAATGGTTGTGGGTAGCTATCGACCCGAAGGCTATCTGTGGTGGAGTGAGAGTTTCCGGATAATAGAATGGAAACTCATAGAACTTGGCGCCTGGGATAGTGCGAAGCGGGGCGAATCGCGTGGCGCGCGACCGTCGCTCCCACAGCATGGGCCTGAACCGCCAGAAGTGTTGATACGCTGCGGAAGTTGGCTCCAATGATGCGACGGAGTACGGGCTGACGCTCTCGTTGGGGGAAACCACCTCGTTGCCTGAAGCGAAGCAGAAGTCGCGGACGCCCTCGCCTTCACAGAGTGGTACGAGGTCGACGTGGCTCATCCTCTCCATCCACGTGGGAGCGGGCAGATAGACGTCGTCCAAGACGAGCTTTGTCAGGTAGCCAACCGTCTGAGAAATCTCCACCAGCTTTGTCTTGCACACCTCGTCAAGCATTTGCTTGACCTCATATGAGCCGCCCCCTTCGAGACTCCAGGGATGGTGTGCCAGACCCGAGCGGTCAACCCTCTGCACCGTTACGTAGATGCTGGAGTCGTCAGGTTGACGAGTGGCGTTCCGAATCGCTGTCCACACGTGGGCATCAGCCGGCCGCTTCGGTGTGGCTGGCTCGCCGCGTTTACCCAGGATACTCCACACTCCATCGCTGTCGGGGGACATGTTTCGCCCGAAGAGAATCACCGTCGGAGTGCCATGCCCGGGAATGTAGGCCCCGCTTGTGTCAACTACCCCCGTCAAGTTCAGCGTTGGTAGTACGCGCTCAACGAGCCCACGGCCGTACGACCGCTTGCAGAAAGCGTTGCTGGTGATCTGGCCGCTGAACGCGGCTGTGCATCCCAGCCTGAAGATTCTCTCTGCGAACGGTGCCATCAACCCATACTTCCCGCTCGCCGAGTCCGGCCAGAACACCCGATAGTCATCCCGCTTCTGCGGATCCTTCGGCGTCACATACGGCGGGTTGCCCACCACCACATGGAAATCCCGGCCGAGGAACGCCGCGTTCTTCTCCCGCTCCTCGGCCGTCGCGTACTTCGCCAGCCGCTCGGCCGCCGGCCCCTCGAACATCTCCTGCTGCCCGTACGGCCCTTCCCATGGGATCAGCGAGTCCATCGCCCGTAGGTGCACCGGCAGCGCCGCCAGCCGACCCAGATCCTTCACGCCGGTGCGCCCGATCACCTCCAGCAGCAGCCGGAACCGGGCGATATGCACCGCGTGCGGGTTCAGGTCGCAGCCCCAGATCCCATGCAATGCCCGCGTGATGGCATCCCACTCGTCCAGCCCGCGGCCCTGCCAATAGTCCGCCAGCCGGTGGAACCCGCCGATGAGGAAGTGCCCGCTGCCGCAGGTCGGGTCGATCAGGCGGAAGGTCTCGCCCTTGGCCTGCAACTCGGCCGGATCGAACTCCGCCAGCGCCGGCGTCAGCGTATGGTCGAGGATGTAGCGCTCCACGAAGTCCGGCGTTTGCAACAGCGCGTAGCGCTTGCGCACGTCGGCGTCGAGGTCCTGGTACAAGTCACCCAGGAACCGGCTGTCGAAAGCCTCGCCCTGCCAGTCATAGAGCAGGTTGCCCTTGCCATCCTCGGCGTGCCACAGGTCCCACACCTGCTTGCACAGCGCCTCGCCGGGCAGTGGCAGCTCGTCGTCGCGCGCGCCGAACAAGTCGGGGAAGTCGACGGCCAGGTCGCGGAAGGTCCAGCGGAAGAAGCCGCGATAGCCCAGCGACGGCGCGAGGCTGCGGAAGACGTCGTAGCCCCGCTGCCCGCGGAGGCGCGGCGGGTCGAGCAGGCCCAGGTCTTCGAGCACCCGCACGTAGACCGTGCGCAAGAGGAACTGCACCGCCGAGCGGCCGGCGACGACCTTGGCGAACGCGTCGAGCCGGCCCCCGGTCTCGGCGGCGGCGTGCAGGGCCTTGGCCCAGCCCTTCAATGGGCCGCGCATGCGCTTCACGCCGTCTTTGGCCAGGGCGGTCTCGAGCTTCTGCAGGGCCTTGAGCAGCGCGGCGTAGCGGTCGGCGTTCATCGGGCGGGCTCCGGCTGACGATGGCGACGCAGGTCGAGGGCGCCCATGTCGGGGGTGTAGGGGATGGGGTGCTTCTCGTTGAGCCGCAGCCGGCCCTCGCGGATGCCGCCGGGCAGGGCGAGCACGATCAGGCCGTAGCGGCCGCCGCGGGCGGCTTCGTAGAGGCCGTCGAGCCAGCGGGTCTGCTGCATGTGGCCCAGGAGCGCCGGGCGGGTGAGCACGGTGACCACGCCGGGGCGGGCTGCCGAGGCGTCGGGTCCGCCGTCGCCGTGCAGCGCGGCGTCGAGGCCGGCGCGCAGGGTGCGGCGGTAGATGGCCCAGTCGGGGCGCGGGCGGGCGTCGTCGAAGAGCGCCTCGTCCCACAGGTCGGCCGCTTGCAGGGCGCGGATGACGATCCGGTCGAGGTCGAGGCCGCGCACCCGCTCGGTTCCCAGCGCGGCGCCGAGCTGGGCGACGAGCGCGTCGGCGTCGCGGTGATGGCGGTCGAGGTCGAGCACGGCCACGCGGAAGCCGCCCCCGTCGGCGGCGGCGACGAGGCGGTCGACGTCGAACTGGCCGTCGGCCCGGCGGGCGGGCGCGGTGTCGATGTCGAGGGTGACCGCCGTCGGCGCGTGGGCCTGCAAGCGATCGGGATCGACGATACGGTCGCCGTCCAGCGCGAGCCCGCGCGCTTCGAGGTGGGCGCGCAGCGCCTCGCGCTCGATCGGGCGGATGGCATGTCCCTTGGTGGCATGGATGGCATCCGGGCCATAGAATGCCTCGATGCGTGCCATCAGGGATGCCATCCGCATGCCATGGGATGGCTCGATGCCTGCCGCGCGCATGGCATCGACGCCCGCGATGGCTTCGGCGAGCCGATAGAGGGTGCCGGCGGCGGTCGCGTGCACCGGGTCGGCGAGGCCCTGGGCTGCGTCGAGGGCGCGGGCGGCGTCGAGCAGGGTGTCGCGGTCGGTCTCGCGGGCCTTCATCCGGGCGAGGATCGTGTCGTCGATGGCCCGGGCGAGGGCGTCGACCACCGCCTCTCGCGGGCTGGGCGGCCAGCGGACCGCTTCGCGCAGGGCGATGCGCAGCGCGCGGGCGTCATTCGTGGTCCACGGCTCACGCATGATGGCGGTCGTATCGCTGATAGCGCTCGGATCGAACCGCTGCTCGGGCGCGAAGAGCGCCGCGCCGAGGCGCACGTAGCCGCGGTGGGAGAGGTCGGGGCGGGTGGCCGGCAGCCGGGCTTCGAGGGCCTTGGCGGTGGCGGCGAAGGGGCCGACTCCGGCGGCGGGCAGGGCGTCGCGCACGGCGCTGCGCAGCCACTCACCGGGCGAGGTGTCGGGGGCGAGGTCACCCACCGCGCGTTTGATCGCGCTGTTGGCCGCCGCGCGGGTGACGCCGTCGGCCTCCGCGATCGCCGTCTGGGTCTGTGGGGCGTCGTCGTGCAGACCGAAGAAGCGGACGAGGCGGCTGTACTTCGTCTTGCCGAGCGTCTTTCGGACGAGGGCGTCGAGCGCATCCAGGGTGTCGGGGCGGTCGGTGTCGTCGTCGCCCAGACGGGCGCAGGCCCGGCGCAGGTCGGCGACGCGGCTGGCGCCCAGGCCGCGGGTATTGGCGATGAGCGCCTCGGGCTGCCCCGCCAGATCGCCCAGCGTCGTCAGGCCGGTTCGGGCGAGGCGGTTGACGATGCGCTCGCCCATCGCCGGGATCAGGACGTCGAGCGGCCGATGGTCGCCGATCAGGGGGCGATAGAACGGCTCGGGCGCGGGCGGCGGCGCGTCCGGCTTCACGTCGTCGCCGAAGCGGGCCTTGGCGGCGTCGGCCAGCGACTTCAGCTCGGCGGCGGTCTTGGTGCCGACGCCGCGCACGTCGCGCAGGGTCTGGGGCTTCAGCTTGACGAGCTGTCCGGCGACCGCGAGCCCCAGCCGCAGCAAAGCGTTCTGGCCGCGGGTGCTGATGGGCAGCTCGGCCAGTGGGGTGTCGGCGGTGACGCCATCGGGCAGCGGGCCGGCGCCGCGAGCGGCGGCGGGCTCGGCGGGGATGAGCGCCTGCGGGGTCGGCTCGGCGGCGGCGAACGCGCGCCGCCAGCGGTCGACGGCGGCCGAAGCGGTGGCCGGGCGCTCGCCGGGCTCGGGGTCGAGGCCGGCGATCACCGCGGCGACGATCGCCTGGCGGGTATGTGGCGCGAGGCCGTCGGGCAGGGCGTCGGCGTCGAGATCGGGCGCCTCGCCCTTGCGGTTCTCACCGCCGAAGGGGTGAACGCCGGTCGCGATCTCGTAGAGGGTGAGCCACGCGGCGTAGAGGTCGTCGGCCACCTGCCATCGGTTGCGCTCGAAGAGCAGCGGGTCTTTATAGGCGGCGCTGCCCACCGCGAGGCGGGTATTGCTGCCGCGGTCGGCGGCGAGGCCGAGGTCGATGAGCGTCGGGCCGTCTGCGCCGAGCAGCACGTTGTCGGGCTTGACGTCGCGATGCAGCCATCCCGCGGCGTGCAGCGCGTCGAGCGCGCCGAAGAGCCCCTCGCCGAGCGCGAGCAGGCTCTGCGCGTCGAGCGGGTCGCCGGCCGCGGCTTGCAGCCGGCCGTCGACGCCGTCGATGTATTCGAGCAGCAGGACGATCTGATCGCCGAGGCGCGTCCGGTTGTGGAAGCGCACCAGGTTGGGGTGCTGGACCGCCTGCAACGCCTGGGTCTCGACGTCGAGCGCGTCGCTGCCGGCCGGCGCGAGCTTGGCGGCGAGCGGGATGCCATCGATGACATGGCGCATGCGCCAGACCGGGCCGCCGGCGCCCTCGCCGATGCGCTCTTCGAAGGCATAGAGGTCGTTGATGACCCGGCCCTTCTCGGGCAGCTCGGGCGCGGGGGCGACGCTGACGGGCGCGCGGCGGACGCTGGCGATCCAGTCGGCGACCGTCTCCAGCTCGGGGCGGGAGAACGGGTCGCGGTCGAGCAGTAAACGCACCGCGTCGTCGAGGTGTTCGGGCAGGCGCGTCGTGCCCAGGTGCAGCGGCGGCAGGTCGAGCGGGCGGAAGACGTCTTCGGGTCGCTCGAAGGGCTGGCGGTCGGTGAACAGGGTGTGCAGGACGGCGCCGAGGGCGAACCGGTCGCTGCGGCGGGTTGCCTCGCCGGTGCGCAGCAGCTCGGGCGCGGCGCAGCGGTAGCCGGGGTCTTCGAGTTGGCTGGCGGTGAGCGTGGCGGTGGCGCCGGTGAGGTCGCGGGCGAGGTCGAAGCCGCCGAGGCGCACGTCGGGCCGGGCGCCGTCGATGCGGATCGCCTGGGGGCTGAGGCGGCGGTGCACGATGTCGCGGTCGTGCACGAAGCGCAGCGCCTCGGTGAGCTGGCGCGCCACGTCGAGCCGGGCGTCGAGGTCGCGCTCTTCGGCGTCGAGCCAGTCGAGCAGTGGCCGACGGTGGGTGTCGTCGGTGAAGTTGAGGACGAGCGCCTCTTCGTGGTCGGTGCGCACGTGGTCGAAGTCGAGGTACTCGACGAGGTGCGGTCCGCGGCGCAGGCGCTCGAGCAGGTTGGCCTCGCGCATGGCCCGATCGCGCAGCCGCCCGCGGTGCACGGTGTCGCCGCCCTTGATCCGGTAGAGGTGCAGCCGCCGGGGCAGGCCGTTGCGCGCGGCGCGCCACGCCTCGTATTGCGCGTCGCGGTCGTCGGCGAGCAGGCGCTCGACGAGGGTGTAGGGGCCGAGGCGCGGGTCGGGGTCGGCGGGGCGGCCGTCGTTGAGCACGGCGAGGGCCGCGCTGTGGGCCTCGGCGCTGAGGGCCGCGCCGCTGCGGCTGAGGCGTCTGGAGTCGAGCAGGGCGTCGAGCACCGAGTCGTGGTGCACGACGAACTCGGCGAAGTCGCGGCTGATCTCGGGCCGCGCGTCGAGGCCGGTGACATAGACCAGGCCCTGGACCCAGACATGACGCAGACTGTGGTGGCGGCTGCGGAGCTGGTCCTTGAGCACCCGCGCTTTGTGGGTCTGCAGCGAGATGGGCGAGCGGATGGGCTTGCCGTCTTCGAGCGTCCAGGTGTCGCGGTTGCCGCGGATGCGCCCGCCGTAGCTCTTCAGCTCGATGGTGAAGACGGCGTAGGGCGTGACCACGACCAGATCGTGCTCGTAGGTCAGGCCCGCGCGGCCGGTAGGCAGCTCGATGTTGCTGAAGACGTGGTAGCTGTCGGGCAGGCCGTCGACGACCCGCCGGATGCCGCGCTCTTCGTTGGGGTGGGGGCGGCCCTTCTTGTGATGCTTCGCGGTCATGGGCGCTCCCCTGGATGCAGCCGCGGGCGGCCGGCGAGGTAGCTCTGGCGCAAGACGCCGAGGCTGACGGCCTCGTCGAGGCTGCGGCGGGCGTAGGCCCGGGTGGGCTGGAAGAGCCGGGCGGTGGCCGAGATCTCGGCAGCGACGTCGAGGTCGAGCTCGGTGCGGCGGGTCAGGCGCATCTCGTAGGCCAGCAGCCAGCCGAAGACGACGGGCGCCGGGCGGGCGTGCAGCGCGCGGGTGAGGCCCTCGCGCGAATCTTCGACTTCGAGCACGCCGAGGCGGGTGAGCGCCCGCTGGATCTGCTGACGGGTCTTCGGGCGCGACGCGTCGCCGGCGCCTTCGCGGATGTGGACGTCGACGAAGGCCGTCCAGCGTTCGAGGTCGATGCGATCGGCGTCGCGGGGCGACAGCGGCGTATCGGCGGTGGTCAGCGCAGGGGCGATGAGGTGGTCGATGGCGCGGCGGACCCAGGGCTGATCGAAGAGGTAGCGGCCCCAGAGCAGCTCGACGCGGGCATAGGGCGCGCCCTCGTGCATCAGCCGCAGCCAGTCGGTGTCGGCCACGGTCGACGCGTCGCCGTCGGCGTCCCAGTCGAGCAGGCGCTCGCGCACCAGGCGGATGGTCTCGGTGCGTCGGTCGCGGCTGGCCTGGGGCAGCGCGTCGTGGGCGTCCTCGGTCCAATCGTCGAGCGACAGGCCCGGACGGGCGAGGTCGACGAGATCGAGGGCGTCGTCCTCGTTGAGCGTGCGGGTCCAGCTCTCGAGGCGCGGCGCGCTCGCATCGGGGGTCTTGTCGGCCAGCGCCATCAAATCAGCCGGACCTCGTCGAAGTCGCCGGCCAGCGCCTGCGCCGGCGAATGCTCGGCGAGGCCGAAGACGCGGTCGAAGCGGCGGGGCTTCGCCTTCAGCTCGTCGGTGGTGAGCACGGTCGGCCGGTTCGCGCCGAGGGCTACGGTGCACAGGCCGGCGAGCACCCGCTCGGCCGGGGTGTCGGCGATGATCGTGAACTGGCGGTCGAGTGACAGCGTTTCGTCGGTGCTGCACAGCCGCGCCGCGATTCGACCGGCCGAGCCGGGCAGCTCGAGGACGTCGAATCGCGGTTGGACCTTGGGCAGCTCGCTGAAAACCCCGCCGCTCGACAGACCGAGGGCTTTCGCCCGCTCGCGCAGCCAGTCGTCGACGGGCGCCTCGGGGGCCCTCGAAGCGGTGGCGATCAGGGCCTCGACCGTCGTGTCGTCGAGGTCGGCGAGCGCCGAGAGCGGCGCTGGATCGGTGCCCCAGAGGTCGAGGTCGAACGGCAGCGGGAAGGGCGCGGCGAGGTCTTCGCAGAGCAGCTCGACGAAGTCGCGCGGGCCGAGGTTGCGGCGGAAACGCTGCCAGGTGCCGTGCCCGGGCTCGGTGAGGCGCGGCGGTCGGGTGCCGGCCGCTTCGAGGCGGGCGACGGCGAGCAGGGTCGATTCGAAGAGCGCGAGCATCGTCCTCCCTGGTCCGGCGCGCGGTCTGCCCGGCGCCGAGTCGGCGGGCAGGATCGAGGATCACACGAGGGCGTGCAAGGGTGATCGGAATGGGAGGGGTGACGGTTGTCTGGCGGCAGGCGGAGCGGCATGGTGTGGCGTCGAGCGATGCTGTGGAGGCGGGGCGGTGATTCGAGAGTTGACGCTGAAGCTGGGGCCGCCGGGCGAGGCGCCGCTGGTGATCGAGCCGGGCGCGGTGACGGTGGTGGTCGGGTCGAACAAGGCGGGGAAGACGACGTTCCTGGCCGAGTGCTGTGGGCTGGTCGGGACGGCAGGCTGTCTGTCTGAAGACAGCCTCGTAGTGCGTGGGTTGAAGCTCGATCTGCCCGAGGCATGCATGCCTTCGTCGGCTTGACCATGGCGCTGATCACCGAGGACGTCGGCTACAGCTTCATCGACGAACCCGAGGCGTTCCTGCACCCGTCGCTCGCTCGGTATCTGGGGCGATGCGTCGCCGAACTGGCCGCCGAGCGCGGCGTGCAGGCGTTCGTGGCGACGCATAGTGAGCACTTCTTGATGGGGTGTGTCGACGCCGGGCTGCCGCTGACCATCGTCCGCCTGCACAACGCCACGGACGGGCAGTTCGCCTGGACGCTGTCGGCTGACGATGTCGCCGAGATGATGAATGACCCGCTATTGCGGTCAAGCGATGTGCTGCAGGGCGTCTTCTGCCGCCACGCTGTGGTCGTCGGGGGCGAGACTGATCGCGCGTTCTACAGCGAGGTCAACCTCCGCCTCGGCGACGATGGCATCGACGATGTCGTCTGGCCGACTGCCTTCGGCAAGCAGGCCATGCATCGGATCGTCGAGTTGCTGCGCCGGGTGGGCGTGCGCACGGCGGCTGTCGTCGACATCGACGTGCTCACGAGCGGCAACGACTTGAAGAACTTGCTGAAGGCCCAGGGCGTGCCCGCCACCACGATCAATGGCATGACCACGACTCAGAAGCAGATCGCGAGTCGGCTCTTCGCGGGTTGCGAAGACAAGGAGGCGAGGGACGCAGAGAAGAAGAGGCTCAAGCGAAACGGATTGGAGGCGTTCGATCGTCCGATTCAGCAGGGTATGCGGTCGCTGATCCGCCAGTTGGCCGCAGAGGGGCTCTTCGTGGTGCCGGTGGGCGAGGTCGAGGGCTGGCTGCGGCACCTCACCGACGATCAGAGCCCACAGAAGGGCCCCGACTGGCTGGTGCATATCTTCGAGCGAATGGGCCGCGCCGATCGCCCGAAGGTCGAACCGAGCGGCGATGATGTCTGGCAGTTCATCCGCGACGTCCGCGTCTGGATGAGCCAGCCCCGGTTCTGAAAGTGCTGGTGCGGTGGCGTGGCCCGGTCCCGGGGGTTGAACATCGAGCCGTTCATCTACGAAGTGCGATCGGGACCGAAGCAGCTCGCTGAGCGTTCATCGGCCCCCTGGCCTCGCGTGACCGCAGCGCTTGGCGAAGTCCGCCCGGCACCGATAGATGACCTGCCGGCTGAGCCCGGTGCGCCGGGCCGCTTCGGCGATGGAGAAACCGACCCCGACGAGCATCAACGCGGCGTCGCCCGGTGAGCCTGGATCGAGCAGCGCCCACACCTCACGGCCGATGGCCTCTTCGACCGGGCGGGACGGCCCGGCGGTGTGGGCGACGCGGCCGGCGTGCATGGCCCACGGCGCGAGATGGCGGACGTGGCGCCGGTACCGCGACTCGAAGAAGCCCTTGGCCCGCCACCAGATGATCGCCCCGAACATCGACCGCAGGTTCGGGGCCGGCGCGGCTTCGAGGCCGGACCGGCACCGGAGCAACTGCCCCGCGCTGAGGGCGACCACTTCATGAAGCGCGTCTTGAGCGCACTCCCGCCAGCGGGCGTCCCGGATGTTGAACAGCCCCCCGCTGACCCGCAGGAGCCAGCGCAGAATCTCGGCCTTGCCCGGCTTCGCTTCGCAGCGGATCGCCAGCGCGAGGAGGGCCTCGGCGTAGGCGTCTCGGGCTTCGGGCCAGCCCTGCCGCTCCAGATCACACACCCGACCGATGAGCCGTCGGGCCTCGAGGTCAATCTCCCGCTTCGGTCTCATGTTTGTCCACCAGCACCAGAGTGAGCAGGCGCGTCGCCAACTCGGGGTCGAGGGGGGCCGCGTCTTCGCCGTCCGGTTCGAGCAGGTCGAGCGCCGCCGCCCGCCAGCCTGGGCGGTCTGTAGAGCCCATCAGCTCTGCGTCGGCGTGTCCGATCAGCCCCAAGAGGACCAGCGCACCGACCTGATCCCCAGCAGCTCGGGCGGTATCGACGGCGGCTCGGAGACGGACGCGCAGGTCGACGACGGCCAGTAGATCGCGGGCCATCGTGAGATAGCGGGGGTTCGTCGGCGCCCGGCGCAGGTTGACCAGCAGCCCGCCCGCCCGCTGAATGCCGGGTGGCGGGTCCTGGCCCAGATACACGTGGCCGATCAGCACGCGCAGTTCGAGCGCCGACCGGGAGTCGATCGTCATGGGTCCTACCCTGGTTCAAGGCGCTCGCGCCCGTCCTGCGACGTGAGCCATGTGGCGTCGCCCGACGACTGGATGGGGTCTCCCCCGAGCGCGAGCAATGCGCTACTATCCCGCCGCCGACGCACGGAGCTACGCGCGGCATGCGCTATTGCGCACGGAATCTGCGCACAATTGAGCATGTATGCTGAGCGGAGATCAAGTCTTGAGCGCAAAATCTGCGCGATACGGTGAACTGAATGCGCGCATCGGCGCAGAGATCCGGCGCAGGCGGAAGGCCCGGGACTTGAGCACTCGGGATGTCGAGGCCGTGATCGGCGTCGCGAACAACACCATCTCGAAGCTCGAGAACGGCGAGCAGAACATCACGCCCAAGTATCTGGAGCTGTTCGCCGGGTTCTTCGGCTGCGAGCCGCGCGATCTCCTACCGGACGAGCCGGAGTGGGCCCGACTTCGCGATGCAGTCGGAGCCCGGGATGCTCACGGCGTAGTCGAAGCCCTGGCCGAGTTGGGCGTGGTTCTCCCACGAACTTCGCCTGACCCCGGCGACCCGACGGCGGTGCCCGGCGATGTCGCGTCGCTCGCGGCCCGCCAGATTCGTGCCAGCGCAGAGAGCATGGAGGCTGCGATCAGTGGTCTTCGGCACGCGGCTGATGCTCTGGACAACCCTACATCGGACTGAGCCCGCCAGCTCCTGGCTCGCGCCCGTGTGCGTTCTCGTCGCGCTCTCGTAGCCCCCTGGCGATGCGCCCGCGGCAGTCTGGTCGGCCTCCGGTTCGCGTCTGGCCGGGCCCGGTGATCCTGCGGCGCACCTCCCGTCCGCCCCCCGTGCCGCCCCGGTGAACCCGGCTCTGGCCCGTCGCCCACCCCGGCGGGCCAGGAAAACGACATCTTCTTCAAAAAAACCCTGGACTGCGCGTCGACGCGCAGTCGGAGCGTCGACCTCGCGGCCGATGAACAGCCGCCCCGACCCGCGAGGTTCAAGTGCGCTACGTCCTCCGCCCGAACGCCCACACCGCCGCGCTCGAAGAGCCGCCCGCCGAGATCGAGCCGATCTACAGCACCCTCATCGAGTCCTGGGTCCACACCGACCAGCTCGACCTGCACCACATCGACCGCAGCGGCCGGATCCGGGAAGCTGCCCGGCACACCAACGGGCGGCGCGTCGTGCTGCCCGCTGGCGCAGGGCTGGGCGAATTCCACGCCTACGTGCGCGACGTCCTGACCCACCTGCGCGGGCGCTTCGCCCTCGTCGCTCGCAATCAGCGGGGTCGCTTCGAAGCCCGACGGGACATCGACCTCTTCGAGACCGAAGCCGAGTGGCTGGCGATGCGAGACGCGCCCGAGCCCACGCCGCACGAGGCCCTGTGCCACGCCCGGGACGCCGAGCGCGAGCGCCGGGAGGCAGCCGAGCGCGAGGTCGAACAGGCCCGCGCCGCCGAGGCCGACGCCGTGGCCCGGATCGCCGAGTTGGAGGCGGCGCTCGCCGACGTCCAGGCCACGCTCGCCGACGTCCAGTCTGCGCTCGAAGACCGCGAGCAGGAAGCGGAGCGCCGCGCCGAGCCGCCGGAGCCCGAGCCGTCGAAGAGCAAGGGCCGCGATACGCGTGAGAGGCGGCCGCTGACCATCAAGCAGGCGATGGAGTACGCCGTGGTCGGCTGCTACTTCGTGCAGCAGGTCTGGGGGACCGTGCAGATGCTCGGCGAGCGGCGGTCGGCCAAGGCGTCGCCGGCCCCCGAGCCGGACGTCGACTGGGGCGACCTGCTCTCGGAATGGGATGTCGACGAGGAGGAGGACGACGAGGGCGCGGCATGGGCCCTCTGACACCCACTTCCCGCATGACCGTGCGCCGGCCGGCGGCAGTCGACGAGCCAAGGGGCGAACCATGAGCCGCCCATGCCGACCACCCGAGCCGCTGCTGACGCCCGAAGACGTCTGCGGCTGGCTGTCCATCGGCCGCCGACACCTTTACCGGCTCACCGAGCGGGGTGGGATCCCCCACATCAAGATCTCGAACCGGCTGCGCTTCGAGCGCGCGGCCATCGACCAATGGCTCGCCGAGCAGCGGCGGGGAGGACGCGACGATGACCGCCAAGCGCTGGCGCGGGAAGTGGGTGGCCGACTTCACCCTCGACGGCAAGCGGATCCGGCGGGTGAGCCCGGTCCAGACGAAGCAGGGGGCGCAGGCGTTCGAGGCCGCGCTGCGAGTCGCCTCGTCGACCTCGGCACCCTGCTCGGGCCCGAGCCCGAGGCTGGATGACTTCGCCGTCCGCTGGCTGACCGAGCGGGTGGTGGTGCGGAACAAGCCGAGCGACCGGGTGCGCAAGGAGTCGATCCTGCGGGTGCATCTGCTGCCGGCGTTCGGGGGCAAGCAGCTCGATGCGATCACCGCCCGGGATCTCGATGGCTACGCCGCCGCGAAGCGCTCGGCGGGCTTGGCGGCGAGCACGGTGAACGGGCACCTCGCGGTGCTCTCGGCGCTGCTGCGCTGCGCGGTCGAGTGGGGCGAGCTGGATGCGGCGCCGAAGATGCCGCGGCTGGCGGTCGCGCCGGCCGAGTTCGACTGGCTGCGGCCGGCCGAGGCCGACACGCTGCTTGCGGTGGCGGCCGCCGAGCCGAAGTGGTCGGCGATGTTCACCCTGGCGCTGCGGACCGGGCTCCGGCGGGGTGAGATCTTCGCCTTGAAGTGGGGTGACATCGACTTCGAGCGGCGGGTCGTCGATGTGCGGCACTCGGTCTACCGCGGGCGCCTCGGCTCGACGAAGGGCAACCGGAGCCGGAGCATCCCGCTCAGCGCCGATGTGATCATCGCCCTGGAACGCTGGCAGGCCGAGAGCCCCGGCCAATGGGTCTTCCCGGGCGACGACGGCGGGGTCGAGCGGCGGCCGAACCGGGCCAACCAGGCGCTCAGCCGCTGGCTCGGTGTCGTCGGTCTGCGCCACATCCGGTTCCACGACCTGCGCCACAGCTTCGCGTCGCACCTCGTGCTCCGGGGCGTGTCGCTGCGGGTGATCCAGCGGCTGCTCGGTCACCGCTCGATCACGCACACCGAGCGCTACGCCCACGTCGCCGACGCGTCGCTGGTCGCCGCCATCGCGGCGCTCGCTGCTGACACCCCCTTGCGGACCGATACCGATGAACCGCACGATCCGCACGGCCGAATCCACAGGCCCGCCATCGACCGGAGGAACGGTGATGGCGGTCAAGAAGTGGCGAGGGAAGTGGGTCGTCGATCTGATGATCGGCGGCCGACGCGTTCGGCGGGTGAGCCCCGAGCAGACGAAGGCCGGGGCGAGGCGGTACGAGGCCGAGCTGTTGCTCGTGCCGGACGAAAGTGCCGGGGCCGGACTCCCTGAGCCGATCCCGGCAGCGGATACGTGCCCGACCCTGGCCGAGTTCGCGTCCGAGTGGTGGGTCACCTACGTGGTGCCCAACAACAAGCCGAGCGAGCAGGCCCGCAAGGAGATGATCCTGCGGGTTCACCTCGTTCCGTTCTTTGGCAATCGGCGGCTGGACGCGATCAGCCCGCGGCAGATCGAGGCCTACAAGGGCCGCAAGCTGCAAGCGGGGCTGAAGGCGTCGACGATCAACACCCAGCTCGCGGTCTTGCAGAAGCTGCTGCGGACGGCGGTCGAGTGGGGCCGGATGCGGCGCCGTGACGACGTCTGGAAGCTGCGGCTCCTGCCCGAGCCAGAGCGTGAGTTCGACTGGCTTCAGCCCCATGAGGCCGGCAAGCTGCTGCGCTCGGCGAAGGCGATGAGCCCCAAGTGGCACGCGTTCTTCTTCGTGGCGCTGCGGACCGGCATGCGCAAGGGCGAGATCCAGGGTCTGCACTGGCGGGAGGTCGACTTCGACCGGCGGCGCATCACGGTGCGCTACACCAACTGGCGGGGGCGGCTCGGCTCACCGAAGAGCGGCAAGTCCCGGGTCGTGCCGATGACGGGCGACCTCGCGACGGCGCTGAAGGCGTGGCGGACGCGGAGTCAGGGCAAGCTGGTGTTTCCGGGTCGCGAAGGCGGCCTGTCGAGGTGCCACGCCAGCCCGAGCCGGGCGCTGCGGCGGGCCCTGAAGAGAGCCGGGCTGCGGCGCATGCGGTTCCACGACCTGCGGCACACCTTCGCCTCGCACCTGGTGCTCGAGCGGTGCTCGCTGCGCGAGGTGCAGCTCTTGATGGGCCACCACTCGATCACGATGACCGAGCGTTATGCCCATGTGGCCGACGACCACCTCGCCAAGGCGATCGACGTGCTCGACGGGCTGGGCGTGGTGGAGCAGGACGAAGGCCCGGAGCCGGGCTGAGCGAGGTCCTCTGCGGCGAAAAAGTGGAACAAGAAGTGGAACATCCGGGCGATGGGTCGATGAGCGAGTAGAAATCGGGAACATCGAGCCGGGCCGGGTGGCGAGAACGCGCGTTGGAGAAACGCTTTGATTCCAGGGTTCTACACCGACTCGGGCAGGAACTGCTTCTCCACCGCGACGTAGTCGACCTCGGCGTCGAGGCGGGCGATGAGCGAGTAGAAGCCGAACTGGAGCCGGTTGATGAAGAACATGCCGTCCGGCAGCGGCACGTAGCCGTCGTCATCGCCTTTGCGGAAGTCCAAGATCAGGCTCTTCATCGACTCGACCAACTCGACGACGAAGGACCGGGTCATGCGGTGGGGGGACTCGAAGAGCGGGCGGAAACAGGCCTCGAGGTAGGCCAGGGCCCGGGGCTCGTAGGGGCCGCCGCGCAGGTGCAGCATGGCCCGGGCGGCGGCGTGGAAGGCGTCGTGGTCGCGGGCGTGGGCTGCGAGGTGCAGGGCGGTGGCCCGGCGGCGGCGCTCTTCGCTCAGCGGCTGGACGCAGCCGAAGTCGACGAAGACGACCCGCCCGTCGGGCTGGAAGAAGTAGTTGCCAGGGTGAGGATCGGCGTTGAAGAGCCCGCCGACGAGGTTGGACTTGTAGACGAAGCGCCACAGCGTGCGGCACCAGTCGGCGCGCTCGGGTTCGGGGGCGGCGCAGGCGGCGTCGAAGTCGACGCCTTCGGCCCAGGTCGTCGTCAGGACCCGCTCGGCGCAGCGGCCGTCGATCACCGCCGGGATGCGGACCCGGGGGTCGCCGTCGAACAATACCGCGAAGGCGTGCTGGCGCCGGGCTTCGAGGGCGTAGTCCAGCTCTTCGCGGAAGCGGGCCCGGATCTCGTCGAGCACCTCGCGGCTGTTGAACTTGCGCATGCCGGCCATGCGGGCCAGCGTGCCTTCCACCAGCCCCGCGTTGCGCAGGTCGCTGTTCATCGCGGCGATGATGCCCGGGTGCTGGACCTTGACCGCGACCGCCCGCCCGTCGGGCAGCCGGGCCCGGTGCACCTGCCCGATCGACGCGCTGGCCACCGGTGCGTCGGTCCACTCGGCGAAGAGCCGGTCGATCGGCTCACCGAGCTGGTCCTCGACCAGCGCCCGGATCTCGGCCGGTGAGGAGCGGGGCGCGGCGGATTGCAGGCCCTTCATCCACTTTTCGTAGGCCCCCCGATGTTGCTCGGGCACGACGCCGTCGACGTAGCTGGCCATCTGACCGACCTTGGTCGCCAGCCCCCGGAGTTGCCCCAGCGCGTCGGCCGCCTTCTTCGCCGCGCCGTCGCCGTCCCGGTCGAGCAGCATCTGGGTCCCGCTCCGGGCGCTGACCCGGGCCAGCCGGGCGAGACGTCCCAGGCGGCTGCGGGGGAGGGGGGTGTCGTCGGACACGGCGGCTCCGGTCATCGGGGTCGATGCGATGCAGATACGGTGGGGGTGTCCCCGGTCACCGGCGCCCGGATCGGGGATACCGGCCGGTGACCCGGTCCGATGGGCGTTACTGCTTCACCACATGGGCCTTCTCGATGTAGTCCAACTCGGGGAACTCGGCCTTGAGGTAGGCGTTGCCCTCGGCGTGGATCCGGGCCTGACTCGGCCCCTTGCCCCGCGGCGCGCCCTCGCCGTAGCCCCCGTGCAGGCTGTCGACGATCTTCATGCTGTCCGGCTGGATCCGGGCGAACGGCGCGAAGCCCATGCCGTCGAGCCGGGTGTTGTCGGCGTGGTTGATGAAGAACTGCGTCGTGCGGGTATTGGGCCCGGCGGTCGCAAAAGTCACCATTCCTCGGGTATTGCTCTGGGTCACCGGGTCGTCGTCGATGTTGGCGCTGCGCCACGTGCGGTTGATGGCGGGGTCGCCGTGCAGGCCGACCTGGGCCATGAAGCCGGGGATGACCCGGAAGAAGGCGACGTCGGTGTAGTAGCCCGCCTCGACGAGGTTGTAGAAGCGGTCGACCCCTTTGGGAGCCCAGGCCCGCTCGACGTCGAGCCGGATGGGGCCCTTGGTGGTCTGGAGCTCGACCACGAACTTCTCGGGGGCCTCGAGGGTGGCTTTGGCGGGGTCGGTGAGCACCTCCTGGTTCGGCGCGGCGGCGGCCTTCTGAGGGGCTGGCTCGGCGGCCTCCCCCGGCGTCGCGTCGTTGGCCTTCTCGGTGGCCTTCTCGGCGCTGGCCGTCTTCGGGTCGTCGCCGGCGGGGGTATCCTTCTTGCTACAGGCGCTCGTGAGAACCAGGATCAGGGCGGCGAGGCCCAGGGTCCGACAGTGCATGTCACCTCTCCGTATCGACTGCGGAGCAGGCAGTCTAGCCGTATTGGCCAGGCGGCGCACCCCTCGGGCGGATCGATGGGGTCGGCACGAATGGTGCTCTGCACCACGCTGGTACACAAAAATAACAAACCGCACAAAAAGCGCTGGATTTACCGGTCGTCACTGTGTGTATCCTGGCGGCGCAGGAAGAGGACGCCGCATTCGTGTGCGGATCGGAACGCGCAGTTCCGAGCGACCATGGCGAGGAGTGACATGGCTGTGATCTACGAAGAGTTCGAGGCGATGAAGCGCTTCATCGAGTTCACCGATGAAGATGCGCAGAATCTGGCAAGCCTGGCGTCGGTGGTCGAGAGCCACGGCCCGGCGCTCACCGACCACTTCTACGAGACGCTGGAGTCGGTGCCGGAGACCGCCAAGATCATCGAGGGGCGGGTGGAGTCGCTCAAGAAGACCCACCGGCAGTACATGAAGGAGCTGACCGCCGGAGACTACGGCGAGGCGTACTTCGAGCGCCGGGCCCGGATCGGGCAGGTGCATGTGCAGATGGGGATCGACCCCCGCTTCGTCGAGGGCGTCATGAGCGTCATCCGGGCGGGCATGCTCAAGGCGATGGCCGAGACCTACACCGAGCCGGCGGAGCTCGCGGCGAAGTCGAGCAGCTTCATCAAGCTGTGCGACCTCGATCTGGCGATCATCAATCTGGCCTACAACGAGGAGCGCCTCGATCGCTTCTCCGAGTTCACCGGCATGAAGCGCAAGCTGATCGAGAATGTGATCACCCTGCCCAAGCGCTGAGCCACCGTTTGCGCGAGTAAACGCGCTCCACCGGCGCCGACCCGCCTGCGATGGCTGTCGGCGCCGGCCCCCGGCTCTCAGAAGGCGTCGCTCTCAGAAGACGCCGTTCTCAGAAGATGTCGTTCTCGTCGGTGGCGGGTGTGGTCGCCGGATCGGACAGGTCCACTGCGGCGATCTGCCCGCTCAGCTCGGCGAGTCGGCCGATCGTCTCGAGGAACCGAGCCTGCAACTCGCCCAGGCTGAGCGCCGAAAGCGCGTTGTGCTGCCGGCCGCGGGCCTGCTCGATCGCGAAGAGCTGGCCGAGCACGACATCGAGACCCAACTCGCGCAGGGCGTCGAGCTGTCGCTTTCGCGCGGCGTGCAGCTCGCTCAGGTCGCGCTCGACGCGACCGAGCTCGACGCTCTCGAGCGCGCCCCGGTGGCGTCGGTGCACCGCGTCGAACTGTTCGACGCCCGCCTTGAGGCTGTCGAGGCGATGGTTGCGGAAGTCGGGGAACTGGTCGGCCCGGGCGTCTTCGAACTCGGTCAGCCGCTCCTCGAGCCCGTCGAAGCCGAGCCGGGAGAGCGCGTCGAGCTGAGCCCGACGGGCGCTCTCGAAGCGCTCGACGAGCGCGGTGAGTCGGCTCAGGTCGGGGCCTTCGCCCGACTCCACGCCATCCCCGGATTCGGCGACCGATCGCAGGCTGCGGCGCAGCGCACCGTAGGTCGAGCCGAAGCGGCCGCGGGCCTGCTCGACGGCGTCGAGGCGGGCCTGCAAGGTGAGGATCGCCTCCCGGTGGGCCCGCAGCGGCTCTTCGAGGTCGTCGATCCCGGATTGCAGCGCTTCGTCCGCCTGCTCGAACGCCCGGAGTTGCTCGATGGCTTCTTCGACCCGACGGAGCTGCTCTTCGACGGCGGCCCCGCTCTGGAGACCGCCGACGGCCTTCTCGAAGCCGGCGAGCTCCCGCCGGAGGGGGGTGAGCGTCTCGTCCATCACCGCGGCGGTGCGCGTGACCCCCTCGAAGGCGTCGAAGTCCACCTTGATGCCGGCGAAGGTGCGCAGGGCCTCCTGCTGACGGGCCACCGCCGCGAGCTGCATCTCGAGCGGCTGAAGCGCGTCGATCAAGTCGCGGGTGTGGTCGGTCACCCCGGCCACGGCTTGGGCGTCGATCTCGTCGCCGTCGATCCGATCCAGCTCCTCACGGATGCTCGCCAGCGCGTCGCGATAGCGGCCGAGGCCGTCGAGCAGCCGCTGGAGGGCGGCGGGGAGTCGTGCATCCTCGGTGGCCAATCTCTCTCCTCCACTGCGTGGGCTCTGCCGGGTCGGCGGCAGCACGTCGCCCTGGATGGCGCCGTCGGCGCGGGGCTCAGCGCGGGGTGAACTGGAAGACGTCGTGGGTGCCGCCGCGCAGCACGCTCTCGGTGTGCTTGGCGAAGAACTGCTTGTCGAGCAGGAACTCGAGCGCGCCGTGGATCGCGCCGAGGGTGAAGGTGCAGGTGCGCGGCGAGCCGAGCTCCTCACCGGCCGAGCAGACCGTCTCGGAGCAGTAGACCCTGATGACGTCGCCCTCGGCCTCGATCTTGTCGACCTTGCACAGCCGGGTGCCCTCGACGCCGAGCGCGCCGTCGAGCTGGGCGGCGATGTCGGAGAGGTCTTCCATGCTCGCCGAGCCCTTGGCGAGGCCGAGGCTCTTGCAGAGGTTGGCGCCTCGGGTGCGGCCGGCGGCCTTGAGCGAGATCGCGGTGGCGTGCTCGCCGAGCATCTCCTCCATGCCGGTGATCACCGCCTTGAAGCAGACGGTGCTGTTGAACTGGCCCAGCTCGGTGCGTTCGTAGGTCGCCATCTCATCCCCTCATTCCGGTTGCGCGCCGACGCGAACGTTTTTTTCTGTCGGCGTCTGTGCAGTATTGTAGTATCAATTCTCGTGACAGCGGGTTGAAAACGCCACCAAAAATTTTTCACCCGGCCCGCTTCACGTGACCTGAGTGGTCACCGAACTTGATTCGGCCTGCGAGACGGCCAGATAGGAGATTGAGCATGTCCCGGATCGACAACCTCAACAAGATCCTCCGGACTCTTCAGAGCAGCACCCCCGATGTCGAGGCGTCGGCGCTGCTGTCGGACGACGGCCTGATGATCGCCAGCGCGCTGCCCCAGCACGTCGACGAGACCCGGGTGGCGGGTATGACCGCGACGCTGGCCAGCCTGGGCAACCGGGCGGCGAGCGAGCTCGAGCGTGGCGACGTCGAGCAGGTCATGATCCGGGGGAAGTCGGGCTACGCGGTGATGCAGAACGCGCCGTCCGACACCCTGCTGCTGGTGCTCGCCAGCCGCAGCGCGAAGCTCGGCCTGCTCTTCCTCGACATGAACCGGGCGACAGCGGACATCAAGAAGGTCCTCTGAGTCCGGCCTGTCGAGGTCGGCCCTTCACCCGACCGGTGCCCGTCGACCCATGCCGACTGTCCCCTCCGCCCGAGATGTCCTCAACGCGTTGCCCGCCGGGGTGCTGGTGGTCGACCGCGATGGACGGGTGCACGCCCTCAACCCCGACGGCTGCCGCATCCTCGGGCTGGCCACGGCGCCCCTGGGCTGGCCGGTGGCCGATGTCCTCGCGCCGCTGGATGTGCTGATCGAGGGGCGGGTCCCGGGTCGGCGGCGGCAGGTGACGGTGGTCGATCGCGCGGGGCTGCCGATGCAGATCGGCTACTCGACGTCGCCCTGCGGCGGCGGGCACTGGGCGGTGCTGTTCCGGGACGTCTCCTCCCTCGAAGACGCCCGCTCGGCTCGGGATCACTCCCTGCGCATCGAGACGATCGACGAGGTGTTGCCCTCGCTGCTGCACGAGCTGCGCAACCCGCTCGCCGCGATGACCTCGGCGGTCGAGCTGCTCATCGAGGAGACCCGGCCCGGCGAACTGCGCGACGAGCTCGAGGCGATCCTCGTCGAAGGGCGGCGCATGGATCTGGGTTTTCAGGGCATCGGCATGGTGGGCCGCAGCCTGCGCAGCACCCGGGCGCAGCTCGTCGCCCCGGCGGTGCACGAGGTGGTCCGGGTCATGCGGGCCTCGGCGGCTCGGGCGGGGGTCGTGCTGCTGCTGGAGTGCGCGCCGATGCCGATGCTGCACCTCAACGCGGCGGTGGTGCGGGCCGTCCTCTACAACCTCATCAACAACGCGCTCAACGCCTGCCGCGAGGGGGACGAGGTGCGTATCGGGGCCCGCCTGCGCGGCGACGGGGCGGCTTTTGAGCTGACGGTGCACGATACGGGGGTCGGCATGTCGGAGGACGTGCTGGCCCGGTGCACCGAGCTGTTCTTCACCACCCGCTCCCACGGCAGCGGCATCGGGCTGTCGATGTGCCGGCGGGCGGTGGAAGAGGCCGATGGGCTGTGCACCGTGCTGAGCACCGCGGGCCGGGGGACCCGGGTGATCCTGGAGGTGCCGGTCGGCGACCCCGGCGAGGCGTGGTCCGCGAGCGGGGCGTCGTGAGGGCCTCTCGTCCCCCGTTGTCACCGATGTCATCGGATGCCAGAATCGGCGAGCGGCCGGGGACCGATGAGGTGGATCGATGTCGTTGGTGATGCTCATCGAAGACGAGCCGGTCCTCCGGTCGTCCATGGCCCGGGGGCTGGCGCGGCTGCCCAACGTCGAGGTGATCGACGCGAGCCTCTTTCGCGATGCGGTGCGCCTGCTGGACGCCGAGCGGCCCGATCTGATCGTCTCCGACCTCGACCTGCCCGACGGCTCGGGCGTCGAGATCCTCAACGTGCTCGACGCCATCGGGCTGCGGGTCCCGGTGATCTTCGTCACGGCCTACCTCGGCTCCTTCAGGGGGCAGCTCCCCAACCGCAGCGACGTGGAGGTCTACGAGAAGCCGCTGCCGCTCGTGCGCTTGCGGGAGGTGGTCATGCGCCACCTCGACGTCGAGCAGGGCGCCCTGGGGCACGACTCGCCCTTCTCGCTGGCCGACTACCTGCAACTCGCCTGCATGGGCCGGCACTCGGTGGTGCTCGACGTGGCTCAGCGGGGTGATCCGGTGGGGCGCATCGTGGTGGTGCGGGGGCAGGTGTGGTCGGCGAGCGCGGGGCGGGAGAGCGGTGAGGAGGCGGTGGCGACGCTGGCCTTCGGCACGTCGGGCGCCTCGACCCAGGTGCGGCGGCTGGTCGGGGAGCCGGGGGCCCGCGATGTGCAACGACCGTGGCAGCACATCCTGCTGAACGCGGCCCGGGTGCACGACGAGGCGGTGCGGGAGCAGGAGCGCGATGGCGCCCGCGCCCGGCCGAATCCGCCGCTGCCCCGGCTCTCGCCGTCCCGCTCCCCGCTGTCCGGGGTCAAGGACGCCGGCCGCGGCGGCTCCGGGCGGCTGTCTTCGAGCGGGCGGCCGTCTTCGGGCGGGCGGCCGTCTTCGGGCGGGCGGCCGTCTTCGGGCGGGCGGCTATCGGGCTTGCCCTCGGCGGCCGGGCGAGCGGTGTCGGCGACCCGCCGAGACGCGACCCCGTCGACGATCCCCCCGGCCCGGGGGTCGAGCGGGCGGTCCGCGTCGCCGGGCCAGGTCACCGGGTCCCGGGGCCGCTATTCGTCGGGGCCGCTGCCCGAGAGCACCCCACCCCCGCCGCGCTCCGAGCCGCTCACCGATCAGCCGGCTGCGGGGCGCCCGTCGGGCTCGGTGGACGAGAGCCCCGCCGAGCTGCTGCGCCCCGATCTGCCGCGCAGCGGGAGCAGCAACCCGCCGCCGCCGTCCCCGCCGGCCCTCCCGACTTCGCCGGATCCGGCGGCCTCCCGAGGTGATCCGAAGCGGCCGCCGACCGAGAAGCTGGCGACGACGCCGCCTCCGCTCCAGCCTTCCGCGGGGCCCGGGGCGGTGCCTCCGGTCGCGGATGCCCCGGTCGCGGTCGACTTCGCCACTCTGATGGATCGCGGCCTCGACGCCATGCTCGGGCGGGACTACGCCACCGCCTGGCGCGCGCTGCAACAGGCCGATCGGCTCCAGCCGGGCGTGCCGTCGATCCTGGCCAACCTCGCCCGGCTGCGTCAGCTGGGCTTCGGAGACGATTCATGACGATGTTCATGGGCGACTCCCCGGGTCGGGTCCTGCGCGGCGCGCTGGCGTCCTTCCTGGGGCTGTCGAACCAGCCCGATCGACCGGCCTACGGGCTCGCCGGCTGGGAGCGCTTCCTCGACTTCTGCCGCCAGACCCTGGGGGTCGACAGCGCGTTCGCCGTCGACCCCAGCGGGCTGGTGATCGCCCACCGGGGCACGCTGAACACGCAGGTGCTCGAAGAGCTGGCCGCCCGGCTGGGGCTGGCGACGACCCACGCCCATCGGCTCGCCGAGCAGCCCGAGGACGAGTTCGCCCTGGTGGTGCGCTATCGGGGCAAGTGGCTGACGATGCTGCGCCTCGCCGGTGAGCCGGTCTTCAAGATCGGGCTGGTGGGCGCCAACCCGGTGCACCCGGCGCTGGTGCACCCCGACTCGATGCTCGGCGGCGACTGGAACGACCTGATGCGGTGGGCCGGCGACCCCCCGCCGGCGCAGGGGGCCTTCCTCGTCGACAACACCGGGCTGGTCATCGCCAACCACGGCCACATCGACGATCTGTTCGTGCAGGGCATCGGCGGGCGGCTGTCGCTGGTCTACGAGCAGACCGACCGCATCAAGTCGATGGGCCGCAGTTCGTGGCTGGCGGTGCACCACGATCAGCAGTGGCTGGTCTCGGTGCGGGTCAAGGTCAGCAAGAGCAAGCAGGTCGTCTTCGCCTCGCGGGGCCCGGTGCCGATGCACGCCGGGCGCATCATGGACCTCAAGCGGGTGCTGCGGCTCAAGCTGAAGGCCGATCCGAACGCCTTCTGAGGTGCTCAGCGGCCCGGTTCGAGGCGCCGGCGCGGGCCCGCGCGGGCCGGAAGGGGCAGGGGGCCGTGGGCCAGGGTCATCGCCGCCCGGGCCCGGGCCGTCCGATCGAGGGTGTCGAGGACCGTCAGCTCGAGCGGGTCGGCGTCCGCGGGCCCGGTGGCCAGCGGGCGGCCGTCGAGGCGGGCCTCCAGCGGGCCGGGCGCGAGCTTCGGCGCGCCTCGCACCCGCACGATCAGGCGCCCGCCCCGCAGCTCGGCCCGCACCACGTCCAGCCCGTCGGCCACCCGCGCGCCACCCCGCCACAGCGTCAGCTCGCCCGGGGCGAGCACCGCGTCGATCCAGCCAGGGTCGACGTCGGGGGTCAGCTCCAAGCGCATGGCGTCCCGGGTCGGCAGCGTCACCTGGCCCCGACCCGCGGGCAGATCCTCCAGCCGGGCGTCGAGGCGCTCGGCGAGCTGGTTGAACGCCCGCTTGCGCCACCGCTCGGCTCGATCGGGCGTCGGGCGATGCGCCTGGCGGCCGTCGGGCAGCGCCCGGGGCGGCAGGAAGCCGGGGCCCGGATCGACGCCCGGCGGGGTGGCCAGCGCCGGGGCGCCGCCGATGCGCTCGACCGACGCCCGGGGGTCCAGCGCACGGGCCAGCCGGGCGAGGTGGCGGTCGACCGCCGCCTCCCGATCGAAGATCACCGGCACGACGACGCCGCCCCGCCGGGCCAGCTCGCCGTCGACGCCCGGCCGCAGCCGGCCGACGGCCCACACCGCCACCCCGGCCGCCAGCGCCGCGATCACCACCGCCGCCGCCCGTCGATCAGCGCTCATGACCCCCCGCCCCGCTGCGCGCGCCTCTCGATCCCGGCGCGGGGCCGGTGTACCGTGCCCGAGCGCCCCTGGGAGTGGGCTGCCGCTCGCGCTGGAGGACTCCGATGGACATCGAACGCATCCCCGACATGGTCGCCGATCTGCGGGCCACTTTCGACCGGGGCCGGACCCGCCCGCTGCCCTGGCGGCTGGCCCAGCTCGACGCCTGCAAGCGCATGCTCGACGAGCAGCGGGACGCCATCTGCGAGGCGCTCGCCGCCGACCTCGGCAAGCCGCGCTTCGAGGCGTGGAGCGCCGAGATCGCCGCGCTCGAGAAGGAGCTCGGCCACATCCAGAAGCACCTCGCGAGCTGGACCCGCCCCGACCGGGTCGGCGCGCCGCTCGTGCTCCAGCCGGGCCGGGCCCGCATCTACAAGGATCCGCTGGGGGTGGTGTTGATCATCGCCCCGTGGAACTACCCGTTCCAGCTCCTGTTCAGCCCGCTGCTGGGGGCCATCGCCGGGGGCAACTGCGCGGTGCTCAAGCCATCGGAGGTCTCGGCCCACACCTCGGCCCTCATCGCGAAGCTGGTGCCGCGCTACTTCGACACCTCGGCCATCCGGGTGCTCGAGGGCGGGGTGCCCGAGACGACCGCGGTGCTCGCCGAGCGCTTCGACCACATCTTCTACACCGGCAACGGACACGTCGGGCGCATCGTGATGACCGCCGCGGCCAGGCACCTGACCCCGGTGACCCTCGAGCTCGGCGGCAAGAGCCCGACCTACGTCGACGAGAGCGCCGATCTGGACGTGACCGCCCGCCGCATCATGTGGGGCAAGCTGTACAACGCGGGCCAGACCTGCGTGGCGCCGGACTACATCCTGGCCCACGAGGCGATCCACGACGCGCTCGTCGGGCGGCTCGAGATGACGCTGCGCGACTTCCTGGGGGCCGACCCCCGGGAGAGCGCGGACTACGGGCGCATCGTCAACGCCCGGCATCACGCCCGGCTGACGGGGCTGCTCGAAGGGTCGGGCGAGATCGTGTGCGGGGGCGAGGGCGACGCTGAGAGCCGCTACCTCGCGCCGACCATCCTGCGGGACGTGCCGCCCGACGCGCCGGTGATGCAGGAGGAGATCTTCGGCCCCATCCTGCCGGTGCTGAAGGTGGCCGGGGTCGAGGAGGCCATCCGCTTCGTCAACGACCGCCCCAAGCCGCTGGCGATGTACATCTTCACCGGCGACAGCGGCCCCCGGGACGCGCTGCTCGAGCGGACCAGCGCCGGGGGAGTGGTCGTCAACCACGTCATCCTGCACCTCGTCGCGCCCGACCTGCCGTTCGGCGGCGTCGGCGAGAGCGGCATGGGCGCTTATCACGGGCGCACGAGCTTCGATACGTTCACCCATCACAAGTCGGTGCTCATCAAGCCCTTCGCGCTCGACCCGCCGCTGCTCTACCCGCCGTACGACGAGACCAAGCAGAAGTGGCTCGCCCGGCTCATCTGAACTCCGCTGCGGCGCTCGGTCTCAGGCGGTCGACAAAAGCTCGAGCGCCACGTCGTTGCGGGTGTTGGCCTGGGCCAGGATCGAGACCCCCGCCTCTTGCAGGATGGTGTTGCGGGCGAAGTCGGCCGCCTCGGTCGCCAGATCGACGTCCAGGATGCGGCTGCGGGCCGCGCGCAGGTTCTCGTCGGCGTTGGCCAGGGTATTCAGCGCCGAGCTGATGCGGTTCTGGCTGGCGCCGATGCCGCTGCGGATGTCGAGCACCTGCTGCAACGCCACGTCGGCGATGTCGATGGCCCGGTTGGCCCCGGCCACGGTCGACACGTCGACGCTGGCCAGCGCGTTGGCCGCGTCGACGCCCAGCAGCGTCGTGCCCACCCCGTCACCGAAGCCCACCGCGGCCTCGGCCCCGGCGGCGGTGATGGTCAGCTCGACCGGCGCCGTCGATTGCAGGATGAGCGCGCCGCCGGTGCTCACCGTGTCGGCCGCGCCGTCGTTGAGCCCGGTGATGCCCGCCGCGGCGGCGGTGCTGGTGGTCACGGTGATGTTGCGCCCGTCGTCGGCGGTCAGCACGAGGCGGTTGTCGGCGTCGAGCCCGGCCACGACCCCGGTCTCGTCCGAGGCGGCGTTGATCGCGTCGACCAGCCCGTCGTCGGCGTCGGCCACCTGCACCGTGACGCCCGAGATCGGGGCGCCGTTGATCGTGATGCTGTCCGCCCCGTCCAGATCGCCGCCCGCGATCGCGCCGCCCACCAGCTCGGTGGGCTCGACGATGGCCCGCACCGCGCTGAACGGGCGGGCGTCGTTGATCGCGGCGCCTTTGGCGATGGCCGAGCGAGCGTTGTCGGCGGTCGAGAGCGGGTCGTCGGCCGCCACCGGCGCCCG
Source organism: bacterium (assembly GCA_030426085.1). Lineage (GTDB taxonomy): Bacteria > Myxococcota_A > Bradymonadia > UBA7976 > UBA1532 > JACKDM01. Next base: position 6,548 of record JAUHYW010000039.1, on the reverse strand, counting down.
GATGGCGACCCCGTTGATGCTCAGCGCGCCCGCCGCCAGCGCGGCGCCGGCGTCGACCGGATCACCCGTCTCCCGCACCTGCCGCCCCAGCGCCGAGGCCTCCGCCGAGTCGATGCGCAGGGTCACCGTCTCCCGGGCGCCGGGCCCCACCTGGATGCGGGTCGCCGTCACCCCGCCGTCCAGCAGTCGGTTGCCGTTGAAGGTGGTGTCGCCCGCGACCCGATCGACCTCGGCGATCAGCTCGTCGACCTCGGCTTGCAGCGAGGCCCGGTCGTCGTCGCTCAGGGTGCCGTTGGCCGCCTGCACCGCCAGCTCGCGGACGCGCTGGATGATGTTCGTCGTCTCGTCGAGCGCGCCCTCGGCGGTCTGGGCCAGCGAGAGGCCGTCGTTGGCGTTGCGGATGGCCTGGCCCACCCCCCGGATGCGGGCGGTGAAGCGGCTGGCGATGGAGAGGCCGGCGGCGTCGTCCCGGGCGCTGTTGATGCGCAGCCCCGACGACAGCCGCTCGATGTTGCGCTGGAGCCGACCGGTGGTGCGGCCCACGTTGCGCTGGGCGGTCAGCGCGCTGATGTTCGTGTTGATGCGCAGACCCATCGATCTCCTCGGCGACCGGCAGGATAACACGGCCCGATGGCCGGATCCCCCGAGCGATCGGTGCGCCCCCGGCCGGGCGGGTCACCCCGCCGGATGGGCCCGCCGGCGGAAGATCGCCCCGAGCTGAGGCACGTCGCGCTTCGAGAAGGTGCCCCGCTCTTCGAGCAGCTCGATCTCGAAGCGGGGCGTGAAGAGGCGCCGCAGCTCGGCCGGGTGGGTGCCGAAGGGCGGGCCGCCGCCCTCGAAGTGCAAGAAGGCCCCGAACAGCGCCCCGCCCGGCTTCAGCCGGCGCCACGCGGCCTCGACGTAGGCCGGCCACTGCTGGGGGTCGAGCGCGCAGAAGCAGGTGTGCTCGGCCCAGCCGTCGAAGCCGTCGCCGCCGTCCGGTTCGGTGCCCTCGCCGAGCAGCACGTCGCCTTCGATCAGCTCGACGGCCCCCGGCAGGTCGCGTGCGGCGATGCGGGCCCGGGCCAGAGCGAGCGCGGCGGGGGCGATGTCCAGCCCCACGACGTGGTGCCCCTTCCCGGCGAGGGCTTCGACGTCCCATCCCCGCCCGCAGCCGGGCACGACGACCCGCCCCGGGCCGCCGAGCGCCCGGTCGGCGAGCGCCTGCACGACGGGGGACGGCGCGCCCAGATCCCAGGGGAAGTCCCGGTCGACATAGCGTTGATTCCAGCCCATCGGTCCTCCTGCGCGGTCCGCTCAGCCGAGGCCGGCCACGACGATCAGCCGCTCGGCCTCGTCGTCCAGCGGCCGCCCGTCGAAGTCGCCGAGCTGCTCCAGCACCCGCAGCCCGGCCGCCGCCAGCACCCGGGGCAGCTCGGCGGTGGTCAGGTAGTGGTGGGTCAGGGTGTAGCGCTCGCGGGTCGGCATCTCGCCCGGCCGGGCGATCTGGTGGATGTAGGTCACGTCGATGCGCCCCGGGCGATGCACGTCGCGCTCGAAGACCTCGATGGCCACGTCGCCGTCGCGCACCCCGTCGATCCACTCGGGCGCCTCGTCGTCGAACGGGCCTCGCTCGGCCAGCTCGTCGCCGGGCCAGACGTCGAAGATGAGCCGCCCGCCGGGGGTCAGGTGCTCGGCGATCCGCAGCAGGCAGCGGTGGCGCCGCGCGGGGTCGAGGCAGTACAGCGCGGTGTAGGGCACGATGACCCGCTCGAAGCGCGCGCCGAGGGCGAAGTCGGCCATGTCGCCGGCCCGCAGGTCGAGGCGGGCGGCCACCGCCGGGGGCAGGGCGTCCCGGGCGGCGCGGGCGGCGGCCAGCATGCCCGGGTGCCGCTCCAGGCCGACCACCCGGGCGCCGTCCCGGGCGATGGGGATCGCCACCCGGCCGTCGCCGCAGCCCAGCTCCAGCACCGAGGCCCGCCCCGCGCAGCGGGCGCGGTAGAAGTCCACGTCGCCGGGGGTGCCCCGGTGCAGCAGGCGGTAGAGCCGGACGTCGAACGCCATGGCGGGACTGTATCCCACCACCCGGCCGTCGGGGTATGGTGCGGCATGCAGATGGACGGCACCCCCGGACAGCCGACCCCGATCGACGCCGCGCTCTTGATGATGCGCCTGCTCTTCGCCGGGCTCGTCACCTCGGTGATCGTCTACGTGGTGATCATCCACGTCGTGGTGCAGGGCGAGCCGGCCGAGGTCGAGCAGCCGCTGGCCATGAGCCTGGCCGGGGCGGCGGTCTTCTTCGGCCTGCTCGCCCCGATCGCCCGGCGGATGCTGATGCCCGAGCGGGCCCCCGACCGGCCCGGCGCCGGCCCCCCGCCCGGGGTCATCTCGCCCCGCGGCTTCGGCCGGGCGTTCGCCGCCCACATCGTGAGCTGGGCCCTGTGCGAGTCGGTGGCCATCATGGGGGTGGTGCTCGCCTTCCTCGGGCGCGACCCGGAGGTCCTCTACCCGTTCGCCGCGGGGGCGGTGCTGATGTTCGTCTTCCTCGCCCCCCGGCGCAGCGAACTCGAAGCGGTGGCCCGGGCCGAGGGGCCCGGCGGCGGGCCCTGATGCCGCCGGGACGCCCGTGAACCCCGACTACGACAAGGACATCGAGTGGTTCCGGCCGGACCCCCGGCGGCGGCTCATGCCGGCCTGGATCATCGGCTCGGGCCTGCTCGGGCTGGGCCTCGTGGCCACGACCTACGGCTTCAGCCAGCTCGGCCGGGACGACCACCTCGGGCTGCTGGGGCTCGTCGTCGGGCTGTCGTGCGTCGCGTGCGGCATGCTCACCTTCACCGTCAGCGCGCTGCGGGTGCTCGCCGACGACACCTGCCTCGGGCTGCGGGTCGACGGGCTGCTCTACCGGCGGGGGGGCGAGATCGCCCGGATCATCCCCTGGCACGCGGTGGGGGAGGCGACCGCCGACGACGACGGCCTCGCGGTGCCGGTCCAGGGGGGCGACGACCTGCGCATCCGGGCGCCGTTCGCCGACATCGAGCACGCCGAGATCGCCGAGCGCATCGCGACGACCCGCCGGCGGGCGCTGATGGGCCTGCCGCTGCGCCCCCGCTGAGCCGGCGGGCCTTCACGGCGGCGGCAGATCGCCCCGCCGGGCCAGATTGCACTGCGCGCCGTAGTCCGCCTTCTCCTGCCGCTTGCGCTTCAGGCGCTTCTCCGACAGCCCGGGCAGATCGGCGGCGAAGCGCTCCGCGCCGGCGCAGATCAGCTCGGTGGCCCGGGGCGGATCGTCCACCAGCCGGGCCTTGCCGGCCCGGATCTCGATGACCGCGCACATGTTGCCCCGGTGCAGATACTCACCGATGTGGGCCGCGTCGCAGGCGAAGGCCAGGGTCTCGTCGGCCACCTCGCCGAAGAGCTTCTCGGTGATCGTCAGCCCCTCGCGGTAGTGATCGAAGTTGGTCTCCCGCGAGCCGTAGGTCATCGCCCCGATCAGATCGGCCCGGGCCGCCAGCAGGCTGCGGCGCTCGGCGTCCCCCGACTGCTGGCGGGCCAGCCGGCGGTACAGCGCGGCCCGCTCCAGGTTCCAGGCCGCCTTCTGCTCGTCGTCCGGCATCGGGCCGATCAGCGCGTCGAGCAGGGCGGAGGCCGCCTCGACCGCCTCGACCGCCGCCGGCCCCCCGCTCCGCAGGGTGCTCCGGGCCCGATCGATCGCCGCCCGGACCTGCGCCACCTCGGGCGGGGGCGCGGCGTCGGTCTGCGCGGCATCGGGCTGCGCGGCATCGGTCTGCGCGGCATCGGTCTGCGCGGCATCGGGCTGCGCCGCGGGGGCCGCCTCAGGTCGAGCCGACGCGTCGGCGGCCCCCGGCTCGACCGCGGTCATCGCCAGCGGGCCGCGCTCCGGCGGATCGGGGCTCTGCTGGCTGATCAACAGCCACGCTGCCAGCCCCACCGCGACCAGGCCGACCGCGACCAGCCCCGGCCCCAGGCGGCCCCGGGTGGGCACCGCGTGCTCGTCGGTGTTGGCGAACGCGTTCAGCTCGCCGTGGGTCGCTGACACGCCGTGATCGAGCGCGTCGGGCGCCAGCGGCGGCGGCTGGAAAGTGCTCGGACCGGGCCTCAGCGGACGGCGAGGCGGGGCCTCGGAGGTCGGGGTGGGCGCCGGGCGCGCGGGCGGCGTAGGCGCCGGCGCAGGCGGCGTCGGGGGCGGCGCCTCCGACGGCCGGTTCGACCGCAGGTCGGCCGCGATGCGGCTCTCGGGCAGGATGCGCCCCGCCTGACGGGCCACCGAGCGCAGATCGTCCGCCGACAGCTCCGCCGGATCGGCCACCACCTCGGGCGCGGGCGGCGGCCGGACCACCCCCGCCACGTCCGGCGCGCCCACCGCTGCGGCCCGCAGCGCGTCGAGCATCGCCTGGGCGTCGGCGAACCGATCCTCGATCGCCTTGGCCATCGCCTTGGCGATCACCGCCTCCATCGCCGGGGGCACCGTCAGCGCCGGCTCGAGCGCCGGCACCTCGGCGGTGGTGTGCAGCACCAGCAGCTCGAAGGTCGACGGGGCCACGAACGGCGGCTCGCCGGACAGCATCTCGTAGAGCACGACCCCCAGAGCGTAGACGTCGGTCGGCGGGCCCACCTGCCGGGCCAGGGCCTGCTCGGGGCTCAGGTAGCGCGGCGTGCCGACCACCAGCCCGGTGCGGGTCGCCTCGTCGCCGTCGCCGAAGCCGCGGTCCTCGAGCACCTTGGCCATGCCGAAGTCGAGCACCTTGGCCCGCTCGTCGCCGGTCTGCTCCCGGGTCAGCATGATGTTGGCCGGCTTGAGGTCGCGGTGCACCAGCCCCGCGCCGTGGGCCTCGACCAGCGCCCCGAGCACCTGGAGCGTCAGCCGGGCAGCGCGGGCCGGGGGCAGGGGCGCCTCTTCGAGGATGACATCCCGCAGCGTGCGGCCCCGGATGAGCTCGAGCACCATCCACAGCAGGCCGTCCTGATCTTCACCGTAATCGAAGAGGGTGACCGTCGAGGGGTGGCTCAGCCGGGCGACGACGTTGGCCTCGCGGAAGAAGCGGGCCCGCAGCGCGCCGTCGCGGGGGGTGTTCATGACCTTGAGGGCCACCTCGCGGCCGATGGGCTGCTGGATCGCCCGATACACCGTGCCGTAGGCCCCCCGGCCGATGAGGCCGACCACCGGGAACCGCCCGGCGACCACCCGCCCGATGATGCGATCGCGCCGCTCGCCCAGCTCGGCGTGGACCTCGCGGGTCACCCGGGCGGCGCCGTCGTCCGGACACAGCGTACCCAGCGGCCCCGGGCCCTCCCGCCCGCACCGAGGACACACCAGCGTCGTCGACGAGTGCTCCACCCGGACCCCTATCGCGTCACGCCGTCCGCGGCGTCTTCGAAGGGTAGCAGCCCGGACAGAAAATGAAACAACTCCGTCCGCCGCCGGGGCTGTGGTCCGTTGCCGGTATACGCCCGATTTCTCTTGCCAGCGGGCCCCGGGACGCGCATTACGCGCCCGGAGACAGGAGGTGGACCATGCGCACCACGGGTCGACACTGGGGCTGGCCGATCGCGACGCTGCTCGCCTTCGCCCTCGCAGGCTGCGTGAGCGGCGTCGGCGGCGGCGGATCGGGCGGCGGTGACCGGGACGGCGCCGTCGACGAGGCGGACGGCGGCGGGCCGGGCGGCGAGGGCGGCTTCGGCGGCGAGGGCGGCTTCGGCGGCGTCGGCGGTGAGGGCGGCCAAGGCGGCGTCGGCGGGCAGGGCGGCGAGGGCGGCTTCGGAGGCGCGGGCGGACAGGGCGGCGTCGGCGGGGGCCCGGACGGTGATCGGGACGACGACGGGGTGCCCGACGACGCGGACAACTGCCCGAACCGGCCCAACAACAGCCAGGCCGACGACGATCAGGACGGCGCGGGCGACGCCTGCGACAACTGCCCCGGGCGCTCCAACCCCGACCAGGCCGACGCCAACCGGGACGGCGTCGGCGACGTGTGCTCCGACCGGGACGAAGACGGCCTGCTCGACGGGGACGACAACTGCCCCGGCGAGGCCAACCGCGATCAGACCGACAGCGATGACGACGGGGTGGGGGACGCCTGCGACAACTGCCCCGACGAGGCCAACTTCAGCCAGGCCGACGGCGACGGGGACGGCATCGGCGACGCCTGCGACGACGACGACCTCGACGGCGACGGGGTGCGCGACGACCGCGACAACTGCCCCCAGGTGCGCAACGCCGATCAGGCCGACGGCGACCGGGACGGGGTGGGCAGCGCCTGCGACATCTGCCCCGACCACCCCGACCCCCGCCAGACCGACGACGACCGGGACGGCCTCGGCGACGCCTGCGACAACTGCCCCGCGCTGGCCAACCCCGACCAGGGCGACGAGGATCGGGACGGCGTCGGCGACCGCTGCGACGACCGCCCTGGCGGCCTGTGCAGCCCGTGCGACGACGACCCCGACTGCCCCGGGGCGAGCGAGTGCCTGCGCAACCCCGGCGGCGTCCGCAACTGCTACCCCCCGTGCCCCGCCGACTGCCCGGCCGGGTTCGGCTGTCAGGTCAT
>JAUHYW010000038.1 GCA_030426085.1 bacterium | reverse complement strand
ACGGGGCCGCGGGCTTCGGCGCGTTCGGCGGCGTGGTGGCCGGGGCGTGCCAGGTGACCGTGATCGACGCCGAGATCCGGGTGTCTCCCGGCGGCGACGGCGGCGACGCCGGTTCGGGCGCGCCGGGCGGGGACGGCATGCCCGGGGGTGAGCCGGGCGTGGCCGACGGCGCGTTGCAGGCGGCGGGCCTCGGGGGCCACGGGGGCGACGGCGGCTGCGGGGGCGACGGCGCGGGCGGCCCCGGTGGACCGAGCGTGGGCATCCTGCGGGTCGGCGAGGCGCCCGAGCCCGAGCTGGGCGGCGAGGTCGTGATCGCCCCCGGCGGCGGCGGTGAGGGCGGCGCGGCGGCCGCCGAGCGCTGCGGGCACGACCAGCAGGCACCGAACGCGGGGCTGCCCGGGGCCTCGCTCGAGATCGGGTGCTGCCCGGCCGATGGATCGACGTGCGGTGACATGAGCTGCCGCGTCGCGCAGTGAGCCGGGGGCGCCGACCGCGGGGGTTTCCCCTCGGGGCGCTGTGCGCGCTGCTCACCCTGGGATGCGCCCCCGAGGTCGACCGGGCCAACCCCTACGATCCCACCGCGCCGCCGACGGTCCAGATCCGGGGTCGCATCGTGGGTGAGCTGATCCCGCCGCCGATGTTCGCGGTGGACGCGCTGGCCGGCGGTCGGATCCTGCTGTACGCCGGGCCCGGCTCGACGCCGACGGCCGCCGATCGGGTCCCGGTCGAGCGGGCGGACGGGGCGGTCGAGGTCTTCGCCTTCGATGATCTGGCCCCCGGCGACTACCGGCTCGAGATCGAGGTGCCCGGCTTCGCCTTCGCCGACGGGCGGCTGATCCACAGCCGGGATCTGGCGCTGGAGCGGGGGCAGACGCTGCTGCTCGATCCGCTGGCGCTGACCGACGTCACCCCGCCCGAGCCGGCGCAGCTCGAGCTGGCGGGCGGGGCGTCCGCGACCCGGAGCCGGATCATCGAGTGGGCCCTGCCCGGGCTGCCGGCCGACGTCGTCGCGCTGCGCCTCGCGGGCGACCTCGTGGCCGAGCACCGGGGCACTTTCCCCCTCGCCGAGCGCCCCCCGCAGCTCGAGCTGACCGCCGGCGCGGGCGTCAAGGTGGTGCGGGCGGCCTTCTTCGACGCCGCGGGCAACGCCTCGCCGGAGGTCGTCGCCGCCATCGGCTACGCCTTCGAGCGCCCGGCCCCGATCATCGAGCGCGTCGAGCCCGAGGCGCTGCCCGCCTTCACCGACGCCCCCCAGATCGTGGTGCGCGGGGCGGGCATCGCCGCCGACACCCGGCTGCGCGTCGGGCAGTTCGACGTGCCCTGCGCCTCGGACGCCGCCGTCACCTGCCGGGTCGAGGATCCCACCGGTTGCGCAACGGCGTGTCGGGCGACTCTGCCCGCCGAGCTGATGCGCTTCGCCGAGACCTACTTCGTGACGCTCTCCACCCCCGAGCCGGTGGCCGCGGGAGACGCGGGCGAGGCCGCCTTCGCCACCCTCGACATCGTCGCGCCCCGGCCCGAGCTGCTGGAGATCGCGCCTCGGGGGGTGGTGCTGCGGCTCGACGAGGCGGGCCGGCCGACGCAGCCCGAGGTGGTGATCGAGGCGACGGCGCGGCGCATCACCGACAACGCCGTCTTCCTGCTCGACGACGCGGTGGGCCGGCTCACGTCCGCGCCCGATGGGCAGCCCGTCGATCCGGAGGCGCCCCGGCGGGTGACGGTGACCTTCGACGCGGCCGATCTGCGCCCCGCCGATCTGCGGGACGCCGTCTTCAGCGTGGCCAACCCCAGCCCGGGCGGCGGCGTCGCGACGGCTCCGTTCGGCCTCAACCCCGCGGTGACCCCGTGCGCTGCGGTCGAGCCCTGCCGCTCGAACCTGCGCGGCACCCGGGCGGCGCAGGCCGACGGGCGGGCGGTGGCCCAGGCGTTCGCGATCGACGAGTCGGGCCTCTTCGACGGCCTCCTGGTGGGGGGCGACGTCACCGCGGTGCAGGTGCGGGACGACGCCGGTCGCTTGCTGGAGCGGCACGAGGCGACGGGCGGCACGATCCCGCTGCCGTTCGATCGGCGCGCGACGATCGCCGTGCTCGAGGACGCCCGCGGGCGCAGCCCGACGGTGACGCTGCGCCGTGGGGGGCGCCTCGGCGCGGCGGCGCTGGCTCCGCTGCCGCCGTCTGGGGGCGACGCGTCGGCGAGCGGGGTGGCGGTGGTCGACCTCGACGGCGACGGCCGGCCGGAGATCGTCGCGGGCGTCGAGGGCGAGCCCCGGCTGGAGGTCCACCAGCTCGACGGCGAGGCGTTCGTCCGGCGGGCGGGGGCCATCGACGCGCCCGTCTCGACCCGGGCGATCGTGCCGGCCGATCTGGACGGCGACGGTGCGCTGGACCTGCTGCTGGCCGGGGCGGTGTCCCACGCGGTGACCTTCGGGCGGGGGGACGGGACGTTCGAGCCCCGGGTGGCGCTGTCCACCGGCGCGGGGGTCGAGGGGATCCCCCGGGTCGCCGATCTCGACCGGGACGGGCGGCCGGATGTGATCGAGTGCGCGGGCGGGGCGCTCTCCTGGCGGCGTAACGCGGGCCAGCGGGTGTTCGACCGGCCCGCGCGCCTCGAAGGGGTGCCCGAGGGCGCCTGCCGGGCCCGGCTGGCGGACGTGGACGGCGACGGGCGCCTCGATCTGCTGGCGCTCGACCCCGACGGGCGGCTGGGTCTCGCCTTCGGGCGCGGGGCGGGCGCGTTCGGCGAGGCGCGGGCGTTGCTCGAAGGCGGGGTGGCGGGCTTCGACGTCGTCGACTTCGACGGCGACGGCCGGCTCGACGTGGTGGCCGCCGATGGGCAGGGCGTCCGGCTGATCCGGGGCGGCGTCCGAGGGCCGCTCGCGGTCGAGGCGCTCGCCATCGAGCCGGCGCCGCAACGGGGGGTGATCCGGCTGATCGATCTCGACCGCGACGGGTGGCCCGACGTGCTGTGGTTCGCCGACGACGGCCCGCGGTGGTGCCTCGGCGCCGGCGGGGGCGCGCTGGGCGCATGCGCGCGCGCGGACTGGCAGCCGCCCGAGCTGGAGGGGCTGCCCGACGGCGCGCGCTGGGTGGCCGCGCAGTGGGCCGTGGCCGACGCCGATGGGGATGGCGCGCAGGACGTGGTCGGCGTCGCGACCGTCGAGCTCGACCGCGGCGCCTGCGGTGGGGGCGAGAGGCTGGATGCCTGCCTGCGAGCCGCGTTGGCCCCGGTCCCGGTGCGCGTCTGGCGTGATGGGAGCCGCCCGAACGACGGATCGGTGTCGGTGCACGTCACCGAGAACGGGGGCGCGATCCTGTTTCGGGCCATCGACCTCGACCGCGACGGACACGTCGACATCGTCGGCAGCCTGGGGGGCCGGGGCGTGGCGTGGGCCGCCGGCCCCGACTTCGGTGAGACCCACCTCGTGCCCCTGCCCGAGCCGTTCCGGGCGCTGCTGGGGGGCGAGGTGCTCACGCTCGACTTCGCCCCGCTCGCCGCGCCCGACCTCGACCGGGACGGCGTGCGGGACATCGTCTTCCCCACCCACATCGGCTTCCGCGGTGGGCTCGGGGTGCTGCCCGGCGCCGGACTGGGAGCCGACGCGGCGCTGGGTGACATCGTCGAGGCCCGTGATCTCGGCCCGAGCATCTTGATCCGGCCCCAGGTGGCCTTCGGTGACCTGGACGGAGAGGGCGACCTCGATCTCGTGATCTCCGGCCGCGTCCGTGAGGGAGCAGAGGACGGCGGGTTCGTGGACCGCTCGATCACGATGGCCGTCGCCGAGAGCGCCGCCGACGGCCCGGCGCGCGTCGAGTTGCCGGGCTTCGATACGCGCATCGACGCGCTCGCCGTGGGGGACGTGAACGCCGATGGCCGATCCGACGTGCTGGGGTCGGGGGACGACGGCACCCGCCTGGCGCTCGGGGTGCCGGGCGGGGGCATCGCCTTCCGCGGGGCCGAGGCCCCGCTGCCCGACGGCGACCTGTATGGGGCCGAGCTGGCAGACGTCGATCGGGACGGCGACCTGGATCTGCTCGCGCTCGCGCAAGTCGAGGAGGGGCCCGCGCTGGTGGTGCTCGCCGGCGTCGGGGACGGGCGGTTCGTCGAGGTGCACCGTCAGCGGCTGTGGTCGGCGTTGAGGTTCGGCGCCCCGCTGGCGGTCGACGACCTCGACGGCGACGGCCTGCTGGACGTCGTCGCGGCCGCGGGCGCCCGGGTCGGCATCGCGCGTGGCCGGGGCGACGGCACCTTCGAGCCGCTGGTGACCCGCGACTTCTCCGACATCTTCGATCCGAACCAGGACCGGGAGGTGCGCGGGGTCGACACCGGCGACAGCGATGGGGACGGCATGCCCGACATCCTGATCAGCGGTCTGATCCGGTCGGACGGCGGCATGTTCTATGGCGGCGCGGTGTGGTGGCGGCTGCCGCAGCCCACGACCCGGCAGGTGCTCAGCGAGCCTTTCGCCCCCCGGACCATCGCGGCCGGCGCGTCCGAGCAGGTCGCGGTGGTTCAGAGCGGGCGACGGGTGTCCCACCTCGCGGCGCGGGTCGGCCTCGAGGGGCCGGACGGGGGCCCGGTGGTCGGCGTCGGCTTGACCCTGACTCCGCCCGGCGGCGCGCCGATCGAGCTCGACGCAGACGCCGGCGACGGCGGGATCCGGTGGCAGGGCAGCTATGGGGCGGACGCCGCGCCGGCCCTGGAGGCGCTGATCGGTGAGCGGACGCCGGCCGGCGAGTGGGTCCTGACCGTCGAAGCGGGCGCGGCGCCGGTGCGGCTGACCGACTTCGCGGTGATCACGGTGTCCCGGCCCCTCCGGCCGAGGTGCGGCGACGTGCCTGCGCTCGATGTGAGCCGGGATCCGATCGAAGCCGAGGGCGACACCGCCGACGCCGCGCGCCGCTATCACGCGCGCTGCGCCGCGGGCACCCTGCCCGGGCGGGACGCCGTCTTCGCCTTCACCGCGCCCGCGGCCGGCCGCTGGCGGGCCGCGGTCGACGCCGACTTCGAGGCTGTGGTCTCCATCCGCGACACCTGCGCCCCCAACCGGGGCGTCGAGCGGGCCTGCGCGGCGCCCGGCGCGGCGGCGATCGTCGATCTGGACGAGGGCGAGGGGGTCTACGTGGTCGTCGACGGCGTGGGCCGCGACGCGGCGGGTCCGTTCCGGCTGCGGGTCGATCGGGCCGATTGACGCCCGAGTCGAGCCGGCCCGGCCGTCAGCCGCCGGTGCCGGCGATGGGGCCCGGCTCGATGTAGCGGTTGACGAGCACCGCCTCGGCGTTGCCGATGCGGGTCGGGGTCACCACCTTGAGCGGGGTGCGGGCGGGGTCGGTGCCCAGCCAGACGGTGCCGACCAGCGACTTCTGCGCGGGCAGCTTGCCGTCGTTGAAGAAGCCGCCGGTGAGCTGGGTGCTGACCTCGAGCTTGAGCGCGTCGTACCAGCCCATGGCGGTCCACACCCGGTCGGCGCCGACGACCTCGACCGTGACGAGGCGCTCCTTGAGGCCGGTCCAGGCGTAGTAGTCGAACTTCATGCCCGGCTCGAGCGCCATGCGGCGCATGCCGAAGACGCTGCCGAGCACCTCGTGGATCGGGCCGGCGGGCAGGAACTCGCGGATGAGGGTCTTGCCGCCCCGCTTGCGGGTCGAGCGGATGAGCTTCTTCCGGTGGTCGAACTCGGTGAGGTACGACAGCACCTTGCCCGCCTCTTTGATGAAGAACTCCACCTTGAGCGGCAGGAAGGTCGACTCGTCGAGCACGACGATCATCTTGTCGTCGACCGGGTAGAACTTGTCGAGGAACTCGCTGCTGCGCACGAAGCCCACGAGCGGCAGCAGCGTGCGCCCGTTGTGCTCGCGGCGAGCGCCGACGGCGAGGATGGCCTCCCCGGCGGTGGCCCCGAACATGCGCACCTCGTACTTGAGCCGCTCGCCGGGCTGGTAGGGCGCGACGGCCTCGAACCCGGGCATCGGGCGCAGGGTCTTCTTCGGGCGCTTGATCGGCCAGTTGCGGCGGGGGCCGGTGCGCTTCTTCTTGCGGGCCCGCTTCTTGGCGGGGCGCTTCTTGATCAGGCGTTTCTTGGGGGTCTTCTTCGCGGCGGGGGCCTCGGCGGGCGCCTCGGGCGCGGGGGCCGGGGCGGGGGACTGCTGGGCCAGGGCCGCGGTGGGCAGGGTGAACAGGGCGGCGAGGGCCAGGGTGAGCGTCGGGCGGAACATGGCGGCAACTCCGTCGGAATGATGATGCGTCGCGCGGCCCGACGCCCGCGCCCGATGACCATTCACCGGTCGGTCGGCGACGGGGGGGTCGGCTCGGCGCTGCGCCCGCGGCTCAGGCCGCATCGCGGTCGACCTCGGCTCGCAGAAAGCGCAGGCACTCGGCCAGATCGGGCTCGGGCGACAGCCGCCCGTCGCGCACCGCGACCTCGCAGAGCTGGCGCAGCTCGCCGACCCGGGGCCCGGGGGCGACGCCCAGGTCGCGGATGATCAGGTGCCCCAGCCCCTTGGGCACCCGGGGGCGGGCGGCCTCGTCGGCCCGTCGGATGCGCTCGATGCGGTCGCGGAAGCCGCGCAGGGCGAACATCACCCGCCGCCGGCGCCCGGGGCGCTTGCTGGTCACGTCGGCCCGGGACAGCTTGAACAGGTCGTCGAGCAGCGGCCCCATCTCCTGGGTGAAGCGGCGCACCGCGGCGTCGGACCACTCGGGGGTGTACAGCCCCGCCCGCAGGTGATGCAGGACCAGCAGCCGGATGCGCTCGCCCATGGCCGGCGGGAAGCGCAGTCGGTGGGCGATGCCCTCGAACATCAGCGCGCCCAGCTCATCGTGGCGGAAGAAGTGCACCTTGCCGCCGGGGGCATAGCTGCGGGTGTGGGTCTTGCCGATGTCGTGCATCAGCGCCGCCCAACGGATGATCGGCTCGGGCACCGCCTGGCGCACGACCTGCCGGGTGTGGTTCCAGACGTCCTTGTGATGGTGGCGGCTCGACTTGTGGAAGTCGATCAGCCCGGCGGCCTCGGGCAGCATCAGCGGCAGGATGCCGGTGCGGGCCAGCACCTGGAGCGCGCCGGCCGGGCGGCGGCCGACGAGCAGGTGGGTCAGCGTGGCCCGGGTGGTCTCCCGCTCGGCCCGCAGCACCTGCCCGGCGTGCTCGGTCATCGCCTCCAGCGCGCTCGGCGGCAGGCGCACCGCCCGCTCGCTGCCCAGCGCGGCGGCCCGCAGCACGACGCCGGGGTCGTCGCTCCACGCGGCGTCGGGCACCCGGATCCGGCCGGCGTCGAGGTCGGCCCGGCCGCCGAGCGGGTCGATGACGCGGTCATCGGGGTCGAGGCCGATGGCGTCGATGGGGATGAGCCGCGCCCGCAGGTGCGGCTCGACCCCCTCGGGCGTCGGCCAGATGCGCCACGGGCCGAGCACGAGGCTGCCCGGGCGGTAGGGGTCGGGCGCGGCGTCGGGGGCCGCCTGCCGGATGGCCTCGGCGGTCGCCGGCACGGCCAGCTCGGGGCGGGTGTGCAGGCTGCCGCCGCTCAACGCGAGGCGCGCCGCCTGGCCGATACGCACCGGGCGCAGGGGGGATAGAGCGGGCTCGACGGGCGGCAGTCTGGCAGGCGACATGCACGAGACGGTAGCGAATTCGGGGCCCAGCGACAATCGCGGGACACGGTGCACGGCATTCGGTTCAGCGCCGATCGGAGCCGGTCGGGTCACGTCTCGCTCCCGTCAATCGACCGGGAACGCCGGGTGGCGGCGGTCGGCGAGCGTGCGGCGGTAGAGGGCCTCGTAGCGGTCGATCATCGGCCCCTCGCGGAACCGCTTCAGCGCATCTTCCCGGGCGGCGCGGCCCATCTGCCTCCGCCGCTCGGGGTCGCTCACCAGCGCCACGAGGTGCGCCGCCATGCCGTCGAGGTCTTCGGGATCGGCGAGGAAGCCGGTCTCGCCGTGGCGCACCACCTCGGGCAGCCCGCCGACCCGGGACGCCACCACCGGCACCCCCGACGACAGCGCCTCGAGCGCGGCCAGCCCGAAGCTCTCGGTCTCGCTGGGCAGCACGAACGCCGCCGCGGCCGAGAGCAGCGGCTGGAAGCGCTCCTGCTGGCCGAGCAGCCGGACGTGGTCCCGCAGCCCCAGCTTGCGGATCCGGCTCTCGACCCTCGCCCGCTCGGGGCCGTCGCCGATGAGCAGCAGCCGGGCGGGGGTCGTGCGCCGCACCCGCTCGAGCAGCTCGATGACCCGGGGCACCCGCTTCACCGGGCGGAAGTTGCTGACGTGCACGATGACCGGCACCGTCCGGTCGCCGTCCCACAGGCCGGCGAGGCGCGCGGCGGCGGCCTCGCCGTCGGGGGCGTAGCGGTCGACGTCGACGAAGTTGGGGATGACCTCGATGGGCGTCGCGAGCGGGTCCAGCTCGAGGTTGCGCCACGCGGCGTCCCGCAGGAAGACCGAGGGGGTGGTGACCGCGTCGCTCGCCGCGACCGCGTGGCGGGTGATGGGCAGGTAGCTGTCGTCGTTGCCCACCAGGGTCACGTCGGTGCCGTGCAGGGTGGTGACCAGCGCCGGGGCCCGGGGGCCGAGCACCGCGCGGGCCATCCAGGCGCTGGTGGCGTGGGGCACCGCGTAGTGGATGTGCAGGACGTCGATGCCCTCGTAATCGACCACCGAGACCAGCGTCGAGGCCAGCGCCAGCGCGTATTGCGGCTGGGGGAAGACCGGGTAGCTGCGGGTGGTGACCTGATGGAAGCGCAGCGACTCGCAGCCCTGGTCGAGCCGGCGGGGCACCGCGTGGCTGACGACGTGCACCGTGTGGCCCCGGCGGGCCATGCCGGCGGCGACCTCGGTGGCGACGATGCCGCTGCCGCCGAAGGTGGGGAAGCAGACCACCCCGATGTTCAATCTGTCGTGCACGGATCCTCGCGTCGCGCCGGGGTTTCAGCCGGAGAACAGCACCGGATCGGCGCCTTCGTCGACCAGCGTCGCCACCGGATCGGCCACCGGCACCGGGCCCCGGATGCGGTAGGGCTCGCCGTGCAGTACGCCGATGGTGGCGCCCCAGTAACGGTCGCGCACCTCGAAGGCTTCCAGCCCCAGCGGCGCGTTGATCAATGTCGGGGTGTCGCCGTCGCTCTGGCCGAACTGGCTCTGGTGGCAGGCGATGGCCGCCGCCTTCAGCCGGTGCACCGGGGTCACGTCGACGACGAACGACGGCCGGAGCTCGACCCGCTGGGGGTAGAAGACCACCCGCCGCGGGCGGTGGGGCGGGCCCAGATCGGGGCGGAAGTTGCGCACCCCGGCCAGGAAGGCCGCCCGCTCGACGAGGCGTCCGGTGGCCGCGTGATCGGGGTGGCGGGCCTCGATCCACGGGGCCAGCGCCAGGGCCGGGCGGTGATGGCGCAGGGCCTCGACGACCGCCGCCACCTGATCCGGGTCTTCGGCGGTCAGCCCGCCGTCGGGCAGCTCCAGGTTCTCCCGGACCTTCACCCCCAGCGCCTCGGCGGCGGCCTCGGCCTCGTCGGCCCGGATGGCCGGGGTGCCGTTGGTCGCCAGCTCGCCCCGGGTCAGGTCGACGATCGCCGCCTGCCCCCGCCGGGCGCAGAGGGCGACGAGGCCCCCGCAGGACAGCTCGACGTCATCGGGGTGGGCCCCGAAGGCCAGCAGGTCGATCATGGACGCAGATCCCGGAGCCGTGGGCCCCTCTCATCGCACGGATCGGCGTCGGCGACCACCGCCCCGATGAGCGCCTCGAGCCCGTAGCGGGCGGCGAACCACGGCAGGCCCAGCGTGCGCTCCTGGGGGCCGTCGTTCGGGCGCAGCCGGGCCAGCAGCCGATCGAGCCGCTGCACGGCCACCTCGTCGTTGCGGGCCAGGGTGCGCCGGTAGCGCTCCACCAGCCGCCGGGCGACGTCGGACAGCGTCTCGGCGGTCTTGTCGACCATCTTGGCCAGCCCCTTGTCGATCGCCTCGGCGTGGGGCCGCAGCTCGTCCAGCGCTCGGGCCACCGGGGCCGTCAGCGCCTCCTCGAGCGCGTCGGGGTCGGGGTGCTCGCCGCCGTCTCCCCCAATGGCCGTCAGCAGCGCGTGCCGCGGCTGGTCCAGCGCGTCGGCGTCCAGCCCGAGCTGGTCGAGCAGGCGCTCGGCGGTCGAGTCGAAGATGCGGAAGCGGCAGCGGTGCATGATCAGCGGCAGCGGCAGGCCGAACGCGGCGTAGAGCGGCGGCATCTGGGCGAAGTAGGCGATCTCGCCCGGCCCGCCGACATAGGCCGCGGTGGGCAGCCACGCATCCTGGAGGATGGGCCGCAGCAGCGCCGAAGTGCTCAGGCGCCGGGGGGTCTCTTCGAGGGTCTTCGCCAGCCCGTCGGCCGGGACCGGGCGGGGGTCCGGCTCGCAGGTGGCCCAGCCGCCGTCGGCCGGCTCGAGGCGGAAGCGGGCGCCGCCGTCGTCGTGCCAGAAGCTCAGCGGCGCGCCGGGCCGGACGTGGATCTGCACCGCGAAGCCGGCGTCGTCGAGCGCGGTGCTGCGGGCAAGGAGGGTCCTGGCGAGGTCTCCGGCGTCGGCGATGGCCCGGTGGTGCACCGGCGCCGCGGCATGGGCCAGCTCGGGGGCCTCGGGATCCCGGGGGTCGAGGACGAGCAGCCCCCACTCGGCGAACGCGGCCTCGATCACCCGCCGGAAGGCGGCGGTCGGCGAGCGCTCGGGCCGATAGGCGTCGCGCCACAGCGCCATCACCGCCTCGGCGTCGCTCAGGCCGGCGAGGGCCTCGGCCAGCGCGTCGAGGGCCGGCTCGACCGACGGCCCCAGGCGGCGATCGGCGACCGGGCGCCCGTCGTCCTCGGGGGCGGCCTCGACCGCGATGGCCTCCAGGCCGCCGGCCAGGGTCCAGGCCGTCGCGATCTCCTCGAAGTCGTGGTCCTCGCTCTGCAACCAGAACAGCGGCACGCAGGGGGTACTGGTCTCGGCCTCGAGCCGGGCGGCCAGCCGGATGGCCGAGGCCGCCTTGTGCACGCTGTACAGCGGCCCGACGAAGAGCCCCGCCTGCTGGCCGGTCACCACGCACGCCGCGCCGCCGGCCGCGAGGCGGTCGAGGTGGGCCAGCCGCCGGGCGTCGCCCGCGTAGCGCCGCCGGAGCGCGGCGAGCACCGTCGGATCGACCCGCCGCTTCGCCGCCGCCGCGACCGCCGCCGCCCGCTGGTCGGGGTCGTACGCCGCCCGGGGCAGCAGCGCCGTAGCACGGGGATCGTCGGCGAGCCAGGCGGGGGTGAACGCGTCGCTCATCGTATTCGGACACCTCGGGAATAGGGGAAACCGTTCAGGGGGTCTGACGTATCCATGTCGGGTCGACAGGAGGCGCAGTGAACGCTCGGGGACGAGATGAAAATGCCGCAGAGCCCGTTTTCGTTGCGTACAGGCGCCGTTTCGCCGCCGGCCTCGCCCTGATGGCGGCCGCGTTCGCCACGCCCGTTTCTGCCGAGACGCCGACCCCCTACGACGCCCGGCCGCTCGACGCAGGGGCCCTGCTCGACCGCATCGAGCGGCTGAGCACCGTCGGCAGCGTGCTCTACGTCGCCGCCCACCCCGACGACGAGAACACCCGCCTCATCGCCTGGCTCGTCGGCCACCGGGGCCTGCGCACGGCCTACCTGTCGATGACCCGGGGCGGCGGCGGGCAGAACCTCATCGGCACCGAGCAGGCCGAGATGCTCGGCGTGGTGCGCACCGGCGAGCTGCTCGCCGCCCGGAACATCGACGGCGCCGAGCAGCGGTTCACCCGCACCCGGGACTTCGGCTACAGCAAGGGCCCCGACGAGACGCTGCGCATTTGGGGCCGCGACGCGGCGCTGTCCGACGTGGTCTGGGCGGTGCGCGCCTTCCGCCCCGACGTGATCATCACCCGCTTCTCCCCGAAGGGCCGCAACCACGGGCACCACACCGCCTCGGCCATCCTGGCCCACGAAGCGTTCGAGGCCGCGGGCGATCCGAAGCGCTTCCCCGAGCAGTTGAAGTCCGCCGCGCCCTGGCAGCCGGCCCGGCTCTTCGAGAACAAGAGCCACTGGCGCATCACCCCCGAGACCGACACCTCGCAGTGGCTCACGCTCGACGTGGGCACCTTCGACCCGCTGCGGGGGGTGGGCTACGGCGAGATCGCGGCCCACAGCCGCACGATGCACAAGAGCCAGGGCTTCGGATCGAGCCCCCAGCGGGGCGCGGTCACCGAGTACCTGACGCCGGAGAAGGTGGCCGTCGGCCCGACCCCGAAGCCGGGGGACGATCCGTTCGCCGGGCTGACGCTGGATTGGAGCCGCTTCCCCGGCACCGAGCGGCTCGCGGCGACGCTGAAGAAGGCCGCCGACGACTTCGACCCCCGGGCCCCGCACGCCAGCCTGCCGACGCTGGCCGAGGCCCACCGGCTGATGCAGGCCGTGCCCGACGCCCGTTGGCGAGCGATCAAGACCGCCGAGCTGGAGCAGGTGATGGCCGCCTGCGCCGGGCTGTGGCTCGAGGCGACCGCCGAGCGCCCCGCGGCCCGGCCGGCCTCCCCGGTCGACGTGACCTTCACCGCGCTGCGCCGGGGCCCGGCCGAGGTGAAGCTGACCGCGGTGCAGACCTCGGTCGACGGGCAGCGCGCGCCGCTCGGGCCGGACGCGACCCTGGTCCCGGGCACGCCGAAGACGATCACCCGTCAGGCCGTGCTGCCCGAGAACATCCTGACGGTGCCCCACTGGCTGGCGGCGCCGCCGACCGACGCGCTGTACGACATCCCCGATCAGACCCTGCGCGACCGCCCCGACACCCCGGCCGCGCTGCGGGCGTGGTTCGACGTGACCATCGCCGGCATCCCGATGCGCTTCGAGCGCCCGGTGGAGTTCACCGAGACCGACGCGGTTCTCGGCGAGCGGCGACGCCCGCTGGAGGTCCTGCCTCCGGTGACCGCGACGTTCGGCGCCCGGGGCACGGTGCTGCCCCGGGGCGAGACGGGCCGGGTGCGGATCACCCTGCACAGCTCGGCCCCGACGGCGGTCGGCGGGGTGTTGAGCCTGCGGGCCCCGAAGGGCTACCGGGTGAAGCCGGCCCACGTCTCGTTCCAGTTGAGCCCCGACGCCCCCGAGCGGGGGGTGGACATCACGCTGACCGCCGGGCCCGACGCCGCGGCGGGCGCGCTGCGGGCCGAGATCGAGGTCGGCGGCCGGGTGTGGTCGCTACAGCAGGCCATCGTCGCCTACGAGCACCTGCCCCGACGTACGGTGCTGCTGCCGGCCGAGATGCGGCTGGTGCCGGTCGACCTGAAGCGGGGGCCGAGCCGCATCGGCTACCTGCCCGGCCCCGGCGACAAGGTGGCCGAGGCGCTGCGGCTGGTGGGCTACACCGTCGAGGAGATCGACGTCGACGCCGTCGCCGAGGGCGACCTGAGCCGGTTCGACGCGATCGTGACCGGCATCCGGGCCTACAACAAACACCCCCGGCTGATGGCCCTGCACGACCGGCTGATGGCCTACGTGTCCGGCGGCGGGCGGCTCATCGTGCAGTACAACACCAACAACCGCTTCAACCCGCTCGAGGGCGCCATCGGGCCCCACCCGTTCACGATCACCCGCGACCGCATCACCGACGAGACCGCGGCGCTGACGCCGGTGGATCCCAAGCACCCCGCGCTGACCACGCCCAACCGGCTCGGCCCGGCCGACTTCGCCGGCTGGGTGCAGGAGCGGGGGCTCTACTTCGCCGGGGAGATCGATCCGAAGTACGAGCGGGTGTTCCGGGGCCACGACCCGGGTGAGGATCCGCTCGACGGCAGCCTGCTCGTCGCCCGCCACGGCGAGGGCGTCTTCGTGTACTCCGGGCTGTCGTTCTTCCGGCAGCTCCCGGCCGGCGTGCCCGGCGCGTTCCGGCTCTTCGCCAACCTGCTCGCGCTGTGAGTGAGCCGGTGCCCGAGAAGCCGGCGCCCGCGCGCCCCGAGCTGGACGAGACCCCGCCGCTGCTGGGGTCGTGGCGCAACATCTACGTGGTCGTGCTGGGCAACCTGGCGCTGCTGGTGCTGATCTTCTGGCTGCTCACGAGGGCGTTCAATTGACGTCCATCGACTGGATCGTGCTGGTCGGCACCATCGCCGCCATCGCGGCGTACGGCATCTACAAGACCCGCAACATCGACACCAGCGCGGGCTACCTCAAGGGCGACGGCGAGCTGCGCTGGCCGACCATCGGGCTGTCGATCATGGCCACCCAGGCCAGCGCGATCACCTTCCTGTCGGTGCCGGGGCAGGCCTACGAAGACGGCATGCGCTTCGTGCAGTTCTACTTCGGGCTGCCCATCGCGATGGTGATCATCAGCGCGGTGATCGTGCCGATCTACTACAAGCTCAACGTCTTCACCGCCTACGAGTACCTGGAGCAGCGCTTCGACCCCAAGACCCGGGTGCTCGGCGCGCTGCTGTTCATGACCGGGCGGGGGCTGGCGGCCGGCATCTCGATCTACGCCCCGGCGATCATCCTCTCGTCGCTGATGGGGTGGGACCTCAACGCCACCAACCTCATCCTGGGCGCGGTGGTGATCCTGTATACGGTCAGCGGGGGCAGCAAGGCGGTCAGCCAGACCCAGAAGCAGCAGATGATCGTCATCATGGGCGGCATCATCACCGCGGCCATCGTCATCGCCTACCGCCTGCCGGATGATGTCGGGGTGACCACCGCCGCGACCCTGGCCGGGGCCGTCGGGCGGATGAACGTCATCGACTTCAGCTTCGACCCCGACACCCGCTACACCTTCTGGTCGGGCATCACCGGGGGGCTCTTCCTCGCGCTGTCGTACTTCGGCACCGACCAGAGCCAGGTGCAGCGCTACCTGGGCGGCAAGTCGATCACCGAGAGCCGGCTGGGGCTGCTGTTCAACGGCATGCTCAAGATCCCGATGCAGTTCCTCATCCTGTTCATCGGCATCCTGGTCTTCGTCTTCTTCATGTTCGAGCGGCCGCCGGTCTTCTTCAACCAGCCGACGCTGGACGCGGCCTACGCCACCGAGCACGCCCCCGAATTGCAGGCGATCGAGGCCCGCTGGACCGAGGCGTTCGAGGCCCGCAAGCAGACCGCGCTGGC
Organism: bacterium; assembly: GCA_030426085.1. Lineage (GTDB taxonomy): Bacteria > Myxococcota_A > Bradymonadia > UBA7976 > UBA1532 > JACKDM01. The sequence goes on along the minus strand of JAUHYW010000038.1, from coordinate 73,584 downwards.
TCTGACCGCCGCCGAGACCCCCGCCGCCGAGGCCGAGGCCCGGGCGGCGCTCCAGGCGGCGCACGGCCGGATGGACGCGCTGCGGGACGAGGCCAAGGCGGTCATCAAGACCGCGGTGCCCACCGCCGAGCTCAAGGACAGCGACTACATCTTCGTGTCGTTCGTGCTGAAGTACCTGCCGACCGGGCTGGTGGGGCTGCTGCTGGCGGTGATCCTGTCGGCGGCGATGTCATCGACCGCCAGCGAGCTCAACGCCCTGGGGTCGACGACCGTCGTCGATCTGTACAAACGGCTGCTGCGCCCCGACGCCGACGACCGGCACACCCTGCGGGCCAGCAAGATCGCGACGGCCTTCTGGGGCGGGGTGGCGGTGGCGTTCGCGACGTTCGCCGCGCTGCTCGACAACCTCATCGAGGCGGTCAACATCCTGGGCTCGATCTTCTATGGGGTCATCCTGGGCATCTTCCTGGTGGCGTTCTTCGTCAAGCGGGTCGGCGGCACGGCGGTCTTCCTCGCCGCCGTCGTGGCCCAGCTCGGCGTCGTGGCGCTCTATTTCAGCGTCGACATCGGTTACTTGTGGTTCAACGTCATCGGGTGCGTGTGGGTGATCGTGCTGTCATTGCTCATCCAGGCGGTTCTGCCGCGCGCCCGACCCAAACCAGCCGAGGAGGCTTGACTCGATGCGTTCCGTGACCCGTTCCTCGCTCATCGCCGCGGCGGCCCTGCTGCTCGCGACCCCGGCCCTGGCTCAGTCGCTGGAGCTGCCCGACCTCAGCCCCCGGGCCCAGGTCACGCAGACCGCCGGGGTGACCACGATCAAGGTCGACTACGCCAGCCCGGGGGTGAAGGGCCGCACCGTCTTCGGCGAGCTGGTGCCCTTCGGCAAGCTGTGGCGCACCGGGGCCAACTCGGCGACGACCCTCGAGGTCAGCACCGACGTGACGATCGGCGGCAAGGCGGTGCCCGCCGGCAAGTACGCGGTCTTCACGATCCCCGGCAAGGACAAGTGGACCGTCATCATCAACAAGAACCCCAACCAGGGCGGCACCCGCAGCTACGACCAGAAGCTCGATCAGGCCCGGTTCGAGGTGAAGCCGACCGACGCCCCCAAGCGGGAGCGGATGACTTTCCTCTTCGCCGACACCACCGACACCGGCACCAAGCTGGTGCTCGACTGGGCCGGCAAGCAGGTCGTGATGCCCATCGGGATCGGCACCAAGGCGCTGGTCGAGGCCGGCATCGGGGGCTACGCCAAGGGCACCGCCCGCCAGTTGGCGAGCGCGGCGCGCTACTACAAGGCCGCCGGCGAGCTGGACAAGGGGCTGGCGATGGTCGACGACGCGCTGGCCATCGACGAGACCTGGTTCGCGCTGTGGATCAAGGCCGACATCCTGGCGGCCAAGGGCGACACCAAGGCCGCCCTGCCCATCGCCCAGAAGGCCTACGACCTGGGCATGAAGGACGACTACTTCTTCTGGAAGGACCTGATCGCCAAGAAGATCGAGGAGTGGAAGTAGCGGCCCGGCCGCGCTCTACGCCGGGCGGCGGCGCACGATCGTCAGCCCGTCCCCCACCGAGAGCAGCAGCACATCCAGCGTCGGATCAGCCGCCAGTCGGTCGTTGAACCGGCGCAGCGCCCGGGTGTCGACGTCGTCGACCCGGGCGTCGGCCACCGAACCCCCCCACAGCGTATTGTCGACCACGATCAGCCCGCCCGGGCGCAGCCGGGGCAGCAGCAGGTCGAGGTAGGTCTGGTAGCCCTCTTTGTCGGCGTCCACGAAGGCCATGTCGACGCACGGAGCGGCCGGCAGCCGGGCCAGCCCCTCGGCGGCCGGGCCCAGCTCGACCGTGATGCGCTCGGCGACCCCGGCCTCGGCCCAGGCGGTCCGGGCCAGCTCGAGCGGCGCGGGGTCGAGCTCGAAGCAGGTCAGCCGCCCCTTCGGCGGCAGCCCCCGGGCCATCCACAGGGACGACGTCCCGGTGAAGGTGCCCACCTCGACCACGTGCCGGGCGCCGGACAGCTCGACGAGCAGCTTCAGCACCCGCCCCTGATCCTCGCCGATGCACATGCCCGCGCCCCGGGGGAAGCGGGCGCGGGTCGCTTCGACCAGGGCGGCGCCGATCGGATCGGCCGGCGGGTTGAAGTGGGCCTCGATGTAGTCCTGGAGGTCGGGGCTCAGGCCCACGGTGCGGCTGCCGCCTCGGGGGCGCACCCCGCGCAGGCCGACGGCGAGCTGGCCGGCCAGCCAGCCCCGGGCGTCGGCGTCGGCGGGCAGCACCGTCAGGGGGCAGGTGATCCGACCGGCCCAGTCGAGCAGGACCGCCCGCGCCCCGTCGTCGGCGGTGACCGCGGCCACCCCCACGCAGGATCGGGCGAGCCGGCGCCGGTGCCCGCGCAGCGCGCCGACGACCGCCTCGGCCTCGGCGGCGGTGGCGATCGGCACGCACAGGGCGATCGGCCCCGCGGGCGGCTCGGCGAGCAGCCCCGGCAGCGCTGAGGGGGTGACGGTCTGGGACGACATGCGGCCTCCGGGTGAGTCGGCCCAGGTCTATCGCAGCCGGGCGCCGTTGCCAATCCGGTGCAGCGCGGGCGGGCCTGTTATCATGCGCTCGATGAGCCCCGACCCGCCCGACCAGCCGCCGGCCCTGCGCGAGCGCCCCACCGACGAGCCGACCGTGCGGCGCAGCTTCCTCGACTGGCTGGCCCGGCGGGCGAAGCGGGCCGGGCGGGCGGTCGCCGAGCGGGGGCTGGTGCTGTGGTACACCCTGCGCGACCCGGAGACGCCCAAGTCGGCCCGGGCCGTGCTGCTCGGTGCGCTGGCCTACCTCGCCGATCCGATCGACGCCATCCCCGACCTGACCCCGCTGGTGGGCTACACCGACGACATGGCGCTGATGGGCATCGCGCTGCTGATCGTGGTCGACGCGGTCAAGCCCGAGCATCACGCGCAGGCCCGGGCCCGGGCCGATCAGATCTTCGGCGGGGCCGAGGCGGCGGGCCCCGAGCCGGGGGACTGACGCGGTGAACGGGCGGCCGTTTTTGACGTGCCCCGCGGGCGTGGGTGGTGTATCAGACGTATCGGACGAGACGCCCATCGCATCGCATAGGGAGGGAGCAGATGGACATCAGCTGGAGCCTCGTACTGGAGTGGATCCTGGAGGTCGCCTGGGTCGCGGCGGTCTTCGTCGGCGGCCTCTACGCCTCCAAGTTCCTCAGCAACCTCGTGCGGCGCGCGCTCGAGCGCAACAAGGTCGACGTCACCCTGACCCGCTTCCTGGGCAACGTGGTCCGGTGGGGCGTGCTGGTCATGGTCGGGGTGGCCTGTCTGGGCGCCTTCGGCATCGAGACGACGAGCTTCGCGGCGATGATCGGCGCCGCCGGCCTGGCCATCGGCCTCGCCTTCCAGGGCACCCTCTCCAGCGTCGCCGCCGGGGTCATGCTGCTCATCCTGCGGCCGTTCAAGGTCGGTGACGTCGTGGGCATCGCCGGGCAGACCGGCATCGTCGAAGAGGTCGGCCTGTTCACGACCGTCCTGTACTCGTTCGCCAACCACAAGCTCATCCTGGCCAACAAGGACGTCTTCGGCTCGCCGATCGAGAACAAGACCTTCGACGACATGGCCCGGGTCGACGTGGACGTGGGCACCGACTACGGCGCCGATCTGGACCAGGTCCGGGCGGTGCTGTTGAAGGCCCTCGAAGAGATCGAGGACGGTGAGCGGCCGCAGGTCTACCTCAAGGCCCTCGGCGGCTCGTCGATCGACTGGTCGGTGCGCAAGTGGACCGAGCCCCGCAACTACCTCGCCCTGCGGGACAAGATGACCCTCGCCACCAAGAAGGCCCTCGACGCGGCCGACATCTCCATCCCGTTCCCCCAGATGGACGTGCACCTCGACAAGATCGAGGGCGGCCTCTCCGACGCCGCCTGAGCCCGCCCCCGCGCCCCCGGCCGATCGCGCCGGGGGGTGCCCTCACCGCTCGAATCCTGCTAGCGTGCGCTCCGCGCCGAACGAATCGGAGGGAGCGCCATGTCCAGCGTGTTGATCAAGGGCGGGACCGTCGTCACCATCGAGGGCGAGCGCTCGGCCGACGTGCTCTGCGTCGACGGCCGCATCGCCGAGGTCGGTCCGGGGCTCTCGGCGAGCGCCGATCGCACGATCGACGCTGGCGGGGCCTACGTGATGCCCGGCGGCATCGACCCCCACACCCACATGCAGCTCCCGTTCATGGGCACGGTCGCCAGCGAGGACTTCTACACCGGCACCTGCGCCGCCTTCGCCGGGGGCACCACCTCGATCATCGACTTCGTCATCCCCGCCCCGCAGCAGCGGCTGCTCGAGGCCTACCACCAGTGGCGCGAGTGGGCGGCCAAGGCGGCCGGCGACTACTCGTTCCACGTCGCGGTGACTTGGTGGGACGACTCGGTGCACGCGGACATGGGCACCCTGGCCCGGGACTGGGGGGTCAACAGCTTCAAGCACTTCATGGCGTACAAGAACGCCATCATGTGCGACGACGAGACGCTGGTGAACAGCTTCTCCCGGGCCCGCGAGCTGGGCGCGCTGTGCACGGTGCACGCCGAGAACGGCGAGCTGGTCTACCGGCTGCAGCAGGAGATCTTCGACAAGGGCATCCACGGCCCCGAAGGCCACCCGCTGTCGCGCCCGCCCGAGGTCGAGGGCGAGGCCGCCAACCGCGCGATCCGCATCGCCGAGGTGCTCGGCGTGCCGCTCTACCTGGTGCACACCTCGTGCATCGACGCCCTCGAAGCGGTCACCCGGGCCCGGCTCGAGGGGCAGCGGGTCTTCGCCGAGGTGCTCGCCCAGCACCTCGTCATCGACGACAGCGTCTACCGCCACCCCGAGTGGGAGAAGGCGGCCCACTACGTAATGAGCCCGCCGTTCCGCCCCAAGGAGCATCAGGCGGCGCTGTGGCGCGGCTTGCAGGCGGGCATGCTCCAGACCACGGCCACCGACCACTGCTGCTTCTGCACCGACCAGAAGGCGATGGGGCGAGACGACTTCCGCAAGATCCCCAACGGCACCAGCGGGGTCGAGGATCGCATGAGCGTGCTGTGGCACCACGGGGTGCGCACCGGCAAGCTGACCCCGGCCGAGTTCGTGGCGGTCACCTCGACCAACACCGCCCGCATCTTCAACATCCACCCCAAGAAGGGCGCTCTGCAGGCCGGGGCCGACGCCGACATCGTGGTGTGGGATCCCGACGCGACCCGCACCATCTCGGCCAAAACCCACCGCATGAACATCGACTTCAACATTTTCGAAGGCATGGAGGTGACCGGCAACGCCGCGGTGACCCTCAGCCGGGGCGAGGTCGTGTTCGAGGGCGGCGAGGTGAAGGCCGAGAAGGGCCGCGGGCAGTACATCGAGCGCCCGTGCTGGCCGACGTACTACGACGCCCAGACGCTGCGGAACCGGCTGGCCGAGCCGACCCCGGTGAAGCGGGGCTGAGCGGTGCCCGGCGATGGCTCACGGCGCGGCTGGCGGGCCCACCCGCTGCTGTTTGCGCTGCATGCGCTGATCATCGCCCACTTCGCCTTCCAGATGGCCTACAGCGGGTACATGGTCTTCTTCGTGTTGCGGCCGGAGGGGGTCGACGGGCCGCTCTTCGCCGCGGCGCTCGAGCTGCCCCACGACTTCATGGTGACCCGCCGGCTGTACGCCATCGAGCACTGGATCGCCGCCGCGGGGCTGGCGGTCTATCTGGGGCTCACCGAGATCGGCCCCCGGCTGCGCGCGGCGCGGTCGGATCCCACCCCGAGGAGCGAGTGATGCACGACACCGAGCGCGCGCTGAAGCGCCTGATCGACCGCCAGACCGTCACCGACACCGTCACCCGGCTGTTCGTCGAGACCGACCGCAAGAACTGGTTCGCGGTGGCGATGCTGTTCACCGACGCCGTGCGGTTCGACGTGACCAGCCTCGCCGGGGGCGAGCCGGCGACGATGAGCGGCAAGGCCATCGCGGCGGCGTGGGAGGCCGGGCTGGCCGACGTGAAGGCGGTGCACCACCACGCGGGCAACGTCCTGGTCGACGTCGAGGGGGACGAGGCCACCGCGTACTGCTATGCCACTGCCACCCACTACAAGCCCGACACCGACGCGCCGCTGACGACCTTCGTCGGGGCCTACGACCTGCACCTGGTGCGCGACGGCGTCCACTGGCGCATCGACGCCTTCCGCTACGAGTCCAAGTACGTGGCCTGAACCCCCGGGGGGCTCGGCGCCGGCTCAGCGCTGGAGCGCGACCCCCGGGCAGTCCCCGCACTCGCCCTCCGAGCGGCGATAGGTGCCCAGGCATCGGGGGCACCAGCCGCCACCGTCGGCCACCCCGTCCGGCCGGTCGGCCACCTCCACTGCCCGCTCGGCGATCAGCCCGTCCACCGCCGCCAGCGTGCGGGCCCGCTCGGCCTGCACGATGGCCGCCGCCCGCGGCTCCAGGCCGGGGATCGCGAGCGGGTGGGCCAGATCGCGGCGGACCGGGCCGACGAACGCCGCGAACGCGTCCGGTCGGGCCATCACCGATGCCACCGCGATGGCGTCGAACTCGGCCAGCCGATGCCACGACAGCGCGTCCGCCGCCCGGATGGCCATCGGCGGGCTGAGCAGCAGCTTGGCGAACTCGATCCACCGATCGGCGCGGGCCGCGGGCGCCAGGCGCCGGTGGGCCCGGAAGACGACGAGCAGGTGCAGCAGGTGCAGCCCGAGCAGGCCCAGGCCGAAGGGCAGGGCGATGGCCACCAGCCCGTAGAGGTGGGTCAGGGCCGGCCCCGCGCCGAAGATCGCCAGCGCCAGCAGCGCCCCGGTGACGGCGGGTAGCCGGCGGGCGGCGGCGACCTCGGCCACCCGAGCCTCGATGGCGGGGCGGGCGAAGCGGCCGCGCACGGTGTCCTCGAGCAGGGCCGCCCGCTCGGCGGGGGAAGCCTGCGCCAGCCGCTTCAGCAGCGCGACGAGCGCCTCGGCCGCCGCGTCGCTGCGGGTCGCCACCAGGGTCGACTCGCCCAGGCAGACGTCCGACCCGCGCCGCCGGGGCGTCAGGGTCCGCAGCTCGGCGTACTCCACGATCCGCCGCGAGGCGGGGGCCCGGCCCAGGCGGCGCCAGGCGTAGGGCGCCTCGACGCACAGGGCGTCGGGCCCGAAGCTCAGCGGCCAGGGGTGGGCGGCGAAGGCGGCGCCGGGGGTCTCGAGCGCGCCGATCCACGCCAGCCCGCCCCGGCGGTTGCCCAGGCGCTCCCCGGGGCGCAGCAGGCGACCGGCGCCGCGGCGGCCGACCACCGCGAGGCCCGGGGCGCCGATCCAGCGCGCGCACTCGATGAGATACAGCGCCGCCAGCACCAGCAGCAGCGAGAGTTCGTCGGTCATGAGGGGGTGGTCGCGGCCGGGCCGCAGCGGTTGATCAGGACTCGCCGCCGCCGCGCCCGAAGAGCTTCTTGAGGCCGACGCCGATGCCGGCGACGATGAAGACGAGGAACTTCCAGATCGACTTGAGCAGCCCCGACTTGGCGGCGAGGACCGCCGCGCCGCCGACCATCAGCCCGGTCAGACCGTACTCGGCGATCTTGTCCCCGTCCTTGTACTCGGCGTAGCGCTCGCCCTCCTTGAAGTCGAAGTCGGCCAGCAGCTCGCGGAAGGTGGGCAGCGCGCCGGCGAGCTTGGGCGGGTCGATGACCAGCGTCGCCTTCATGATGCCCCGCCGCCCGAGCAGGCGGGTCTGGTGGTTGACGCTGCGCCCCTTGGTGGCGTCGTCCTCCAGCTCGATGGCCCACTCGAGGTGGTTGCTCGCCTCGTCGTAGTGGGGCTTGGTGGCCCACCCGGTGATGGTCAGCGTGGTCAGCCCCCGCTCCTTGCGCACCTCGTTGCCCGCCTCGTTGCTCTCGCGCATGCTCTCGAGCACGTCGTCGGGGTCGAGGTCGTCCTTGTCGTCGTCCTCGACGTAGCCCACCGGGTCGAACTCGAAGACGACGAACCACTGCTCCTCGGGCTGGAGCAGCATGCCGACCTCCTGGGTGCCGGCGATGTTGCCCAGCAACTCCAGGAACTTGCGGGTGTCGCCCCCGTCGATGAAGAGGTAGCCCTCGGGCACCTTCACCGTGGCGTTGGGTCCCAATGAGGCCTCGGTGGGCCCTTCGATCCAGCCGAGCTGGGCCATGGGGCCCATCGCCGCCAGATCCTCGGCCGAGGGGTCGCCCTCGGCGCCCGCCCCGGCGGGATCACCCTGGGCAGCGGCGGGATCGGCCGCCGGGGCCGGATCGGGCGGCGCCTCCTGGGCGTGGGCGGTGGACAGCAGGCAGAAGACGGCGCAGGCCGCCAGCGACGAACGCAGCGTAGGGGTCATGAGATGTGGCTCCGATATGCGCGAATGAGACCGGAGTATGACAGGCCGCGCCCGCCGTGCCCAGCCTCATTCCGACCGGGGAGTCATTCCGGGTGAGCGGCGGCCGGCGCGCCCGCCGCCGGTCCCTTGCGCAGCGTCAGCCAGACAGCGGCGATGAAGGCGCTCAACAGGATCGAGAGCGTCGCCGGCACCGCCGGGTTGGCGTGGGCGATCGTGCCGGCGAGCACCGGGTTGCTCTCGGCGAAGCCGGCCCAGCTCTGCGCCATCCCGCTCTCGGCGTAGGCCGGGCTCGTCACCACGAAGCGGATCGAGTTGAGCAGCACGTAGAACAGGAAGCCCACCACCGAGATGGTCAGCGCCAGCGGCCGCAGGTCGCTGCGTCGGGGCAGCATCACCCCGATGAGGATGGGGCCCACCGCGGCGGCGATGATGCCGTAGACCCCCGTCTGGCCGAAGATGCCCAGCAGGCGCGGCGGGCGCTGCTCCATGCCCAGGATCGCCGCGCAGGCCAGCATCACGACGCCGATCGCGACGGCGACGGTGATCACCAACGGGCGGCGGTCGTTGCGCGGCGCGGCCACCGCGGCGATCACCGGCAGCAGCAGGCCGCCGATGACCCCGACGACGCCCAGGTCGCCGAGGGCCACCAGCAGCGCAGCCGGCTCTTTGACCAGGAACAGGTAGGTCACCACCCCCATCAGCACCAGCACCACTTGCCCGAAGCGGTAGCCGGCGAGCTGCTGCTGATCCGGCGTGCGGTCGCTGAGGAAGGTGCGCCCGGCGATCGGCAGGTACACGTCGTTGGACACCACGGTGCTCATCGCGACCAGAATGCCGTCGAGGGTGCTCATGCCGGCGGCGACGAGGGCCACGCTGATCAGCACGAACGTGACGTCGCCGAACTGCGTCTTGAGCCAGGCGACCATCACCGCGTCCTGCCGGGCGACCTCGGCGGCGGCCGGGTCGAGCACCGCGTGCGCCGCCAGCCCCCCGAGCAGCAGCGTGAAGAACAGCGCGGTGATGCCCACGCTCACCATCACGTACTTGCCGACGTCCTCGTCCTTCTCGAGGTACAGCGCCTTCATCAGCAGGTGGGGCTGGCAGACGACCGCGAAGCCGATGACGAAGCCGGCCACGTACACGCTGAAGAAGTCCCCGTAGAGCACCGACTCGGGGTTGACGGTGGCCAGCAGGTTCGCGTCGCGGGCCTCGAGCAGGGCCCAGAAGCCATCGGTGGTCAGCGCGCCGACGGTCTTGGTCAGGATCGCGACCGTCACGAACACCATCATCACCCCCTGCAACGAGTTGGTGTAGGTGTGGGCGTAGGTCCCGCCGATGAGGATGTAGCTGAAGACGAAGCCGATGGTCAGCAGCAGGGCGTTGTCCGGGCTGAGGCCGAGCGTCTTCTGCAGCAGGATCTGCACGCTGCCGGCGATGAGCACCAGAAACGCGATCGACATCAGGCTGATGAGGCCGAAGATGACCCGCAGCGCGGTGCTCTGATAGCGGGCGCCGATCCAGTGGGGCAGGGTGAGGGCGTGGCCGTCGACGCCCACCCGACGGAAGGTGGGCGACATGACCGCCAGCGCCACCGCGATGCCGATGCCCACCGCGAGCCCCAGGTGCACGAAGGCGCTCAGACCGTGGGCGTAGACGAAGCCGGGGTTGATCACGAAGGTGGCCGTCGAGCTCATCGCGGCGCCCATGGTGATGCCCACCAGCCACGGGCCCATGTCCCGCTTGCCCACCGCGAACGACTCCAGAGAGTCGGTCTTGAGGTAGCCGATGATCGCCAGCCCGGCGGTGACCGCCAGGTACACCCCGAAGGCGATCCAGGCGATGGTCGACTGGTCCATGTGTTGACCTCCGTGCGCGTGCGCTCGGACCGTAGTCAGCGGGTTCTCGACCCGTCAAGCATTTTGGTGCGGTGCACAAATCGAGGCACGAAACCGCCTCCCACCGCCCCGGTGGGGCCGGGTGCCGTGCACCATGAACGGCAATCGGCAGCGGGGGACCTCAGCCGTACTCGGCCGCCAGGGCGTCGAGCTCGACCCGCAGCGCCTCCCGCTCGGCCCGCAGCGCGGCGCTCGCCTCGCGCCCCTGCCCCCGCAGCAGGGTCCACGCCATGCGGGCCCGACGCAGGGCGGCGATGCGGCCCTCGATGAAGTGGTGGGTGTAGAGCGCGCACAGCGGCAGGCCGACGCTGGCGACGAAGGCGGTCCCCGGCCCGATGCACAGCGCGGTGGCGGTCACCAGCGCGATGTGCCACGGCACGAAGAACAGCACCGCCGCCAGCACCTTGGCGGTGGCGATGATGTCCTCCTCGGGGTCGATGAGCCGCACCAGCAGCCGGATGAGCTGATACGGCGCGAAGTAGGCCACCGCGCCGATCAGGGCCACCGGCAGCCCGAGCACCGCCGCCACCAGGTTGCGCAGCACGTAGCGCGCCCGGCGGCCGTCGCCCACCGGGCGGTCGAGGGCTTCGGGGGTCAGCCCCAGGGCTTCGAGGTCGTCGCCGAACGCCAGCAGCCGGTTGCGCAGGGCCTCGATGCGGCGAGGCCGGGTCGTCAGGAAGGTGCGCTGGGCGTCGGCCATCGCCCGCAGCCGCTCGACCGGATCCCGCTCGTCGTGCCAGATGCGGGCGGCCAGCTCGAGCACCGGCAGGTCGTCCCACGCGTCGAGGTTGACGGTGATCCGGCGGATGGCCTCGTCGATGGCCTCGGTCAGCGACCGGGCTGCGGCCCGCGGGTCTTCGGCGTGGCGCGCCCGCCAGCCGTCGTCGAGCACGATGGGCTCGCCGATGCGGATGGCGACCTCGCTGTGGAACGCCGACTTGTCGCGGTAGTAGAGCCCCACCGGCACGATCTGGACCCCCAGGGGTCGATCGGCGGCGGCCTCGGCCCCCAGCGCCATGCGGGCGGCGCCGGTCTTGAGCGGTTGCAGGGCCGGCTCGTTGTGGCTGACGCCCTCGGGGAAGAGGCAGATGCAGTCGCCGTCGGCCAGCGCCGCGTACACCGCCCGGAACATGTCGGCGTTGGCCGATGTGTCGTGCCCGTCCTGCGCCCGGTAGACCGGCAGCGCCCGGACCCACTTCGTCAGCCGGCCGATGACCGGCATGCCGAACATCGGGGCCTTGGCCAGGAAGCGCACCGTCCGCCGGGCGATGCGCATGATCAGGACCGGGTCGATCAGCCCGTTTGGGTGGTTGGAGACGATGACCGTCGGCCCCTGGCGCGGCACGGCGCCGCCGAGCATGCGTCGGCGGTAGAAGATGTCGGCCGCCTGGCCGAACACCCGCGCCACGAAGGCGTACACGTCAGTCCTGGCGGCCGAAGTTGAGCGCGGCGGGGTCCCCGGCGTCGGGGTTGGGCGGCGGCGGGTTGCGGAAGCTGGCCCAGGCGATGATGCCCAGCAGGCAGGCGGCGCCCACCACGATGCCGGTGTAGGCCCCCTGCCAGATGCCCGCGCCGACCGAGACCAGGATGCCCACCACGATCGCCCCCTGCACCCGGCGATCGGCCAGCGCGCTTTGCACGTCCTGGCCCATCGTGGCGTCGCCGTCGGTCTCCTCGCCGGGCAGAGGCTTGCCGAGGTGGCACTTCTTGTACTTGACGCCGCTGCCGCAGGGGCACGGTTCGTTGCGGGGGATCTTCATCGGGCGGGCCTCCGGGTGCGTGCGCGACGCGAGGGGCCGGAGGGAGGCGGGGTGGGGCACACCGCGAGCCGATCCGGCCGGATCGACTCGCGATGTTGGCCGATCAGGCGCGTCGCCGCAACCGCACCGCGGCGAAGGCCAGCACGGCGAGGGCGAAGGGCAGGGGCAGGTCCGACCCGCGACCGGGCGCCTGGGTGCAGCCGTCGAACGGCACGTTGCCGGTCACGATGGTGGGGTCGCAGGCGTCGCCCACGCCGTCCCCGTCGGTGTCGGCCTGATCGGGGTTCGGCGTGCGGGGGCAGTTGTCATCCGCGTTGGGGATGCCGTCGTCGTCCCAGTCGTCGTCGCACGGGTTGCCGATGCCGTCCCCGTCGTCGTCCTCCTGGTCCGGGTTGGCGGTGAACTGGCAGTTGTCGGGGCCATCGAGCACCCCGTCGTTGTCGTCGTCGTCGTCGCAGACGTCGCCGATGCCGTCCTCGTCGTTGTCGGCCTGATCGGGGTTGGCGATGAACGGGCAGTTGTCCTCCGGGTCGAGGATGCCGTCGTCGTCATCATCGTCGTCGCAGGCGTCGCCGAGGCCGTCGCCGTCGTTGTCGGCCTGATCCGAGTTGGGCACGAGCGGGCAGTTGTCCTCGCCGTCGAGCACCCCGTCGTCGTCGTCGTCGTCGTCGCAGGCGTCGCCCACGCCGTCGCCGTCGTTGTCCTCCTGGTCGGGGTTGGGGATGGCGATGCAGTTGTCCTCGTCGTTGGGCACCCCGTCATTGTCCAGGTCGTCGTCGCAGGCGTCGCCCACGCCGTCGCCGTCGGAGTCCTCCTGACCCGGGTTGGGCACCTCGGGGCAGTTGTCGTCGCCCTCGACGCCGTCCCCATCGGGATCGGGGTCGCAGGCGTCGCCCACGCCGTCGCCGTCCTCGTCCCGCTGGTTGGGGTTGGGGGTGAAGTTGCAGTTGTCGTCCTGATCGGGGCAGACCTCGCCGTCCTCGTCGACGTTGTTGAGCCCCTCGGCCGCCGAGTTGTTGATCCCGTCGTTGTCGATGTCGCAGTCGCAGGCGTCACCGATGCCGTCTTCGTCGAAGTCGGCCTGATCGGGGTTGGGCACCTGGGCGCAGTTGTCCTCGCCGTCGGCCACGCCGTCGCCGTCGTCGTCGGGGTCGCAGGCGTCGCCCACCCCGTCGCCGTCGGTGTCGAGCTGGTCGGGGTTGGCGATGTCGGGGCAGTTGTCCTCCGGGTCGGGGCAGAGCTGGCCCTCGTTGTCCCGGCCCTCGTTGTTGTACCCGTCGTTGTCCCGGTCGCAGTCGCAGGCGTCGCCGATGCCGTCCATGTCGGGCCCGTCGGCCTGATCGGGGTTGGCGACGTCGGGGCAGTTGTCCTCGTCGTCGGGCACGCCGTCGCCGTCCCGATCCTCGTCGCAGGCGTCGCCCCGGCCGTTGCCGTCGGCGTCCTCCTGCCCCGGGTTCGCGATGAGCTGGCAGTTGTCCTCTTCGTCGTCGGCCTCGGGGAAGTCCTCCCCCGGCTCGTCGACCTGACCGTCGCCGTCGTTGTCGAGGCCGTCGCCCTCGGGATCGCAGTCGTCGCCCTCGAGGCGGCACTCCTGATCCTCGTCGTACTGGCCGTCGCCGTCGTTGTCCTCGCCGTCGGCCGAGGCCGGGCACTGCCCGTCGTCGCCGCAGTCGAGCACCCCGTCGTCGTCGTCGTCGATGTCGCAGACGTTGCCCTGGCCGTCGCCGTCGGTGTCGACCTGGGGCGGGTTCACCCGGAAGACGCAGTTGTCGTCCTCGTTGAGCACCCCGTCGTTGTCGATGTCGGGGTCGCAGGCGTCGCCGATGCCGTCGCCGTCGGTGTCGGTCTGATCGGGGTTGTCGGTGTACTGGCAGTTGTCCTGATCACCGCCCGGATCGGGGAAGTCCTCGTCCGGCTCGTCCACCTCGCCGTCGTTGTCGTTGTCGACGCCGTCGTCGGTCGGGTCGCAGTCGTCGCCGGGCGCGGCGCACTCGCCGGGCTCGTCGTACTCGCCGTCGCCGTCGTTGTCGGCCCCGTCGCCGCTCGGCGGGCAGCCGTCGGCCCCGCAGTCGCCCACGCCGTCGTCGTCGTCGTCGGGGTCGCACACGTCGCCGAGGCCGTCGCCGTCGGTGTCCCGCTGGTCGCCGTTGGGGATGAACTGGCAGTTGTCCTCGCCATCGGGCACGCCGTCATTGTCGTCGTCGGGGTCGCACACATCACCCCGGCCGTCGCCGTCGTTGTCGGCCTGATCGACGTTGGCGGTGTACTGGCAGTTGTCCTGGCCCTCGCCCGGCTGGGGGAAGTCCTCGCCCGGCTCGTCGACCACGCCGTCGCCGTCGTTGTCGATGCCGTCCTCGCCGGGATCGCAGTCGCCGTCGTCGCACTCGCCCGGCTCGTCGGGGCGGCCGTCGCCGTCGTTGTCGATGCCGTCGCCGCTCGGCGGGCAGCCGCCGGGGCCGCAGTCGAGGATGCCGTCGTTGTCGTCGTCGGGGTCGCAGGCGTCGCCGATGCGGTCGCCGTCGTTGTCGAACTGGCCCGGGTTGAAGGTCAGCGGGCAGTTGTCCTCGCCGTCGGGCACCCCGTCGTTGTCGTCGTCGGGGTCGCAGGCGTCGCCGAGGCCGTCGCCGTCGGTGTCGATCTGGTTGCCGACGCCCTCGATGTCGGCCTCCTCTTCACCGTTGCGCACGATGCGGCAGTTGTCCTCGCTGCCGTCGGCGTCGGGGCCGGGGTACACCGGCGGGGGCAGGCCGGCCTCCTCGGCGTTGTCGACGTAGCTGTCGCCGTCGTCGTCGTAGAGGTTCTGCACCACGTCGCACGGGCCGCCCGGCGGGCAGTCGAACTCGTCGTCGATGATGCCGTTGCCGTCGTCGTCGATGCCGTTGCGGCCCTCGTCGAAGCGGCCGTCGCGGTCGTTGTCGTAGCCGTCGTCCTCCGGGTCGCAGATGAGGTCGTTGCCGCAGTCGGTCACCCCGTCGTTGTCGGCGTCGGGATCGCACGGATCACCGATGAAGTCGCCGTCGGTGTCGGTCTGGTCGGGGTTGAAGGTGAAGCGGCAGTTGTCGAAGTCGCCCGACTCGGGGTCGCCTTCGATGAAGTAGTCCGGCACCCCGTCATCGTCGCTGTCGATGTCGCAGACGTCGCCCTTGGGGTCGCCGTCGTAGTTGAACTGCTCCTCCTCGCCGGCCTCGTCGACCTCGTCGTCCCGGTCGTTGTCGAAGCCGTCGGTGCCCGGGTCGTTCGGCCCGTTGCGGTCGAGCGGGCAGTTGTCCTCGACATCGAGGATGGTGTCGTTGTCGTCGTCGTCGTCGCAGGCGTCGCCCTCGCCGTCCTCGTCGTTGTCGAGCTGAAGCGGGTTGTAGGTCGGGTTGAGGTCGTCGGTCAGCTCGAGCACGTCGGGGTCGGCGCAGTCGAGCTGCTGCGCCCCGGGGCAGTTGTCGTAGCCGGCGACCGGCTCCGCGGGCGGCGTGACGAGGGCGTAGACCCCGTCGCAGTCCCGGTCGACCTCGAGCCGGCAGTCCGCCGAGCAGCCGTCGCCCGAGCGGAAGCGCCGGTTCACGTCGGCCTCGTCGCACTCCTCGCCCGGCTCGACCTGGCCGTTGCCGCAGACGTAGACGTCACCCCCGCGGGCGGGGAAGGTCCAGCCGCCGGGCAGCCCGGAGTTCGACAGCTCGCACATCTCGAGCACCCGCCGGGTGCCGGAGAACGGCAGCAGCTCGGCGAAGTCGACCCCGTTGGCGGCGTCGAAGCCCACCCGAGCGTGCACCACCGGCTGGATCTCGAGCTGGCGCTCGCCGGCGGTCCACTCGCAGCGGTTGTAGCGGAACTCGATGTCGAAGTCGCCGGCGTCCAGGTCGGGGCGGGCGGTCAGGATGACCTGGAAGGTGTTGAGCAGATCGGTGCGCTGCTGGAAGTAGCCCACCTCGTTCCACGTCACGACGAGCCGCCCGCCCTCCACGTCGATGGCGTAGTGGATGCGGTTGTCGACCCCCGCTCGCCGGCCCCGGGTGTCCACGTCGGCGAGGAAGGGCGCGATCATCGGACGGTTGGGCGGCTGCCCCCCCCCCGGGCGGGGGAACGGCGTCGGGTCGAGCTGCAAGCGCGGCCCGCCGAACGAGATGCTGCCGTTGATGTTGATGTTGAGGCCGTCGTACTGGACCCCGTAGAAGCTGAACCCGTCGGGGAAGGCGGCCGCCAGATCGGCGTCGAACCGGGGGTTGGCGGGATCGGTGCTGAGCGGCAGGCTGCCGTCGTCACCGGCCCCGATCTGGTTGGTCCCCAGATCCTCGGGCCCGCCGAGCCCGTCGACCAGCGGCGCTTGACCCCACGCCACCGCGGGCAGCGCCAGCGCCCCCAGCAGCACGACCAGCACACTCACGCGCGTCGAACGCACCGCAATTCTCCTGTCTGATTGCAAGGTTCTTTTGCACTCGGAATCCAAGGCCCTCTCCCCGACCAGTTGGCTGACCCTCGTATATCGCACATGTCGCGATGCCCGCCAGGACGAACGCCGCCGCCGGGCCACTGGAAGATATGGAGGAAGGAAGTGGACATGGGGTCACGTCACCGCGCCGTCTTCGACCGAAGATGGCCCAAGATGCTGGACAAATCGCGCATCCGCTGACATGTTCCGGAAAATGTCGTGACGCGGTTCACCCGGCACGGCTCTGACGTATCGCTCGATATGCGAGACCGAGGCAAAAACATGCAGAGGGGTGCGAAGATGATCCGGCGTACGTCCTTCGGACTGATGGCGGCACTGATGATGATGGTCGGCGCCGCCCACGCCCAGAACATACAGAACTTCGACCCTGCAGCCGGCACCTGGAACTACTTCAGCGTCGAGGGCGCCCGCACCGCGGGGCACCTCGAGTTCGTGCCGTCGCTCTACTTCAACTACGGCGCCCGGCCCCTCGTCCTGCGGGACTCGGCGACCGACGAAGAGCTCGAAGCCTACGTCGAGCAGCTCCTGACTTTCGACCTGATGCTGACACTCGGGCTGCTCGATCGGCTCGAGCTGAGCATCGACCTGCCGATCAACCTGGTCTACGGCACCCTCGACGGTCGCCGGGACGAGGGCTTCGCCTTCGGTGACATCCGGCTGACGCCCAAGATCCGGCTCTTCGGGTTGGAGAGTCACAACGATCGGGGGGTCGGGCTGTCGCTCGTCGTGCCGATGAGCCTGCCCACCGGCGACGAGGACGCCTTCGTCGGCGGGGGCCAGTTCACCCTCAACCCCAAGCTGGCCCTCGAGGTGCACATCGCCAAGGTGCGGCTGGCGGCCAACATCGGCGGCCGCATCCGGCCCGACGAGCAGACCATCAGCAGCACCAGCGCCGACGGCGCGCTCGAGCTGAGCCACGAGCTGACCTACGGGGCCGGCATCGACTTCGACATCTCCGACGACTACGTGCACCTCATCGCCGAGCTGTTCGGCGCCGCGCCGCTGGCCGACATCGACCCCGACAGCGCCTCGAGCCCGCTCGAGCTGCTGGCCGGGGCCCGCATCTTCATGCCCGCCGGGCCGGTCTTCACCCTCGGCGCCGGCTTCGGGCTCATCCCCGACTACGGCTCGCCCGACTACCGGGTGGTGCTCGGGTTCACCTGGCATCAGCGCGAGCTGGACCGCGACGGCGACGGCATCCTCGATTACGAGGACCAGTGCCCCGACGACCCGGAGGACAAGGACGAGTTCCAGGACGAAGACGGCTGCCCCGATCCGGACAACGACGAGGACGGCATCCTCGACGTGGACGACGAGTGCCCGCTCGATCCCGAGGACCGCGACGGCTTCGAGGACGAGAACGGCTGCCCCGATCCGGACAACGACAAGGACGGCATCCCCGACGTCGAGGACAAGTGCCCCGACGAGCCGGAGACGGTCAACGAGTGGCAGGACGAGGACGGCTGCCCCGATGAGATCCCCGACACCGACGGTGACGGCCTCAAGGACAACGTCGACCAGTGCCCCAACGACCCCGAGGACTTCGACGGGTTCAAGGACGAGGACGGCTGCCCCGATCCGGACAACGACCGCGACGGCATCCTCGATGTCGACGACAAGTGCCCCAACGAGCCGGAGATCATCAACGGCGTCGAGGACGACGACGGCTGCCCCGACAAGGGCGAGGTCAAGGTCAAGGTCGAGGCCGAGAAGATCGAGATCTACGAGAAGATCTACTTCGAGCTCGACAAGGCCATCATCCGGCCGATCAGCTTCAGCATCCTCGACCAGGTGGTCCGGGTCATCGTGCGCAACCCGCAGATCAAGAAGATCCGCATCGAGGGGCACACCGACAGCCAGGGCACCGACGCCTACAACCTCGACCTGTCGAAGCGGCGGGCGGCGTCGGTGATGGAGTACCTGACCACGGCCGGGGTCGACCCGTCGCGGCTGGAGTCGGAGGGCTACGGCGAGAGCAAGCCCATCGACACCAACGACACCCGCGAGGGCCGGGCCAACAACCGCCGGGTCGAGTTCACCATCCTCGAGCAGGAGCCGCGGCCCGAGCCCTGAGCCCGGCCGGGCGCCGCCGCCCCGCTTCTGCCCCCCTGCCGGGCCGCGCGCCGTCGGCCCGGCGCCCCACCCATCGGGCCGCGCTGCGCCGCCCGACGCCTCACCCCCTGCCGTCGCCGCCCTCCGTCGGGAAGAGCGACCGGGCCAGCGCCCGGGCGATGGCGGGCAGCGTCTGCCAGCCCTCCACCTCGACCACCTGCACGCCGGCCCGCCGCATCTGGCGGTGCGCGGCCGCCTCGCCGTGGTCGATGAGCGCGACGAGCTGCCCGTGGGCCGTCGCCTGCTCGACCGCGGCGTCCCGGGTGGCGACGTCCCCCGGGCGACGCCAGTTGTGGCAGAAGTCGCGGTCGGTGATCACCACCCGCACGACCCGGGCCGCCCGCCGCCAGCGGCGCGCGCTGCGCAGCAGCTCGGCCCAGGGAAAGGTCGTGCCGCCGCCGACATAGGCCAGCAGCGCCGCCCGCGCCGGGCGGGGGCTCTGCACGAAGTCGGGCATCGCCTCGAAGCGGTGGCTGTACTGCACCACCCGCACCCGGCCGCCGGCGTCGGTCGCGGCGTCGACCAGGATGAACCCGGCCACGATCGAGTGGTTGAGCGACTGCACCGGATCGGGCATCGAGCCCGACATGTCGACGTAGATCTCGATCCACGGCACCGCCCGATCACCCGCCCGGGGGTCGGCCGGCAGCCAGGTCCGCTTGTGCAGGGTGTAGCCCGGGATGGGCGGGCCGCCGCGGGTGAGGCTGGCGAACCAGTCGATGCTCTCCAGGCGATCGCCGACGTGCCACTCCGCGGTGGGGCCGGGCACCTCGGGCTCGCCCGGCTCGAGCGACGGCGGGGCCTCGATCGGGCTGCGGGCCGCCAGCCGGCGGTAGGTGGCCAGCGCGACGGCGGTCTCGTCGCACAGCCCGCGCATCACCGCCTGGGCGTCGCGCACCGGGTCGCCCTCGCCGACGCCGGGCACCCCCGCTGCCCCGATCCCGGCGCCCGCCGCTGCGTCGGTGTCCGGCTCGCCCCGATCCACGTCGGGCGCCGGCCCGCTCGACCGCCGCCAGCGGCGGGCCTCGGCCTCCCCCGGCGCGGGGCGCATCACCCGGGCGACGTCCTCTGTCGGCAGATCGCCCCCGAAGCTGTCGTGCCCCTCGGGCGAGGCGTCCTCGGCCATGCGGGCCCCGGCGGCGAAGAACGGGCGCAGGGCGACGAGCAGCCGCACGAGCTGGAGGCAGCGGTTGTCGGGGCGGTTGGCGATGAACTGGGCGCAGGCGTCGGCCGCGGTGCGCCATGCGGGATCGATCGCGCTCAGCGCGTCGGCGGTGGCCGGGCCGATCAGGGCCCCTTCGGGCAGGTACCACAGCGACTCGTACAGGGCGAGGTAGAAGCCGAAGATGGGCTCGACCCCGTCGCCCGACAGCGCCCGGTACAGGTCGATGAACTCGGCCTCGTACCACCGGCGCAGGGCGGTGTTGATCAGCAGATCATAGAGCAGGTTGAGCAGCCCGTCGTGCTGCCCGCGGGACGCCTCGGCGGCGAGGCGGGGCAGCGCCCAGGCGTGGGCCAGCGCGCTCAGCTCGCTGCGCAGGAACCGCTGATGCTGGCGGGCCCGGACCAGCGTGTGCGGGTGGCGGATGTGGTGCCCGATCTCGTGGGCGAAGAGGGCCTCTTCGCAGTGGGCCAGATCCAGCGCCGCGAGGCGGTCGAAGTCCACCCGGGTCTGGCGGTCGACGAGGTCGATGAAGGCGATGGGGCCCCCGCTCGGGGCCGGGCGGGGCGGGCGCAGCTCGATCGCGCTGCTCCACCGGTCGAGGGCCGCCTGCCACCGTCGGGCCCGCCCGGCGTCCCCCGGCGCGGGGCGGCTCATCCGCCCGCCCGCAGCCAGCGCACCCGGGTGGAGGCGGCGTCGACCCACAGCACGTCACCGGCCGGGTTGGCCGCCAGCGCCACCGGGGCCACGCCGTCCAGCGGGTGGTGGCCGGCGCCGAGCGCGCCCTGCCACCGCAGCGCCCGGCGATCGAAGGCCAGCCGCACGCCCTCCAGCTCGACCGCCCGCTCGGGGGTGACCGCCGGCGGCGCGGCGCCCGTCGCCCGGCAGACGGGGCCCCCGGGGCCGATGTCGAGGTGCAGCGCCACCGGCCGCAGCGCGTCGACCACCACGAAGCGCCGCTCGGGGCCGGCGGCGATCGCGCCGGGCAGGAACCGGGGGTCGACCTGCGCGCAGTCGAAGACCCCCTGCTCGATCAGCCGGTGCCAGCCGGTCGGAGCCCGGCCGTCGCCGATCAGGCCCGCCTCCCGGCTCACCCGGCGCAGCGCGCCCAGCGGATCGGCGGCGAAGGTGTGCCCCTCGGCCACCAGCCGCCGGGCCACCGGCGTGGCCACGCTGCGGGGTAGCCGCTCGCCGAGGTTGAACAGGGCCGCGACCGCCGCCATACGCTGCTCGGGGGCCACGGCCGGCAGCCGGGCGGGCAGCAGATCGAGCCACACGAGCGGGAAGTAGCGGTCGGGGTAGTCGCCGGCGCGCCAGGCGTCGGTCGACACCCCGAAGCGGCGGGTGGCGACCGTCTCGAGCATCAGCCGCCAGACGCCCTCGACGAGCGGGTGGGGGACCGGCCCCCGGCCGGCCAGCGCGGCGTGCAGCGGGGCCAGCCCGTGGCGGAACAGATACTCGGCCACCGCCGGCCGCCACGCGCTGCTCGCCGCCCGGGTCGCCTCGACGGCCGCCCGCAGCGCGCCGTGCAGCGCCTCGTCGCGGTCGGGGGGCGCCTCACCCATCAGGTGTCGGCGCCTTGCACCAGCCACCGCAGGTAGTTCTGGTAGCGCAGGTAGACATACTTCAGCCGCACCAGATCCTCGAAGACCGGCGCCGACAGCTCGCCTCCGGCGCACAGATCGGCGATGGCCCGCTCCACCGCGCCCATGCGCCGCTCGACCTCGGCCCGGCCGACGCCCTCCAGCCCCGCCTCGAGCTCGGCGAGCAGCGCCCGCCCGGGGTCGACCCGATCGCGGTCGGCCCGGTCGTAGGCGTCCATCGCCCGGTCCCACATCTGGCGGATCCAGGCGACCTTGTCGTGCAGGTAGGCCCGGTGGCGGTCATCGGTGAAGAAGTCGCCCCGGCGGTTGGCGGTCAGCTTCTCGTGCAGCACGTAGGGCAGCACCTGGCGGATGTCGGCCGGGGTGACCGCCTCGGCGCCCCGGAAGAACGCCAGCGCCTTGGCGAAGGTCATCACCGTCAGGTAGCTGCGCACCGACAGCCCCTCGCCGGTCTGGGCGCAGATGTGGCGGTGCTTGTCGAGCGGGCAGTCTTCGTTGCACACGCTGTGCAGCGGGATGCCGGCCAGCTTGAGGGTGTCCTTGCTCTTGGCCTCGAAGTCGACCGACGCCCGCTGGCAGAAGTCGAGGCTGCCCACGAAGAACTCCAGCCGGCGCAGGGCGGGCGTCTCGAACGGCACCGCCCGGATCGCGGCCCGCATGCGATCCATCTCGTCGGGGGTGAAGACGATGTCCCGGGGCAGCAGGTCGGTCGGCGACTGGCCGGACTCCAGCCGGTCGAGCAGCCGGGGCAGGAAGCGGCTGTTGAAGGTCATCGCCCGGATGGTCACGTCGATGCGATCCTTGAGCGCCTCGATGACCTGGAAGGTGCCCCCGCCGGCGTCGTCGTTGGCCGTCAGGAACCACGCCCCGTGGCCCGCCTCGACCGTCTGCCCCAGCATCTCGGCGTAGCCCTCGGCGAGCAGCGAGAGCAGCGCCGACTGGGTCCGGGTCGGGATGCGGTTGTACTCGTCGATGATCTTGACCCGCATCGAGATCCAGTCGCGCCAGGCGATGCGGATCTCGTCCATCGTGCGGGCCGCCATCAGATCGGACGGCATCGGGTTGCCGAGCAGATCGGCCACGGTGAGCTGGGGGTGGCCGTGCTGCACCGCCCGCTTCACCTCGGCCTCGGTGTAGCCGGCGAGCAGGCCCATCAGCACCGCGGTGACCGTCTTGCCCTTGCCCGGCCCGCCGACCAGCAGCGCCCGGCTGCCGGTGGCGAAGGTCAGCAGCGGGAAGAGCACGTAGCTCGACCACGCCGGGCCCCGGGGCAGCACGAACGCGTCGCCGTTGGGGAAGCCGAAGCGGCGCCCGGCCTCGGCCTCGAAGGCCACGTCGTAGTACGGGACGATGACGGCGTTGTTGACGATCCAGTAGTAGGCCTGGCGCAGCTTGTCGGCCAGCCCCGGACCGTCGCGGGCCGAGAGGTGCAGATCGAGGTGGTCGGTGACCTCGGCCCGGCCGGTGATCAGATCTTCGAAGGACAGCGGGCGGTCGCTCATGCCGGCTCCGCGGCGGCCGCGGCCCGCCCCACCGCCTCGACCAGCGCCCGGCGCCGGGCGGGGGGCAGCATGTGCAGCGGGGTGCGGGCCGCCGTGCGCCAGCGGCGGGGCAGGCGGTCGACCGGGTCGACGCCGTCGCCGGTCAGGGCCCGCAGGCCGTCCACCATGCGCCGGGTGATCGCGTCGTAGCGCTCGATGGCCTGTCGGGCCTCGCCGACGGCCGCCGGGTAGTGGTCCGGCAGTCGGGCCCGGGCGGTGGCGACGTCGGGGCAGCCGGCGACCGCGTCGGCGCAGCGGCGGTCGGGCACGTAGAGCACCCGGGCGGCGTCGAGCGGGCTCGGGTCGACGACGAACCACCCGCTCACCGGGCCCGGTCGCGGGTCGAGGCGCTCGGCATCGAAGATCGACAGCGCCCCGAACTCGGTCACCCCGGGCCAGGACCACAGGCCGCGATCACCGAGATAGACCGTCTGGGCGTCGGGGTGGTGCAGCGTCGGCGGGGCCCCGTCGAGCACCCGACCGAGCGCGAGCGGGCCGGGGAAACGCCAGAGTGTTCGCCGATCAGTCATCGGCTCCCACAATGCGCGGCTGACGCCCATATGACAACGAGGTGTTTTTTGTCCATGTCGGGAATTTTTTGCGGCGATGCCGGGCGGGGTTGGTTATGCTCTGGGAGTCGCCGCTCGGGCGACGTGCTGCGGACGAGAGGCGTGCCACGCAATAATTCCTTGCACGCCAGGATACAGAGAGAGAGAGCAGATGTCGGAGAACAAGTTGTTCGTGGGCGGCCTTGCTTGGGCCACGACCGACGACTCGCTGCGGGCGGGATTCGAACAGTATGGTGAGGTGACCGAGGCGCGGGTCATCCTGGACCGCGAGACCGGTCGGTCGCGGGGCTTCGGCTTCGTGACTTTCGCCGACGCCGAATCGGCCCAGGCGGCCAAGGAGCTGGACGGTCAGGAGCTCGACGGGCGCCGGATCCGGGTCGACGAGGCCAAGGCCAAGGGCGGCGGCGGCGGCGGCGGTGGTGGCCGACGCGGCGGCGGCGGCGGTGGTTGGGGCGGCGGCGGTGGCGGTCGCGGCGGACGCGGCGGCGGCGGCGGCTGGAACCGGGACTACTGATCCCCCCGAACCCCGCACGACCCACCTCACGGGCGCCGAGGCGCCCCGTCTGGTCGCCGACCCCGCGCGACCGATCGACTCTCTCCCCCGAACATACCCGAGGCGCTTGACCCCTTCGGCCGAGCGCCCACAATGACGCGATGCGTGTCCCTTGCACCCGCTGCCCGCACGTCGCCGATCTGGATGGCCTCGACGTCGTCGACGGCGGCTTCGGCTTCCGCTGCCCGGCGTGCGACGCGGTGAACGTGCTGGCGCCGGCGGCCGGCCCGGCGACCGCGCCCGACCCGACCGCGCCCGACCCGACCACGCCCGATCCGACCGCGCCCGAGCCCTCGGCCGATCCCCCGCCCGAGCGGGCCCCGGCCGACGACGCCGGCCCGCCTCCGGGCACCGTCGAGTGCCCCAAGTGCCAGCACTGGCAGCCGGAAGGCGATCGGGCGTGCCATCGGTGCGGGCTCATGTTCGCCTACGCCGCCACCGGGCGGGCCCGGCTGCCGGGCGACCCGCTCGCCGGCCACCCCGCGGCGGATGCCATCCGCGCCCGCTGGCAGGCCCTCGCCGGTGATCTCGATGACACCGAGGGCCACCATGGCTTCATCCAGCTCTGCGCCGAGTCGGATCTGCTCGAATACGCCGGCTTCTGCTATCGGGCCCTCGCCCGCGGCCCCCGCGCCGACGACCCCCGGTTGGCCGAATACCGAAAGCGGGTGCTTCAGGCGGCGATGGCCCGGGTGGGTCGCGTCGAGCAGCGGGTCGCCGCCGACACCCGCCGCCTGCGGGGCATGCTGCTGCTGCTCGTCGCCGCGCTCATCGTCTGCATCCTGGCGTTCGGCTACTACCTGCTGAGCAAGTACCAGGTGACCCGGCAGTTCGAGGGGCGGGCCACGCCCGGCACCCATCATCTGGCCAACCGGGCGCCGGCGGGGCATCATGCGGGCATGATGGCATGTCCGGTCGAGCCGCAGGACGGCTGATGGTCCAGTTCAACCTGCCCCGGCGCGAGATCACGCTGAAGGTCGTCTATTACGGCCCGGCGCTCAGCGGCAAGACGACCAACCTCCAGGCGCTGCACCTGATGGTGCCCCGGGCCGGCGCCGGCCGGCTGATGACCCTCGAGACCCGGGACGACCGCACCCTCTTCTTCGACCTGCTGCCGGTCGTGTTCAAGGCCCGCAGCGGCTTCAAGCTCAAGGTCAAGCTGCTGACGGTGCCGGGGCAGGTCATCCACGACAGCACCCGGCGGGTCGTGCTTCAGGGGGCCGACGCGGTGGTCTTCATCGCCGACAGCCAGCTCTCCGAGACCGAGGCCAACAAGCAGTCCTTCCGCAACCTCGCCGACAACCTCGCCGCCAACGGGCTGCCGGCCGATCTGCCGACGGTCATCCAGTTCAACAAGCGCGACCTGCCGAACATCCGCAGCGAGGCCGAGTTGGCGGCGTTCCAGCGGCACCGCAACACCGCGGTGTATCCGGCGATCGCCATCGAGGGCATCGGGGTCCGCGAGACGCTCGAGGGGGTCCTGCGGGCGGCGTGGGATCGCCTCGACCGCGAGTACCGCATGGGTGAGCGGCTCGGCGTCGAGCGGGACAGCTTCATCGCCGAGATCTTCCGCGAGTGGGGCCCGCCCCGCCCGGTCTTCGGAGGGACGCCGTGAGCGACTCGATCCTCGACCGCCCCCCGCGCCTCGCCGAGCTGATCGAGCCGGGCCTGTTCGCCGAGCTGTGCGGGGCCTTCGCCGATCTGTACCGGGTGGGGCTGCGGGTCTACGACGAGCAGCACGAGCAGCTCGTCGAGATCGTGCACGACCACGGGCTGATGGCGCTGCTCTTCGCCGACGCGGTGGTGCAGCGGGCGACGGTCGAGTTCGTCAGCGGGCTGGTGCGGCTGGACCCCGAGAGTTCGGTCACCAAGGTCGATCCGGTCCTGGGCCACCGCTACGTGGTCATGCCGATCATCTACGAGTTCGACGTCATCGGGAAGCTCGTCTGCGGGCCGTATCGGGGCGAGACCGACCAGCCGGTGCACGCCAGCCCCTACGCCTCGCGGCTGGACGTCACCGCGGTGAGCCGGGCCGCCGAGCGGCTGGCGAGCTTCGGCGAGGCCGGGCTGCGGGCCCGGCTGACGATGCTGCACACCTCGATCTCGGCGACGTGCCACGCCGGCTACAAGGCGCTGCTGACCAGCAACATGCACCTCGAGTCGATCACCGAGGCCTACAACGACCTCCAGGCGGCCAACCGGGCCCTGCGCGAGCGCAACGAGGCGCTCGCGGCGAGCAACGCCCGGCTCAAGGAGCTCGACGAGCTCAAGAGCAACTTCCTGGCGACGGTCAGCCACGAGCTGCGCACCCCGCTGACCAGCGTGATCGGCTACAGCGAGATGCTCTACGAAGAGCTCGCCGGGCCGCTCAACGACGAGCAGAAGGAGTACATCTCGACCATCATGGAGCGGGGCGAGAGCCTGCTTCAGCTCATCGGGGGCATCCTCGACATCAGCAAGATCGAGCGGGGCATCGAGACGCTGTCGCTCGAGCGGGTCACCGCCGACGCGCTGATCGAGGCGGCGCTGTCGACCGTGCGGCCCCAGGCCCGCAAGGGCCAGATCGAGCTGCGGGTCGAGATCGCCGATGGCCTTCCGGTGCTCGAGGTCGACCGCTACAAGGTGCGGCAGTCGCTGGTGAACCTGCTGTCGAACGCGGTCAAGTTCACCCCGCCGAGCGGATCGGTCACCGTGCGCACCCAGCGCTCGCTGCCGCCCCGCACGCCCTACGGCGAATCCCGGGAGCCGACCGCGGTGCGCTTCTCGGTCCAGGACACCGGCGTCGGCATGCCCGCCGATCAGCTCGGGCGGGTGTTCGAGGCGTTCTATCAGGTCGACAACTCGTCGACCCGCAGCTACGGCGGCACTGGGCTGGGGCTGTCGATCGTCAAGAACTTCGTCGAGGCGCACGGCGGCGAGGTGGGGGTCGAGAGCGAAGAGGGCACCGGCTCGACCTTCTGGTTCATCGTGCCCGTGGAGCAGCGCTCAGCGGATGCCTGACGACGAACCTCCCTCTGCCGGCCGCGCCGGCCTGCCCGGCGAGCGCCTGCTGGTCGAGGCCATCGAAGCCGAGCTGCGCGCCGCCGGCCTCGATCCCGACCTCACCGACGACTGCGGCCGCCCCCCGGGCCCGACCGCGCTGGTCACCACCGACGCGCTGGTCGAGGGCCGCCACTTCGACTTCGAGCGCGACACCCCCGAGCAGGTCGGGGCCCAGGCGGCGGTGGCCAACCTCAGCGACCTCGCCGCGAGCGGCGGGGCCGCCGGCTGGGCGGTGTGGGATCTGACCCTGCCCGCCCGCTGGGATCTGGCCCGCTTCCGGGGCGTGGTGCGCGGCTTCGCCCGGGCCTGCGCGGCGCACGGCTGCGCGATCATCGGCGGCAACCTGACCCGCACCGAGGGCCCGGGGGTGATCTCGGTCACCGTCGGCGGCCCGCTGGCCGGCGCGCGGCCGTTCACCCGCAGCGGGGCCCGCCCCGGGGATCTGATCTATGTCACCGGCGATCTGGGCGACGCCGCGCTGGGCTACCTCGAGCCCGACCCCGAGGCCCGGGCCCGGCGCCACCGCTGGCGGCCGCACCTCGCCGAAGCCCGGGCGCTGGCCGAGTGGGGCCGGGTGAGCGCCGCGATGGACATCAGCGACGGGCTGGCGATCGACCTCGACCGGATGATGCGGGCCAGCGGCGCGGCGGCCGATCTGATGGCGGCCTGCATCCCGACCTCGGCCCACTACGCCGCCCGCCGGGGCCGCGATCGGCGGGTCGCGCTCACCGGCGGCGAGGACTACGTGCTGCTCTTCTGCGCCGACCCCGGCCACGACCCACCCGACGCCGCCGGCGCGATCTGCGTCGGCCACGTCCGCCCGCCCGGCGGCCCCCGGCTGCGGCTCGATGGCGAAGCGCTGCGCCCCGAGGGCCACGACCACTTCGCCCCCGCCGAGGGGCGCTGATGGAGTACGCCCTGTTCTTCGGGCTGCTGGCGGTGTCCAGCTTCTTCAGCGGGTCGGAGACCGCCCTCTTCACCATCGGCAAGGTCGCCCAGACCCGGCTGCAGCAGTCCGAGCGGCGCACCGACCGCCTCGTCGCCCGGCTGCTGGAGTCTCCGCGCGACCTGCTGGTCACCGTGCTGCTGGGCAACGAGCTGACCAACATCGCCCTCTCCATCGTCAGCGCGAGCATCACCCGGGCCTACCTCGAGGACCGCACGATGCTCGAACAGGCGCTCATCTCGGCGGCGATCGTGGTGCCGCTGCTGCTCGTCTTCGGCGAGGTCACCCCCAAGACGCTCGCCACGCAGCGCCCCGAGGGGCTGGCCCGCATCGTCGCCCGCCCGCTCCAGCTCTTCGCCACGGTGACCACCCCCGTGCGCCGGCTGCTGCGGCGGCTGACCGACGCGGTGGTCAAGCGCTTCGCCGGCCACGCCCCGGGCACCACCGCCGAGTCGACCATCGACGAGAGCGAGTTCCGCACCCTGGTCGACGTGGGCGCCGCCGAGGGCGTCGTCGAGGAGGGCGAGCGGGCCTTGATCCACAACGTGCTCGACTTCGGTGATCTGACGGTCGCGGATGTGATGAAGCCGTGGGATCAGGTCTTCGCGATCTCCGAGGACCGCACCATCGACCAGATCCTCGACCTGCTCGACGAGCGGGCCTACAGCCGCATCCCGGTCTATCGCGGCGACCGCCGGGCGGTCGTCGGGGTGCTCTTCGTCAAGGATCTGCTGCCCGTGCGCTGGGGGCTGCGCCCGCCGCCGCCCCGCCTGCGGCGGCTGCTGCGCCGGCCGCTGTTCACCCTCGCCCGACGCCCGGCGGCCGATCTGCTCGAAGAGTTCCGCGCCCGGCGGACCCACCTCGCGGTGGTGGTCGACGAGTTCGGCAAGGCCCGGGGGCTGGTGACGATGGAAGATCTGCTCGAGGAGCTGTTCGGCCCGATCACCGACGACGAGGCCGAGGCCACCGCGGAGGCCACCCTTGCCTGACGGGGTGCTCGATCAGCTCGTGGCGTGGCTGCCGTGGCTGGTGGTCGCCGGCTGCGTCTTCTCCGAGGCGTTCTTCGCGGCGAGCGAGCTGTCGATCGTCTCGGCCAACGGCATCCGGCTCGAAGAGGCGGCCCGCAACGGCAGCGCGGCGGCGAAGCGGGTGCTGTGGTTCCGGCGCCACCCCGACCGGCTCTTCGGCACGACCCTGCTCGGCACCAACTTCAGCACGGTCACCGGCTCGACGACCGCCTCGCTGACCCTGTTGCAGATCGACCCGGCCAACGGGGAGTGGTGGGCGATGCTGCTGATGTCGCCGCTGGTGCTCATCGGGGGCGAGATCATCCCCAAGAGCATCGGGCAGGCCCGGGCCGACAGCCTCTCGCAGCTCCTCGCCGGGCCGCTGCTGGTGGTGCACAAGGTGCTCGCCGTCCCCATCCTGTTCGTGCGGGCCTACACCACCGCCCTGTATCGGGTGCTGCGCATCGACGCCACCTCGGAGCAGGCGATGGCCTCCCGCGAAGAGCTGGTGCTGCTGATGCAGACCGAGGACGACGACGGCGAGATGAATGCCGACGAGCGGGAGATGATTCAGCGCATCTTCGCGTTCAGCCACCTCGAGGCCCGGGACAGCATGGTGCCGCTCGTCGAGATCGTCGCCGTGCCGGTCGACGCCACGGTCGAAGCGGCGGTGGGCGCGGTGGCCCGAGCCGGGTTCAGCCGCCTGCCGGTCTACCGGGACCGGGTCGACAACATCGTCGGGCTGCTGCACCACCTCGACCTGCTGCAAGCCGAGCGGGCCGACCAGCCGGTGGCCGAGCTGATGCGGCCGGCGTACTTCGTGCCCGAGAACCAGGAGGTCGACGAGATCCTGATCCTGCTCCAGCGGGAGGCGGCCTCGGCGGCGGTGGTGGTCGACGAGTTCGGCGGGGCGGTGGGGCTCTTGACCCTCGAGGACGTGCTGGAAGAGATCGTCGGCGAGATCGAGGACGAGTTCGACATCGAGGGCGGCCTGTGGCGTCAGGCCCCCGACGGGTGGCTGGTCGACGCCCGGGTGCCCGTCGACCGGCTCAACGCGCAGTTCGGGCTGTCGCTGCCCACCGACGAGGACTTCGAGACGCTCGCCGGGTACATGCTCGATCGCCTGCGCCACATCCCCCGCATCGGCGAGGTCGTGCGCCTGCCCGACGGCCGGGCGTTCACCGTGCGCCGAGCCTCGGCCCGGGCCATCCAGGAGGTGCACTTCGGCCGGCCCCGCGGCGGCGCCTGATGCCCGCCCGCCGCCGAACGCTGGCCTGGATGCTGCCCCTGCCGGCGGCCTGGGGCCCGGGGGTGGCCCACGTCCTCCAGATCGACCCGCTCGCCCGGGGCGCGGTGCAGGCCAGCGGCGCCTGGGCCGGGCTGGCGCTGCTGCTCATCGCGGTCATCGTCGCCCAGCGCACGCTCGGCCGGCAGGCGGGGGACGAGGGCCGCCCGGCGTCGGCCGCCCGCTGCGCCCGGCGGCTGGCGTTCTGGGTCGCCGTCTTCGGCGTCGCCCGGTGGGTGGCCGACCACCACGACCCCCGGGTGCCTTATATCGAGGCGGTCTCGGTGCTGGTCTCGACCCTGGCGCTGGGCTGGACCGCCTGCATGGGGGTCTTTTTGACCGTGCACCCGCTGGGCCGGGGGCTGGCGGCGCAGGCCCACGACCGGCCGCCCGGCCTGCGGGCGGCCTACATGGCCGGGGCCGGCGTGCTGGG
This sequence comes from bacterium, assembly GCA_030426085.1. Lineage (GTDB taxonomy): Bacteria > Myxococcota_A > Bradymonadia > UBA7976 > UBA1532 > JACKDM01. The sequence goes on along the minus strand of JAUHYW010000038.1, from coordinate 42,880 downwards.
CCTGCTGGCCTCGGCCGGGCTGGGGGTCGCCATGTCGGCCCGCTCGGCGGGCGAGGTCGACCGGGCCCGGCTGGCCGAGCTGGAGGCCATCGCCGATCTGCTCGCCGAGGCGGTGCCCCGGATCGGGGCGCCGGCCGCGCTGGACACCCTGCGGGGCGAGCTGTACATCGACGGCGCCGTGATGCCCGCCGATCGGCCGCCGGCGGTCTTCGCGGCGGCCGACGCCGTCGTCGAGGAGGGCGGCCGCTGGCTGCTGCTGTTCGGCGAGGCCCGGTTCCACCTGGTGCAGCGGGCGGTGGGCGGCGAGCGGCTGTGGTTGTGGCAGACCGCCGGCATCGGCCCCCCGGTGCGGGCCCCCGACGACGCCTCGCCGCTGCTCATCCTGGCGCTGCTGATGCTGGGGGCCCCCATCGGCGCCGGGCTCATCGGTCACGACGCGGTGGCCCAGCTCCGCCCGATCGACGAGGCGCTCGGGCGCATGGGGCGACAGGCGGCCGACGAGGCGGCCGACGGCGGGGCGGGGGAGGTGCCCCACGGCAGCAACGACGAGTTCGGCGATCTGGCGGCGGTGGTCAACGGCACCGTGCGCCGCTTCACCGCCCAGAACCAGCGCCTCGCCGCCGAGCTGGGGGCCGCCGCGGGCAGCGATCGGACCCGCACCGGGTTCCTGCACACCGCCAGCTACGAGCTGCGCACGCCGCTGACCACCATCACCGGCTACTGCCACCTGCTGCGACAGACCGACCTCAGCCACGCCCAGCGGGAGGACGTGCGGGTCATCGCCGACGCCAGCGCGCAGCTCCTGGCCCACGTCGACGAGATCCTCGACCTGTCGCGCATCGAAGCCGGCGAAGAGAGCCCGCTGCAGCTCGCGCCGGTCGACCTGGGCGCCGTGGCCCGGGAGGAGATGGCCGGGCACACCGACCGCACCGCGCCCGGGGTGCAGAGCCGGCTCGAGATCACCGACGGCCTGCCCCCGGTGCGGGCCGACCGGGCCCGGGTCAAGCAGGTGGTGGCCAACCTCGTCGGCAACGCGCTCAAGTTCACCGAGACCGGCTGGGTCGAGCTGCGGGTCGCGCCGACCACCGAGACCCTGCGCGGCGGCCCGGCGGTGCACCTCTCGGTCCAGGACACCGGGCCCGGCATCCCGGCCGTCGAGCTGGAGGCCATCTTCGTCGAGTTCCACCGGGTCGCCGAGCAGCGGGCGGTCGCCGGCACCGGGCTGGGGCTGGCCATCGCCCGGCGGCTGGTCGAGCGCCACGGGGGGCGGCTGTGGGCCGAGTCGATCCCCGGCGAGGGCAGCACCTTCCACCTGCTGCTGCCGGTGCACGGCCCGCCCGACACCCCCGACGCGCCCGAGCCCACCGGATGAGGCGCCTGCACCCCCTCGACGCGATCCGGCTGTACACCCTCCTCGCCGGGCTGGCCTCGACCGCCTTCACCGTGATCGCCGTGCCCGAGCTCAGCGGCCCCCGGGCCCCCGGCCGCGACTGGCAGATCTTCTACGCCGCCGGCGCGCTGCTGACCCTCGCGCTGGCCCAGGTGTGGATGGGCCGCCCCCTGCGCCGGCTGGGGGCCCGGCCCACCGCCGACCCCGAGCACCGGCGGCTGGCCCACGACTTCCCGGTCGAGCTGGTGCGGGGCGGCTTCGTCGGGGCGCTGGCCTTCGGGGTGACGACCGCCGCCTGGATGATGGCCCGGGGCGGCCCGGCCGGAGACGCGGTCGCCGTCGGCGCGATCACCTACGTCGTCGCGCTGTGGCCGGTGCTGGGGCTATACCTCGGGGCGCGCCACATCCTCCGGCGCCACGCCGCCGGCCCGCCCGGCGCCGGCCCGGTGCGCGGCATCCGCCAGCCGCTCGCCGGCCGGCTGGCGCTGGCGTTGCAGGTCCCGGTCGTCATCTGCGCCGTCGGCCTGCTGCTGGTGCAGGAGGGCAACAGCGAAGCCTACGCCGTCGAGGCCGGGGCCTACTTCACCGAGCGGCTCGAGCGCATGGCGCGCACCATCGCAGAGCAGCTCCCCGGCGAGCTGGAGCGGGCCGAGTTCGCCGCCGCCCTGCCCCCCAGCGTCACCGCCCGGCTCAACGGCGAGCGCCCCGACGAGCTGCGCCTCGGCCTGCTGCCCTACGGCCTGCTCGCCGGCCTCATCCTGCTCGCCGCGGTCACCGGCCGGCGGCTGGCGAGCACCGTCACCGACGACCTCGCCAGCATCGGCGAGACCCTGCGCCACATCAACGACGACGACCCCAGCCCGCCGCCGCCGCCGGCCGTCGCTCTGTGGGAGACCACCGCCGTCGCCCGGGCGCTCGACGCGACCCTCGCCGGCCTCACCGCCCAGCGCAGCGCCCTGCGGCGGGCGGCGGCCGAGCGGCGGCGGGCCGACGCGGCCAAGGCCCGATTCCTGGCCCACCTCAGCCACGAGCTCAAGAGCCCGCTCAACAGCATCCTCGGCTTCAGCGAGGTCCTGCTCGCCGAGATCGACGGCCCGATCGACGCCCGCCAGCGCAGCCAGCTCGGCACCCTGTGGCGCAGCGGCGACGGCCTCCTGCGGTTCATCCTGGCCCTGCTCGACCTCAGCCGCCTCGAGGGGCTGCGCAGCCCGGGCGCCGCCTCGGTGCGCTCGACCGGCTTCGCCCCGGCCCCGACCACCGCCGCCGACCTCGCCCGCATGCTGCGCCAGCAGGTCCGCCCCGACCCGCTCGAGCAGGTCGACATCCGGGTCGCGCTCTACGCCGCCGCCGGCGAGACCCAGCCCGCCGCCCGCTTCGACCCGGCCCACACCGCCCGCGCGCTGTACATCGCCGCCGGCAGCCTCATCGACGCAATGGATCGCGGCGAGGTGCAGATCGCCTTCACCCACCCCCGGAGCGGCGGGGTCGAGGCCCGCATCGAGGTCGTCTCGGCCGAGGGCGAGCCGTCCGATCGGGCGGCGGTCGTGCAGCAGTGGCGCGCCGCCGACGCCGACGCCCGCCGCGCCCGCCCCGGCCCCGGCGACCTGCGCGGCGCCCCGGTACTACTGCTGCACCGGCTGGTCGAGATCCAGGGCGGCGGGCTGACGATCGAGCGGTTCGAGCCGTGGCCGGTGGTGACTATGACGCTGCCGCCGGTGTGAGTGAGTGCGCCGGGCGGGCCGGGTTGGGCGGCGCCGCGTACCGGCGTAGATTGCCGCTCTGATGAAGGCCCTGTTCTGGAACCTCAAGCGCCGCGAGGCTACGCTGGACTTCGTAGCCGACCTTGTTCGAGAGCACGCGGTGGATCTCGTTCTCCTCGCCGAGAAGCCCGAAATCGATGGCGGTGAGATCGCCAGATACCTCAACGAACGGCTCGTGACCGACGTGTTCTCCGACGCGCTTCGGCCGCCTCGGTCTCGCATCTGCGCAATCTCGAGGTTGCCGCACGCGCAGTTCCACACCGCGCAGAATGACGAAAACTTTCCATACGCGACCCTGTACAGACTCGGTGGCTGCACACTCGTCGTCGCCCATCTCGTCAGCAAGTCCTTCGCCGAAGACATTGATCGGGAGGAGGGGGCGAGTGATCTGGGCGATTTGATTCGAAGATACGAAGACGCGCAGGACCCTCAGCGACGTACACTGCTCGTCGGCGACCTGAACATGGACCCCTTCGAGGCGGGGATGGTCAAGGCCACGGGGCTGCATGCGCTCGCTGATCGCGTGACCGTCCGTCGTGGTTCGCGGATCGTCAAGGGCGTGGAATATCCCTACTTCTACAACGCGATGTGGGGTATGTGGGGAGATGTGATGATGGGTCCACCCGGGACCTACTTCTTCAACAACTCGGGCCACCACATCAACAGGTTCTGGCACATGCTGGATCAGGTCCTCGTGCGCCCGGTCCTCGTGGATGCCTTGACCGACATACAGATCGTGGACGCGGTCGCGGGTCGCCCCCTCGCATCCGCTGACGGTCACCCCTCTGCCTCTGATCACTTCCCCCTCCTCTTCACCTTGGAGTTGCCCGATGTCTGACGCTGGACTGTGGCCTTCGCTCGATCTGGAGACGCGGACACCCCTCGAACTGCTCCAGGAGCAGGCCGAGGCCCTCGGCGCGCGGACAGCCGGGCATCTGAAGGGGCACATCGAGGGCACCGAGGACGACGGGAGCGTCAAGCTCGAGTTCGTCGTCGAAGCGCCGTCTCTCGACTACCGCCACATCCTATTTCGGGTCGAGCACGGCGCCGAACTGTCCTTCCCGGCCGTGGCGATTGCTGAGCCGGTGGCCAAGGTCGTCAAGGAAGAGGAGGAGGACACGTTCCTTGGGGATCGGGTGGTCGAGGAGGAGATCGTGCACGAGGGCGCAAGAAGCGTGTTCGGATTCACCCGTGGCCCGACGACGACTCGTATCAAGCGATACCGCAAGCGCGTGACTTATCCGAACGCGCACTCCGAGGAGGAGTTCCTGTCGTATCTGCGCAAGATTCTGCAGGCGCCATCCACGACGGCTGTCCTCAACTCTCTTCTCGCCCGTATTCGGGCTCGGGGTAGCGAGCGAAGCAGCGAAGCCGACTAGGTCCCGGGCGATCCACCCCTCGACCCCGGCCTTCGCCCCTGGCACCATGCGCCGCTCACTGCCCGGAGCCACACGATGGACGAGCGCGACGACGAGACCTGGAGCCCGTTTCTGCTCTACCCCTACGAAGACGGGGTGCGCTACGGCCTGATCCTCTCCGACAGCCGGATGGGGCCGACGATGGAGACCTTCGAAGCCGCCGGGCGCCACCCCGGGGGCTACGGCTGGGCCGACGTGGCGGACCACCTCGTGGCCACCGAGGCGCCCGAGCTCGAGGGCCGGTTCGACCTCGACCCCGAGGCGGGCATGTTCGTGGCGTACGGGGACGATCTGGAGGCGCTGCAAGAGCTCGCCGCGCTGCTGCACGGGGTCTTCCACGATCTCGAGGCGCTGTCGGCGGCGGCGAAGGCCGCGCCCTGGACCTGGGACTGACGGCGCGCGGCGGCGGCCGAACGGGTGCGACCGGCCGGCGCGAGAGGGCTCGGGCCCGAAGTACGGGTCCGACCCGTGAGATCGATCGGCCTCGGGGCTGAAGTCCGGGTCCGACCCGCGGGAGAGATCGGCCTCGGGGCTGAAGTCCGGGTCCGACCCGCGGGCGGGGGCGGGCTCGGGCCCGAAGTCCGGGTCCGACCCGTGAGATCGATCGGCCTCGGGGCTGAAGTCCGGGTCCGACCCGTGAGATCTATAGGCCTCGGGGCTGAAGTCCGGGTCCGACCCGCACTTCGATCGCCTTCGGCGCTTGCAGTCCGGGTGGCAGCGGTCGCGCGACGAGGCTTCGGGCCTGGCGGACGGGTCGTCGGTGGGTGAGAGAACCCCCGCCGGGCGGGCGGACACCTTCGAGGTGCCTCACCCGATCAGCGACGGTTTTCACGGATGGGTCGGACCCGTCTCGCAGATCGTCGTCCGGCCTGGTGGCCGGGTCGGACCCGCCCGAAATCTGCCCGGACGACTCGGCGGGGTCGGTCGGACCCGGACTTCAGGGCCGAAGGCGATCGACCGGGCGGGTCGGACCCGGATTTCAGGGCCGAAGGCGGTCGAGCCGGCAGGTCGGAGCTGGACTTCAAGGATGAGGGCGATCGAGCGGGCGGGTCGGAGCTGGACTTCAAGGCTGAAGGCGATCGAGCGAGCGGGTCGGACCCGCATTTCGAGGCCGAAGGCGATCGAGCGAGCGGGTCGGACCCGCATTTCGAGGCCGAAGGCGATCGAGCGAGCGGGTCGGACCCGGGCTTCAGGGCCGAAGGCGAGCGAGCGGGCGGGTCGGACCCGGACTCCAGCCCCGAGGGCGAGCGAGCGGGCGGGTCGGATCGGGACTTTCGGCGTGAGTGCGGTCGAAGGGGGGTCGGCCCGGACTCGCGGCGTGCGGGTGATCGAGCCGACGGCGCGGGGGTCGGCTACTCGGTGGGGGGCTTCTTGGCGGCCGGCTTCTTGGCGGCCGGCTTCTTCGCAGTGGTCTTCTTGGCGGCCGGCTTCTTCGCGGTGGCCTTCTTCGCGGTCGACTTCTTGGCCGTGGTCTTCTTCGTGGTGGTCTTCTTGGCGGCGGGCTTCTTGGCGGTGGTCTTCTTCGCCGTCGTCGTCTTGCGCCCGCCGCCGCGCTTGGCCTTGCGGGCCGCGCGGGCTTCGAGCAGCGCCACCGCCTGATCCATCGTGAGCTCTTCGACCGTGGTGCCCTTGGGCAGCGAGGCGTTGAGCCGGCCGTGCTTGACGTAGGGCCCGAAGCGGCCGTCGAGCACGTTGACCGGCTTGCCGTCCTCCGGGTGGGCCCCCATCTCGCGCAGCGGCTCGGTCTTGCGGCCGCGGCTCTTCTTCTCGGCGAGCAGCTCGAGCGCCCGGGGCAGCCCGATGGCGAGCACGTCGTCGGTCTTCTTCAGCGAGGCGTAGGTCTTGCCGTGCTTGACGTAGGGCCCGTAGCGCCCGATGCCCGCCTCGACCGCGACCCCGTCCTCGGGGTGCTCGCCGATGGGGCGGGGCAGCGCCAGGATGTCGACGGCCACCGCGAAGGTCACATCACCGACGTCCATGCCCGGGGGCAGCGAGGCCCGCTTGGGCTTGGGGTTCTCGTCGGTGCGCTCGCCGAGCTGCACGTAGGGCCCGAAGCGGCCCACCCGCACGTACACTGGCTCGCCGGTCTCGGGGTCCTCGCCCAGCGGCGACTCGCCCTTCTCGGCCTTGGCCCGCAGCGTGTCGAGGAAGGGCACGTCGACGTCGGCCGGCGCGGCCTCCTCGGGCAGCGAGAACGAGCCGGGCTTCTCGGCGCCCTCGATGTCGTACTCCACGAACGGGCCGTAGCGCCCGACCCGGATGCGGTAGGGGCCGAAGCGCTCCCCGTCGAGGGTGCACACCGACCGGGGGTCGATCTGCTCGCCCTGGGCCACCCCGTCGAGCAGCTCGTCCTTGTAGAACCGCTCGAGGTACTTCTCGGCGTCGGTGCCCTCGGCGATGTCGTCGAGCCAGCTCTCCATCGAGGCGGTGAACTCGACGTCGACCACCTTCGACAGCGTCTCCTCGAGCAGCCGGGTCACCGCCATCGCGGTGAAGGTCGGCACGAGCTGCCGGCTGATGTTCTGGACGTAGCCCCGGTGCTGGATGGTGTCGATGATCGAGGCGTAGGTGCTCGGCCGGCCGATGCCCTGCTCTTCGAGCGCCTTGACCAGCGAGGCCTCGGTGTAGCGCGCCGGGGGCCGGGTCTCGTGGTCGGCGGCGGTCAGCTCGGCGAGCGCGATCGCCTCGCCCTCGGTCAGCTCGGGCAGCGGCTGGTCCCGGTCGTCGAGCACCTGCTCGGGGTCGTCGCTGCCCTCGACGTAGGCCCGGAAGAACCCGGGGAACACCACCTGCCGCCCGCTGGCCCGGAACTCGATGGTGCGCCCGGTCTCGGGGTCGTCCACCGTCAGCCGCACGGTCGTCAGGGCCACCTTGGCGTCGGCCATCTGGGTGGCGACGGTGCGCTTCCAGATCAGGTCGTACAGCCGGGCCTCGGGCCCCGAGAGCCCCAGCTCCTGGGCGGTCGCCATGCGGGTGCCCGCCGGGCGGATCGCCTCGTGGGCCTCCTGGGCGCCTTTGCTCTTGGTGGTGTAGTTGCGCGGCTTGGGCGAGAGCATCTCGGCCCCGTAGCGCCGCTCGATCATCGAGCGGGCCGAGCCGATGGCCTGCCCCGAGAGGTGCACCGAGTCGGTCCGCATGTAGGTGATGTGGCCGTTCTCGTACAGCCGCTGGGCGACCTGCATCGTCGTGCGGGCGGTGAAGCCGAGCTTGCGGTTGGCCTCCTGCTGCAGCGTCGAGGTGGTGAACGGGGGGTAGGGCCGCCGGGTCTGGACCTTGCGCTGGATGTCGCCGACGGTCAGCGGGCGCCCGTCGAGCCGGCCCCGCAGCGCGGTGGCCTCGGCCTCGCCGAGCAGGACCACCTTGCGCCCGGGCTTGAGCGCGCCGGTGTGCTCGTCGAAGTCGCGCCCCGAGGCGACGGTGGTGCCGTCGATGGTGGCGAGCTGGGCGTCGAACCGGGTGCCGGCCTTCTCGGCGGTGGCCTTCAGATCCCACCAGCGGCCGGCGACGAAGGCCATGCGCTCCCGCTCGCGCAGCACGAGCACCCGCACCGCCACGCTCTGCACCCGCCCGGCGCTCAGCCGGGGGCGCACCTTCTTCCACAGCAGCGGCGAGACGACGTAGCCCACCAGCCGGTCGAGGATGCGCCGGGCCTCCTGGGCCTGCACGAGCTGCTGGTCGACGGCCCGGGGGCTGGCGAGCGCCTTGTCGATGGCCTCGCGGGTGATCTCGTGGAACACCATGCGGTGGGTGGGCACCTTGGGCTTGAGGAGCTGCAGCAGGTGCCAGCCGATCGACTCCCCCTCGCGGTCTTCATCGGTCGCGACGTAGAGGACCTCGGCCTGCTTGAGCGCCTTCTTGAGCTCGGAGACGACCTTCTTCTTGTCGCCGGGCACCACGTAGACCGGCTTGAAGCCGTCGTCGACGTTGACCGCGAGGCGGGCCCAGGGCTTGCCCTTGACCGAGGCCGGGATCTCGCTGGCCGACGACGGCAGGTCCCGCACATGGCCCATCGACGCCTCGACCGTGAAGCCCTCGCCGAGGAATTTGCGGATGGTGCGCGCCTTGGTGGGGGACTCGACGATCACCAGCGCTTGGGGCCTCGCGGTTGCCGGCATCGAACACCTCGCTTCGTCAGTTCGGACCCGGAGAGGGGGAAGGTTGAACAGATGAACGGCCGGTTGCAACCCCTGCCGTCGAATTGACCCGAGGCCGTCACGGCGAGCGGGGGCGCGTGTGCCTCTTGCCCGCGGGGCCCGCTCCGGGTACACACCACCGAGGCGCGGCCGGCCCGGCCCGCGCCCACCGGCCGCGAGGGACCCCGCCGTGACTCATCAGCGCCTGTTGCGCGACCTGCTCGACGCCGTCAACGGGGTGGTCCGGGGCAAGGAAGACGTGGTGCTCAACGCGCTGACCGCCACGCTCGCCGGGGGCCACATCCTGCTCGAGGACGTGCCCGGCGTGGGCAAGACCACCCTCGGCCACGCCCTGGCCCGGGTGCTGGGGTGCAGCTTCCGCCGCATCCAGTTCACCAGCGACCTGCTGCCCAGCGACATCCTGGGGGTCAACGTCTTCCTGCGGGGCAGCGAGCAGTTCGAGTTCCGCCCGGGGCCGATCTTCGCCAACGTGGTGCTCGCCGACGAGATCAACCGCACGACGCCCAAGACCCAGTCGAGCCTGCTCGAGGCGATGAACGAGGGGCAGGTGTCGATCGACAACGAGACCCACCCGCTGCCCGACCCGTTCATCGTCATCGCGACCCAGAACCCGCAGGACTTCCACGGCACGTATCCGCTGCCCGAGAGCCAGCTCGACCGCTTCATGATGCGGCTGCACCTCGGCTACCCCGACGGGCGGGTCGAGCGGGCCATCCTCAAGGGGCGCACCCGGCGCGATCCGCTGGATGCGCTCGAGCCGAAGGCCACGCTGGATCAGGTGCGCGATCTACAGCGGCGGGTGGACGACATCCGGGTCGACGATCTGGTGATCGACTACATCATGACGCTGGTCGAGACGAGCCGGCAGACGCCGACCCTCGAACTGGGGGTCTCGACCCGGGGGGCCCTGGCCCTCCAGCGGGCGGCCCGGGCCCGGGCGCTGCTGCTGGGGCGGGCGTATACGCTGCCCGACGACGTCAAGCACCTCGCGGTGCCGGTGCTGGCCCACCGGGTGCTGGTGACCGGCGGCGGCGAGGGGCTCCTGCGGACCTACGGCGAGGCCGAGCGGGTGGTGGCCCAGCTCATCGAGCAGGTGCCGGTCCCGGTCTGACCGGGGCGGGTGGTGGGCGCGGCGTCAATCGTTCGAGGAGCGGCCCACGGCCCGGTCCAGCGCGGCCGCGACCCGCTCGGCCATGACGTCGGCCGAGTATTGCCGGATGCGGTCGGGCGCCGGATCCCAGGGCACCGCCCGGGCGGCGACCGACCGCAGCGCCGCGATCAGGGCCAGGCGGTCGGCGCACCACGGGCCCAGTCCGCACTCGGCCATCACCCGGGCCGCGGCGCCGTCCGCCGGGCCGACCCCCACCACCGGGCGCCCGGCCGCCATGTAGTCGAACAGCTTCGCCGGCACAGTGTGGTGGGTGTCGCCCACCAGCAGCAGCAGCCCGTCGGCGCCCCGCAGGTGGCCGGTCAGCTCGGCCGCGTCGACCCGGGCCTCGATCTGCACCCGCCCCGGCAGCGGGTGGGCGTCGAGGAAGGCCCGCGCGGCGGGGTCCAGCTCGCCGAAGACGCGCAGGACGAGGCCCCGGGTGCCCGGCCCGAAGCCCTCGGCCAGCGCCTCGAGCACCGGGCGCATGGTGCGCGATCCGTAGCACGCGCCGGCGTAGAGCAATGTCGGGCGCAGCGGGCGCAGCGGCGGGGCCGGGCCGGGGCGCTCGAAGCCGTTGGGGATCACCGGGCCGTCGGCGGCCGGGCCGAAGGCGGCGCGGTTGCGGGCCCGCAGGTCGTCGGCGACGTAGATGATCGCCGCCGCCCGCCGGATCAGCCGGGCCTCGAGCGCGCGCATCAGCGGTGGGGCGTGCGGGGCCCGGCGGCGCACCTCGGAGACCGTCCACGGGTCGCGGTAGTCGAGCACCAGCGGGGCCTTCGCCGCCGCGGCGAGCGCGGCCCCGACGGCGTGCACCCCGAACGGGGGCCCGGTGGCCCACACCGCGTCGATCGGGCCCGCCCGGCGCAGGGCGAGCAGCGCGGCGGGCAGCCACTCGACGTATTGATCGGGCAGCAGCGCGTCGGCCAGCAGCCGGCGGGTGACGCGGGCCGCGGGCAGGCGCCCGAGCAGGCGGTGCAGCGCGGTCGACGGCACGGTGCGCCCGACGCGCAGGACCTCCACCGGGGGGGCGTCGAGGCTGGGGTCGAGGCGGGGCGGCGCCCGGAAGACGGCCTGCGGTTCGGGGGTCAGGATGACCGGGGTCCAGCCCAGGGCGCCCAGCCGGCGGGCGAGCCGCAGCGGCCGCCGCCCGCCGACCCGGGCGACCGGGGGCCAGGCGGCGGTGAGCATCAGCACCCGGCGCGGCGCGCGGGTCATCGGCGCTCGATCGCGGCCTGGCAGCGCAGGCAGATGGGGGACTCGGGGCGGGCCTGGAGCCGGCGGTGGCCGATGGGCTCCTCGCACCGGCGGCACTCGCCGTAGCGGCCTTCGTCGACGGCGGCGAGGGCCTGCTTGACCAGCGCCAGCCGGGTCTCGGCCCGCTGGCGGGCGGCCTTGGCCATCTGCTGCTGCTGGATGGCGTCGATCCGGCTGACCCGGCCCATCGCCTGCTGGTCGAGGGTCACCGGCTTCGAGGCGTCGGCCGAGGCGGCGAGGTTGGCGATCAGCTCGGCCCGCAGGGCTCGCAGGGTGGCGGCCAGCGCGTCGATCTGGGCGTCGGTGAGGTCTTCGGGTGGGTGCATCGGCTCAGCGTACATCATCGGGGGTGGGTGGATCGGCCGCCGCGGTCAGGCCACCCGGGGGTCGGCGGCCCGGGCGGCGCGGTCCTCTTCGCCCAGCGACCGGATGCGGTCCATCACCGCGTCGGTCATCGCCTGGGGGTCCTCCAGCGCCTGGAGCTCGCCGGCGGGGATGGCCGGGCCGAAGCGGATGCGGACCGGCTCCCCCCGCTGGCCGGGGCGGCGGAAGTTGCGCCGGACCTCGGTCTTGAAGCTGTTGCCCAGGCCCAGGGTGAAGAACGGCAGCACCACGGTCTCGGGGTGGCACTCGGCGACGAGCCGCCCCAGGCCGGCCCGGGCGGGCAGCAGCGTATAGGGGTCGGGGCCCTTGCCCCGCTTGCCCTCGGGGTGGATGCCGATCAGGGCGCCGGGGCCCAGCACGGCCGCCATCTGCTTGAGCCCGATGCGGTTGAGCGGGCGGCGCTCCTCGTCGCGGAAGACCGGGGGCCACATCGAGCCGCCGCTGATCGCGAGGTTGAGCAGCAGCCCCAGCGGGCGATCGTAGAAGAACGTGCTGCGCACCGGGAAGAAGAGCCGCCGCCCGAGCCGGGTGCGGAAGAACAGCATCGAGTAGCAGATGTACATGTCGAAGAACGAGCGGTGGTTCGAGACGAGGATCACCCCCCGCTCGGCCGGGATGCGGGCGTGCTCGATCCCGTGCACCTCCCACAGCTTGCCGGTGATGAACCGCACGAAGAGCGAGTCGAGCGTGCCCACGACCGCGTGCACCGTGGTCTTGAGCCACCGGGTGCGGTTGAGGCGCTCGAGCAGGGGGACCGAGAAGCGCTCGACGCCTCGGAGCTGCGCCCGGGGCAGGGGCTCGAAGCGGGGGACGGCGGGCGGATCCGGATCGCTGTGCATCCGGCCACCATGGCCGGTCGATTGCGGTGGGGCAAGGGGGCGCGTTGGAATCCGCCGCGCTTGCCTCTCCGGGGTCTCGGGGTCCACTCTCGTGGCAGGCGAGGAGGCGGCCGATGGCGGATCGGGACGACGCGGGCGACGCGCCGGGCGCGCTGGACGGCATCACCCACGGCTGGGGGCGGCGGGCGTGGTCCACCGGGCGGGTGGCGGCCTCGGCGCTGCGACTGGCGGGGCGGCGGCTGGTGGGGCGCAGCGACGGCGGGGTGGACGGGCGCATCGGCGAGGCCCTGGTCCGCGAGCTGGATCAGATGAAGGGGCTGGCGATGAAGGTCGGCCAGATCCTGTCCTACTTCGACGGGGTGCTGCCGCCCGAGACTCACGCGGCCTTGCAGGCGCTCCAGGTGGGTCGGCGGGGGGTGCGCTTCGAGGTGGTCGCCGAGCGCATCGAGGCCGAGCTGGGGGCCGGGCCGGATACCCTCTTCGAGGGCTTCGAGCGCGCGCCGGTTGCGGCGGCGTCGATCGGGCAGGTGCATCGGGCCCGCTTCGAGGGGCAGCCGGTGGCGGTCAAGGTGCAGTATCCGGCGGTGCTCGAGACGTTCGAGGCCGACTTCGGGCGCATCGGCAAGCTGGCGAAGCTGGCCTCACTGGCGACGGCGGTCGACGGCCCGGCGCTGGCCGAGGAGCTGCGGGCCCGGGTGGTCGAGGAGTGCGACTACCGCCGGGAGGCCCGCTGGCAGCGGCGCTTCGCGGCGGTGTGGGCCGAGCGGCTGCCGGACGCGGTGCGGGTGCCGGCGGTCATCGACGCCCGCAGCGGCGACACGGTGCTGACGACGGCGTGGTGCAAGGGGGTCGACTTCTACCGCTTCGTCGAGCAGGCGTCGGCCGAGCGGCGCAGCGCGGCGGGGCGGGTGCTGGCCCGGGTCGCGCTGGAGAGCTTCTTCACCCTGGGCGCCATCAACGCCGACCCCCACCCGGGCAACTATCTGTTCGAGCCGGGGGAGGGGGGCCGGGTGGAGCTGCTCGACTTCGGCTGCATCCGGCGGTTCGATCGGGGCTACGTCGAGCGGGAGCGGGCGGTGGTCCGGGCGGTGCTGGCCGAGGATCGGGCCGCGTTCCGCGAGGCGGTGCTGGCCACGGGCATGGTGCCCCGGCCCGACCGGTTCGACTTCGAGCAGTGGTACGCGATGCAGGACTGGCAGTACCGCCCGTATCGCGCGGCCGGCTTCCGCTTCGACGCCGACTACATCCGCGAGGGGGCCCGGTTCAACGGCACCCGGGATCCCAACCTGCGCCGGGTCGCCCTTCCGCCGCCGTGGATCTGGTGGATGCGCCTCGTCTGGGGGCTGCACGCGGTCCTGGCCCGGCTGGGCGCCGAGGGGGACTTCGCCGAGGTGATGCGGGGGGCCCTCGATGGGGCATGGTGCCCCACCCAGGGATGAGGACGGGTGCAGAAATACGTGTTTGTATCAGTAATTAGCGGCCGCGATACGTAGTTCCCCCCATTGCCCCGCATACCTAACTCAACTAACTTAAGCTCCAAAGGGGAAGGGGCCATTGCCGGCCTCCGCACATCGAGGGCGCGCGCCGCGCGACCGGGTGGGCACCAGCCCGGCAGTCGGCGCCGAAATCACATAGCGAGGCCATCATGAGCCGCATCAGCACCGTCTTCTCTCTCTTCGCCGCCGTCGGGCTCCTGGCTTCGTGCGCAGGCGAGTCCGAACTCGCCGGCACCGAGCCCGACGTACGATCGGCCCCCATGGCCCAGCTCAGCGCCGGGGGTGGCATCGCCGGGTTCGACTTCTACATCGACATCGAGAGCGTGCGCACCCGGGTGGGCAGCCTCATCGTGACCAACGGGGCCTACAACTCGGCCGCCGGTTACGACGACAATCGGGAGTACTGGCGCTGGGAGGAGGACGTCCTCGATGACATCGAGACCGGCGCCATCGACGAGATCGAGGTCGATGTCTTCGACACCTCGGAGACCTACGACTCGACCATCACCGCCAACTTCGAGAGCGGCACCGGGACCTGGACCGACTGGATCGTCAACCGCAGCTTCACCCTCAACAAGAGCGCGCAGCAGCTGTGGGACGACCCCGCCAACGGCATCATCCTCTACGAGCTGGAGGCGGCGGCCTGGGGCGGCGAGAGCGGGACGATCACCTACTACCACGTCATGGATTTCAGCGGGAACCTCGGCTACCCCGAGATGAGCTGGCTCATCGCCCAGGACGACTACGACGCCTGGGTCGACAGCGAGCTGGGTGACGAGGACACCGGCGAGATCTGGGAGGTCCGCCTGACCAGCAACACCGTCTTCGACGCCGTCGCGACCGGCGTCGGCTACGAGCTGACCACGGATCCCATCGAAGAAGAGTAGTCCGCCCCCGCCTGCTCCGGGCGCTGGGCGAAGAGCCACAGGCCGAAGCCCAGCGCCGCCCCCCACCGCTTCCAATCCCCGAACCAACTGTCGGAGCGCGCCCGCATGGCGTCGGCGTCCGGGCCCTCGCTGGCCCGGATGTTCGCGTTGTGCCGCGTCTCGTAGGCCCGCCAGCCGTCGGCGCTCACCCGGTGGGTCGCGATCGGGGTCAGGCCCGCGGCCCAAGCGCTGGCCAGCAGCGCATCCCAGCTCGAGAAGGCGCCCCGATCTCCCCCGAACCGCCGCTCGAGCCACGCCGGGTCGGGCTCGCTGGCCCAGAAGCCGTCGCCGATCAGCAGCCGGCCCCCGGGGCGCATCAGCCCGATCAAGGTGGGCAGCCCCGCTTCGAACCCGCCGACGACGTGGGTCGATCCGATGCACACCACCAGATCGGCCGGCACGGCGCGCGCCGGGTCGAACCGGGCGCAGTCGAGGGTGAGCCGCCCGTCGGGGTCGCGCTCGGCGGCGGCCTGCCGGGCGGCGTCGATCGCGATCGGGGAGGCGTCGATGGCCCGCGCGGCGGCGCCGGTGCGCTCGGAGATGCGGAGGACGACCTCGGCCCGCCCGCAGCCGATGTCGAGCGCGGTGCTCTGTGGCCCGAGCCCGGCGGCGTCGATCAGCCGCTCGAGCGCGCCCGGGTCATGGGGGTGCCACAGGGTCATCCCCTGGTGGCCGACGGCGGTGTAGCGGTCGCGGTCGATGCTCATGGCCGGGGTGTACTCCGGGTCGGGTCGGGTCGGGTCGGGCGGCCGGCGCCGGCCCGGCGGTCGCGGTCAGTCGGTGGTCACGGTGATGGTGTAGGGCCCGATCGCCTCGCCGGCCCGGTAGGTCGAGGCGACGAGCACGATGGCCTCACCGGCGGGGATCGGCACGTCGACCACCTCGCTCTGGCTGGTATCGAGCGCCACCCGGTCGTCGTCGGCGCCGCCGCAGCGGGCGAGGTCGGCCGGGTCGAAGGGCAGCCCGCCGCGGAACCAGTGCAGGTAGCCGTCCCCGTCGGTCCAGGTGGCGGTGGCGGTGACGGTGATGTCGGCGGCGGTGGGGTTGCTGATCTCGAAGCGGTCGTAGACGTGGTCGGCGGGCGCCTCGGCGGCGCAGAGGTTCGGCCGGGCCCATTGGGGGTCGTCGGCGTCGAGCGAGCCCACCAGGATGATCTGCCCGCCGGCCGGCGGCGCGTCCCGCCGGTCGGAGAGGGTGACGACCTCCATCACGTAGGGCCCGATGGCGTCGCCCGGGTCGAAGGTCGAGGCCACCAAGGTCAGGGTCTGGCCGGCGGCGATGCCGATGAGCAGCCGGCTGGCGGTGTTGCCCTCGGGTACGTCGTCGTCTCCGCCGATGCACCCGGCGAGATCGGCCGGGTCGAACGGGTCGAGGAAGGCGTGCAGGTAGCCGTCGCCGTCCCAGGCGGCGTAGATGTCGATGACCTGATCCGACCCGGTGTCGTTGCGCACCCGGTGGATCTGGTAGGGGTGCCCCGGGTCGCCGGCGGCGCAGATCTCGGTGGGCCGGCTCCAGGTGGGGCTGGCGGCGTCCAGGCGGCCCTCGAGGTCGATCGAGCCGCCCGGCGCCGCGATGGGGGTCACGTCCGGCGGGGGCGCGCAGAGCGGGTGCCCGGCGCAGTCGGGGTCGTCGCAGTCCGACAGGCCGTCGCCGTCCTCGTCGCCGGCGACGTCGCACGCCTCGGGGTCGGGCGCGCAGAGGGGATCGGCCGCGCAGTCCGGATCGTCGCAGTCCGACAGCCCGTCACCGTCCTCGTCGCCGACGCGATCGCACCGCTCGGGGTCGGGCGCGCAGAACGGGTGGTCATCGCAGTCGTCGTCGTCGCAGTCGACGAGCCCGTCGCGATCCTCGTCGCCGATGCGGTCGCAGATCTCGTCCATCGGCGCGCACGCCGGGTGGTCGACGCAGTCGTCGTCGAGGCAGTCGGGGCGGTTGTCGCCGTCCTCGTCCCCCGGCTGATCGCAGATCTCGGTCGGCGCCTGGCAGGCGGGGTGGTCGACGCAGTCGTCGTCGAGGCAGTCGAAGAGCCCGTCGCCGTCCTCGTCGCCGCGCACGTCGCAGATCTCGTCCGGCGGCGGCCCGCAGGCGGGGTGCCCCACGCAGTCGTCGTCCCGGCAGTCCTGGAGCCCGTCGCCGTCCTCGTCGCCCCGGATGTCGCAGATCTCCTCCGGCGGGGGCACGCAGTCGACGAAGTCGGCGCAGTCGGGGTCCTCGCAGTCGGCCTGCCCGTCGCCGTCCTCGTCGCCCGGCGCGTCGCAGATCTCGATCGCCGGCGGCCGGCAGTCGGGGTGGTCGGCGCAGTCGAGGTCGTCGCAGTCCGACCGCCCGTCGCCGTCCTCGTCGCCCGGCGTCGCGCAGTCTTCGGGGTCGCCCTGGCACTCGGGCCCGTCGGCGCAGTCGGCGTCGGCGCAGTCGGCGTCCCCGTCCCCGTCGTCGTCCACCCCGTCGTTGCACGCCGCCTCGGCGTCGGGGCAGTCGGTCTCCTCGTCGGGGATCCCATCGCAGTCGTCGTCGATCCCGTTGCACACCTCGGCCGCGGGCTCGCCCTCGGCCGCGCCGCACACCACGCCTCGGCCGTTTTCGGCGCAGACGTTCTCCCCCCGGACCTGGCAGGCGCCCCGCCCGGCGGCGCACGGCTGCCCCACCCCGGCGTACTCTTCGTCGACCGCCCCGTCGCAGTCGTCGTCCTCGCCGTTGCACAGCTCGGTGATCGTGTCGCACGGCCCGTAGCGCCCGTCGAAGCACACCTGGAGCCCGGTGCAGCCGGGGCCGGCCTCGCACGGGCGGCTGTCGCCCAGCGCGCACTCCGGCGGCGGGCCCTGGTCGACGGCCGGCGGGATGTCGAACCCGGCGTCTTCGGGGATCACCGCGCTGTCGGGCGGCGGGTCGTCGTCGACCTCGCCCGCGGCGCAGCCCGTCAGGAGCGCCGCCACCACCGCCATCGCCTGCCACACATCTCGTCGCATCGCGCCCTCGCGAACCGTCAGGGGGTCGAAGTCGTGTCTCACGGGGCGGGGGTCCGGTACCAGCGGCGCAGCACCGCCTCGGCCGGCTTGCCCCGGGGGCTGTAGTCGTGGGCGTGCGAGGTGCCCCGCTCGGGCTTCTCGTAGTACTTCCACCAGAAGACGCCCTGGCACCAGCGGCCGACGGTGCACACCCGCATCAGCGCGTCGTAGGCCTCGGCCTGCAAGCCCGGGTCGACGACCTCGTCCCCCGACGGCCACTTCCACGGCTTGCGGGTCGCGCCGACCACCGACGGGTAGCCGGCCTCGGTGAAGACGATCGGCTTGCCGTGCTCCTCCGACAGCGCCTTCATCCAGGTGACGTGCGGCACCCAGCCCAGCCGCAGGTCGGCCCCGCCGGGCAGGACCGGGGCGCCGACGTCGAAGTAGGCGTCGATGCCGATGACGTCCAGATCGCCCCAGAAGCCGACGTGCCGCGCCTCGTGGTTGCCGTCGGCGGCGTAGGTCAGCACCCCGGGGTAGACCGCCCGGACCCGCTGGATGATCGCCTTCCACTCGGCGGTGTGCCCCTTGGTCGCCTCGACGTACTCCAGCCCCACCGAGAACATCTCGGCGCCGACCTCGGCGGCGACGCGGGCCTCGCGCTCGATGAAGTCGCCGTACTCGGCGAACCACCGCTTCCAGGTGGCGTCGTCGGGCATCGCGATCGAGCCCCGCCAGCGGTTGGAGCCGTCGTAGAACTCGCGGCTCCAGACGTGGGGCTTGACCAGCACCCGGAAGCCGCGGGCCCGGGCGGCCTTCACGAACGCCCGGGGCCAGCGGGCGGCGGGCATGGGGCGGATGGCGGGCCCGCTCACCCGGGGCTGCTCGGCGAAGGTCAGCACCTGGATCCAGGTCACCCCCAGCGCGCGGAAGTGGTCCAGATCGGCCGTCCACTCGGCGCGGTGGGGGTAGGTGCCGTCCCACGAGCTGTAGACGACCCCCCGCTGGAAGCCCGCCGCGGGCCACGCCCCCGGCGCGCCGGGCTTCGGGGGCGCCGCGCCGGCCGGGAGCGCGAAGGCGAGGGCGAGGCAGGCGAAGAGGCAGGTGGCGGGGCGGGACATCGCGGAGCTCCGTGTCGGGACCCCGTCAGCCTACCGACGATCAGGGCAGACAGCCATCGCAGGCGCCCCACGGGTCGCCCCGGCCGTCGTCCGAAGGGCGCCCGGCGAACGGCGAGCCCGACACGTCGCCCACCGGCGGCTCCACCAGCGCGCCGGCCAGCGCCCCGCAGATGGAGCCGTCGCTGCGCACCGCGCCTTCGAAGGCCACCCGCAGCAGCAGCTCGCCCCCGAGCTGATTGGCCGATCGGGGCACCCACAGCTCGACCGTCGGCACCCGGAACTCGCCCTCGGGTCCCAGTTCGAACACCGGCGCCGCGGTGACCTCGCCGGTGGGCGCCCGGTCCGCGGTCGTCAGCGGCTCGAAGGTCAGCCCGACGAACCGGCGCTCGACCTCGGCGGTGACGGCGAAGTACAGCGGGAAGCCCTCGAAGCCGGTCAGCTCGGTGGACACTACCAGGCGCCGGGCCGGCGCCCGGTCGACCGCGCAGACGTCGGGATCGACCATCACGACGCCGCTGTCCGGCTCGGGCCCGGCGTCGATCAGGCGGACGGGCTCGGCGTCGCGCGGGCCCTGGTCGGTCACCGGCGGGCTCACCACGATCGCGTCGTCCTCGGCCTGCACCGGCGGGCGGTCGATGCAGATCGCGCCGGGCCCGCAGACCTCGTCCCGCAGGCAGTCCTCGGGCCCGTCGCACGCCGCCCGGCAGGCGTAGGCGGTGCCCCCGGCGACCGCCACGCAGGCGAAGCCCGGGCTGCACCCGTCGTCCGCGTCGCGGCAGTCGCCGCCGCCGCCCCCACCGGTGGTCAGGCAGCCGGCGAGCAGCGCCGCGGCGAACGATGATCCGATGACTCGAGAGATGCGCATGCCGACCTCCTGCGAACGATCGGCGGAGGTCTATCCGATCGTCGCGTTCGATGCCAGCGGACGGCGCGCCGGACCCGGCGAGCGTCAGGATGAAGTCGCCCGGAGGCGGGCTACGTGACGGGCCTGTGAACCGCGAAAGTCGGATCGGAGAAGAACTTGAAAAATCCAGTCGGACTGGCCTATGAGCAATGCAATCCCGTCAGGAACTCAACAGCGCGTGACGTCGCGCCCGATGCCGCCGACGAGACACCATGCAGTGCACCCCCACAAGCGCCCTGATCCGCGGCCTCGGCGCCGCGACCGTCGCCCTCGGCCTCGCGGCCTGCGGCGGGTCCCAGGTCAACCCCGACACCCCCGGCGCGGTCTCGCTGACCGACCCCAGCGGTGACGACAACGGCCCAGGCGACTACATCTACCCCACCGATCAGGTCTACAAGCCGGGCAGCTTCGACCTGCGCAGCTTCGAGGTGATCCCCAAGGGCGACACGGTCGAGTTCCGGGTCGGCGTGGGCAGCCGCATCGAAGACCCGTGGGGCAGCAAGGACTGGGGCGGCAACGGCTTCTCGCTGCAGATGGCCTTCATCCACATCGACACCGACGGCGTCGCCGGCTCGGGGGTCACCGCGGCCCTGCCCGGGGTCAACGTGCGCTTCGCCGAGGCCCAGGCGTGGGACAAGGTGGTGATCATCAGCCCCCAGGGGCCGACCCGGGTCAACAGCGAGGTCGAGACCAAGGCCGCCGACGTCAAGGATCGGGTCGTGGTGCCCAAGGTCACCCGGGCCTCGGGCCGCACGCTCATCGCGGTGGTCGACGTCGCCGATCTGGGCGGCGCCCCCCAGCCCGGCTGGGGCTACCAAGTGCTGATGCAGTCCAACGAGGGCTTCCCGGCCAAGACCGATCTGCTGACCCGCAAGGTCAACGAGTTCGAGGGCCAGCACCGCTTCGGTGGGGGCACCGACTACGACAACGACCCCCATGTGATCGACATGCTCGCCGGCCGCGCGGCCGGGGGCGACGACGAGAAGGCCGCTCAGCACGCGGCGCTGTCGAAGTACACCAGGGACGCCAACGAGCCGACCCCCGCCGATCTGGCGGAGGTGCCGATGATCTACCCCGGCAAGTAGATCGCGAACAGCCCGCCCCGGCGGGTCACCCGGAGGAGCTGCGGTGAGCGCACGCACTGCATCGATCCTGCCGGTCGGCGGCCTCGTGGCCGTCGGCGCGGCCCTCGCCTGCCTGCTCGCGCCGGCGCCCGCCCGAGCCGACACCGACAACTTCGAACTCAATGGCAAGATCTACACCAAGTATCTGTACAAGAACGACGACAGCGCCGGCTGTCTGTCGCTCTCCAACCCGTTCTGGCCGGACAACATCGGCGGCAACAACGGGGCGTGCACCGAGTTCGAACTGACCATCCTCGGCCGGGCGAGCAAGTACGTCACCACCGGGGTGCGCCTCAAGAGCCGCTTCGGCGCGCTGTGGCAGGGTTGGTGGGAGAACGGCGACGTGCGTTGGGACTACCCCAACGACACGCTCTTCGTCGAGAACACCAGCGGCGAGTCGCTGGGCATGAACCACGCGCAGTACGTCAAGCTGCGGGGCGCGTTCATCCGGGTCGCGCCGCCGATCCCGACCGTGCGCTGGGTGCACATCGGGGCCAGCGACCTGGGCATGTTCAACGAGTGGACCGTCGGCAAGGTGCGCTACATCGACCGGGACAACGCCAACGGGGTCTTCGTCGAGGGCGACTTCGCCGATCGGACGGTGCAGTATCACGCTGCGGCCATCGCCACCCCCAAGCTGTTCATCGGCCCCCGGTGGACCTCGGGCCTGAGCAACGCCGACCCCCGGGCCGACTACTGGGCCAGCGACTGGACCTACGCCCTCAAGCTCGACTACCGGCCATCCAGCGCCCTGGCGCTGCGGCTCATCGGCAGCTACGTGCACGACTGGGAGGCCGACGACAACGACCCCGACGCCACCGGGCCGTCGGACGTCGAGCGGGGCACCAACCGGGCCATCGAGCGCGAGATCCGCTACCAGGGGGCCAACGCGACCCTCGACGCCCGGCTGAGCCCCGAGTCGATGGACTGGCTCAACCTCACCGGGCTGGTGGCCTACAGCTACAACCTCGTCAACACCGACTACGCGGCCAACTCGGTGCGCGACGACCAGGGCTTCTCGCCGCTGCTCTACCTCGTCGACGGCGAGGGTGAGCCCGAGGCGGCGCAGGGCTTCGCGGGCAAGGTGCGGGTCGAGATGTACGACCCGTTCGAGGCGGGGGTGTCGCTCAAGCTCGAGTATTTCAACATCGGCAGCGAGTTCAACGCGATCTTCGGCGCCCGCCGCGAGGGGGATGTGCTGCTGACCGATGGCATCATCGGCAGCGGCTTCATCAAGGGCGGTCAGCTGCCCACCCTCAACCTGGCCAACGAGTTCATCGACTTCGACGAGGCGTGGTACGAGACGATCATCGGCTGGCACGGCGCCACGGCCCTGCTCGAGCTGCAGCGGGGGCTGCTCGCGGCCAGCCTGGAGGGCACCTTCGTCACCTACAACACCAACCAGCAGGGGCGGGACACCGACAACCAGTACCCCGACTTCCTGTACACCGACGGCTTCACCGACCCCCAGGCGTTCACCGCCGACCAGGACTACGGCAACATCTACGATCGGGGATCCGACCCCCGCTCGGTCTACAAAGAGTTCCAGGACCGGCAGACGCTCATCGCCGTGCTCAACGCCGAGAGCGCCATCCCCGGAGCCGAGGATCTCAAGTTCGCCGTCAAGGGCAAGTGGGTGCACGACACCGACAGCCGCAAGGCCGACAACGCCGAGGATGACTACGTCGGCGATCTCTTCCTGGGGTATGGCATGCTCAAGTGGCAGGCCACCAATGAGTTCGCCACCGGCCTGGGCTACGAGTGGCAGCGGTGGGACGAGGAGAGGCGCAGCGGCTCCCAGGAGCAGGGCTTCTACGATTACGCGACCACCAAGCACACCGGGCGGCTGGTGGCGAGTTATACCTTCGGCGGTTTGACCTTCAACTACCTGCTTGAATACTTTCACAAGGATCAGGAGCGGGACCGCCCCGGCTCGCCCGATCAGCAGTGGCGGGTGTGGCGGGCGAAGGCGAGCGTGGAGACCGGCTGGTGAAGCACATGCATGATGTCATCCGAGTCATCGGTGTCGGCGGCTTCGGCGCGCTCCTGTTCGGCTGTGGCCTCGAGGCGATCGCCGTCGACGCGGCCAGCGAGGACCACCCGATCCCGGTCACCACGGTGCGGGGGGCCATCGCCAACACCCCCGAGACGATCATCCTCACCCGGCCCGACGGCGAAGAGGTGGAGCCGATCGCGCTCGCGGTGTCCGGCGCGACCTACCGGCTCGACCTGCCCGACGCGGCCTACACCAACGCCCGGCTCACCGCCGCCGACGACGACGGCACCCTGATGACCCTGGTGCCGGCGATCGAGGTCGAGAGCGTGCTCGACGGGGTCGACATCGACGCCCGCTCGACGGCGGCGACGCTGATCGTCGATCAGGCGCTGTCGGCTCAGGGCACCACCCTCCAGATCGTGCAGAGCTGCCTGCTCACCCAGGCCTTCGACAAGCTCTACACCGAGATGGACGGCGAGGCCGCCGCGGCCGAGGTCCTCGCGGCGGTCGAAGACGCCGGCGGCGTGCCCGAGACGCTCGATGAGGCCGTCGTCGGCAGCGCGGCGGCCGGGGTGGCGCTCGAGAGCGGGGTGCACCCGACCCTGATCCGCACCGTGCTCGAGGTGGACTTCAACGAGGGCCGGCAGGACGGCAACTGCGACAACATCTCGCGCTTCCGCTGGGTCGAAGACGAGCCGGGCAAGCAGATGTACTTCGTCGGCGGGCTGCACGAGGACTCGCCGGTGCAGGACCTCCAGTACAACGCGCTGCTCGGCAGCGCGAGCGGCTCGTGGACCCCCAACCAGATCCCGATGTACGACGACGGCACGAACGGCGACGAGGCCGCGGGGGACAACATCTGGACCCTGACGGTCGACCTGCCCCGGGGGGCCCGCATCGGTTACAAGTACACCTGGGGCCAGCGGGGGCAGCTGTGGACCGGCACCGAGGAGTGGCCCGGCAACCAGCGCATCCTCGAGGTCGTCGACGTCAACGAAGACGACTTCGTGCGCCGGCGGGACAACTTCGCCGACGAGGCCACCAACAAGGACAAGAGCAACCTCAACCGCTCGAGCGGCGGCGAGATCGACTGGGAGAGCGACGTCAACGACGACGGCATCCCCGACGCGTGGGAGCGCCCGCTCGACCTCGACAACGACTGCATGCTCGACATGTTCGTCACGCCGACGGCCATCGGCCCGGCGACGGTGGACTGCGAAGAGTAGCCGCCGGCCCGAAGGCCGGCGCCCGGCGGTCGACGCGGCCGCCCGACATGATGAGCCCCGTCCGGGGGGCGGGGTGAGGACAACCGCGCGGCGATCTGGGGAGGGTCGCGGTGCATGATGACCGAGGTGAGAGAGATGCAGAGACTGATCACGCTTCTGTTGGCCACCGGCATGATGGCGGTGTTCCTGCCCGCGTGCGACGACGACGACACCAGCGGCGACGCCGACATGGGCGCCGAGGGTGAGGGCGAAGGCGAAGGCGAAGGTGAGGGCGAAGGCGAGGGCGAGGGCGAGGGCGAGGGCGAAGGGGAAGGCGAGGGCGAGGGCGAGGGCGAGTCGTTCGCCCGGATCGAGTTCACCGTCGACGACACCGCCAACATGACCTACACCGCCGAGAGCGGCCTGGCCTGGAAGGGCTCGTTCACCGTCGCCGACGGCGTGCTGATGCTCGACGCCGGCTGGGGCGGCCCCTTCCCGCTGCTGTACGACGACGGCCCGTGGGACGCGGGCGGCCACGAGCCGGCCGGCTCGATGGCGGGCGACAACGTCTGGGGCATCTCGATCGAGACCCCCAGCCCCGAGATGGACACCGGCTTCGAGTTCGGCCTGATCCGGGGCTCGGTGGACGGCTCGGACGGCGACTGGATCTGGCCCGAGCCGACGAACGGCTCGTTCACCGTGCCCGCCGGCTCGACCGATACCATCGCCGCCGGCTCGGTCACCATCGCGCCCTTCGGCCAGATCGACATGCGGCTGACGCTCGACACCGGCGCGCTGCACATGGACTTCGCCGACTTCGATCCGATGAGCGGGGTCCGGGTGAAGAGCTCGAGCTGGGGCTGGACCGAGATCGACATGGTCGACGACGGCACCATGGGTGACGAGACCGCCGCCGACGGCGTGTTCACCTTCGTGCTCAGCAACCATGTCGGCGCCGGCACCGACTTCCCCCACTCGGGCCTGCTCGCCAGCGGCGACCAGGCGCAGTTCGTGTTCGTGCTCGGCGGCGTCGAGTACAAGGCCGCCGGCGTGCCGCCGACCGACGGCGTCTCGGCCTCGACCCAGGCCCCCGACGGGGACTGGACGGACGCCGCGATCGGGAACACGGATGACATGAACATGAACACGTTCATCACGGCCCCGTGACCTGAGCCGCCGCCTCTCCGGAGGCGCCGCGGGGGCCCTCGGGCCCCCGCACCGATTCTCCCGGCGCCGCGGCCCCGGTCGCGCCGCCCGACGAGGTGAAGCTTGGCCCGACCCGCCCGGATCCGTCCCCGGCCGACGTCCGTCGCCCTGGCCGGATCGCTGGTGTGGCTGCTCTTCACCGCCCCCGCCGCCCTCGGCGGCCCCGCCGTCACCCTCGACGACCCCGCCGACGACGACCGTGGCCCGGGACACTACGTGTATCCCAGCGGCAGCCGGTTCGGGCGGGGGCAGCTCGACCTGCGGCGCTTCGAGGTGGTCGACCGCGCCGATCACGCCGAGCTGCGGATCACCGTCGCCGCCCCCCCGAAGAAGCCGATCGAGGCCCACAACGCCGTCGGGGGGCAGGTCGACCTGAGCAACAGCATCTACATCCAGAACATCGACGTCTACGTCGACATGACCCCCGGGGTGGGGTTGATCGAGGGCCTGCCCGGCCGGCGCGTCGCCTTCCACCCGGAGCAGGGCTGGGAGCTGGCGGTGGTGCTGACCCCCCAGCCGTACGGCCTGCGCTCGGTCATGGAGGACTGGGGCCTGCCGGGCACCCAGGTCTACGTGCCGACCGGCGTGATCCACGAGGGCCCCACCTTCGTCGCCCGGGTGCCGCACGCCCGGCTCGGCGGCCCGGTGCGCCCCGAGTGGGGCTGGGCCGTGGCCATCAGCGGCGCGACCTGGGCGCAGAACTTCGAACTCACCGACCGCCTCGTCGACGACCACCGGCTCGACGCCTACACCCTGCCGGTGCACACCGTGCCCCAGGACGACGCGTTCGGCGGGGGCACCGTCGGCGGGGTGCACCCCCAGGTCATCGACATCCTGACCCCGCCGGGCGTGACCCAGAAGCAGCTCCTGTCGGCCCATGACGCCGCCGCGAAGCGCTTCGCCACCGTGGCGATGGTCTACCCCGACCCCGAGAAGGCGGCCGCCGTGGGGCACCGCGTCTCGCCCGATCGATTCGCCGGGGTGGCGCCCGCCGATGGCGCGACCGGGGCCCCGGCCGCGCGGCCTCGGGTGCGGGACGTGCTCGAGACCACCGTCGTGATCGTCGATCCGCCGGCCGGCCTCGTCGCCTACAAGCTCGGCGTCGTGCTCGACGCCGACGACCGGCCGGTGGGCAAGGTCGTCGTCACCGCCATCCGATCCGAATTCGTCACCGCGTCCATCGTAGAGGGGCTCGACGCCATCCGCGAAGGCATGGCCGTCCGATTCCCCCAGCCCCAGGAGTGACCCCGATGTCGAAGCGATTGCTCGTCCTGCTCGCCGGCCTCGCGCTGCTCAGCGCGCCGGCCTTCGCCCTCGCGAAGACCACCATCACCGTCTGGCACTCATACCGGGGCAAGGAGGAGGCCGCGTTCGCGAAGGTCGTCGAGGCCTTCAACAAGAAGGGCGGCGACCTCCAGATCGAGCTGCTCGGCATCCCCTACGACGCCTTCGCGGACAAGATCACCGCCGCCGTGCCCCGGGACAAGGGCCCCGACCTCTTCATCTTCGCCCACGATCGCATCGGCGACTGGGCCGCTCAGCAGGTCATCGAGCCGGTCGACTTCTGGCTCACCGACGAGATCCGGGGCGCCTTCCTGCCCCCGACCATGCAGGCGCTGACCTACGACGACGCGGTCTACGGCCTGCCGCTCGCCTTCAAGATGGTCGCCCTGTACTACAACCCGAAGCTGGTGCCGACCGCGCCGAAGACCACCGAAGAGATGATCGCGATGGCCAAGGCGGCCACCAACGCCGCCGACAAGCAGTTCGGGCTGGTCTACGAGAACGCCAACTTCTACTACCAGCTCGCCTGGATGCAGGGCTTCGGCGGGCGGGTCTTCAGCAAGCGGGGCAAGCCCCGGCTGGCCAGCGACGAGGTCGTCGCCTCGCTCGACTTCGCCCGGGGGCTGGCCAAGGATCCGGCCGGGTTCATGCCCGAGGAGATCAGCGCGACCCTGGTCACCAGCCTCTTCAACCAGGGCAAGGCGGGCATGGTCATCAGCGGGCCGTGGTTCATGGGCGAGATCGACAAGGGCGTCGACTACCGGGTGGCGACCCTGCCCACCATCAGCGCCACCGGCAAGCCGGCCCGCCCCGCGCTCACCGCCGAGGCGGTCATCATGAGCGCGAAGTGCAAGCACAAGAAGGAGGCCTTCGAGGTCATGCAGTACCTCACCGGCGCCGAGGCGGGGGTCATCATGGCCACCGAGGGCCGCCAGCCGGTCGCCCGGGCCGAGGTCTACCGGAACCCGAAGGTCAAGGGCGACGCGGTGCTCGGCGTCTTCCGCAAGCAGCTCGAGAGCGCGCTGCCCATGCCCAACAGCCCCGCCATGCGCATGGTCTGGTCGCCGATGACCACCGCCATGAACAAGGTCATCAACGGCTCGACCCCGCCCGCCGAGGCGGCGAAAGAGGCCCAGGCCGAGATCAAGAAGCTGGTCAAGGGCGCCCGTCGCTGAGCCCAGCCCCCGAACCCCACCGAAGGGAGCCCGCAGCCCGATGGCATCCGTCACCCTGACCGACGTCAGCAAGCGATTCGGCGACAACACGGTCGTCAAGAACGTCTTCCTCGACATCGCCGACGGCGAGTTCGTCGTGCTCGTGGGCCCCAGCGGCTGCGGCAAGTCGACCACCCTGCGCATGATCGCCGGCCTCGAAGACATCACCGAGGGCGAGCTGAAGATCGGCGAGCGGGTGGTCAACGACATGACCCCCCGCGATCGCGACGTCGCGATGGTCTTCCAGAGCTACGCGCTCTATCCGCACATGACCGTCTACGACAACATCAGCTTCGGCCTGCGGCTGCGCAAGATGCCCAAGCCCGAGATCGACAAGCGGGTCCGGGACGCGGCGCAGAAGCTGGGGCTGACCGAGCTGCTCGACCGCAAGCCCAAGGCGATGTCCGGCGGGCAGCGGCAGCGGGTGGCCATGGGGCGGGCCATCGTGCGCCAGCCGGCGGTGTTCCTCTTCGACGAGCCGCTGTCGAACCTCGACGCCAAGCTGCGGGTGCAGATGCGGGCCGAGATCGCCCGCATGCACCGCCGGGAGGGGGTGACCACGGTCTACGTCACCCACGACCAGATCGAGGCGATGACCCTCGCCGACCGCATCGTGGTGATGAACTTCGGCGTCGTGCAGCAGGTCGGCGCGCCCCTCGAGCTGTACCGCGAGCCGGCCAACACCTTCGTCGCCGGCTTCATCGGCAGCCCGTCGATGAACCTCTTCGACGTCGACCTGCGCGCGACGGGCGGTGAGCCGACGGTGACCGGCAAGGGCTTGAGCGTGCCGGTGCCCGAGCGCCTCCGGCCCCACCTCGGCGACCAGACGAAGCTGGTGTTGGGGGTGCGCCCGGAGCACCTCTCCGAAGCCGTCGACGGGCCCCACATGACCGCCCGGGTCGACATGCTCGAGCCGCTCGGGGCCGAGGTGCACGCGCTCGGCGACGTCGAGGGGCAGCCCATCGTCGCCAGCCTCGAGCCCGACACAGCCGTCCGCGTCGGCGGCCCGGTGGGGCTGCGCATGGATCTGGATCAGATCCACCTCTTCGACCGCGAGACCGGGCTCGCGCTCGGCCGGCAGGCCCATCGGGGGGCGGCGTGAGCGGGCAGGCATCCGGCCGGCGGGGGCTCGTCTGGCTGCCCGTCGCCGCCCTGATCATCGCCGGCGGGTTCCTGGCGGTCGCGTGGTCCCAGGGGGTCGCCGACGGCGAGGCCTATCAGGCCCGGCGGGCGGCGACCATCGCCCGCGGCGTGGCCTGGGTGCACGTCCAGGAGGCGATGCGGGTCGACGACGCCGGCGAGGGCCAGACCCAGCGCTTCGTCGAGGCGCTGCCCGAGAAGGTGCCCGGCGTGCGCGAGGCGCTGGTGCTCAAGGGGGTCAACTACAAGGCCCACAGCGACGCCGCGCTGGTCGAGCAGCGGCTCGACGTCGACAGCCTCGCCGCCAAGGCGCTGTACGACGACGCCCGCCGCCTCAAGGCCAACGTCGACAAGAACGCCGAGGAGCGCGCCCGCAACCCGGCCTTGGGCTACGACCCGTACCCCGAGGTGCAGATCATCCCGGTCGAGGGCGGCTTGCAGGCGCTCGCCGTGGCCGAGGACGCGGGCAAGTACATCGGCACCGCCCGCATCACCACCGGCCCGGCGCCATATCGCTTCGAGCTGCCGTGGCTGGTGCTGCTCGTCGCGCTGGGCCTCTCGGCGCTGTGGCTGATCGTGGGCGGCCGGCTGCCGACCCGCCCCCGGATCGCGGTGGGCGTGCTCGCGCTGGCCGGGCTGACCGTCGCCGGCAGCGTCACCCTGCCCGGGTGGCGCAATGACTTGCGCCGGGCGCAGGCCGACGGGCAGGCCGGGACCCTCGCCGCGCTGGACGAGGCCGGGCTGCTCGCCGCCCAGGCGCCCCCGTGGGATCCAGAAGAGTGGGCCGATCTCGACGAGGACGAGCAGCAGGAAGAGACCGCCCGCATCGAAGCCAACGCGCTCATGCCCTACCTCGACCGGGGGCTGAACGGCGCGCTCGAAGGCCGGCTGGTGACGATCGCCCGGGCCAACGAAGGCGACGACACCCGGCTCGAGCCGCCCGCCGGCCTGCCCGCCGGCGCGCTGATGTTCGCCGCCGAGGGCCGCGCGGTGTACTTCTCGGGGGCCGCGTTCGACGCGGCGGTGGTGACCGACGAGGCCGACGTGCGCCTGTGGGGCATCGGCTTCGGCGTGATCGGGCTCTTGATCCTGCTGCTCGGCGAGCTGGGCCAGCTCCGCCGGATGGGGCGGGCCGCCGTCGACCACCGCGGGGCCTATGGCTACCTCAGCCCGGCCATCGTCGGCATGGTCGTCCTGGTCTTCATCCCGGTGGTCTACGGCATCGTGCTCGGGTTCACCCAGCGGACCTACAACATCATCGAGTTCGCCGGGCTGACCAACTACATCGAGATCCTGACCGACTTCGACCTCGGCGACCCGACCAACTTCTACTTCAAGCTCGGCGTGACGTTGATGTGGACCATCCTCAACGTCGGGCTGCACGTGAGCATCGGGCTCTTCCTCGCCGTCCTGCTCAACGACCAGATGCTCAAGGCCCGGGGCATCTACCGGGTCATCCTCATCGTGCCCTGGGCCATCCCCAACTACATCACCGCGCTCATCTGGAAGGGCATGTTCAACAAGCAGTTCGGCGCGGTGAACGCCTTCATCGAGATGATGGGCGGCGAGTCGCTGAGCTGGTTCCAGAGCTTCTGGCCGGCGTTCTCGACCAACCTCATCACCAACACCTGGCTCGGGTTCCCGTTCATGATGGTGGTCTGCCTCGGCGCCTTGCAGTCGATCCCGTCCGACCTCTACGAGGCGGCGTGGGTCGACGGGGCCGATCGCTGGCAGCGCTTCCGGCGCATCACGCTGCCGCTGCTGATGCCCGCGCTCGTGCCGGCGGTCATCGTCGGCGCGGTGTGGACCTTCAACATGTTCAACATCATCTACCTCGTCAGCGGCGGGGCGCCCAACGGGGCCACCGACATCCTCATCACCGACGCCTATCGCTGGGCCTTCGAGCGTGATCGCTATGGCTACGCCGCGGCCTACTCGACCATCATCTTCCTGATCCTGCTCGGCTTCACGCTGATCACCAACCGGATCACCGGCGCGACCAAGGGGGCCTTCGAATGAGCGGCCACACCAGCAGCACCCAGCAGTCGACCGCCGGCGAGCGCCTGCTCAAGAACCTCTTCCTCGTCGCCCTGTGCGTGATGGTGCTCTACCCGGTGGTGTGGGTGTTCAAGATGGCGTTCACCCCGTCACAGGGGTTCAGCATGTCGCTCAACCCCATCCCCGAGAACCCGTCGCTGGCCAACTTCGAGTACCTGCTGACCGAGCTGCCGTTCTTCACCTGGCTGTTCAACAGCGTCGTCATCAGCCTCGCGACCACGCTGGTCGGCGTCTTCCTCGCCTGCACCAGCGCCTACGCGCTCAGTCGGTTCCGCTTCCCCGGGCGCACCACCGCGATGCTCTCGTTCCTGGTCACCCAGATGTTCCCCGGCGTGCTGATGATGATCCCGCTGTATCTCATCATGGACTGGCTGGGTCTGCTCGACCACCTGCTGGGGCTCATCCTGGTGTACTCGACCACCGCGATCCCGTTCTGCGTGTGGATGCTCAAGGGCTACTTCGACACCATCCCCATCGATCTCGAAGAGGCCGCGATGATGGACGGCGCCTCGACCGCCACCATCTTCTGGAAGGTCATCCTGCCGCTGTCGCTGCCCGCGGTGGCGGTCACGGCGCTGTTCTCGTTCATGACCGCGTGGAACGAGTTCATCCTCGCGGCGGTGTTCATGAACCGGGCCGACAACTACACCCTGCCCGTCGGCCTCCAGCGGCTGGTGGGTCAGTTCTCGACCGACTGGGGCTACTTCGCCGCCGGGGCGATCCTGGTGAGCATCCCGGTCGTCGCGCTCTTCTTCGCCTTGCAGAAGAACCTCGTCGGCGGCCTGACCGCCGGCGGCGTCAAGGGCTGACGTGCCCCGCTCGGGTCCCTGCGCGCCGTCCCATGCCCTCCCATGCCATCTCGGGGTGACATCATGACTCGAACCGCCCGCTCGACGACCCTGCTCCTGGCCCTGGCGCTCGCCTTCGGCCTCGCCGCCTGCGACGACGGAGGCGACGGCGACGGCGCCGGCGGCAGCGGCGGCGCCCCGATGGCCGACGGCGGTCCGGGCGGCATGGGTGGCATGGCCGGCACCGGCGGCGTCGGTGGGATGGGCGGCACGGGTGGCACGGGGGGCACGGGTGGCGTGGGCGGCGGCACCCCGCCGACGCCCGAGGGCGCGGTCACCGTCGACGTCTCGACGGTGTGGCCCGCCGGCACCGCGCTGCGCAACGCCTACACCGGCGAGCAGGCCACCGTGGGCGACGACGGCGCGGTCGCCTTCGACAACCCCGAGGGCGGGGTGGTGCTCATCGAGGCCGCCGACACCGACCCCGAGCGGTGGGCCTTCGACTGGGACAACGCCACCCTCTACTTCGCCATGACCGATCGCTTCGCCAACGGCGACCCGAGAAACGACGGCAGCTACGGCCGCCGCCCGGACGGGGCCGACGAGGTGGGCACCTGGCACGGCGGCGACTGGCAGGGCCTCATCGATCGTATGGACTACCTCGACGCGCTGGGGGTCTCGGCCATCTGGATCAGCGCGCCCTACGAGCAGATCCACGGCTGGGTCGGCGGGGGCGACGGCGACTTCAAGCACTACGCCTACCACGGCTACTGGGCCCTCGACTTCACCCGCCCCGACGCCAACTGGGGCGACGAGGCCACCCTGCGCGCGCTGGTGGCGGCGGCCCATCAGCGCGGCATCCGGGTCGTGCTCGACGTGGTGATGAACCACCCGGGCTACGCCGCGCTCGACGATCTGGCGGCCTATCTGCCCGAGGTGCTGCTGCCCGGCTGGGAAGAGTGGCAGGACCGCGAGCAGGCCGACAGTTGGCACGGGTGGAACGACGTCGTGAACTACGAGAGCGAAGAGTGGCTCAACTGGTGGGGCAATCGCTGGATCCGCGCCGGCTTCCCGCTGCACAACGGCGCCGGCATGGACGACCTGCGCATGTCGCTGGCGTTTCTGCCCGACTTCATGACCGAAGACTTCCGGCCGGTGCCTGCCGACCCCGGGTTGCCCGGGCTGCTGGTGCGCAAGGGCGACAGCGACGCGGTCTTCGTCGACGGCTGGAAGGTGCGCAACTACCTGGTCTCGTGGCTGTCGGGCTGGGTGCGCGAATATGGTGTCGATGGCTTCCGCTGCGACACCGCCAAGCACGTCGAGAAGGACGCGTGGGCCGCGCTCAAGGACGCCTCGACCGAGGCCCTGCGCGAGTGGCGGGCGGCCAACCCCGAGCGGGCCTTCGACGACGAGTTCTGGATGGTCGGTGAGGTCTTCCCCCACAGCGTCGTGCGCGACGACTACTTCGACAACGGCTTCGACTCGCTGATCAACTTCGACTTCCAGGACGAGGCGCAGCGGCTGGCGACCGATCTGGACGCTTTGGATGGCACCTATCAGACCTACGCCGATGCCATCAACAGCGACTCGAGCTTCAACGCCCTGACCTACATCTCGTCCCACGACACGTCGCTCTTCTATCACACCACCGGCTACGACCGGGCCTTGCAGAACCGGGTCGGCACCGCGCTGCTGCTCGCCCCCGGCGGGGTGCAGATCTTCTACGGCGACGAGAGCGGCCGCCGGGGCGGGCCCGAGTCGAGCGACGAGGTGCAATACACCCGCTCCGACATGAACTGGGACAGCCTCGATGATGGCATCCTCGATCACTGGCGGGCGCTGGGTACCTTCCGTCG
This sequence comes from bacterium, assembly GCA_030426085.1. Lineage (GTDB taxonomy): Bacteria > Myxococcota_A > Bradymonadia > UBA7976 > UBA1532 > JACKDM01. The sequence continues at coordinate 9,268 of JAUHYW010000038.1, read as the reverse complement.
GCGGCACCCGGCCGTCGGCGCCGGGGCCCATCAGCCGCTCGCCGCCGAGGGGGCCTATGTCTTCGCCCGCACCCTCGACCGCCCCGAGGGGCGCGACGCGGTGGTCGTCGCGATCCCCCGCTGAACCCATCTCATCGAGGAGCCCGCGATGCCCGCGCGATCCCGCCTGCCGATTCTCTCGCTGATGCTGCTCGCCGCGCTCGTCGGCTGTGACGACGGAGACGCCGACGATCCCATGCAGACGCCCGACGCCGACGTGAACGACATGGACCCGCGCGAAGACGCCGCGCCCGACCAGGGGGTGCCCGCCGCAGTGCTTTTTCACTATCACCGGGCCGACGGGGACTACGACGGCTGGACGCTGCTCGTCGGCGGCGAGCCGGTCCCCGCGGGCGGCGTCGACGACTTCGGGGCGTGGTTCCCGCTGGCGATCGCTTCACCCGGCGACTACACCGCGCAGTTCGAGCGCGATGGCGCCACGCGCCCCGCCGAGGCGCTGCCGTTCACCTACGACGGCGAGGCGGATCTGTGGCACTTCGACGGCGGCGAGCTGATCTACGACGCCCCGCCGCCGGCCATCCCCGGCCCGGATCAGGTCGTGGTGCACTACCTGCGGGACGACGGCGACTACGAGCCGTGGGGCATCCACCACTGGGGCGACACCGCGTTCGAGACGCCGTGGATGGCGCCGGCCCGCCCGGGCGGTATCGACCCCCGCTTCGGGGCGTGGTTCGTCGTCGATACGGCGCCCGACGCGGCGCGGGTCAACGTCATCGTGCACGCCGGCGACACCAAGGATCCCGGCCCCGACATGGGCTGGGATCTGGCCGAGATGGGCGACATGGTCTTCCTGCTGACCGGCTCGGCCGAGATCACGCCCTTCCCCCGGGGCATCCCCCCGCTGGCCATCACCGGGGCCGCCGCCCACTGGATCGACGCCCGCACGGTCGCCTGGGATGTGCCCGAGGCGGTCGACGCGGTCGAGCTGCGGGCCGATCCCGACGGCGCGATCACGACGGCGGACGGCCAGATCAGCGGCGGTGAGCGGATCCCGCTGAGCGAGGTCGCCGGCCTCGACGCCGCGCAGGCCGAGCGCTGGCCGCACCTGAGTGGCTTCCGGGTGTTCACGCTGCCCGCGGACGCGCCCACCGAAGCCCTGGTGGCGGGGCAGCTCGTCGCCGTCGCCTACACCGGCGAGGCCCCGGTCGAGGCCACGAACGTGCAGCTCGCCGGCGCGCTGGACGCGCTCTACGCCTACCAGGGTCCGCTGGGCGCGGTGTACACCGACGAGGGGATCGAGTGCTACATCTGGGCCCCGACCGCCCGGGCGGTGCGCCTGCATCGATTCGACGCCGATCTGAACCCCATCGGAGACGCCGTCGAGCTGACCCCGATCGAAGGCGGGGCGTGGCGCGCCGACGGTGAGGCCGGCTGGTCCGGCGACTTCGCCCAGTACGAGATCGAGGTCTACCACCCCGACGTCGGGCGGGTGGAGACCGTGCGGGTGACCGACCCCTACGCGGTGAGCCTGTCCGCCGACAGCACCCACTTCCAGCTCGTCGACCTCGCCGATCCGGCGCTGGCGCCCGACGGCTGGGCCGACTTCGAGAAGCCGCCGCTGGCCCACGCCACCGACGTCGCGATCTACGAGCTGCACGTCCGCGACTTCTCGGCGTGGGACGAGACGGTGCCCGCCGAGCGCCGGGGCACGTTCATGGCCTTCGTGCCCGACGGCGCGCCCACCGCCGGTCAGGCGCACCTCCAGGCGCTCAGCGACGCTGGCCTGACCGTGCTGCACCTGCTGCCGAGCTTCGACATCGCCACCGTGCGCGAGCGGGCCGAAGAGCGGGTCGCGCTCGGCGATCCGGTCCAGCGGCTGTGCGACCTGGGCACCGGCGCCCCCGAGTCGCTGTGCGCCGAGAGCGGCGGCATGACCATCGCCGAGCTGCTGGCGACCTACGACCCGGCCAGCCCCGACGCCCAGGCGCTGCACGGGTACATCCGGCCCTACGACGCCTTCAACTGGGGCTACGATCCCTTCCACTACACCGTGCCCGAGGGCAGCTACGCCACCGACCCTCATGGCACGGCGCGCATCGTCGAGTTCCGCCGGATGGTCATGGCCCTCGCCGACATGGGCCTGCGGGTGGCGCTGGACGTCGTCTACAACCACACCCACGCCAGCGGTCTCGGCGAGCAGTCGGTGCTCGACAAGATCGTGCCCGGCTACTACCACCGGCGGAACATCGAGAGCGGCGCCGTCGAGAACTCGACCTGCTGCGCCAACACCGCCAGCGAGCACCGGATGATGGAGCGCCTGATGGTCGACTCCCTGGTGACCTGGGCCACGGCGTACAGGGTCGACGCCTTCCGCTTCGACCTCATGGGCCATCACATGAAGCGCAATATGCTGGCGGTGCAGGGCGCGCTGCGGGCGCTCACGGTGGACGACGACGGAGTCGACGGCGAGGCAATCTACCTCTACGGCGAGGGCTGGAACTTCGGCGAGGTGCAGAGCAACGCCCGGGGGGAGAACGCCACCCAGGACAACATGGGCGGCACCGGCATCGGCACCTTCAACGACCGCATCCGCGACGGCGTGCGGGGCGGGGGGCCGTTCGACAGCGGGGCGGATCTGCGGGCCAATCAAGGCTTCGCCAACGGGCTGGTGACCGACCCCAACGACGCCGAGCGCGACCCCGACGCCGATCGGGAGACGCTGCTCGAGACGACCGATCACATCCGGCTGGGTATGGCCGGCAACCTGAAGGGCTTCCGGCTGGTCACCGGCCAGGGGGCGACGAGCCCCGGGCGGCTGCTGAGTTACAACGGCGCCCGGGCGGGCTACGCCGACGATCCCCAGGACGTCGTCAACTACGTCAGCAAGCACGACAACCAGACCCTGTTCGACAACAACGCCTACAAGGCCCCCGCCGGCACCCCGATGGACGAGCGCCTGCGCATGCAGATCGTCGCGCTGGCGACGGTGGCGCTGGGGCAGGGGATCCCGTTCTTCCACGCGGGCAGCGACCTGCTGCGCTCGAAGTCGATGGAGCGGGACAGCTACGACTCGGGCGACTGGTTCAACCGGCTGGACTGGTCGATGCAGACGAACAACTGGAACGTCGGCCTGCCCCGGGAGGACAAGGACGGCCCCAACTGGGATGTCATCCGGGCGGTCATCGCCGACGAGACGCTGGCCGCCGAGCCGGTCCACATCTCGGCGACCGCCGCGCTCTTCCGCGAGCTGCTCCAGATCCGGTTCAGCAGCCCGCTGTTCCGCCTGCACGCGGGGGCCGAGGTCGAGGCCCGGGTCGACTTCCACAACGTCGGCCCGGATCAGGTGCCGGGTCTCATCGCGATGAGCATCACCGACGGCGCCTGCGCCGGCGAGGACCTCGACCCCGCCGTCGACGCGGTGCTGGTGCTGATCAACGCCGCGCCCGAGACCCGCGACTTCACCGTCGAGGGCGCGGAGGGATTCGAATTGCACCCGGTCCAGGCGGCCAGCGCCGACGCCCGCACCCGCGAGGCGGCGTTCGCCGAGGGCACGTTCTCGGTGCCCGCCCGCACGGCGGCCGTCTTCTGGCGGCCCCAGGGTGAGGCTCAGGGGGACGGGCTGCCGTGCAATACGCGGTGAGTCTGCGGTGAGGTGGGGTCGGGGGCGTCGGCCCCCGGCGCGGGTCGAGGCGGGGCGCGCGGATCAGGTGGCGGGGGGCAGCCCCATGGCCTCCCAGATCTCGTCCCGCTGGGTGTCGAAGGTCTCCTGATTGATCCGGCCTTCCTGCAGCGCCTGGTTCAACGCGGCGAAGCGCTGCATGAGCTCCTCCTGATCGGGCGCTTCATCCGGCTCAGCCGGGCGCTCCCGCTTCATGTCCCGCCGCATCCGCCGGGCGGCCTTCTTCTCCCGCTTCGCCTTCTCGCGCTGTCGCTTTTCCCAGGTGCTGCCTGCCAAACCAATCTCCTTTCGGGTCGATCTCGACCTCTCGGGCGTGACGCCCAGTGAATCGTGCGGCCCTCTGTATCAGATTCCCGCGTTCGATGCAGGGGTGATTCGATTCCGCGGGGCCGTCGGGGTTTCGGCAGGAGCCGCGACGGGCGGGCCTCGCAGGGCATCGATCGGCCACACCCGCACGATGGAGCTTTCATGCAGTACCGCACGATGGGCCGCACCGGGGTCAAGGTCTCGTCCCTGTGCCTCGGCGCGATGACCTTCGGCCAGCCCGACGAGAACTCGTTCATGCACGGCGTGGCCGCCGACGAGAAGACCAGCTTCGCGATGATGGATCGGGCCCTCGAGGCGGGCATCAACTTCATCGACACCGCCGACGTCTACGGCAACGACGGGCTGAGCGAGCGGGTGATCGGCAAGTGGTTCGCCGCCCGGGGCAACCGTCGGGAGGTCGTGCTGGCCACCAAGTGCCGGTTCCGCATGTTCGACGGCAAGCTGGGCACCGGCGCCAGTCGGCGGCGCATCATCGAGGCGTGCGAGGCCAGCCTGGAGCGGCTGGGCACCGATCACATCGACCTCTACCAGATCCACATGCAGGACATCGCCACCCCCGAGGAGGAGGTCCTGCGGGCCCTGGACGATCTGGTGACGGCGGGCAAGATCCTCTACTACGGCTGTTCGAACTACTCCGCCTATCGGCTGGTGCAGTCCGACTGGATCGCCGACCGCCGCAGCTATCAGGGCTTCGCGACGTTGCAGGCGCAGTACAGCCTCGCCGAGCGCAGCCTCGAGCGGGAGCACGTCCCCTACATGCAGCAGAGCGGCATCGGCCTGCTGCCGTGGTCTCCGCTGGCCGGCGGCCTGTTGTCGGGCAAGTACCGCAAGGGCGAGGCCCCGCCCGAGGGCAGCCGCATGGAGAAGTGGCAGAGCCGTATGGAGCGGTTCGACTCGCCGCGCAACTGGCGCATCGTCGACGCCATCCGCGCCGCGGCGGAGGAGGTCGACGCGACCCCGGCCCAGGTGGCGCTGGCGTGGCTGGTGCACCAGCCGGTGGTCACCTCGGTCATCATCGGGGTCCGCACGATCGAGCAGCTCGACGACAACCTGAAGGCGGCCGCGCTCGAGCTGCCGGCCGAGGTGCTCGACGCGCTGAACGAGGCCAGCGCGTTCGAGGTGGGCTACCCCTACGACTTCATCAAGGGCGTCGACGGCCGCTGGTGAACGCCGCCGGGCGCTCCGTTATCCAGGTGAGCGTGATCGGTCGCCGGTCCCGCAGCAGCCGGAGCGTCATCCGGTCGAAGGCCGCCCGTTCGAGCTGATCGAACAGTTCGTGGACCGTGACGGGATCGGTGAGCCGGCGGTCGCCGACCGCGAGCAGGATGTCTCCGTCACAGAGCCCCATCCGGCGCATGAAGGCGTCGTCCCGTCGGCTCCAGATGCGATAGCCGATGACATCGGCGCCGCCGTGGGGCTCGGCGCGCATGTCCGAGCTGCGGCAGAGGTCGCGGATGGCATGCAGCCGGGCCCTGATGGCATCCCGGTTCACCGCGAACGTGTGGGGGCCCACCGGGCGCACGAACGTCGGGTCGTGGCCACAGGCCGAGCCGTGGCCCTCGCCGCGCCCGGCCGCCCGGGGCGGGGGCTGGCTGTCGAAGATGTGGCGGTCGTTGATGACCGATGCCATGCGATCCACCCGGGCGGGCGAAGGCAGGCGGAGCGGGCGAGGCTCGGCGACGCGCGTTCGGGTGGGCGCCGTGTGGAGCGCGGCGGCGAGGCGGTTGTTGACCACCATCGCGAGCAGCGCCGCCGCGGCCGCCAGGAGGACCAGCCGCGAGGCCCGCCGGGCGAGCGGTCTCATCGGCCGCGCCGGCCCGCGTCGGCTGTCATCGGATCTGGTACTCCAGCACCACCGGCTTGCCCCGACGCTTGACCTCGACGGTCACGTTGCGGGTCTTCTCGAGCTGCTCGAAGAGCTGCAACGCCTTGGTCGGGCTGTCGAGGGGCTCTCCGTTGACGCTGCTGAGGATGTCGTTGCGCTCGAGGCCGATGGCGTCGAACAGGCTGTTGCGGCTGACCCGCAGGATCTTGAAGCCCAGGTTCTGGCCGCCCCGGCTGTGCGGTCGGATCCGGATCTGGCGGCCGAGCTTGCCCAGGTCGCCGAGCTGCTCGTCGAGCGCGGCCCGGTCGATGGCGTAGCGGTTCTTGCCCAGGCTCTTGACGCTGTCGGGGTCGAAGCCCGTCTTGCGGCGGCTCGTGCGCGGGGTCGCCCGGCGCGACGCGCGGCGGCGGGGCGGCTCTTCGCCGAGCTCGAGGCAGGCGAAGGCGTCCGTCTGCCAGAGGACCGCCCGCTGGCGGTAGATCGCGGCCACGACCCCGTCTTCGAGGCGCGACCCGGGGCGCACGAGGCGGCGCTCCGCGTTGCGCCCGCGGCCGTCGGCGAGCACGGCGCGGGAGGCGGCGGCGGGCTCGGCGACCATCGTCGCGACGAGCTTGAGCGTGCCGTCCGCCTGATCGCAGGGCCCCGCGGGGCCGGGCAGGTCGTCGGCGGTGGGCTGGGGGTCGGGCTCCGGCTCAGGCGGCGCGGGCGGCTCGGGCTCGGGGGGGTCGCTGTTGAAGAGGTTGCGCTCGGTGATCGCGGTCGCCCAGCGGTCGGGCGCGTCGCGGTCGTCGGGCGCGAGCGGGACCGGCTCGGCGACGGTCGGCGCGCTGGGCAGCGCGTGGATCTCGGCGCCGATGCGATTGTTGATGGCGAGGGCGGCCAGGGCGGCGAGCCCGGCGAGCAGGCCGAGGTCGACGACCCACCAGTATCGGGCGAGGCGACGCATGCGGTACGCGGATCCTTAGAGCACGAAGGCTGTCCGGCGCAACCGATATGCCGGACGTCGTATTTCACCTTCGGGAATAGGATCGGGCGGGGGTCGCCCACCGTCATGCCCGCACCCGGGCTTACTCCTTGCGCGGCCCGGGGGCCCACTCGCCGGCGGCCTCGGTGCGGGTCTCGAGGAACCGGGCGAGGGTGTGGAAGTCGCTGCCCGGCTCGATGAACCGGACCTCGGTGACCATGGTCTCGGGGTTGATGAGCTCGTCGAACGGCACGTAGGTCAGGTCGAGCTGCCCGGTGACGCTGACCATGTGCCCGTCGAGGCCCTCCTCGACCAGCGCCCGGTAGGCGCCGATGCCGAGCTGGCTGCCGAGCATCACGTCGAACGCGTGCGGCGACGAGCAGCGCGACTCGTAGCCGAGCTGGACCCCCCGCAGCTTCTTCTTGCGCCCGGTGCGCTCGGCGTAGCGCCGGGCGGTGTGGGTCGCGACGAGCTGGGCCAGGTTGACCTTGCCCAGCGAGAGGTGCCCGTGCTCGTCGCGGTTGACCCCGGCGATCAGCGCGTGCGGCAGCTCCTCGGCCAGGCCTTCGGCGAGCACCACCGTGCCGTAGTATTTCCGGTCGCGCGTCTCGCGGATGAGGATGAGGTCGACGATGCGATCACAGAGCTTCTCGACGTTCAGCGCGCGCACCGTCGTCGCCTCGCCGGTGTCGGGATCGGTGCGGGGGTCGTCGACGAACATGTCCTCGGTCAGATCCTCGGTGGCCAGCACGAGGTTGGCCTCCCCGGCGATGGCGACGCCGTAGGGCAGCCAGCCGGCCTTGCGGCCCATCGTCTCGACGATGAAGTACGAGCTCGTGGCCCGGCAGTCGGCCCGCAGGTTGAGCAGCTCCTTGGCCATGAAGTCGACGGCGGTGAAGAAGCCGAAGGTGAAGTCGATGCCCCGGTAGTCGTTGTCGATGGTCTTCGGCAGGTGCACGATCCGGACGTGGCGCGCGCCCTCGGGCAGCCGCTTCTGGAAGGCGTGCAGGAAGTTGGCGGTCTTGAGCGTGTCGTCGCCGCCGATGGAGATGAGGGCGTCGATCTCGAGGTCGACCAGGGCGTTGTAGACCGCCCGCAGCCGGGCCGTCTTCTCCGGCTTGTCCAGGTCGCCGGGCCCGTCGATGCCCTTGCCCGGGTTGGTGCGGGCGGTGCCGATGCAGATGCCCCGCTCGTTGCGCAGCCCCCGCACGTCGCGGTTGTCGAAGACTCGATAGTGCACGTCGGGCAGCAGCCGGTGGCTCAGCGGGTGGTAGTCGACCAGGTTGCTGTAGCCGTGGAAGAAGCCCACGACCTCGCGCCCGCTCTCGAGGAAGGAGACCGCCGCCGCCGAGATCACGGCGTTGGCCGCCGGGGCCGGCCCCCCGGAGAAGATGATGCCGACCCGCCGGGGGGTGTCTGCCGCGCGCATGGGGCCTCCTCGTCGCTCACCGTGTCCGGCGAGGATAACCCGGTCGTGACTCAGGTGCGAGCGACTTGCAGCGGAGCCCGGCGGGGCACGGGTTCGAGGGTCAGCGCTGGTGGGCGAGGGCTTGCAGGGCGCCCCGATAGATCCGGGCCTCGGCGAAGGGCCCGGCGAGGCGCTCGGCCTGACGCAGCCAGACCTCGAGGGCCCACTGACCGTCGGAGAGCTTGCCCGCCTTGTGCAAGAACGCAAGATCGGAGGTGATCTGCTCGAAGTAGGTCCGGTGGGTGGGCATCATCGCCCGCAGGTCATCGGGCAGCCAGCTCAGCAGCAGGTCGCGGTCGAGGCGCCGGCGGATGGTGGCCTGCACCAGCCCGTGCAGATCGATCGTCGGCGGGCCGCCGTGGCCAGCGGTGACGTCCTTGCCGGCGCCCTTCGTGGGGGCTGTCGGCCTCGGCCCGTCGTCGCCGGACAAGCGGCCGAGCAGCCGGTCGATGCCATCGACCACCGCGATGAAGTCATTGCGCGACGCGTCGATATGGCTCACCCGCCGCAGGCCATAGGGCACGTCCTCCTTGGTGGCGCCGTCGAGCATCACCGGGATCACCCGGCGGCTGCGGTCGGCCCGGGCCCGGTCGATCGCCTCGGCCACCTCGGAGCGGGCGTACCAGCCATCGTGGCCGGTGGTCGAGACGAGGACGAGGATGATCGTGGCCTCTTTGAGCCGGGCGGGGATCACCTCGTCCCACAGATCGCCGGGCAGCAGATCGATGGCATCGCACCACGGCCGGTGGCCGCCCGCGGCCAGCGCGCCGTGCAGCGAGACGGCGGCCCCCCGGTCGGGGCCGAAGTAGGCGATGAAGATGAGCGGCTTGTCGGACACCGGCTGACCTCGCGGGGAAGAGCGGCCGCAGCTTACATCAGCCGAGGGTGGTCAGGAACCCATGCCTGGCAGTGCCCGGGGAAAGTACACCGTCGCGAGCCGGACGAGCGCCGCGAGCGGCAAGGCGCGAGCCCGAAGTCGTGGCAGAGTCACGTCGAGCGGCGAGC
>JAUHYW010000163.1 GCA_030426085.1 bacterium | reverse complement strand
TGGGCCCCGTCGGCGACGACGAGGAGGGTGTTGTCGAGGGCCCCGGCGCGGCGCAGCGCCTCCCTGACCGCCAGCATGCGGGAGACGGGCTGCCCGGTCATCACGTACACGCACGCCACGTCGCCGGCGCGCTGGGCGGCGACGATGTCGAGCGCGAGGGCGGTCTTGCCGATGTTGCGGTCGCCGATGATGAGCTGGCGCTGGCCGCGGCCGATGGGGATCGCGGCGTCGACGACCATCAGCCCAGTGAGCAGGGGGCGGGTGACGGGCGCGCGGGTGTCGAGTGCCGGGGCCGGGGCGAAGACCGGCACCCGGGTGCCGCGGGCCTCGGGCAGGTTGTCGAGGGGGCGCCCCAGCGGGTCTATCGCCCGCCCGAGCAGTTCGGGGCCGACGACCAGCTCGGGCGGGCCCCCGAGGGCTTCGGCACCCTCGCCGGAGCGGACCCGCTCGGCGCCGGCGAGCAGCACGACGCCCACCCGCCCGGGCTCCAGGTCGAGGGCCATGCCGATAGCGCCCGACTCGAAGCCCACCAGCTCGTCGGCGCCGACGTCCGCCAGGCCCACCACCTCGGCCACGCCGTCGGCGACCGCAGCGACGGCCCCGCGGGCGCGCAGCGCGGGCGCCAGGTCGACGGCGCGCAGGGCCCCCAGCCGAGTTCGCACCTCGGCGTGCGGGTCGGCGGCCGCCGCCCCACCCACGGGCACCCCCGCACCAGGCTCAGGCATCGGCGTCGCCCTCCGACGCCGGCCGGGCGCCCTGCCGGCTGATCTCGCGGGCGGCGGTGCGGGCGATCGCCGCGGCGGTCGCGTCGACCTGCCCGGCCGGGGTGGTGACCCGCACGCCGGCGCCCAGGTCGTCGATGACCTGCTCGGCGAACCCCTCCCCGAGCACCTCGGTCAGCGCCGACCGCGCTTCCGGGGTGAGCGGCCGGGCGCTGTCGACCCGCGCGGGGCGTCGCCCGTCCTCGGGCAGCGCGCCCAGTTCGGCGACGGCGCGGCGGAGGAGGGCGTCGTCGAGGTCGGGGCCGGGCAGGTCGGCGAGCAGCCGCCCGACGGACGCCCCGGCGACGCGGCCCACCTCGTCGGCGAGCGCCTGCGTCTCGGCCTCCCGGTCGGCCCGCAGGGCGGCGGCCTGCGCCTGGCGTTCGGTGGCGTCGGCGGCGCGGGCCCGGCGGCGGGTGTCCTCGGTCTCGCGCTGGAGGTCGGCCAGGGCGGCGTCGCGTCGGGCGTCGAGCTCGGCCTCGAGCGCGTCCCGCTCGGCCTGCGCGGCGGCCCTGGCCTCCTCGGCTTCGGCCATCAGCCGCTGCCCGTGTTCGGCCTCCCGGGCGCGCGCGTCGCGCTCGCGGTCCAGCGCCCGCCTCACGGGCCGGAAGAAGACGTAGCCCAGCACCGCCGCCAGCAGGAGGAAGTTGACGGTCTCGAAGAGGAAGTCGGCCAGGGCGGGGGACATGTCATGCCCCGCCGATGAGGGGGTTGGCGAACAGGAGCACGAGCGCGATCACCAGGCAGAAGATGGCGGTGGATTCGACCATGGCGAGGGCGACGAACTGGTTGCGGGTGATCGACGGCGACTCGTCGGGCTGGCGGGCGAGGGCGTCGAGGCCGGCGGCGCCGATGCGGGCCTCCCCGATGGCCGCGCCGACGGCGCCGATGGCCATGACGACGGCGGCGGCGATGATCGATCCGAGTGCGAGCACGGTGGTGGCGTCCATGACGTCACGTCCTTCCTGTCTCTCCGACTTGGATGCCGGCCCCGATGTAGGCGCAGGCGAGGATGGTGAAGATGTAGGCCTGCAGGAATCCGATGAGCAGGTCGAGGGCCATGAGCGGGATGGGCACGACGAGGCCCACGAGCGACACGATGACGGCGACGACGATCTGGCCGCTGAGCATGTTGCCGAACAGGCGCAGCGCCAGGGCGACGGTGCGCGACAGTTCGGTGATCATGTGCAGCGGGAACAGGACCGGGTTGGGTTTGAGATAGTGCGACAGGTAGAGGCGCAGCCCCCGGGCCCGGATCCCGGCGACGGGGACGGCGAGGAACACCAGCGCCGCCAGGGCGGCCGTCGCGCCCAGGGTGGCCGTCGGCGGGTGCACCGAGGGGAGTTGCCCCAGGAGAGCGGACCCGGCGATGAACAGCATGAGGGTGCCGGCGAACACCTCGACCGCCTCGCTGCGGCGCCCGGCGGTGACCTGCACGAGGTCCTGGATGAACCGGACGGCGGAGCGGCCGGCCGCGGCGGCGCGGCCGTCGGGGCGCTTGACGACGGCGCGGGCGACGAGCCAGCCGGCCGCGACGAGCAGCACGGAGACCACGGTGCTGGTGATCATCGTGGGCGTGAGGGGGAACGGCCCGAGCCACAGGAGTGCCTCGTCGGTGAAGATGTTGATGCGCATCACAGCCTCCGGTACGTGTAGACGCAGCCGGCGAGGAAGCCCGCGGCCCAGCCGGCGGCGCCGGCGAGGAGGTGGCCCGACAGTGCGGCGCCGGTGAGCGCGGCGGCGACGAGCCCCACCCGGAGCAGCGCCATCGCGGCCCGCGCGCGCCGGGCGGCGAGCAGACGGCCCTCGACGCCCCCGGCGGCGGCGCAGAACAGCGCGATGAGCCAGCTGGTCATGGCGTCCTCCGCACCGTCAGGACGGCGATGAGGACCCCCACCCCGACGCCCACCACGAGGAGGACGACGGCGAGCACGAGGTCCAGCCCCAGCAGCTGGTCGAGCCAGCGGCCGAGCAGCGCGCCGCCAAGGCCGAGGAGGACGATGGGCCAGCCGATGCTGCCGATGAGGGTGAGGGACCGCCAGAACGTGTCGCCGGTCTGCTCGCGCCTGTGTCGCCGGTCGAGGTCGCCGCGGGTGCGGCCACGGGGGTCGCGGCGCGGATCGTAGCCGTCAGTCGGCTGCATGGGGCACCTCCCCTCCGGCCTTGGGGCGCAGCTCCTGCAGGATGCGCTGTTCGAGTTCGCCGAGGCGCCGGCGGG
>JAUHYW010000037.1 GCA_030426085.1 bacterium | reverse complement strand
CCCCAGCCGCCGCCGCCGCCACCGCTGCTTCGGCCGCCGCCGCCGCCCTGGTTGTTGCCCCAGCCGCCGCCGCCGCCGCCGCTCTGACCGCCGCCGCCGCCCTGGTTGTTGCCCCAGCCGCCGCCGCCGCTCTGACCGCCGCCGCCGCCCTGGTTGTTGCCCCAGCCGCCGCCGCCCTGGTTGCTGCCCCAGTTGCCGCCGCCGCCGCCGCCCCGGCCGCCCCGCTCACCGCCGCTGAGGAACACCACCCGATCCGAGACGACCTCCCAGCCCTTGCGGTTGATGCCCTCCCGGTCGGTGTACTCGCTGCTCTGCAGCCGCCCCTCGACGTAGACCTGCCGGCCCTTGGAGAGGTACTGCCCGCACAGCTCGGCGGTCTTGCCCCACACGGTGATCCGGTGCCACTCGGTGCGCTCCTGCCGGTTGCCGTCCCGGTCGTTCCACACCTCGTTGGTCGCCATGCGCAGGCTGCACACCGCCGTGCCGGTCTGGGTGTAGCGCACCTCGGGGTCGGCCCCCAGGTTGCCGAGCAGGATCACCTTGTTGACGCTGGCCATCGTTTCTCCTCGATCGTCGGGCCCCCGTTCGGCGGGCCGATTCGGGGGCAGGATGCAATCCGGCCGCCGACCTGTCAATCGGCGGGCCACACCCGATCCATCGATCAATCGCGGCGGTTGTTGCGCAGAAAATCACCCGCCCGATCCCGGCCCCTGCCCCCCGCCCGTGTTGCGCCGCCTCGCCCCGCCGACTATCTTGCCGCCCATGGAGACCCCGGTGCCCATCAGGTTGACGGAACACGGAATTCGGCCTTCGGATATCGACCGGGACGCCCGCCGGGTCCTGAGCCGGTTGTACGACTTCGGCTTCCAGGCCTACCTCGTCGGCGGCAGCGTGCGCGATCTGCTGCTCGACCGCACCCCCAAGGACTTCGACGTGGCGACGTCGGCCCGGCCCAACGAGGTCCGGCGGCTGTTCCGCCGCTGCCGGCTCATCGGTCGTCGGTTCCGGCTGGCCCACGTGCTCGGCGAGGGGGGCAAGATCATCGAGACGGCGACGTTCAGGGCCAAGCCGCCCAGCGACGGCGACGTGCTGCTCATCACCGACGACAACAAGTTCGGCACCCCCGACTCCGACGCCCACCGGCGCGACTTCACGATCAACGCCCTGTTCTTCGACCTCGCCCGCAGCGAGGTCATCGACTACGTCGGCGGCCTCGAGGATCTCGAGCGGCGCGTGCTGCGCACCATCGGCGAGCCGGTGGTGCGGTTCCGCGAGGATCCGGTGCGCATGCTGCGGGCGGTCAAGTTCGCCGCCCGGCTCGACTTCGGCCTCGAGGGCGCGCTGCGGCGGGCCATCCTCAGCGAGCGGGGCGAGCTGAAGAAGGCCGCGGTGCCCCGGCTGTACGAGGAGATGCGGCGGCTCTTGTGGAACGGGTCGGCCCGGCGGGGCTTCGAACTGCTCGACGAGCTGCGGCTGCTCGAGGTGCTGCTGCCCGAGCTGTCGGGCTTCCTCGGCCGCCCGGCCGACGATCCCTGGCACCCGCTCGGCCCGCTGCTCGACGCGCTCGACAGCCGCTTCGAAGACCCCGACCAGCCGCCGCCCGACGGGCTGATGTTCGCGGTGCTGATGTGGCCGCTCTTCCAGGCGCTCGTCGGCGCGCTCGAGGGCCCGGTGCCCGCGGCCGACGAGCGGGCGCTGGCCGAGGCGGTGCTCGAGCCGGTCGCCCGCCGCCTGGGCGTGCCCCGGCGCACGCAGGAGACGCTGCTGCGGGTGATCGAGGGTCAGCGGCGCTTCCGCCGGGCCAAGCACGATCGGCAGTTGAGGGGGCTGGCCCGCGACCCGGACTACGCCTCGATCGTGGCCTTCGCCGAGATGAGGACCGAGGCCGGCGACCTCGACCCCGAGGTGGCCGACGCGTGGTCCGACTTCACCGACGAGCACGAGCCGCCGCCGCTCGAGCGCAAGCGTGGTCGGCGGCGCCGTCGACGCAGCGGCAAGGGCTCGGGGCGCGGGGGTCGCTCGGGCGGCCGCCGCCGACGCTGAGCCGGGCTCAGGCCCCGCCGAGCAGCCGCAGCGCGGAGTTGTTCGAGGCGTTGGCCTGGGCCAGCACCGCGATGTTGGCCTGACCCAGGATCTGCTGCTTGATCAGGTTGGCGCTCTGGGCGGCGAAGTCGGCGTCCTGGATGCGGCTGTTCGACGCCTGGATGTTCTCCGAGACGTTCGACAGGTTGCTGATCGTCGACTCGAAGCGGTTCTGCACCGCGCCCAGCCCCGAGCGGATGGCGCTGACCTGACCCAGCGCCCGGTCGGCGATCTCGATCGCCCGGTTGGCGCCCTCGACGGTGGTCACGTCGATGGTGTCGACCGCCCGGCTGTCGGTGACCCCGGCGATGCCCGCCTGCAAGCCCGCGTCGAGCGGGTCGACCCCCTCGATGGTGAACTGCTCTTCGCTCGACAAGGTGACGGTGCCGGTGGTGGTGCCCGCCTGGAGGCCGGTGATCTGGTCGGCGTCGCCGGTGGTCTGGATGTCGATGTTGCGGCCGTCCTGCGCCTCGAGCGCGATGGCCCCGTCCTCGGTGCGGCTGGCGACGACCCCGGTCCGGTCGCTGACGCTGTTGATCGCGTCGACCAGCTCACCCTGGGCGTCGTCGGCGTTGACGTCGATGCCGCTGATGGTCTCGCCGTTGATGACCAGCCGGTTGTCGGTGTCGAGGGTTCCGCCCTCGATCGCCTCGCCCTCGACGGCGGTCGCCTCGACCTGGGCGCTGACCCCGGTCGAGGCGGTCGAGTCGTTGATCGCCTCGGCCACGGCGATGGCCGAGCGGTCGTTGCCCGCGCTCGACAGCGGGTCGTCGACCGCCTGGGTGGCCCGGATCTCGACCCCGTTGATCGCCAGCTCGCCGGCGTCGACCCCCGACGGGTCGATCTGGGTGCCGTCGGCGAACGCGGCCGACCCCAGCCGGGAGGCGCGGGCGTCGACGCTGCCCACGGTGATGGTCTCCCGGGCGTTGGCCCCCACCTGGAAGCTCTGGGGGCCGCCCGATCCGTCGAGGAACTGCTTGCCGTTGAAGGTCGTGGTCTCGCCGATCCGCTCGATCTCGGACGAGAGCTGCCCGATCTCGGCCTGGATGGCCTCCCGGTCGGCCGAGTTGAGCGTGCCGTTGGCCGCCTGGATCGACAGCTCGCGGATGCGCTGGAGGTTGTCGGTGACCGACTGCAGCGCGCCCTCGGCGGTCTGCACCAGCGAGACGCCGTCGTTGGCGTTGCGGATGGCCTGGTTGAGCCCCCGGGTCTGGCTGGTGAAGCGGTTGCTGATCGCCAGCCCGGCGGCGTCGTCGGCCGCGGAGTTGATGCGCAGCCCGGAGCTGAGCTTCTGGAAGGCTTTGCCCAGCAGCTTCTGGGTGTTGTTCTGCTGGCGGATCGCGTTGAGCGATCGGGTGTTGGTGTTGATGCGCATCGGGATCTCCTCCGGCGCCGGTGACCGGCCGACGCCGTGCCCGCAATCTTATCGGGCCAGTGAGGGAGCCTCAACCGTATGCGGTACAGAAGCGGGGATCACCGCATGCCCGGCAGGCCGGCGGCGACGGCCTTCACCGCGCTCAGCGGCGCCGCCTCGCGGGCGTCGGGCCCCGGGCCTCGGGCGGGCGGGGTCGCGCCGCCGAGCACGTCCACGCAGGCCCGCACGCTGCGCGAGAGGCCGACGAGGTCATAGCCCCCCTCGAGCAGCAGCCCCAGGCGGCCGTCGGCGTGCTCTTCGGCGATGGCGACCACCTCGGCGCACAGCGTCGCGAAGCACTCTTCGGTGAGCTGCATGTGGGCCAGCGGGTCCCGGCGGTGGGCGTCGAAGCCGGCCGAGACCAGCACCAGATCGGGGGCGTAGGCCGCGGCGGCCGGGCGCAGGATGTCGGCGAAGAGCGCGGCGTAGGTCGCATCGCCCAGGCCGGGGGGCAGCGGCGCGTTGAGGGTGCAGCCGGCGCCGGCCCCGGATCCGGTCTCGTGCAGCGGGCCGGTGCCGGGGTAGTTCGGCGACTGGTGCAC
Organism: bacterium; assembly: GCA_030426085.1. Classification (GTDB taxonomy): domain Bacteria; phylum Myxococcota_A; class Bradymonadia; order UBA7976; family UBA1532; genus JACKDM01. The sequence continues at coordinate 85,125 of JAUHYW010000037.1, read as the reverse complement.
GCTGAAGAAGAAGACGTCGCCCCGGCGGTAGAACGCCTCCTGGGTGCCGTTGCCGTGGTGCACGTCCCAGTCGATGATCATGACCCGCTCGATGCCCGGCTGCTCGAGCGCGTGGGCCGCGGCGATGGCGACGTTCGAGAACAGGCAGAAGCCCATCGCCCGCTGGGGCTCGGCGTGGTGCCCCGGGGGGCGCACCATCGCGAAGGCCCGCCGGGCTCGACCCGCGATCAGGGCGTCGACCGCCTGGATGCCCGATCCGGCGGCGAGCAGCGCGGCGTCGATCGAGCCGGGGGAGACGACGGTGTCGTGCTCGATCAGCGCCGACTGGCCGGCGAGCGCCAGCACCGCGTCGACGTAGCTCTTGGGGTGGATGCGCTCGATGGCCGCCCGATCGGCCGGCTTCGCCCCGACCCGCTCGACGTCGGCCCCGGCCAGCGCGGCCTCGATCGCCCGCAGCCGGTCGGGGCGCTCGGGGTGGCCGTCGCCGGTCTCGTGGGCGAGCATCGCCGGGTCGCCGATGATCAGGGGCTTCATGCCGCGCCCGCCTTCCGGGCGTCGAGCACCGCCCGCAGCCGGTCGGGGCGGTCGGTCATGATGCCGCCCACCCCCACGTCGAGCAGCCGGTGCATCTCGGCGGCCTCGTCGATGGTCCACACGTTGACGAAGCGCCCGGTGGCGGCGGCGACCTCGATCAGCCGGGGCGTGATCAGGGGCATGCCGCTCCACTCGGCGGGCATGTCGAGCACGGTGTAGCGGGGGTCGAGCGGGGGATCGCCCCCTTGCAGCGCGGTCAGCACGAACTGGGTGCCGGGGCCGGTGGGGTAGAAGTGGGTCGCCTCGGGCAGCGCCTCGTGCAGCGCGGCGCCGACGGCGTCCTTCTCGCTGCCGCAGCAGATGCGCGCCGCGGCGTCGGCCCCGCGCACCGTCTTCACGAACGCCTCGATCAGCGCCGGGTCCTCGCTCTTGAGCTCGATGTTGAGCGGCAGGTCGGGGAAGGCGGTGAGCACCGCGTCGAGCCGGGGGACGCCGATGCCCCGGCCGCGGAAGGGGAAGGTCTCGCCGTCGGCGGTGAACCGGTGGCCGGCGTCGACCGTCGCCAGATCGGCGGCGGTGCGCTCGGCGACCGGTCCGCTGGCGTCGGTGCACCGGTCGAGGGTCTGGTCGTGGCACACCATCACCACCCCGTCGGCGCTGAGGTGCACGTCGATCTCCAGCCCGTCGGTGCGGTGGTCCCGCACGGCGGCCTCGAAGGCGGGCATCGTATTCTCGGGGTACAGCGCCGCCCCGCCCCGGTGGGCGATGTGCAGGGGCGGCAGGCGGTCGAGGTAGCGGACCGTCACGGGGCCTCCTCGGGGCAGGTGTCCGGCGCCCCATCATGGGGCAAACCGTTTGAGTTTTCGATTGCCGAGGCGTAGCTTTCCGGCGACTGGCGCCCCGCGCCTGCCCATCCCGTCACCGCCAAGGAGACCTCCCATGGCCAAAGCCGACCCCTTCGGAGCCGCCCGCACCCTCGACACCGCCATCGGCCCCTTGAAGGTCTACGCCCTCGACGCCCTGCGCGACGCCGGGGTGGGCCACGTCGAGCGGCTGCCGTACTCGATCAAGGTGCTGCTCGAGGCGGTGCTGCGCAACGTCGACGGCTTCGCGATCACCGAGGACCACGTCCGGGCCCTCGCCGGCTACGACGCGAAGAACGTCGGCGAGACCGAGATCCCGTTCAAGCCCGGCCGGGTGGTGCTCCAGGACTTCACCGGGGTGCCGGCGGTGGTCGACCTCGCCGCGCTGCGCTCGGCGATGCAGCGGCTCGGCGGCGACGTGCAGAAGGTCAACCCGCTCGTGCAGTGCGATCTGGTCATCGACCACTCGGTGCAGGTCGACAAGTTCGGCAGCCACGACGCGCTGGCGCTCAACGCCGAGATCGAGTTCGAGCGCAACCGCGAGCGCTACGAATTCCTGAAGTGGGGTCAGAACAGCTTCGAGAACTTCCGAGTGGTGCCCCCGGCCACCGGCATCGTGCACCAGGTCAACCTGGAGTACCTCGCCGACTGCGTGCTGACCCGTGAGGAGGACGGCGAGACGGTGGCCTACCCCGACTCGCTGGTGGGCACCGACTCCCACACGACGATGATCAACGGCCTGGGCGTGCTCGGCTGGGGCGTGGGCGGCATCGAGGCCGAGGCGGTCATGCTCGGCCAGCCGATCTACATGCTCATCCCCCAGGTCGTCGGCTTCGAGCTGACCGGCGAGCTGGCCGAGGGGGCGACGGCGACCGACATGGTGCTCACCGTCACCCAGATGCTGCGCAAGCGGGGGGTGGTCGGCAAGTTCGTCGAGTTCTACGGCCCGGGGCTGGCCCACCTGTCGCTGCCCGACCGGGCGACCATCGCCAACATGGCCCCCGAGTACGGCGCGACGATGGGCTTCTTCCCCATCGACGAGCGCACCACCGAGTACCTCTACCGCACCGGCCGCTCGAAGGACCTGTGCGACGCGGTCGAGCAGTACTGCAAGCTCCAGGGCCTGTGGCGGGACGACGCGCGGAAGGTCGCCTACTCCGACTCGATGAGCCTCGACCTCGGCACCGTGCAGCCCTCGCTCGCCGGGCCCAAGCGGCCGCAGGACAAGGTGCTGCTCAGCGACATGAAGGGCCAGTTCCGCATCGACCTCGACAAGACCTACGGCGAGCCGAACGGCCCCCAGTCGGTCGACTTCGAGATGGACGGCGAGGCCCACACCCTCAACGACGGCTCGGTGGTCATCGCCGCGATCACGAGCTGCACCAACACCAGCAACCCGTCGGTGATGGTCGCCGCCGGCCTGCTCGCCCGCAACGCCCGGGCGAAGGGCCTCAGCCGCAAGCCGTGGGTCAAGACCTCGCTGGCCCCCGGGTCGCGGGTGGTGACCGACTACTTCGACAAGTCCGAGCTGACGGCCGATCTGGAGGCCATCGGCTTCCACACCGTCGGCTACGGCTGCACCACCTGCATCGGCAACTCGGGGCCGCTCATCCCCGAGGTGGCCGACGCGGTGCGCAAGGGCGATCTGAAGGTCTCGGCGGTGCTCTCGGGCAACCGCAACTTCGAGGGCCGGGTCAGCCCGCTGGTCCAGCCGAGCTACCTCGCCTCGCCGCCGCTGGTGGTGGCCTACGCCCTGGCCGGCACGGTCGACATCGACCTGTACAAGGAGCCCCTGGGCACCGACCCCGAGGGCAACGACGTCTTCCTCAAGGACATCTGGCCGAGCAACGCCCAGATCCGGGAGGTCGTGGGGCAGGCGGTGACCCGGGAGCAGTTCGTGCGGCGCTACGCCGACGCCGACAAGGGCCCCGAGATGTGGCAGGCGGTCGAGGTCAGCGAGAGCGACGTCTACGAGTGGGACGCGGGCTCCACCTATGTGCAGGAGCCGCCGTTCTTCGTGGGCATGTCGAAGGAGACCCGGCCCATCGCGGCCATCGAGGGCGCCCGCATGCTGGCCCGGGTGGGCGACTCGACGACCACCGACCACATCAGCCCCGCCGGGGCCATCGCCAAGGACAGCCCGGCCGGCGCGTACCTCATCGAGCGGGGGGTGAAGCCGGTCGACTTCAACAGCTACGGCTCGCGGCGGGGCAACGACCGGGTGATGACCCGGGGCACCTTCGCCAACATCCGCCTGCGCAACGAGCTGGCCCCGGGCACCGAGGGCGGCTGGACGACCTACTTCGGCGCGGCGGGCCACGGGGTCGAGCCGGGCGCGGTCACGACGATCTACGAGGCCGCGATGGCCTACAAGGACGCCGGCACCCCGCTGGTCGTGCTCGCCGGCAAGGACTACGGCATGGGCTCGAGCCGCGACTGGGCGGCCAAGGGCACCTTCCTGCTGGGGGTGCGGGCGGTCATCGCCGAGAGCTACGAGCGCATCCACCGCTCGAACCTGGTCGGTATGGGCGTGCTGCCGCTGCAGTTCGCCAAGGGCGACACCCGCGACTCGCTGAAGCTCACCGGCGAGGAGACCTTCGACATCGCCATCGACGACGGCCTCGAGGCGGGGCAGGACGTATCGGTGAAGGTCACCCGGGGCGACGGCACCACCGAGACGATCACCGTCGCCTGCCGGCTGGATACCCCGGTCGAGGTGGACTACTACCGCAACGGCGGCATCCTGCACACGGTCCTGCGGCGCATGGCCAACGAGGACTGAACGGTCCCCGGCGGCCGGCCGCCGCCTCGCCCGCGGCCGACCGCGGCCCACGCCCCGGTCGGCGGCGCCTCGTGATGCGCATCGTGCGGGCGCCCGAACCCCGACGACGGCGGGCGCGTTCCGAGCCTCGGCGGCCTGGGGTATGCTCCCGGCGTCCGTTCGACTCTGCCGGAGACGCCGATGACCCGCGGGTCGCTCCTCGCCTTCTCGTGCTTCGTGGCCGCCGCCCTCGGCGCCTGCCGGAGCGATCCCCCTTCGACGCCGCCCACACCCGACGCCGCGGGGCAGGCGGCTCCGCCCGCCCCGACGGTCGACCGGTCCGACCCCGGGCCCCTGCTCACCCGCGACCTCGGGGCGCCGCGGGTGATCGAGCGCCCCCCGGTCACTCTGGAGGTCGACGCGGTCGAGGCCATCGGCGGCGCGGTCTACCTGCGGGCGCTGGTCCCGGTCGACCCCGAGGACGTCATCATGGGCGACGCGGGCGCCGCCCGGCTGGAGGTGCTCGGCCCGCGCTACGGCTTCGCGGTGCCCGCCGCCGAGGGGCGCATGGCCGATCGCCCGTGGCTGTACGTGCGGCTGGCCGGCGAGTCGCCGCCCCCCGATCCGCTGGTCGTGCGCTGGCGCCAGCCGGCCCTGCTCGACGGCGAGCCGGGCCAGATCCAGGAGATGCGGCTGGTCGGGGCCGCGACGGCCGCCCCCTTCCCCCGGCTGGCGCCGCGGGTCTTCGAAGCGGCCGCCCGCTGGTTCACCCACCTCGGGGGGATCGGCGCCCGGACACCCTTCGGGGCCTTCGCCGCCGGCCGGTCGACCCGCCTGGCCCGGCCGGGCGGCGTCCACCGGGCCCGGCAGGTCGCGCTGCCCGACCTGCTCGGCCCCGACGCCGCGCGCTTCGAACCGGAGCTGATGTTCGACCGGGGCCTGGGGCTGGCGGCGCCAGACGCCGAACCGCGCGCGGGCGATCCGACGCCGGCCGCGCCGGTGGGCTACCCGTGGGCCGCCCTGATCGCCGAGCGCCCCCCCGCGCAGTCCGAGGCGCTGGCCGCCTGGGCCCCCGCCGAGTGGATCTACGCCCGGGTCGCCGATCTGGCGTCCGGGCTGGAGGCGCTCGACGCGCTGGAGGCCCTGGTCGACCCCCCGCTGGCCGCCTTCACCCCCGCCTCCGGCTCCAGCCATCGCCCGGCGCGCATGCTGCGCCAGCTCGGCCTCGACCGGGCGACGCTCGAGGCCCTCGCCCCGCACACCGGGGCGGCGGCGGTGCTGCTGACCGATCCGATGGTGCACGCGGGCCCGGGGCTGGCGCTGGTGATCACGGTCGAGGCCCCGGGGCCGGTGGACGCGGCGCTGAAGGCCGGGGACGACGCGGCGCGGGCCGCGGGGGCCGGGGGCGGGCCGATCGAGGTGCGCGGGCGGGCCGGCGAGCGCCTGATGACGCCCGACCGCGCGGTGCACGCCCACCGGGTGCGGACCGACGGGGTCCTGATCGTGGCCAACAGCGCCGCCGTGCTCGACCGGGTGCTCGCCGCCCGCGACGGCGACCGACCGCTGGCCGGCACCGACGCGCTGAGCGCGTTCCGGGGTCGGCTGCCCGCGGTCGACGACGAGGTGATCTTCGTGGCGGTCGGCGAGGCGCACCTCGCCCAGCTCCTCGACCCGAGCCATCTGATCCTGGCCGCCCGCCGGGCCCGGGCCCTGTCCGACCTGCGGGCGGTGGAGCTCGCCGCCCTGCTCTTCGGCTGGTTCGAAGGGCGCCCGCTCGACCTCGCCCAGCCGGCCGATCGGGCGGCGCTGCGGGCCTCGGGGCTGCTCACCGACGGCGACCTGCGCCACGACGACGGGGGGCCGATCAGCCTCGACCTCGGGGGTCGGCCCTGCTCCCGCTGGGGATGCGCCGGTATCGGCCGCCCGCTGATCGAGCTGGCGCCGGACGCGATCACCGTCGCCGAGGCGGGCGCCTGGGAGCGGGTGCGCGCCGACCGGCTGCAGAGCTGGCGGGCCCACGTCGCCCCGCTGGCGGTCCAGATGCGGCGCGCGGACGGCGGCTTCGACCTCGAAGCGCACCTGCTGCCCCTGGATCGCCAGCACGCCTACCTCGACCTCCAACGCTTGCTCGGCGGGCTGACCGCGGGCCCCGCGCCGTCGACGCCGGGCCTGGAGCTCCAGGTGGCGCTGGCCCCCGACGGGCCGCTGCGGGCCCGGCTCGACGGCTGGCTCGCCGAGCAGACCGCCCAGCGGGACGTGGGCCTGAGCTGGCTCGGCTCCCCCGTCACGGCCGGCTTCGCCGATCGCAGCGGGCTGTGGGACGCGGCGCTGACCTTCACCGAGCTGCCCGATCGCCGCGGCCGCCGCATCTGGCGCGATGCGGAGCGGCGCAAGCGCGTCCTCGACCGGCTGCCGGTCTACGCCCTGCTGCCCGTCGTCGACCGGCCGGCCCTCGACCGGGCCCTGACCGCGGCCCGGGTCTTCGCCGCGGCCGAGGGCGTCGTGCAGTGGCGCCCCGCCGCGCCCTATCGCGGGATCGAGACCCACGAGATCCGGGAGACGCTCTCCGACGCGCCCGAGAGCCGGGTCGGGCTGTTCTACGCCGTCGCCCGAGACACCCTGGTGCTCGCGCTCGATCGGCCGGTCTTCGAGGCGGCGCTGGACCGGGCGCTGGGCGCCGGCGAGCCGACTGGGCCGCAGACCCGGGCCGGGGCCCGGCTGTCGCTGCGCTTCGGCCCGGCCGGCTGGCTGCGGCGGACGGTCGCCGGGCTGCTGGAGCGCTTCGCCCCCGGCCGCATCGCCCGGGCCCGGGCCACTTTCGAGGCGGCGGCCCGGGGCCGGACGCTGCCTCCCCCGGGGCCCGCCCGCGACACAGCGCTGATCGAGGCGCTGGGGGTGGTGCCCACCGGCCCCCACGGCGACCGGGTCCGGGCCGACGCGCACGGTCAGCCGGCGCTGCCCCGCTACGGGACCGCCCTCGAGCCCCGCTGGCCGGCGCTGCCGGTCGAGGGCAGCCCGCTGCAGACGCTGCGCGCGCTGGACCTCGGCCTGCGCTTCGAGGGCGCGCCGGGCCGCAGCGCGCTCGTCGTCGAGCTGAGCTGGCGCCGCTGATCCGCCGGCCGGGGGCCCATCGGCCCACCGGGCGTGCCGCCAGGGCACGGTGTCGGGGTGGGGGCGACGCCGGATGTGACCCGCGGATCGGGCCGCGCGCCCCGTCCCACCGGCGATCGACGGGCTCAGCGCCGGCGCCCGCCCACCGATGAAGAGCTCGGCACGCCCGTTGCTGAGCAGCGGGGCACACCCGGACGAGCCCGCTCGGAGGCCCCCATGCGCGCGCTGCGACTCCTGCCCCACGCCCTGACCCTCGGCAACCTCATGGCCGGCACCCTGGCCATCGGCTTCATCATCGCCGGCCACCCGCTGTGGCACGCGGCGCTGCTCGTCGGCGTCGCCTTGCTCTGCGACCTCTTCGACGGCCGCGCGGCGCGGGCCCTGGGCACCGACGCCGCCTTCGGGGCCCAGCTCGACTCGCTCTCCGATCTGGTCTCGTTCGGGGTGGCCCCGGCCTTGGCGCTGCACACCTGGAAGCTGGCCGAGCTCGGCCCGCTCGGCACCCTGGCCGCCGGCGCGCTCGTCGCCGCCGCCGCCACCCGCCTCGCCCGGTTCACCGTCGCCGCCGGCGGCCCGAAGGCGGCGCCCGCGCCCGACGCGAAGCCGGCCCCGGCCCGGTTCTCGGGCCTCGCGGTCACGATCCCCGCCGCCATCGCCCTCGGGGCCACCGCCGCCGATCTGCCGCTGAGCCCCGCCGCCGCCGGCCTGTTCGCCGTCGGCCTCGCCGGGCTCATGGTCAGCCGCATCCCCTATCGCAGCTTCAAGGACCGCTCGTCGTTGATCATCGTCGGCCCGGGCCTCGCCGCCCTCGCGCTGGCCATCGTCGCGCTGAAGAGCCCCGTCGCCGGCGCCGGCTTCGCCTTCGCGCTCGGCGGCGCGGCCTACGCCCTCAGCGGTCCGATCTCGGCCGTCTCGCGCCGGGCGCGGGCCCGGGCCTGAGCGCCCGAAGGGCCCGTCAGCCGGGGGGCAGGGCCCACACCCGGACCCGCCCGTCGGCCCCGCTGGACATCACCCGGGTGCCGTCCGCCGACCACGCCAGCCCGAAGACGCCCTTGAGCCGGAGCTTGATCTCGCACACCAGCCGGCCGTCCGACAGATCGCGGATCTGGACCAGGTAGGCCATGCTCTGGGCGACCCACCGGCCGTCGGGGCTGATGCGCACGCTGATCGGCTGCGCCCCGTCGGGCTCCACCTGCCAGCGCAGATCACCGTCGACCGACCACCGGGCGATCGTCGCGTCGGGGGCGACCGCCACGAAGCCGAGGCCCGCCGGCCCGACGTCGAGGGCGGTCACCAGCCCGGCGCCGAAGGGCCGCCGGAACTCCTGGGCCCCGTCGTCCACCCGCAGCCGGTAGACCGCGCCCGCCGAGCCGACGAGCACCGATCGATGGTCGGGGGTCCAGCCGATGCACGTCACCCGATCGTCGAGCCGGGGCAGCCGGTTCTCCTCGTCCCCCGGGGTCCGGCCGTGGATGCAGACGCGCCCCCGGCTGCTGACCGCGGCGACGCCGGCCGGGCTCAGCCGGGCGACGACCCGGCGTGAGGCGGCGAACAACGGGCGCCCATCCCGCTGGCGCCACACCCGCAAGGTGCGGTCGCCGCCGACGCTGGTCATCAGCCCCTCGGTCGAGGGATCGAGGTCGAGGTCGCGCACCCCACGCCCGTGGGCGTCGAGCGCCGACAGCTCGATCCAATGGGTGGTGTCCCACCGACGGATGTGACCGTCGAGCCCCCCCGTCATCAGTGAGCCATCGGCTCGGGTTGCCAGCACCGGCACACCTCGGGCGCCGGCTACGAAGGTTTGCAGCAGTTCTGCTTTCACCGTTTCTCTCCGACCCTGGTCGCGAAGGGACTAAGGGTCGAGGAGCCCGAAGTGTCGAAAGACCGTCAATTTTTCGGTGTAGACCCCTCCAGAGGGGGGTCTTCGACGAGCGCGCGCACCCGTTCGAGGCACTGCGCGGCGTAGAAGCCATCAGCGATTCGCTCGTCGAAGGTGTACTTGAGCGTCATCACTCGCCCGCTGTCGGTGGTCCGTATGCGACCCATGACACAGAAGATGGGACACGAGCCCCACTCCCAGAGGTGGTGGTAGCCCGCCTCGAGCCCCACCGAGCCCAGGTTGGCGACGAAAGCCGAGCAGAAGAGCGGGTCGGCGTCGATCATCGCGCGCGGCAGCAGCCCCCAGCCGTCGAGCCGGCCGGCGAACCACATCAGCGCCCGCACCGCCGGGGTCGGCAGCTTCAGGATCAGCGAGACCTCTTTGTCGGCGGCGGTCGGCACCCCCGAGCGCCCCTCGCGCAGCGGGGGATACAGCCCCTCGACGAACGCCTCGAAGCGCCGATCGGGGTCGAACGGCCGCTTGACCGTCAGGATGGGGGCGTCCTCGGTGAACGCCCGCTTGGCGCTGAACGAGAGCCAGATGCCCTGCCGTTGCCACAGCCGCCCGCCGGCGGTGAAGCGGTTGAGGCGCGGCCGCTCGGACAGCGTCGTGCCGATGGCCCACAGCACGAGGTGGAAGAGGGTCAGGCGGTCCTCGGGGGCCCGGGCGGCGTTGAGCGCGTCGAGCCGCTCCAGCGCCCGGTCGACGCGCACGGTCTGGGGGTAGAGCACCGTCGCCTCGGCCCGGCGGGGCGAGAGGTGCTGCATCATGCGCCGGATGGCGCTGACGTCGCGCACGAGGGTCGCGTCGGGTCGGCGGCCGAACATGGGCCGAGCATACAGCAACCGGGCCCGGCGGGGGTCGATGTCAGGGCGCGGGCGGGATCAGGGCGTCGACCGCCGCCCGGTGCAGGCTGCCGGGGAAGCGCCGGTGGAAGCGGGCGGCGCGGGCCCGGGCGTCGTCGGGGCGGCCGGCGGCGACCAGGGCCCGGATGGCCAGGACCTCCCGCTCCTGGTCGAAGCGGCCCCGGGGGTGGCGCCGGGCGTGGGCCGCGACGGCGGACAGCGCTCGATCCGGCGCGTCGGCGCTCAGCGCGTCGCGGGCCTCGGCCAGCAGCTCCAGCTCGCCCCGCAGCGCGTCGTCGACCGCCGGGGTCGTCGGGGAGGCGGGCCTCGGATCGGGGCGGGCCGCGGGGCGGGGCGCGGGGCGGGCTTCGGGTCGGGCCGCGGGGGCCGCCCTGCGCGCGGTCGGAGCGGGCGCGGGTCGGACCGGATCGGGGGGGCGGGGCGCGCTCGGGCTGGAGGCGGTGGAGCGGGTCGCGGTCGCCGGCGCGGGCAGCGCGGGCGCCCTCGGGGCGGGGAGCGCGGGCGCCGGGGTCGGGGCGGAGGTCGGGTCGGGCGACGCCGGGGCGAGCGTGAGCCACGCCCCCAGCGCCAGGGCGCCCAGGGTCGCCCCGCCGACGACGAGCGCCAGCCCGCCGCCCCCGACCGCCACGCTCGTCGATACGCCGGCCGCGCCCGCAGCGCTGCCCGTACTCGCCACGCCCCCGCTGGAGATCCCGCCGCCGGCGCCGCCGCCCTCGACCGGGCTCGCCGCGCCCTCGAGCTGTGCGCCCTCGAGCGGCGGGCCCTCAGGCGGGGTGGGCACGCCGAGGGCCACGCTGGCCATCACCCGCTCGCGCACCCGGTGATCGGAGCCCGGCGGCGGCTCCACCGCCTGCTCGGCGGCCAGCAGCGCGGCGAACTCGTCCCGCTCGCTCCACGGGGCATCGTCTCGGCTCATGCCGACCTCCTCTCGCCGCGCAGCCGGCGCACGGCCCGGGCGAAGCGCGCCCGGGCCACCCGCAGGCGGGAATAGACCGTGTTCACCGGCGCCCCGATCTCGCGCGCGATCTGGGGGCAGGGGACGCCGTCGAGCTCGTGCATCACGAAGACCACCCGCCGGTCCAGATCGAGCCGGTCGAGCGCGGCGAGCACGAGCTGCTGCTGCTCCCGGCGCACGGCGACCCGCTCCGGCGTCGGCCGGGGGCAGGTCTGCTGCTCGAGCCACGGCCCGTGCCCCGGGCGCTCCCGCCGGCGGTGGGCCCGGCGACGGGCGGCGCACATCACCCGGAAGGCGATGCCGCTCAGCCACGGCTCGAGCGGGCGGTCGGGGTCGTAGTCGGCGAGCCGGCGGTGCACCACCAGGAAGACGTCGTGGGCCTGATCTTCGATGTCCTGCTCGGGCACGCCCAGCCGGCGCAGCGTGCGCCAGACGTGGGGGTAGCCCCGGGCGTAGACCGCGTCGAAGTCGGGGGCGGGCAGGGAGACGGCGCGCATCACGGGTGATTGTCCGCGGGTCGCCCGATCCGTCTCGGAAAATCGCCGCATGTCTCAGAAAGGCCAGCTCAGCGTGCCCAGGCCGTCGACCGCGACCGGGGCCGTCTCCCAGGCCAGCCGCCCCCCGACCCGCAGCCGGGTCCGGGACAGCGGGACCCGCAGATCGACGCTCAGCCCCAGCCGCAGCCCGGCCCACACCGGCCACCGCGCAGCCGCCCGGGCGCCGACCGCGAGCACCGGCACCCGCACCGTGCGCCCCCCGGGCAGCCCGGTCGACGTCGCCGTCTGGAGCCCGGCCAGCGCGGTCACGCAGCCGGCGTAGGGCCCCCGGCGCAGGCAGCCCGCTGCGTCGGCGGCGAGCAGATCGGCGAGCACCGCGCCGCCGGCGAAGTCCGCCGCCGAGGTGGGGGTGTAGCGCACCGCCAGCGCGCCGCCGAGGGCGCCCCGCCACAGGCCGACCCCCAGGTGCAGGTGAGCCGCGGGGCCCGGGGTCAGCCCCCAGGTGGCGCCGGCGCCCAGCGTCGGCTCGAGCTCCAGAGCCGGGGGCGGCGCGGGAGCGGGCGGCGGTTCGGGTGGAGGCTCGGGTTCGGGCGGCGCCTCGGCGGGCAGGGGCTCGGCGGGCAGGGGCTCGGCGGGCAGGGGCTCGGCGGGCAGGGGCTCGGCGGTCGGCGGGTCGGGCGCAGGCGCGGGCGGCGGTTCGGGTGGGGGTGCGGCCGGCGGCGCCAGCAGATCGAGCCGGCCCGGCTCCACGATCAACGCCAGGTTCATCACGGTGGCCGAGAGCACCGCGTCCCAGTCGGCGACCGCCGTCTCGAATCGCCGGGCGCCGGCCGGGCCCGCGTCATCGTGCAGCCTCAGCTCGGTCGCGACGCCCGCGCCGGCTGCCGCGAAGCGCACCGCCACCCGCCGCGACGCGCCGGCCTCGATGGGGTCGTAGCCCAGCACCGCGACCAGCCGGCGGCGCAGATCGGCCACCGACGGGCACTCGCCCAGCCCGCAGTCCACCTGCACCGCCACCGGCCGAGCCCCGGCCGGCGCCGCGGCCAGGGCGCCGATGAGCCACAGGGTGAGGGCAACCACCGGGGGAGCATACCGCAGCCCGCCGGATCCGACCGCGCTCGCCAGCGGGGGGTGTGGCTCAGTGGCCGCCGGGCGGCGGCATCTGGAGCCCGGGGGGGAGCTGCACGCCCGGGGGCAGCCCGGGGATGCCCATCGGCTGGCTGCCCGGCGCCTTGGGGGTCGTCGGCACCTCCTCGACGAACTTGTCCGGGCTCTGCCCGACCAGCGACTCCAGGGCGTACTTGCGGACCTTGACCACGTAATCGTCGTCATCGGCCTTCACGTAGCGGAAGTCGCCGTCCTCGGCCCCGATGCGCCAGCTCACCGTCTTCTCGGCGTTGCGCACGCTGACGGTCACCGCGCCGTCCCCCAGGCCGTACTCCGGCTTCACCGTCTTGCCCACCGGCGCCGTCAGCCGCACGCTGCGGGCCGCGGTGACGAACGAGCGCACCCGGCTGGGGTCGACCGGGGCGTCGGGCTTGAGCTGGGCCACCCGCCAGGTGTCGCTGTCGTCCTTGGCCAGATCGATCGGGCCGTTCTGGTTGACCACCCGCACCTCGACCGGGTCCTCGACGTCGAGGTACTGGGTGTCGACGTAGGTGTCGACCTTGTTGCCCACCGCCCACGACGAGATGCCCCGGGCCAGGTAGACGTCGTCCTGCCCCTCGAACCGGGCGTGCACGCTGCTGCCCTTGGCGCTGCCGAGGATGAGCGTCTTCTGCTCACCGTCGATCGTCAGCGCCACCTTCTTGTCGTAGGTCCGCTCACCCACGTCGAGCGCGTTGTGGTTGGCCGCCTTCGTCGCGATCGGATCGCGCCGGCTGGCCTTGAGCAGCTTGCCGATGACCTCGTCGACCTTCTCGGCGTCCGCCGGAAAATCATCCGCGCCGTCGACCACCCAGCCCTCGCCGGCGCGCTTCAGCGACACGCTCTCGGCCGCCTCCTCGCCCTCGGGCCGGTCGCTGACGGTGAAGGCCGACACCTGCGACAGCTCGACGTCGACCAGCGGCTCGACCTCGCTCGACGCGCCCGCCCGGCCGACGCCGCTGGACCACGTCACCGCCAGCAGCACCGCTTGCAGGACCGCCGCCCCGATCAGGATCTTGTTGGTGTTGTTCACGCCACGCCTCCCTTGGTGCCGGTGAGCGGGATCGGCTTCGCCAGCCGCCGGCGGCTGACCGTCAGCAGCAGCACCCCGCCCAGGGCGAGCAGCACCACCGCGTAGTTGACCACCTCGTAGGTGTTGCGCTCGCTGTCGTCCATCGACTTCAGCGTGCGGGCGAAGGCCCCCGCCGACCGGATCTGGAGCAGGTCGGTGTCCTCGAGGGTCCAGTCGATGAGGTTGCGCAGCAGGACCGGGTTGCCCCGGTAGCTGCCCCCGCCGATCTGCCCGCCGAGCTGGGTGACCAGATCACCGACGAACTCCGACGAGCCGACCACCACCAGCCGGGCGTCGGGCGTCGACTGCTTGAGCGTGCGCCCGGTGCGGTCGCCGTCGCTGGCCTCGTCGGCCGGCTCGGCCCCCGGCTCGAACAGCGGCGACGCCTTCTCGGCGAAGTGGCTGGGCAGGGTGCCCACCAGGGTCACCGCCAGCGGGATCGAGTCCCGCTCGGCGTCGTCCGGCGCGCCGAAGCCGACCTCGGGGAACTGCTTCAGGTCCGGCTCGAGCACGGTCTCCCGCCGGACCCAGCTCTCGTCCGAGCTGCGCACCAGCACCTGCGCCTCGAGCCCCTCCCGGCCCTCGACGCCCTCGACGAAGCGCACCGGGGAGGCCCAGGTCATCGCCAGCGAGGGCACCCCGGCCAGCGCCGGGTGCTCCCGGTTGAAGCCGTCGGGGCGCACGTCGATGAAGAACGGGTAGGGCAGCAGCTCGACCCGCTCGAAGACGAACGGCCCCCGCTGCTCGCGCACCGGCATCGGGAACGCCGTGTTCTGGGGGTCCATCACGAACGCCTGGTCGACCTTCACCCCGTAGGTCTCGAGCAGCTCGAAGAGCGGGTCGGCCTCCTTGATGGCGTTGATCCCGGTGCGCTCGGGCTTGATGCGATAGGCCCCGGCCAGCGCGATCACCGCCCCGCCCCGCATCAGGTACTGGTCGACGGCGAACTGCTGCTTGGGGTCGAGCGGCCCCGGCTTGCCGACGATGAGCACGTCGACGTCCCCCGGCACCGCGCCGTCCTTCAGCTCGACCTGCTTCACCTCGAAGTCGGCCGCCAGCGCCCGCTCGAGCCCCTTGTAGTCGGCCTGCACCGGGTGGTTCGGCGCCCCGGGCATGTCGGGCATCGTCGGGGCCTCCTTGCTGGTCAGCAGCCCGATGGTCTTGACGAAGCCCGGGGTCAGCCGCTGCACGCCGGCCTCGACCGTGGCCCGCAGGTCGGCCTCGCTCATGTCGCCCTGGGGGAAGAGCGGCTCGGCCCGCTCACCGGCCTCGAGCAGCAGGTACAGGTAGAACGTCTGCTGGCCGAACAGATCGGCCGCCAGCGGGCGGAAGCCGTACGTCTGCGCGATCTGTTCGGCCAGGGCCTGATCGCCGCTGGGGTCGATCTGCTCGAAGGCCAGCCGGCCGCCGCTCTTCTCGGCGAGCTCGTCGGCGACCTTCTTGATGCGGGCCGGCACCTCGGCGAACTCCGGCGGGAGCTGCCCCGGGGTCACGTAGGCGGTCAGCTTGACGTTGGCCTCGTTGCGGGCGAGCACCGCCTCGATGCTCGAGAAGCCCTCGCTCGCCTTCTTGATGGCCCGGGTGATGTCGTACTCCAGGTTGCGCAGCCGCACGACCACGTCGCTCTCGTCGGCGTGCACCTCGATGAGGTCGCCGAAGCTGAGCACCTCGAAGGTGTCGCCGTACTTGACGAGGATGTGGAAGAACGAGTTGACCACCGCCTCCTCGGTGCGGCTCGACACCCGCAGCGGGATCGAGTCGATGCCGTACTGCTCCTTGATCTCCTCCTCGATCGCCTCGTCCTGGCTCGGGTCGTGGAACTCGACCCGCACGTTGCCCGCGCCGCGCACCTCGTACTCCTCGAGGAAGTCGCGGATGCGGGGCACGAGCGGGGCCAGCTTGGGGTGGGTCTTCTCCGAGAAGTAGCCCGCGATGAGCAGCGGCTCGTCGAGCCGGGCGAGCAGCTCCTCGGTGACCGGGCTGATGCTGTACTCGCCGTCGGCGGTCAGGTCGGCCCGGGCCGAGGTGACCGGGGCCAGCCACAGGTTGCCGAGCACCACGTTCAGCCCGACGAGGGCCACCCCCAGCATCAGCGCGCCCCGCCGGGAGTTGCCGTCGGCCGGCTGCTTCTCCATGCGCTTGGTCTCGAGGAAGTAGCCGTTGAGGCTGAGGAAGAACGCCGTCAGCGAGCCGTAGTAGAACAGGTCGCGCAGGTCGAGCACGCCCCGCTCGATGCTCGCGAAGCGGCTGCCGGTGCCCAGCGAGCGCATGATCTCGCCGGCCTCGTTGCCGAAGATGACCCCGAAGGTGCCCGCCACCTGCTCCCCGCCGACGACGTACATCAGGCCGCCGATGATGCCGGTGACCAGCAGCGCCACGATCTGGTTGTCGGTCAGGGCGCTGATGCACAGGCCCAGGGCGAGGTAGGTCGAGCCGAGCAGCAGCGCGGCGACGTAGCCCCCGACGACCGGGCCCCAGTCCAGATCACCCAGCATCGAGACGGTGATCGGCAGCGGCAGGGTCAGCAGCAGGGCCAGCCCCACCAGCAGCACCCCGGCGAGGAACTTGCCCAGCACCAGATCGCGGGTGCGCAGGGGCAGGGTCAACAGCACCTCGAGCGTGCCCGACTTCTGCTCCTCGCTCCACTGGCGCATCGTCAGCGCGGCGACGAGGAAGATCAGGAGCACCGGCAGCGCGCCGAAGAGCGGCCGCAGGTCGGCGAGGTTGCGGGCGAAGAACTTGCTCAAGAAGAAGAAATCGAACAGCGCCGCGACCAGGAAGACCCCCAGGAAGATCAGGGCCACCGGGCTGAGGAAGACGCTGCGCAGCTCCTTGCGGGCGATGGTGGTGATGCCGTTCACGCCGCCACCTCCTTCTTGCTCGGGCTCTTCTTCGGGGCCTGACGGGCCTCGGAGACGTGGCGCGCCATCAGGTCGCGGAAGACCTGCTCCAGGCTGGGGGTCTCGGGGGTGATGCCGCCGATGGTCCAGCCGGCGTCGAGGGCCGCCCGGGCGATGGCCGGGGTCGCGTCGACCCCCTCGGCGCAGATCGCCCGCCACTCGGAGTAGCCCCCGCGCTCACCCTCCCGCTTGACCGACTCGACGCCCTCGACCTTGGCCAGCACCCGGGGCACGTCCTTGGCCCCCGCGCCGACCCGCACCCGCACCACGTTGCTCGACAGCAGGTGGGCCAGGGTGTCGTCGGCGGCGAGCTGCCCGTCGATCAGGATCACCACCCGGCTGCACACCGCCTCGATCTCGCTGAGGATGTGGGTCGACAGGATGACGGTGGTGGTCTGTGCCAGCCGGCGGATGAGGTCCCGGATCTCGACGATCTGGACCGGGTCGAGCCCGTTGGTCGGCTCGTCGAGCACCAGCACGTCCGGCCGGTGCAGGATGGCCTGAGCCAGCCCCACCCGCTGCCGGTAGCCCTTCGACAGCGTGCTGATCGGCTGCACCAGCCGACCCTCGAGCCCGGTGGCCTTGACCGCGTCGGCCACCGCCGGGACGCGGTCGCCGGGGTCGATGCCCCGCAGCTCGGCCATCATCAGCAGGTACTCCTGCACCAGCATCTCGGGGTAGAGCGGCGCGTTCTCCGGCAGGTAGCCGATCTGGCGTTGTACCCCGATGCGGTCGGCGGTCACGTCGACCCCGCCGATGGTGACCGTGCCCCGGGTGGGCTCCAGAAAGCCGGTCATGACCTTCATCACGGTCGTCTTGCCGGCGCCGTTGTGGCCGAGCAGGCCGACGATCTCTCCCCGCTCCACCTCGAAGGACAGCTCCGAGACGGCGCGGAGGTCGCCGTAGCGTTTCTCCAGGTTTCGAACCGAGATCATCCGACTCCGTCCTCGTTCGATTGAGGTGCGCCCGCCCGGGTCCACGAGCCCTCGGGCCCGGCTGCGGCCGCGATGACCGCCATCCGTGTACACCACGGCTCGCTTGTCAAGGTTCCCCCCGGTCGATTTCGACCCCGACGGGCCCCGCGGGGCGTCACCGGCGGCGGTCGAGCGCCCGGGCGCGCGACACTTTTGAGTCGAGGCGCGGCCGTCGAGTACAGTCCGGCTCACAGCCTCATCTCAAAACGGGAGACCCTATGCGGAATTGGCGGTGGATCGGGGCGCTGGCGCTGGCCCTCTGCGTCGGGTGCCAGACGGATGGAGACGGCGACGGTTCGGCGTCGGACAGCGGGGTCGACATGGAGGTCCCGCCCGCCTGCGCGAACGGGGTGGACGACGACGGCGACGGCGAGACCGATCTGGATGACCCGGGCTGCACCGGCGGGGCCGACGACGACGAGAGCGACGACCCGCCGCTGTGCGCCAACGAGCGGGACGACGACGGCGACGGCGACACCGACCTCGACGACCGGGGCTGCGCCGACGCGTCCGACAATGACGAGAGCGACGACCCGCCCTTCGCCTGCGGCAACGGGGTGGACGACGACGACGACGGCGCGATCGACGGGGAGGATCGGGGCTGCGCCTCGCCCCGGGACGACGACGAGAGCGACGACCCGCCGCTGCCGGCGTGCGACAACGGCGAGGACGACGACGGCGACGGCTTCACCGACTTCCCGGCCGACCCCGGCTGCGGGTCCAGGTCCGACGACGACGAGACCGACAGCGTGCAGCCCCGGCCGCAGTGCGCCGACTTCACCGACAACGACAACGACGGGCGGGTCGACCTCGCCGATCCGGGCTGCTCGAGCCCGGCCGACCCCCGGGAGCAGGATCCGGAGACCCCGGCGGCGTGCTTCAACTCGCTGGACGACGACGGGGACGGCGTCGCCGACTTCCCCCGCGACCCGGGCTGCTCGGCGGCGGGCGACGAGGACGAGACCGACGGGCCCCGGCCGCCCCTGTGCGGCAACGGGCTCGACGACGACGGCGACGGGGCCGTGGACTACCCCTACGACCCCGGCTGCGCCGGCGTCGGCGACCAGGACGAGACCGACCCCGAGGTGGTGCCCGGCTGCGCCGACGGGGTCGACAACGACGGCGACGGGCGGGTCGACTTCCCGGTCGATCCGGGCTGCGAGAGCGCCAACGACGGCACCGAGCGGGCGAGCTGCGGCGCCCGGCGCTTCGCGGTCGAGATCGAGGACGGGCGGGTGATCCGGGGCGACACCAGCGGCGGGGTCTTCGATCACGAGGGCTCGTGCGGGGGCCGGGGCGCGCCCGAGGTGGCCTTCCTGTACCGGCTCGACGCGCCGGTCGAGGCCCTCGAGATCACGACCGACTTCCCCGAGACGGAGCTGGAGACGACCCTCTACGTGCGCCGGGCCTGCGCCACCCCCGACAGCGAGCTGGCCTGCGCCCGCGAGCCGGCCGACGAGACGGCGGCCAACAGCCTGCGCCTCGAAGAGCCGGCGCCGGGCACCTACTACATCTTCCTCGACGGGGCGGCCAACCGGGGCGGCGCGTTCGCGATGCGGGTCGACGCCATCCCGCTCGCCGAGTGCCGCAACGGGGTCGACGACGACGGGGACGGCCGCCGGGACTACCCCGACGACCCCGGCTGCCTCGAGCCGTTCGACCGGGACGAGGCCGACCCCGACCCGCCGCCGGTGTGCGCCGACGACCGGGACAACGACGGCGACGGGCTGGTGGACTACCCGCTCGACGTGGGCTGCGCGGCGGCGAGCGACACCGACGAGGTCGACGCCTGCGGGCAGGGGGTCGCGGTGCGCAACTTCCCGGCGGGCGCCCCGTTCGTCGACGGCACGCTCGAGGGCGGCACCAACGTGATGGAGGGGTCCTGCGGCGGTGCGGGGCGCGCCGAGCGGATCTATCGCTACGTCAACCCCTACAACGCCAACCTGGTGTTCAGCGTCGACAATGAGTTCACCGACGCCACCGTGGCCCTCTACGTGCGCGGCGACCAGTGCAGCAACCCCCGCGACGAGCTGGGCTGCGAGGCCCGCGAGCCGCCGCCGACCGCCGAGGGCGGCACGGTGGTGGTCGAACGGGCCGGGCCGGGCGAGTACTACGTCATCGTCGACACCGTGCTGGGCATCGGCGACTTCCGGCTGACGGTGACCTCGGAGCGGCTGCCCCCCGGCTGCGCCGACAGCTTCGACAACGACGAGGACGGCTTCGTCGACGCCGACGACATCGGCTGCGAGAGCCCGGGCGACGAGGGCGAGGACGACCCGCTGGTCGGGCCGCCCCCGGTCTGCGCCAACGGGCTCGACGACGACGACGACGGGTTGATCGACTACCCGTGGGATCCGGGCTGCCTGGTGCGGGGCGCGCCGAGCGAGGACGACCCCGCCGTGCCGCCCGGCTGCGCCAACGGGCTCGACGACGACGAAGACGGGCTGGTCGACTTCCCCCGCGACCCGGGCTGCGCCTACGCCGCCGACGAGGACGAGGCCGACCTCGGCCGCCCGGCGTGCAGCAACCGGGTCGACGACGACGGCGACGACCTGATCGACTGGCCCTACGACCCCGGCTGCGGCGGCCCCGGGTCGCGCAGCGAGGGCGACCCCCCGAACCCGGGGGCCTGCGCCGACGAGGCGGACAACGACCGCGACGGGCTGGTGGACTTCCCGTTCGACCCCGGCTGCGCCTCGGCCGGCTGGTACACCGAGGTCGACCCCGACGTGCCCTTCGCCTGCGGCAACCGGATCGACGACGACGAGGACGGCATCATCGACTTCCCCCGGGACCCGGGCTGCCAGTTCGCCGCCGACGACACCGAGGACGACCCCAACTTCGCCCCGGCCTGCGCCAACGGGCGGGACGACGACAACAACGGCCGCATCGACTGGCCCGACGACCCCGGCTGCGAGTCGGCGGCCGACACCCAGGAGATGGCCGGCGGCCGGATCAACGCCCGCTGCGCCGACGGGCTGGACAACGACGACGACGGCTTCCTCGACCTCGCCGATCCGGGCTGCACCGGCAACCGGGACGACGACGAGTCCGACCCCGACGAGGTGCCGTGGTGCGACGACGGGATCGACAACGACGAGGACGGGGTCACCGACTGGCCCGACGACGACGGCTGCGCCGCCCGGGGCGACGAGTGCGAGCAGCCGGGCTACGGCCTGTGCGACGGGCAGTGCCTCGACCTGGTGGCCGACGCGCAGAACTGCGGGCAGTGCGGGCGGGTGTGCGACGAGGGCGTCGAGTGCATCGACGGCTTCTGCGGGGGGCTCTTCGTGTTCGAGGGCATCCTCGAGGACGTCGCCCCCGACCGCCTCGGCGGCTGGGAGATCTGCCACCAGGACACCTACGGCGAGAGCGGCACCCGCATCGCCGACGTGCTCGCGCAGTGCGACGGGGAGTACATCATGTACGGCTGCAAGCAGAACGCCGCCGAGAACTGGCAGCTCCTCGCGATGGGCGAGCGGGACGAGGTCTTCCGCAACACCGGCGACCAGGGCAACCAGCTCAACGAGCACAACGGCGTGGCGTGGTACTTCAGCCAGAGCTGGTCGATCGGCTTCGTGCTGCCCGGCACCGGCGTGCAGCGCAACTCGTGCGACACCGCCAACAACTCGCCCGAGTACCGGCTGTGCTGGCACACCGGCAACACCAGCTTCAACGGCGGCTACCGCTGCGGCGCCCGCACCGGGCTCAACGGCGCCCGCGACTGGGATCGGGTCATCTGGACCAGCCGCTGATCGAGCCCCGGGCCCGGGCGCACGCCCGACGCCCGGAGCTGGCGGACCAGCGTGGCTCGATCGACGGGGGCCATGGCGCTCCCGGGCGGCGCGGCCTCACTCGGGCACCGACGGCTGCCCGTCGGGATCGGCCCGCGGCTCGAGCCGCACCGCGTGGCTGTCGGGCTCGATGCCGGCACCATAGCGGGAGGCGTAGACCTGGGTGAACTCGGCGCCGAAGAACAGGATGAGCGAGCTGTAGTAGACCCACACCAGGAACGCCACCAGCGAGGTCGCCGCCCCGTACGACGAGATGACCGCGCTGTTGGCGATGTACAGCCCGATCACCGTCTTCCCGATCTCGAACAGCGCCGCGGTCACCCCCGCGCCGACCCACACGTCGCGCCACGCGATCTGCACGTCGGGCAGCACCTTGAAGATGAAGGCGAACAGGCCGGTGTAGAGCAGCAGCGACAGCCCGATGTCGCCCGCCCGCAGCAGCCAGCCATCGTCGATGGGCAGCCAGCCGTGCACCTGCTCGAGCAGGAAGGCCAGCGTCGAGCTGGCGAGCAGCGACACCAGCATCAGAAACCCCAGCATGCCCATCGTCGCCAGCGACAGCAGGCGCTTGCGCACGAAGTTCCAGATGTTGCGCCCGGGGGCCGGCTCGACCCGCCAGATGAGGTTGATCGTCTCCTGGAGGCTGGCGAAGGCCACCGTGGCCCCGAAGACGAGCACCGCGATGCCGATGACCGCCGCCAGCCCCCCGCCGGCGTCCTGGGCCCCCGCCTTCATGACCTCCTGGATGGCGCCGGCCCCCGTCTCGCCGAACAGCAGCTCGATCTGGTCGATGAAGCGCTCGGAGGCCGCCTGCTCGTCCCACACGAAGCCAGCGACGCCCAGGGCCAGGATGACCAGCGGGGCCAGCGAGAGCGCGGTGTAGTAGCTCAGCCGGGCGCCGAGGTCGATGCAGCCGTCGTCGATGAACTGCAGCACGGTCTTCTTCAGCAGGCCGCCGACCGATCGCAGGCGGCGCAGCACGGGGTTGTCGGCGTTCATGCCCATTCGAGATGTCGGCCCCGTCGAAGGTCACGCGCGACCCCCGCCGAGCCCCGGGCATCGAGGCTGCATGCCCGACGTCCAGCCGACCTTCGACGCCGCCCGCATCGTGGAGCGGGCCACCGACGGGCCGCGGGGCCAGCTCCTGACGCTGGCCGTGGATCCGACCTGGCGCGCCCGCCACCGGGCCGCCGGCCAGTACTGCGAGATCCGGCTCGGGGGCCACACCGGCTTCTTCGCCATCGCCAGCCCGCCCGGCGCCGCGCGGCCCCGCTTCTTCGTGCAGGACAACGGCGGCAGCTCGACCGCGATGCTGCGCAGCCCCCCGGGCGCCGTCGTGCAACTCGGCCCGCCCACCGGCCCGGGCTACGCCCTCGACGCTCTGCTCGCCCACCGCGGCCCGCTCTACGCCCTGGCCACCGGCTCCGGCTGGTACGGCCTGCGCAGCGCCCTGTGGGCCCTGGCCGCCGCCGGCCGCACCGCCACGGTCTACGCTGGCTTCCACGACCCGCCCGCGGTCCTCGACACGGTCGGCCAGCAGCGCCTGCGCGACCGGGGCTTCGCGGTGCACCTGTGCCTCAGCCGCCCGCCCCCGGGCTGGACCGGCCGCCGGGGCTACGTGCAGGACGCGCTGCTGCGCGAGGTGGAGCGCCTGGATCACGGGTGGCTGCTCGCCTGCGGGCAGCCCGAGATGCAGGACGCGGCGCGGCATCGCGCGGTGGAGCGAGGTCTGCGGCCGGAGCGGTTTCTGACGAACTATTGAAGCGGGGGCGCCGGGCCCCGCCCGATCAGTCGTGCAGCAGCCCCTCGTCGAACCGATCGCCAGCTTCGACAGTCGTCGCCGACAGGGCCTCCTCGCCGACCCGAACGGGCCGACAGTCGGGACCCGAGTTGCAGTTGCAGTCCGTGATGTAGATCGGCGGCGATGGCGCCAGCTCGAAGTGCACGAGGATCTTCTGGCGGGCGCCGATGCCCAGCTCGATCTTCCGCTGCGTCGAGAGCGATCGACCATCGGGCGCCTTGCGGTTGAGGTAGAGGTCGTACTCGCCGGGCCGCAGCACGCTGAGCTCCGCCCACTGCTCGCAGGGCACCCACTTGCCGAGGCGGGCGGCAGAGACGGCGTTCTCTCCGATCACGGCCGTCGGCTGCACGCGCACCGACACCCGAGAGAGGCCGCACTCGAGCTGCACGATCGCCCATTCGGCCTCTCCCAGACCCTCGAAGATGGCGGTGCGCTCGGTGGTGGCCCGCTCGCGCACCGCCTCGTTGGGTGACTCGAGCAGCGACTCGAAGAGCTGCAAGGCCTCGTCCATGCGATTGAGCCGCTTGAGGGTCAGCGCCTGCATGAGCAGGGACTGGTGCACATCGGATACAAGGGCCAGATACGACGCTCCGAAGTGTTCCAGCGCCTCCTCGAAGAGCGACCGCGCGGCCTCCTCGTCGAGCGCCTTCATGGCATCGGCGAACGCCTTGACACCCCTCAGGTAGCGGGCGTTGGCCTCCTGCTGCTGACGAACATTCTGGGCGAGCGCGAGCGTGGCGCACAGCAACGACGCGAGGACCACCAGGCGACGAGTCATCGAGGGCACACCTTTTTACGCCTCCATCTCGAATTGAGACACCGGCCCGTTATGGGATCTTCGAGTTCGCAGCCGGCCTGCACGCGGATCCACTTGCAGAGGTCGTCACCATCGCTCGAGCCGTCCCCCACGATCGGCGGGCGCTCGCTGTCCCGGGTGGTCAACTCGGCCCGAGCGACCCCGGGCGTCCAGCGGCTCGTCCATCGGGTCACCGGTGCCGGCGCTGCGATCCGCTCGTCGGAGAACTCGACGCTCGCCGATGTGCCCTCGAACGGCCCCTGCGGCCCCGCTTCGGCCCCATGCGAGCCCCACCCGAGGGCGAGGGACCCGGCGAGCGCACCGGCGAAGACCGCCGTGAGCGCCACCCGAAGCAGGCGACGGGGGCTCGGCCGGGCCGGCTTGATCGTCTCGGCGGCGACCCGGGTCGACGACGAGCCGCTCGGCAGGCTGATCGGCGAGCCATCTCCCGCGGTGAGCTGCTCGATCAGCGTATCACTGCCCCGCGCCGCCCGGACCTCACCCAGCGAGGCCAGCCCGAGGCCCCCGGCGAGCGCATCGTACATCTCTTCGGCCGAGGCGAAGCGTTGCTCGGGCAGCTTGCTCATCGCCTTGGTGACGACGTCGGACATGACGGGCAGGATGTCGCCCTTGATCGCGATGCGGGGGACCGCCGAGGTCTTGTGCTGGTTGGCGATCTGGACCGTGTCCCCGATGTAGGGCTGTGATCCCACGAGCATGTAGTGCAGGATGACGCCGATCGCATACAGGTCGGACCGCCGGTCGACCCGGGAGCTGTTCCACAGCTCGGGGGACATGTATTGAGGCGTGCCGACGGTGCGATGCTGCATCGTCAGCTGGTTGTCGTTGCGATCGGGTGACTGGGCGATGCCGAAGTCGAGCAGCCGCAGGTCGATCGCGTCGCCGGCCGACAGCATGATCATGTTGCTGGGCTTGAGATCCCGGTGCACGATGCCCAGGCGGTGGATGGCGCCCACCGCCTCCAGCAGCGCCAGGGCGATGCGGCAGGCGACTATCGGCGGCAGGTGTCCGTAGTTGTGCAGCACCTCCTGCAGCGTCTGGCCGTCGACGTACTCCAGCGCCAGGAAGGGATCGCCGGCGTCGGTCCGCCCCCGGTGCACGAGGTCGACCACGCCGGGTACGCCCTCGAGCTGTCGGAGCAGGTCGCCCTCACGATCGAAGCGAGCGAGGGCCTCTTGATGATGGCGCATGCTCGGCTTGAGCAGCTTGACCGCCACCAGCCCCCCCGAGCCGGAGCCACGCGCCCGGTCGGACGCGGCGTACACCCGGGCGAACGCACCCTGACCGACCGGCTCGACGACCCGGAAGCGGCCTCCGACGAGCATCTGGTCGAGCAGCTCGGGCATCACGAGGATCTCGCCGTCCTCGGGGCAGCGCTCTCCGAGCCCGCTCTCTTTCTCGAGCCCGCACACCGGACACCGCCGGGGTCTCAGCCGGGTCGGTCGTCTGAACTCCATGAGTGACACCTCGCGCCGGGACGTGCGTCGCGCTCGGTCCGCTCGACTCGGGACTCACCCGATCTGCCCTCGGCTCCGAACGCCGACTGCCACGCTAACCCAACCCGCGGACGCCCGTCCACACTCTTTCGTGGCAGCAGAGCCCCGGTCCCGTCCGTGTCTCTTTAAGGCATACCGAAGGCGGTCCGGGCCGTCGACTGGCGGACGAGACGTGCCGATCGCAGATAATGCGGTAGGGTCTGGCCATGTCGGCGGACCCGCGCTAGAGTCTCGAAGGTCGGCGCGGGAAGCATTCATGATGAGCGATACGAGCCACGTCCGCTGTCAGCATACCACCGGGGGCATGGCGCCTCGGATGCGGCGGCGGCTTGTCAGGGCGGGTCTCCGGGCATCGATCGCCGGGGTCGTCTGTCTCATGTCTTTCGGCGCGCTGCGGCCGTCGCAGGCCGAGCCCGCTCGAGTGGTCGTGGTGGACGATCGTCCTCGGGAAGGCGATGTATCTCGGGCCATGACCGAGGCGCTGTACGCCGTTCTCTATGGGCTGGCGGCGCCCGGCTCGCCGGAGCTGGTCCAGGTGGACGTGCGTGGCCCCGGGCGGTCGGGTGGGGCCTCGGGGTCTCTGGCCACCTGGTTGGACGCGGCCCGGGAAGGGGTGAAGGCCGGCCGGCAGGGCTGGTCGCCCTCGGAGGCCATGGGCGGATTGCCCTCGGGCGCGAAGCGGATCGTGCTGGCGGCCGGCGGCGAGGGGTGGGCTGCGGTCCCCGAGTCGGGTCGGGGCGAGTTGACGGTGCTGGGCCCGTCCACGTCGGGCCCCCTCGGCGAAGCCTGCGCCGAGCACGCCGGCTGCCGGCGCTATGACCCCACGGCGGACATGCTCGAGGCGGCCGGGGGCGCATTGACGGCGGCGCTCGGCGGCGTCCCGGGGGTCCGCGTCACCGTGACCGACCGGGTGGACGCGACCCCGGGCGTGGAGCGGCTGGTGGCCATCGCGCCGGGGGACGCCGAGCCATCGGCTCCCAGCCTCGGCGAGGGCCGCGCTTTTCCCGAGGGGGAGGCGAAGTCGAAGCGGGTGGTGACAGCGCGGGTGTGGACGTCACCGCCGGTGGGAGAGCATCGTTTCGTCGGGCCGGACGGCGAGCCGGTGCGGGTCCTCGCGGTGGTCGTGCATCCCGCGGTCATCGTGACCGACTGCAGCCTCATCGACGACGACGCCGTCCGCTGGCGCTTCGCCTCGCCGGGCGTGGAGTGGAGCGAGGCGCTGGCCGCCCGGATCGGCTTCAACGTGCGCTATCGAGACGCGACCGGCGAGGTCCGACGGCAGCGGGTCGCGCCGAGTGGCCCCGGCGTCGTGGAGCTGCCCGAAGCGGTCACCGGCCGGTTCACGATCATGCCGGTGACCACGAGCGACCCGCCCGTGGTGCTCGGCGAGCGCAGCGACTGTCAGCCGGCGGCGCGCGCGCTGACCGCGCGGCTGGTGGTCAACCCGGATGACGGGGGGCTCCGGGTCCGGGCCGTCTTCACCGACGCCGGGGGGGCCGTGGTGCCGCCGGCCGCGGTCATCGAGGCGACGCGCCCCTCGGTGACGCTGGACTCCGGCGCCTCCGCGCCGCTGAAGCTGCTCGAAGATCGCGCCGAGGCCCGCTTCGACGATGTGGAGCCCGGTCGCCATCTGGTGGTGCTGGAGCCGGCCGCGACCCGGCGGATGAAGGTCGATCGGGTCGAGGTCGAGGCCGAGGTGGGGCAGCCCGGCTCCACGGAGGGCGCGCCGTGGCAGGCGGCGTTGCTGGCAGTCATCCTGGTGATCGTCCTCGAGGCGGTCCGCCCTCGGGTCGTCTCCCTCGTGCGACGCAGGCGGCCTCGGCCTCGGGGCACGATCGCGCTGTACGTGGGCGACGCGCTCGTCAACGAGCGGGTGCTGGACCAGAGCACGGCGTATCCGGTTCTGCTGGCGGGGATTCGGGAGCTGCCCATCGCCCGGGGTGAGGTGCTGGCTCGGGCCGAGGTCGTCTGGGACGGCTGGCGGCCGAGCTTCCGCGCGATCGTGCTCGGTCGGCGGGACGAGGAGACCGGTCACCGCCGCATGCGGGTCGAGTCCTGCCCTCTCTCGGGGGCGGCCCCCTTCGAGTTCTCCAACGCGCGGGTCGAGTTCATTGCAGCCGGGTGAGACCCTGACGGTCGGTGGGCTGTCGTTCACGATCGGGCGGCGGATCGGGACCGGGCGGACGGCCGAGGTCTTCCTGCTCGAAGCGGGGGACGAGCGCCTCGTGCTCAAGGCGTTGCGCCGGGACGAGACGGGTCGATCCAGCCTCGACCCGGCGGCCTTCCTCGCCGAAGCGGACACCCTCGATCGACTGCGGGCGGTCGAGGCGGCTCTGGGCGACGGGCGGCAGCGCTTCCCCCGGGTACACGCCCGGGATCTGGAGCGCAGCTTCTTCGTGATGGACTACATGCCCGGGGTGCCGCTGACCGACATCCTGGGGCGCACCGCGCTGTCCATCGGGCAATGCCTCTCGGTCGCCATCCAGCTCGCCGATGCGCTGCTGATCGCGGCCGAGGCCGGCGTCCGCAACGTCGATCTCAAGTACGACTCCATCCTCTGGGATCCGGGGACCGAGGCGCTCGGGCTGATCGACTGGAACGTCGTCCGCCCCTGGGGGCCGGACGACGACGCCCGCTGGCTCGATCCCGATCTGGCGCTGGTGGCCGAGGTCCTGGATCGGGCGCTGCTCGATTTCCACGGCAACTGCGATGAGCGCGCGCCGGATTGGGGGCGGCCGTTCCGCCATCTGCCCGAGCGGTGGACGATCTACCTGCGCGTCTTCCAACTCACCTTCACCAAGCTGGTCGAGGGGCCGTCCGAGGCCGACCTCGCTGCGCTCCGGGAGCGGCTGGCGCGCATCGCCGAAGCCCTGGACGGTGAGCCCGAAGACCTCTTGCAGTGGGTCATCGAGCGGCTCATCGAGGCCCGGCGACTCTCGGGCGAGGCTGGCCGCGCGGCCCTGATCGACGCGCTGGCCTTCGCCGAGCTCGCCGCCAACGCCCGCAGCGCCGCGGTCGCGTTCCGGGCCCGGGAGCTCATCGGGCAGGCCGGCGACTTGCTCGGGGACGACGCCGACGCCATCGCCGATCTCGACGCGACGCTGGAGGGGCGGGCCGATCAGGTGCACGTGCCGCCGGGAGAGAGCATCGAGCTCCACCGCATGCGACGGCTGGCGCACACCCTGCACGCGGTGCTCGGGGCTCGGGATGCGCTCCTGGCGATCCGCGAGGCGTACGGTCGGGTGCGCTGGCAGACGGCGAACAAGGCCATCGAGCGGCTGATGCGCGACTTCGAGCGTCACGCCGCGGTGATCGAGGAGCTGGGGCCGCTCGCGCACGAGACCGAGGGGCTCGCGCTGTGTGTCAGAGCGCTCAAGCCGCTCGATCGGGCGGCGGCGCTGGTGGTCGACGACGGCAGCCTGCATGGGCACGACACCCTCGAGCTGCTCTCGTTCGAGCGGGATCGCGCGGCCCACTACGTCGAGGCGTTGGAGTATCTGGAGGCGGGCGTCGCGCTGCTTCGGCGGGTGCCGTGGTCCGAGGCCCTCTTCGCCCGGTTCTCCGGCACCGTTGCGTTGCTCGACGAGGTGAGGGCCGAGGCGGCCTCGATCGAGCGGCGGGTGCGCACGCTGGCGTCGGCGCACCACGCCGAGCGCTCGCGCACCTCGGTGCCGGCGGGGTTGTCCGGGCACGCCCTCGATGAGCCTCGAAGCGACGACGCGGGGGACTCGGGCGAGCTGGCCTATGGGGACGTAAGCGCCCTGAACATCGAGCTGGACCCCGAGGCATCCGGTGAGCGCGGGCCGCGGCGCCGGGGCGGCCTTCTGGGGCTGCTGGTCCTGGTGCTCCTCGTCGGGGCCGGGGTCGGATGGTGGCTCTGGCAGGCCCGCCGGGTGGACGATGGGCGCGATCCGCCGGGGCGGATCTTGATAGGTGATGGGGCCACGACGGGCGAGGCTGGCCGCGCCGTGGGCGCGGATGTCGGCTCGACCCGGCCTGCGCCGGACGCGAGCGGCGTCCGCGACGCGTCGATCCCGGACAGCAGCCCGAGCGATGGCGCCCGGGGCGAAGCGGCTGATGCAGCCGTCGACGCGGCGCCCGATGTCTCTCCCCCCGCTCCCGACGTGGCGAAGGCACGGCCGACGACCGCCCCCGGCCGACGTCGCCGCGTTCGGCGACGAGGTCGACCCCCCGAGCCGCGGGATGCCGCGACACCTCGACCGCCCGTCGTGACCGTCATCCCTCCGGATCCGCCAGATGCACTGGTCAAAGATATTGCCTGGTGACCAGCCACCGACCGAGACTCCCATGAACCCGACGACAGCGACCGGCTCCCCCTGCGAAGACTGCGGACGCCCCGTGGCGCCTGACGGCGCGCCGGCGCCGACGACCGAAGCCTGCGACCGATGCCATCGACGGGTCCAGCGGCGATCGGCCTGGTCCGACGGCGCGCCGCTCGGTACACCGGCCCGATCCGACGAGAGCCCGCCGATGGGTCAGCCACGGCGCAGCGGGCTCTTGCCGGTCCGGGGACCGGGCAAGTTCGCCTCCGACCTGCGCCGGATCTCGATCCCCGGGGTGGACGGCGGCAGCGGCCCCATCTCGCGCACCCGGCATCGGGCCGAGCGTGGCGCGCAGACCCTCGACTCGACGCAAGAGATGACCGAGTCGGTGCAGATGCAGATCGACGCCCGGCTGGAGGAGACGGCCGGCGGGTCTGCGCTCACGCTGGGGGCGAGCGACGTCACCCGGCAGGCGGTCGTCCGGGGCCTGTCGGCGATCGAAGACCTGCTGCCCGACGACTGGGTCGACCTCATCACCGCCGATCGCTTCCCCGCGCTCCTGGTCCGCCTGGAGCGCGCCCGGCGGCTGGGCGGCGACGCGCGCCTGGATGAAGCGATCCGGCTGGTGACGGCCTTGCAGGAAAAGGTGCTCGGACAGCTCCTCGAGGCCTTCGGGGCCCGGCTCAAGGCCGACGACCTCGACGGAGCCGACACGCTGCTCCAGCAGGCGCGCGCGGTGGCCGACGACCACCCGCGGCTGGCCCGGGCGACGGCCGAGCTGGCCCGGGCCCACGATGACCGGCGAGCGAGCCGGGAGGGCGAGCTCAAGCTGGAGCGGGCCCGCGAGCTGGGCGGCCCCCCGCACGAGCCGCGGCAGCTCAAGCAGGCGCTCAAGCTCTACGACGACCTGCTGCGCCGCATCGAGCGCTACCCGTCCCTGCGCCCGGCCTTCGACGTGATCCGCGACGAGCGGGACGAGGTCGAGCGGCGCATCAAGGAGGCCGACAACCGGGAGTCGGAGCGGCGCACGGCCGTCGCGATCGGCCAGATCGACGATCTTGTGGCCGCGCTCGACGACTACGGCGAAGCGCTGGAGAGCGGCGCGCTCGACGCGCACTACGCCCGGGAGCAGATCGACCAGATCGCCCGCCTGATCGGCGAGCGCCTCGCGCCCAAGATGCGGGAGTTCCTCGAAGACACCGAGGCCCTCGCCGCCAACCCCCGGGACGCCGAGGTCGGCCTCGATCGCCTGCGGGAGTACAAGCGCCTGTGGCATCACCTGCCCGCCGACCTGAGGGCGACCGTCGAGCGGCGGGAGGAGGCGCTCGTCGAGCTGATCCGCCGTCGGGACGAGGTGCTCGCCGAGGTCGACGAGGCCATCGGTCAGATCCATCGGGGCGACTACGTGGGCGCCATCCGCCAGCTCATCTTGCAGGCCCGGCTGCACGAGCAGTTCCAGATCGACGTGCAGCGGCCCATCGGCATCGCGACCGACGCGCTGGCCCAGCAGATCCGGCATCAGCTCGACGGCCTGGATCTGCTCATGAGCGACCCCTACACCGATGACGCCGAGTTCGAGCACATCGCCGAGACGCTGCGAGGGGTGCTCGACCGCATCGCGCCGGTCGCCGCCCAGACGGATGGGCTCGCCGAGACCCAGCAGAAGGTGGCCGACATCAACCAGGGTCTGCGCCGGCTCAAGGGGCGCCTCGACCGCTTCGACCGCCAGTTCGAGCGTTGTCGGGCCGCGGTGGATCAGGGCCGCATCGGTCAGGCCCGGCGGCTCGTCGAGCGGATGGGCGAGGACGCGCCGCCCCAGCGCAAAGGACATCTGACCGATCTCAAGGTCGAGCTGGACATCGCGATCGAGGAGGATGAGATCGAGGCCCGGCTGAACCTGCTGGCGCTCTCCGATCGGGCCGGCGCCCGCCAGTGGGCCGAGGCGCACGCCGACCAGCCCACCTGCCGCCGCTACCTGCTCGAGAGCACCGCCAGCGAGCGGCTTCAGGACGCGTGGCGCCTCGAACGGGAGGGGCGGATCGCCGAAGCGCTGCAGATCGCGCTCGCCGTTCAGGCCGAGGCGCCGGCCAATCGAGCAGAGGAGGTCGAGCGCCTCGTCGAGCACCTGCGCGCCACCCGCCGGGATTCGGCCGAGGTGAAGCGGCGGCTCGAGCGGGCCGAAGCACTGCAGGCCCAGGACCGATGGGCCGAGAGCCTCGCGCTCCTCAGCGCTGATATCGAGCTGTCGGCTCATCAGGCCGCCGACTGGCGCGCCGCGCGTCACCGCGCCGAGATGGCCCTCGACCACGACCGCATCGCCCGCCTCGGGGCCGCGCTGGATGAGGTGCGCGCCGCGCGCGAGGCGTGGCAGGCGCGCCCCTTCCCGGCCGACGACTGCCTCGCGCCCTCGCCGGAGAGCCCCACCCCGGCCGAGGCCGCGGCCCAGCTCGCCGAGGCGCTGCGGCAGCTCGAGCGGATCCCGATGGACGACGGCCTGCGGGCCCGGCTCACCGACGACGCCGCCCCGCCCGAAGGCCGGCTCCTGGCGCAGCGGTTGATCCTCGAACAGCGCTTGTGCGCCGCCGAGGAGGCCATCGCCCGCTTCGACTTCGCCTCGGCCCGCAGCCGTCTGGAAGACGTCGAGAGCGCCGACCACCCGGCGGTCGAGCGGGTCCGGGCCCGGCTGGCGCGCATCGAGTTCGGGCGGCTCTTCGGGCAGGCGCTCGGGGGGAGTGATCTGGCGCAGGCCCGGGCGCTGCTGGCCGCCTACCCGGCGCCGAGCGCCGACGAGGCGATCATGGCCCGGCGGCTGGTCGAGCTGTGCGCCGCCGCCGACGCGGCGCTGGTCTCGACCCTCGCCGCCTCGACGACCTCGATCCCGGCTTCGGGCGTCGTCGACGGGGGGTCGGCCGAGGGGCGGACGGCGGCCGGCGTCGTCGATCACATCCGGCGGGTCCGCCTCGACGTGCACCGGATGGTGCAGGCCCACCCCCACTGCGATGCGGCGCTCGCCGAGACCCGCCGCCGCCTCGACGCCGGCCTGGTGGCCGCGGTGGAGCAGCTCTTCACCGCTTGGAGCCGCGATCTGCTGCCCGGAGGCGTGATCGCCCGGATCGATCTGGTCGCCCGCATCCTCTCCGAGGGCCCGCCCGTCACCGCTCTCGACGAGCAGCTTGCCCTCTTGCAGGCGCGGCTGCCGGACGAGGGCCGCGAGTTCCTGGAGTGGATCGAGAGCCACACCCGCCTCGACGCCCTCTCGGCCCAGCAGCTCGCCGACATCGAGGCCCGCCTCGACACCCTGGGGCGCTACGTCGAGTCCGACCCGCAGTTCGAGCGGTGTCGCCGGCGCATCCGCCAGATCCGGACCGACATCGGCCGTCAGGTCGACGCCCGTCGGCGCCACGAGGGCTTGATCAAGCAGGCCCTGGAGACGCTCGACAGCGCGGTGCTCGAGGAGGCGTGCCGGCTGGAGCAGGGCAAGCTGGTGGAGGGCGAGCAGGCGGCGAAGCTGCGGGCGAGCTGGCAGCAGGCCGAGCCGGTGGTGGCCGAGCTGAAGCGGGCGATGGCCGAGCGGGCCTTCGACCGGGTCGAGCGGCTGCTGGACCGCTTGCAGGAGACCGGCTCGGTCGCCCACCTCGCCCGCCTCGACCTGCCCCACCCGTTCGAGGTCGGCCGCCGCTTGCCGCAGGGCGCCGACGGGGTGCGCGGCATCCTGCCGGCCCTGCGCGACCGCGCCGAGCAGGCCGTCGCCGCCCGCGCCCGGGAGGTCGAGGCGCTCGATCACGCGGTGGACGAGCTGCACCGCTGGCTGCGCTGCGCGGTGGCCGGCGCGCCGCCGTGCCCCACCGAGGCCGACCGGGAGGCCTTCGTCAAGGCGGTGTGCGCCCGGGCCTACGATCGCCTGGGGCAACTGGGCCAGCAGATCGAGGCGCTGCGCCGGGGCAGCTCAGCGGGCACGGGCAGCTCGCTGCGCGCGCTGGCGGCCCGGCTGCCGCCGCGCAACCCGATGGAGTTGATGGGGCACGTGACCGAGCTGGACCGGCGGTACCGCGCGGATCACGCGGCGGTGGTGGCGCTGAGTCAGGCCGAGCCGTCGGCCATCCGGTCGAACCGAGCGGGGTTGATGGCGGTCAAGCGCAGGTGGGAGGGGGTGGAGGATCTGACCGCGCTGGTGGAGGGGATGCTCAGGTTGGTGGGGTGAAGGGACTACGGACCTAGATCTGGCTCGTCCTCATCTACGACACCGTCGCAGTCATCGTCGCGGGAATTCTCTGGATCCTCGCGGCCCGGCCCGCGGACCACGTTGTCACCAAGGGTGTACTCACACAACGAAGCGCGCTCTGCCATCGGCCGTTCGAGATCGCAAACGCACTCTCCCGGGATGCCTCCTTGACTCTCGCATGAACTGCCGGCCCCGGTGATGTTATCATCAATCCCATCACAGTCATCATCTGTGCTGTTGCATATCTCATCAGACGCCTCTGCCATATTAGGCGCGTCCGCGTCGCAAGTCAGCGGGCTCATGGCACCAGGGTCCGCGGAGCACACCCACGCGCCAACGGTCTGGCAGGGTCCCGAGCCGCGACGGCATTCGTTTCCAAGTGCCCGGTCAGCGGGGTTCGCAGAACGAAAGGGCTCATCTATGCCATCGTCGCAGTCATTGTCTTTGTCGTCGCAGATCTCTTCCGTGGGCTCTACTCGATTCAAGCACACATCACCGAGGGCGCCATCGGTACAGCGTCGCCAGCCAGGGTCGCAGGCGCCGACTGAATTCCCTTCGCAAGGGACTGTGTCGGGCTCATCGTCAGTCGTGCAGTCGCAATCATCATCTTCGCCGTTGCAAACTTCAGCGGTCGCCTCTCGGCGGTTGGCATTCCGTTCCGGGTCCGTGACGGGTCGACACCGCTCCCCCCAGCCTGCTCCATCCTGCATGCATTCCTTGATGCTGTCGAGCCCACATATCCCGCACTCGTCCTTGCATGGCAGCATCGCTTCAGCGCAATCCTCGTCTACGGCGCAGTCGTTGTCGTCGTCCAACCCGTTACAGTCACACTGCATGTTGGTGATGCCATCAGGCTGCCCGTCTCCTTCGTCGGTCGACCCATCGCAGTCATCGTCGTGACCGTTACACTCTTCGGCGACTGGACCTACCGCGCCGTGACAGCGCAGGCGGAAGTCATCAATGGGCTGGTCTTGCGGGCAGAAATAGTCACCGGCCACGCACTCGCCAATCCCCGCCATGCTCGGATCCAAGATCTGGCGGCCATCATGATCCGTATAGCATGGGTCGGACCCCGGCATGATCTCACCGGGTTTGTGAGGGAAGGTGTCATCTATGCCATTGAGGCAGTCATTGTCGGCGCCATCGCATACCTCGTCCGGAACCGGCTGCAACGCCATCCACGCGCAGCCTTCGTCCACCGGCGCGCAGATGGTGCGATTGGAGCAATCGGTGGTGCCCACCGCGTGCTCGCATCGGCCAGTATCGACTCCAGCCCCGTCGAGGACGGGTCCGCTGCAGTTGTCGTCGGTGGCGTTGCACGTCGAGTCGACCGGCGAAGCCGGTCCTGTCGCGCCTGCGCACACCACCGATGCACGCCCCTCACCGTCGGGCATGCAACGGTATACTCCCCTCCGGCACTGATTGTAGTTGTCTTCATCACCCGCATGAGTGAAGAGTGGCTCCCCGTTCTCTTTTCGCGGCGTGCACGGCCCACCTTGTCGGTTTTGGAAGTCTTCGTCCGTCCGGCCGTCGTTGTCGTCGTCCTGCCCATCGCACAGGTCGACGAACTCGCACTTGTTGTTTGCGTTGCAGACTTTCGCAACCCCGGCGTCGTTCTCGCAGTCGCCATCCTTGGTACAGAAGCCATCATCCTCGGGGTCGCAGATGGGCCTTGCGGCGAGCAGGGCGAGCGCCAGGATGGAGTAACGCAGCATGAGTTGTTCTCGGTTCGATTGATGTCAGAACGACAGGGACAGGGCAGCGTTGCCGGGCCCCACATGGAGTTGCATCGCCGATGCCGCCCCGGTCTCATCCTCGGTGGTGGCGATGACGATCCCGGTGGCCAGGGCAGCGATGCCAAAGAGCGCGAGCGTACCACCGCCGATGAAATAGCCCTGCATTCGACCTTCAGCCCGGCGTTCCTCGGTGCCCAGGCCTCCTTCACCCGTGTCCTGGACCGTCTGGTCGCGCCGCTCTTCGACTGTCAGGTAGGCGTCGGCGCCGAGCCCGAGCAAAGCCCCACCAGCGAGGAACAGGGCGATACCTGGACCGGTGAACCACCAGTGATCCGGATCGCGCTCATACAGGGTCGGTGGGGGACAATCGCTGCACTTCGGCGTGGGAAGCGGCGTTGTGCCGGCCGCCAGCGGGCACTCGACCACCTCGACTTCACCCCCCGGCACATCCCGCAGCACCAGCACCGGCTCGTCGGGCAGCAGCCCTTGGATGGCCAGCTCGCCCGGGCGGCGGCCGACCGGGCCGTCGCAGGCGGATGTGTCGCCCGGCTTCGCGTCGCGGCGCAGGCGCAGGAGGGCGAGGTTGAGCTGGGTGTTGAGCTGGTCGAGGCGTGCCTTCTGGGCCGCCGTGAGCTTGGGCGATTCGTAGAGCTCGTAGATGAGCCGGAGCGCGGCCTCGACCGCGGTCGTCGACTTCTTCAGGCGTCGATGCAGCTGAATGAGCAGCGGCTCGAGCGCCGCCGGGTCCTCGTCTCTGCGCCACGCGCAGGTGAGGCCCAGCATGGCCCTCTCACGGGCCTTGAGCGCGTCCCCGTCGAGGCCCTTCCTCTCGAGGTCATTGGCCGAATTGGCCTGCGCCCCGGCGTACTGCATCCAGGTCTGGTCGGTCTTCTTCGTCAACCCCGCGCAGGGCTTCGCCAGCGCGGGGGTCGCGGTCAGCGCGACGCTCAGCGCGGTGGCTGTCAGCGAGCGGAGGAGAGGGCGTGTCATGACAAGCGACCCCGGTGGTGATGCGGCCCTCTGGCCCGTTGGTTCACGATGACACCTTATCCGGGGATCCGCGGCGTCGCAAGGCCGCGCTCGTGGGAGTCATGGGCCTGTAATCCACGTCAGTCTCCGATCAGCAGGACGGCGAGCGCGAGGAGCGCGAGGCCGGCGACGGCGGCGATGATGACCGGCCACGAGGGCCGCCGCGGGGCCTCGCTGGACGGCCCCGTCGTCGAGGGCTCGGCGGTGGACAGCGGCGGGCCGAGGTCGGGCACCTCGAACGATGGCCCGGTGCGCTCGACGCCGAC
Organism: bacterium; assembly: GCA_030426085.1. Taxonomy (GTDB): domain Bacteria; phylum Myxococcota_A; class Bradymonadia; order UBA7976; family UBA1532; genus JACKDM01. The sequence continues at coordinate 48,123 of JAUHYW010000037.1, read as the reverse complement.
GTCCTCGTCGTCGAAGCCGATGGACGAGAGCGGCGGGGCCTGACCTTTCACGAAGAGGGTCGGGTCGTCGGCCGGTGAGGTCGGCAGCGCGCGGGTGGGCGGCAGGTCGCCGGTGGACGGCCGGGTGTCTCGGGTGTGCTCAGGCGCGGGGATGGGCACGGGCACCGGCCGCGGCGCGGGCAACGGGTCGGGGTGGGTCGGCTGCTCGGCGGTCGCGCCGTCGTCGGCCGGGCGGGCCTCCGGGTGGGCTTCGCTGATGGCCGGGGCTTCGCCGGTGGTGGGCAGCCGCATGACGGAGTCGGGCGGGACGAGGCCGCTCTCGATCAGGGCGATGCGCATCTGGCGGGCCGAGGGGAAGCGGTCGACGGGTTTCTTCTGCAAGGCGCGCATGACCACCTCCGCGAGGGCGGGCGGGACCCGCGAAGGCAGCTCCGGCGGCTTGACGACCATCTGCTTGCGCAGGATGCCTTGGATGGCGCCGGTGAATGGGCGCTCGCCGGAGCAGGCTTCGTACAGCACGCAGCCGAGTTGGTAGAGGTCGGTCGTCGGGCCGAGGGGCTGGCAGGCGATCTGCTCGGGGGCCATGTAATGCACCGAGCCGACGATCTGGTGGGGCTGGGTCAGCGGCGCGCTGTTTTCGTCGTCTTCGAAGAGCTTGGCGATGCCGAAGTCGAGCAGGCGCACCTCTTCGCCGCGCAGGCCGTCGGTCAGCATGATGTTGGGGGGCTTGAGGTCCCGGTGCACGATACCGATGCTGTGGGCCTCTTCGAGCGCTTGGAGGAGGTCGACCGTGAGGGCGGCGATACGGTGCGGATCGAGGGCGCCGTCGGCGTACAGGATGGCCTTGAGGGTGCGGCCGTCGACGAACTCCTGGACCATGTACTGCAAGCCGTCGGGCTCGACGTCGAAGTCGAGCAGCCGCACGAACGCCGGGTGGCGCAGGCGCCGCTGCAGCTTCGCCTCGCGGTGGAAGCGATCGATCATGCCCGGGTGGGGGGCCGAGATGACCTTGACGGCGACGGTGTCGCCGAGCCTCAAGTGCGTGCCCCGATAGACGGTGCCGAAGCCACCCTGCCCGATGCGTTCGTCGATCCGATAGCGCTTGCCGAGGACCCTGCCACGCATGTCGTCCAATCGCCGCCTCCTGCCTATGTCGGCAGCATAGCCCGGATCCGCGGCAGCGGCCAGAGAAGCGCATAGCCCGTATAGGGTTGGCTGATTCCGGATATCTTCGGTTTCAGCGGCGCTGACCGCGGGCCGGCTGGCCTCCTGACATCCGAACACTCAGCGGCGCAGGATCCCTCGGCGGCCGTCGCGGCGGATGAACGCGTCGATCGCGTCGGCCAGGGCGTCGGGGTCGCCGCGGTGGCCGTAGCGCAGGGCGCGGCAGTCGTCGACCAGGGCGGCGGCGGGGGTCAGATCGGCGGCGCGCAGGCGGGCGGCGAAGCGGCCGAGGGGCTCGTGGGGCGGGCGCTCGAGGCGGTGGCGGGCGGCGAGGTGCTGCTCGAGCAGCATGAGCGGGCCGAAGCGCTCGCCGTCGTCGATGGCTCGGACGGCGCGGCGGCGGCGGATGCGCAGCCAGGCGAGCAGGAGGGCCGAGATGCCGCCGAGGGCCGCGGTCAGCTCGACGACGGAGAGGTCGGCGAGGCGCTCGAACACGCGGCCGAAGCTGCGCTTGAAGAGGTCCCAGCGGGCGTCCCACCAGCCGGTGGTCTGGCGGGTGTGCTCGCCGAGGGCGCCGGGCGGGGTCGGATCCCAGGTGTGCCAGCGGCCGTCGAGCCAGATCTCGACCCAGGCGTGGGCGTCGCGGCCGCGCACGATGGCATAGTCGCCGACCGGGTTGTGCTCGACGACCCGGTAGCCGGCGACCATGCGGGCCGGCAGGCCGAGCGCGCGGGCGAGCAGGGTCAGGCCGCTGGCGAAGTATTCGCAGTGGCCGGCGCGGCTGAAGTTGAGGAACCACCACGTCGGGTCGACCCGCTGGGGGGGCTCGACCAGCTCGAGGCTGTAGGTGAAGTCTTCGGCGAAGCGGCGGGTGATGGCCGCGAGCCGGGCCCGGTCGTCGGCGTGGCCCGCGGTCCAGGTGGCGGCGAGGTCGGTGAAGCGGTCGGCCCACTTCCCGGGCAGCGCGAGGTCGTGCTCGGTGGGCCGGTCGATGTGCGGGCGGCGGCCGGGCGCGGCGGGGTCGGTGACCTGGAGGGTCCAGGTGCGCGGTTCGGAGATCATCTCCGGGGCGAGCTCGAGGATGCCGTAGGGGTCGAGCCGGGTCAGTTCGGGGCCGGTGTCGAGCCGCAGGGCGCCGAGCGGGGCGAAGAGGGCCAGGCCGGAGTCGGGGGTGCCTTCGATGGTGAGCGTGGTCCGGGGGCGGGCGTCGCCGTAGTCCAGCGGCAGCGGGGTGCCGGGCACGAAGGGCGGGCCGCTGTAGCCCAGGATGGGGCGCATGGCCCAGTCGCCGCCGCGGTAGTCGACGTAGATCCGGCCCCGCAGGTGGTCGGTGCGGCCTTCGAGCCGCAGCTTGACGCTGTCGTCGAGGGTGATGCGGCCGGCTTCTCCGAGCTGGATGCGGCCCTCGCCGAAGCCCGAGGTGCCGGCGCCGCCGAAGAGGTAGGGGGAGAGCGCCCGGCTGACGGCGGGCTCGGCGGCGGGCAGGGCCCAGCCGAGCCCGCCGAGGGCGCCGCCGGCGAGCAGCAGCGCGCCGATCAACGGCAGCAGCGCGCCCCGCCGGTGGCGGAAGAAGGCCGGCCAGCCGCCGTCCCGCAGCATCGTGGCGACGAGCCCGGCGGCGAGGTAGGCGGCGACCCCGAGCCCGAAGACCGGGCGGTCGACGGTGCGGGCGAGGCCCATCAGCGCGACGAGGCCGGCCCCGAGGGCGGCGGCGTTGCCGGCGCGGTTGGCGGTCCACCAGAGCTGGGGCAGGGCGATGGCGAGGCCGCCGACGGTGACGTAGATCCCGAAGCTGGGGCGGCTCTGGCCGGAGAACGCGGTGAGGGTGCCGAGGGCGACGGTGAGCGCGACGAGCTGCACGGCGGCCTGCACGATGCCCGCGGGGCGCTTCAGGCGGCCGAGGCGGGCCCCGGCGATGGCCAGCAGCGCGAGGACGGCGCCGACCGGGGCGTGGCGGGCGCCCGAGAAGAGGAGCAGCAGCGCGGGCACCTCGAGCGCGAAGGCCAGCGCGGCCCCGGCGGCCCGGTGGGTCGGGTGGGATCGAGCGCTCACGGGCTGACGCCTCGGGGCAGGTCGTCGGGGTGCAGCGCGCGCAGGCCGGCGTCGGCGGCGGCCTCCAGGGCGGCCTTGTCACGGGTGACCAGCAGCGGGCGCGCGCCGGGGCTGCGGGCCCGGACGGCGGCCGCCAGGCGCTGCTCGATCGGGCTCCAGTCGGCGAGCACGAGGTAGAGCGGCTCGCCGGGCGCGAGGCCGATGGCGATCCGGGCCTCGGCGTCGTCGGGGGCCCCGGGCTCGACGGTGGCCAGCAGGTCGAGGGCCCGCTCGAGCGCCGAGGCGTCGGGGCCGACGATGATCGTGCCCGGCTCGGCGGTGGCGGCGACCAGCTCGACCCGGGTCTCGCCCCCGGCGGCCCAGGCGACGAGCGAGGCGGCGAGGCAGACGGCGCCGTCGAAGCTCTCCCGCTCGGGCTTGCGCATGGCCCCGAAGAGCGCGACCCGCACCCGGCGGCGCAGGGCGGTGCGGTACTCCCTCACCATCGGCTCGCCCAGCCGGGCCCACGAGCGGGCGTGCAGGTCGCGGATGCGGTCGCCCCGGCGGTAGGGGCGCACGCCGAGCAGTTCGAAGCTCTCGCCGGTCATGCGGCTTCGGCTGCGGCCTTCGGGTGGGGCGGCGACGGCCGGGGGCAGGGGGGCCCGGATGGGGATCACCGGCGGCACCACCGTGATGCGCGCCGGCGCGCTGGTCACCCGGCGGCCGAGCATGAGGCCCAGCGGGCGGATCGAGGCCATGCGGAAGCGGCCGATGTAGCGCTCGCCGCGCACCAGGAATCGGGCCGAGAGGGTGATCCGGGCCTCGGCGCCCGGCGGCAGGTGGCCGATGCCCGGGCGGCGCTCGATCCAGGTGCCGTCCCATGGCAGGAAGGGGCCGTGCACCCGCAGCGCGTAGATCGGGCGGTCGCCGGTGTTGCGTACGACGGCGGTGAACCGGACCGGCTCGCCGGCGGCGACCCGGCGGGGGTGCTCGATGCGCAGCTCGGCGCCTCGGATCCGGGCCAGCGGGCGGCTGACGAAGGCGGCGACGAGCAGCCCGAAGAGGCCGCAGAAGACGAGGTACAGGTGGCTGAATCTCACGTCGATGCCGGCGGCGCCGGCGACCATGGTGGCGACGACGAGCACCTGCCCCTCGCGGGTGAGGCTGTGCAGCGGGGTCGTGATCCACTCGATCGCCCGGCCGAGGCGGGTGCGGTTCCAGCCGTCGAAGCGCTCGGTCGAGCGGGGGATGAAGATGTAGTTGAGCTCGCGCAGGTTCACGGCGGCCTCGCGCGCGGTCTCAGGTCGGGACGGGGAGCCCGTCCATGACCTGGGCGATGATCTGGCTCGGGCTGCGCCCGCCGTACTCCGCCTGGGGCAGGAGCCCGATGCGGTGGGCCAGGGCCGGCTCGGCGAGCGCCTGCACGTCCTCGGGGGTCACGTAGTCCCGCCCGGCGAGCAGCGCCCGGGCTTGAGATGCCCGAAAGAGGGCCAGGGTGCCCCGGGGGCTGACCCCCAGCGCCAGCTCGGGGTGGCGCCGGGTGGCGTGGGTCAGCGCGACGATGTAGCGCCCGACCTTGGGCTCGACGGTGATCCGGCGCACGGCGTCCTGCAGCTCGATCAGGCCCTCGGCGTCGAGCACCGGCTGCACGTCGTGCAGCGGGTGGGCGGTCTGCTGGGCGTAGAGCATCTCCAGCTCGCGGTCGGCGGCGGGGTAGCCCAGCTCGATGCGCAGCAGGAACCGGTCGAGCTGGGCCTCGGGCAGCGGGTAGGTGCCCTGGTAGTCGACCGGGTTCTGGGTGGCGACGACGAAGTAGGGCCGGGGCAGTGCCCGGGTGACGCCGTCGGCGGTGACCTGGCGCTCGCTCATCGCCTCGAGCAGCGCCGATTGGGTGCGGGGCGAGGCCCGATTGATCTCGTCGGCGAGCAGCACATGGGTGAAGGCCGGGCCGGGGCGGAACTCGAAGCGGCCGTCCTCGGGGTGCAGCACCGCCGCGCCGGTGATGTCGGCCGGCATGAGGTCGGGGGTGAACTGCACCCGCTTGAAGTCGAGGTCCAGCGAGCGGGCCAGCGCCCGGGCGAGGGTCGTCTTGCCGACGCCGGGCACGTCCTCCATGAGCACGTGGCCTTCGGCGAACACCCCGACGAGCAGCAGCTCGAGGCGCTCGGTCTTGCCCAGGATCACCCGCTCGAGGCCAGCGAGCAGACGGGCGGCGACGGGGTGGGTGATCAACGGGCGGCCGGGGCGGTCAGACGGCGCGCAGGACGTGGTTGCGCGCGAGGCGGTTCACCGTCGCCCGGGCGAACGCGATGACGCCGCAGGTGCGGCCGAGCACGGTCACGATGGGGCGGTCGGCGGCGAGGGCGGCCTGCACGTAGGGCTCGCTGACGGTGGCCGGCACGACCCAGGTGCTCCAGCGCACGAGGGCGTCGCAACCTTCGACCCGGCCGGCGGCCCGGGCGGGCAGGGCCTCCTCGTCGCTGGACACCAGCCGCAGGTCGACCGGTTGCCCCTCGCTGAGCGCGCGCAGCTTGTCGTGGATCGCGTCGGTGCCGCCGACGACCAGCAGCCGACGTACGCCGGCGAGGCCGCACTCGGCGACCATGTGCGAGAACCAGCGCTGCTCGGGGTCGCCGGCGCAGACCGCGCACGCCTTGTCGTCGTCCACCCGCAGCGGGATGCGATCGGCCGCCCGGGTGACCCGGTTGCACAGCGGGTCGGCGCAGGTGGCCTGCATGTGCTTGTCGAGCAGCTTCTCGAGGGTCTGGGCGTCGACCTGACGGATGGCCTTGATGACCTGCACCGCCGCCCGCTCGTCGGAGAGCAGCGCCTTGAGCACCCGCACCTGCTGGCGGAAGGTCTCCAGCCCGTGATCCCGCAGCAGCCGGGCCACATCACCGCCCTGCTGCACCGCCCGCTCGAGCTCGAGGGCCCGGGTGCGCCAGGCGACCTCCCGCTTGCGGGCGGTCTCGAGGTCGCCGAGCACCGAGTTCTGGTCGAGGCTCTCCTGGCGGGACTCCTGCAACGACTCCTGGGCCTCTTCGAGGCTGGCCCGCAGCTCGTCGACCTCTTCCTGCAGCTCGCCGCAGGTCTGGGCCAGGGTCTCCCGCTCGTCGTCGGCCACCTGGAGCTTCTGCTTGAGCGTCGCCCGTTCGAGGTTCAGCCGCTCGTTGTCCTCCCGCAGCGCGTCGACCCCGCCCATGTTGCGCCGGGCGGCCTCGATCTCGCCTTGCAGCTTCTGCAGCTCGCGGGCGTAGCCCTCGGCCCGGGCCCGCTCGACGTCGGCCTGCTGCCGGGCGCGGTCGCGGTCGGACTCGGCCCGGGCGACCCGGATCTTGAGGTCGTCGCGGTCGTCGGCGACCCGGGCGGCGGGGGCCACCGGGCGCGCCCGGCGGGGGGACTGGGAGGAGCGGGTGTCGGGCACCGCCTGGTGGCCGGCGGTGATGTCGTTGGGCAGGTGCGACTCGAGCAGATCGGCGAAGCTGACCCGGAAGCCGTCGCCCCCGCCGCCCGACTTGCCCGAGCGGCGGCGGTCGCGCCCGCTCTGACGGCTGCTGCGGCTCTGGGGCTGGGCCCGCCCCGACTGGGAGCGGCGCGCCCGGGGGCTGCCGCCCCGGCCGAGCGCCTTGCGAGCGGCCTGGGCCACGTCGGCCCGGATGGTATCGGCCCGGCGGGCGTTGGGGTAGCCGTTGGCCCGCAGCCACTCGAGCACCGACTGCTCTTGCAGCCCCAGCTCGGCAGCCAGTTTGTAGGCCTTGGTCTTCACGATCGTCCGTTCCCTCGCGGCGGCTCTGCGACAGCGCATGATACGGGACGCTTCGCCGTGTTGTCACGTCGGCCGCCGGAGCGGGGCCCGACCCGCGCGGCGCTGCGGTCGCAGGTCGCGTGCACGTCATCAGTGACGATGCCCGGGGGCCGGCGAGGGGTGCGCCGGGGGCTCAGCGGGGGTCGAAGCGGGTGGTGGCGGTGGCCTGGAGGACGAGCACCGCGCCGTCGCCGGTCAGGGCCAGCGCCCGGGCCTCGGGGGTCGGCCCCAGCCGGCGGGCCGCGCCGTCCGGATCGGCGACGTAGAGCGCCTCGGCGGTGGCCAGCAGCGTGCGGCCGTCGGCCAGCGGGTGATGGGTGACCGGCGGGCGGGGGGTCGTGACCCGGGGCCCGGGCTGCCACGCGCCGTCGGGCCCCGCCGAGCGCCAGATCCGGCCCTCGACGTCGATGGCCGAGACGCCCTCGGGGGCCGGGGCCAGCTCGACGAAGGGGGTCGGCGGCGCGGCCCAGGCGAAGTGCGCCGCGCCGTCCCGGGACCAGCCGACGCGGCCGTCGGCGGCCAGGGTCGCCGCCCGCTGGTGATCGAGCCACACCGCCGGGCCCCGCGCGGGGGCCGCCTCGACCCGATCCCAGGTCGCGCCGCCGTCCACGCTGAGCGCCGGGCGCCCGTCGCCGCAGTCGGCCAGCCCCCGCTCGCCGGTGAAGCGCACCCAGGTGGCCTCGCAGCTCCCCGGCGGGGGCTGGGCGGTCCAGCGGGCGCCGGCGTCGTCGCTGCGGCGGAAGAGCCCCGCGCCCACGGCCATCAGCCGGTGCCCGCCGAGGCGGTCGAGGTCGGTGAAGGGCAGCCCGGCGGTGCCCGGCACGAGGTGCCACCGGCGGCCGCCGTCGGTGGTGCGCCAGATGCCGCCGAGCACGCCGACGCCGACCCCGACCCGGGGGTGGGTGAAGGTCGCCCGCCACAGCGGCCGGTCGAGGCCCGGGCCCCGGGGCGGGTCGCGGTCGAGCCCGGCGACGAGGCCCCGGGGGGTGCCGACGAGCGCGCCCCGATCGGCGGCGAGCAGCGCCCCGCCCACCGGGATGCGGCGGTCGATCGGGCGCCAGGAGCGGCCCCCGTCGTCGCTGCGCAGCGCGGCACCCGGCTCGCGGGGGGCGGCGAAGAAGATGCCCCGGGCGTCGACCACCACCCCCGCCAGGTCGTCGGCCCCCCGGTCGGGGCCGAGGGCCGCCCGCCACGTCCGGCCGCCGTCCCGGCTGTATTCGATGGCCGCCCGACCGGGCGCCGAGCGCCCGACCAGCACCGCCCGGCCCTTGCCGGTCACCGCCACCGCCCGGGGCTCGAGCACCACCGGCTCGGGGCGCGCGCCGTCGATGAAGGTGCCCCCGGCGTCCTCCGAGGCGGCGATGGCGGCCCGCCCGACGACGATCGCGCGCCCTTCGCTGGCCCCGACCACCCGCGGTTCGGGCACCGGCGCCGGCCGCCGCCGCTCGAGGGCCGGCCAGGCCCCGTCGCGCAGCTCGCCGCCGGCCAGCAGGTAGCCGTGGGCCTTGTCGGTGGCCACCGTGTGCCGGCCGCCGGGGTTGCAGCCGACGTCGAGCCGGGCCCAGCCGGCGCCGAGGTCGACCCGGGCCGGGGCGCCGTCCGCCGGGCAGGCGACCCGCACGCTCTGCTCGCCGATGAAGCCCCGCAGCGGGGGCAGCGCGGTGGGCACCGGCTCGAACCCGCCGGGGGTCCGCAACTCGAAGAGCCCGCCGCTCGCGGTGGCCGCCGAGACGCCCCGATCGGTGGCGACGAGCCCCACCACCCGCTCGTCGGCGACGACGGTGCGCTCGAAGTCGACCCCGACGACCGCCTCGCCCACCGGCCACGGGGCGGGCAGCGGCGTCGGATCGAGCGGGTGGGGCGGGCCCGGGTCGGAGACGGGCGGCGGATCGGCGGGCCACGGGCCGGGCGGGGGGTCGGCCTCCGGCTCGGGCGCCTCGATGGGCGGCGGCGGGCGGACGACCGGCGGATCCGCGAAGCGGCCCCGGGGCGTCGACGGGGTGGGCTCGGGCAGGCAGGCCCCGGCCGACAACCCGGCGAGCGCCAGAGCGGCGATCAGCGTGCGCCGTCGGGCGCGCGGGGGCGGGGCGGGGCGGGACATGATCGCAGGGTAGTGCGGCCGCCACCAGGGGTGCAATCGCCCCCGCCGGTGGGGCGCCCCACCCGGTGGCGCAGAATGGGAGTTCCGGGGCATGCTCTCGACGCATGTGTCGCCGGCGGTCTCCCGATCGCGGTGCACATGCAGAAGGACGGACACATCCGATCACGGGGGGATCGCACACCATGGATCGTCTGCGCTCGGGCGCCGCGCGCGTCATCGGCGGCTCGGCCGGCCTGCTCGGCGTCGTCGGCGCGGCGCTCGGCACCCAGCTCGAGGGGACGGGCAACGCCTTCGAGGCGAAGCGCGAGGCCGAGCGGGAGGGCAAGCGGACGGCCGAGTACAGCGACCGGATCCACCGGCCGGACGCGTGCGACGGCGCGGCGATCGGCATCGACTACAAGTGGGGCGACATCGAGGGCGAGGGCACCCAGCAGCTCTCGCTCGACGTGCCGATCAACTCCGACATCTCGGGGCTGCACGAGGCGCCGTTCACCGGCTCGCTGGGCGAAGCGTCGTCTCGCTGTTCTGACGCCTCGCCTCGGGGGCCTCAGCGCTTCTCGGGGGCCTCGGCGCCCTCCGGCGGGCCGAGGGCCTCGAGCTTCGCCCGGGCCGCCGCCACCAGCTTCTCCTTGCCGCTGATCGCCGTCGCCGAGCGGGCGCAGCGGGCGAACGCCGCCCGGGCCCGATCCTTCTGCCCCCGCCCCTCCTCGGCGTAGCCCAGCCGGCACATCATCTCGGGGTCACCCCCCCGCAGCCGCACCATGTCGGCGAAGACCTGCGCCGCCCGGTCGAAGTCCCGGGCCTTGAGCGCGACGTCGCCCAGCGAGGCGTAGGCCTCGGCGTCGGCGGTGCGCTCCCAGGCCATCTGGAAGTAGCGGGCCGCCGGCGCAAGCTTGCCGGTGAACGCCAGCGCCCGGCCGTAGCCGGCGTACAGATCGGCCGCCTCGGGGCGCTTCTGCAGCGCCTTGCGGTAGGCCAGCTCGGCCTCGGCCCACTTCTCCCGCTCGGACTCGACCTCGGCCAGCGCCCGCCACACGCCGAAGGCGTCGAGCACCTCGCCCGCCTTGCCGAAGTGCACCGCCGCCGCGTCCCACGCCTGGAGCCCGGCCTTGGCCCGGCCCATCGCGTAGTGGGCCAGCCCGTCGTCGGGCGCGATCGACAGCGCGCGCTCGGCGGAGGACTCGGCCCCGGTCCACTCCTCGGCCCGCAGCAGCGCGTCGGCCAGGAAGACGTGGGCCGAGAGCAGCTCGCCGTCGAGGGCCACCGCCTCCCGCAGCCGCTCCCGGGCCGGCTCGGCGAAGCCCCGATACAGCAGCACCTTGGCGTAGGCCGTGAGCGTGCGCGCGTCGCGCTGACCGGCGAGCATGCGCGCGCTCAGCTCGAGCTGCAGCGGCTGCACCGTCGTATCGTCGAGCACGGCGTGGTCGGTCAGGATCTGGTCGATGTGCACCTCGGCCAGCGCCGTGCGCAGCGCCTCGTCGCCCGGGCGCAGCTCGAGGGCCGCGGCGTAGGCCCGGCCGGCCAGCGTCAGATCACCCGCCGCCCGGGCGTCGGCCGCCGCCGCCGCGTAGCGCTCGGCGAGGTCGACCAGCGACCCCCGGGCGGCCTTGTCGGCCCGCTCGTTGGCCACCAGCGGCATCATCGCCACCGCCACCAGGAGCCCCACCGCGGTGAGGGTGGCCATGCTCAGCTTGAACCACAGAGGAGTCGAGGTCATCAGCGCACCTGCAGAGTGATTTCGAAGGCCCCGGCTCCACCGCCGGCGCGCTCCACGATCACATAGTAATCCCCGGGGTCCAGATCGACCGCATTCACGGCGCCGGCCGGTCCGCAGGCGAGCGGGGCGGCGTCGAAGCGGCAGGCGTCGGTGACGTAGACGAAGCCGTCGAGGCCGCCGATGTCGATCCCCACCGTGCCCGGGGCCGCCAGCGAGAAGCGGAAGGCCCGGTCGGGCGCCGGCAGGCCGTTGGCCGGGTCGCACATCAGCAGGAAGCCGTCGTCGATGTCGCGCAGCTCGCCCGGGGTCGGCACCCCCGGCTGGAGCAGCGCCAGATCGGCGCAGCCCGGCTCGGTGCACCGCCCGGACACCGCGTCGCACGCCTGGCCGAAGGGGCAGTCTCCGTCGTCCTCACAGGCGCCGTCGGGGTCGATGCACCGCCCGGCGTCGCACACGTCGCCCGGGTCGCAGTCGCCGTCCTCGACGCACTCGGCGGGGGGCAGCGCGCAGCGGCCGTCGAGGCAGGCCATACCGAAGCCGCACGCCGCGTCGTCCACGCACTGCGGCGCCTGGCACAGCCCGGCCTCGCAGATGCGGTCGCCGAGGCAGTCGACGTCGGCGATGCAGAACCCCGGCTCGACGCACTGCCCGCCGTCGCAGCCCTGCCCGCCGGGGCAGTCGGCGTCGACCACGCAGCCCTCGCCCGGCTCGACGCAGCGCCCGGCGACGCACTGCGCCTCGCCGGGGCAGTCCTCGTCGCCGCCGCACTCGGCGCCGGGGTCGGCGCAGCGCCCCTCGACGCAGGCCGACCCGTCGGGGCAGTCGACGTCCTCGGCGCAGCCGTCCACGCACAGCCCGGCCTCGCAGACCCGGGCGCCGAGGCAGTCGACGTCGGCGAAGCAGAAGCCCGGCTCGACGCAGAACCCGTTCTGGCAGCCCTGATTGCCCGGGCAGTCGCCGTCCCCGTCGCACTCGTCCCCCGGCTCGCCGCCGTCGAGCACGCAGCGCCCCTCGCGGCACACCTGCCCCACGTCGCAGGCATCGTCGGCCACGCACGGGGGCTGGCAGGTCAGCCGCAGCACGTCGCAGTAGCGCTCGCCGAGGCAGTCGACGTCGCCCCCGCAGAACGGCGGCTCGGCGCAGCGCCCGTCGCCCCCGCAGAACTGGGCCCCGGGGCAGTCCTCGTCGGCCTCGCAGTCGGCCTGCACCTCGCGCAGCCGGCAGCGGCCCTCCTGGCAGACCTCCTCGTCGGGGCACTCGTCGTCGGCCACGCAGCCCTCGGCGCAGATGCCCGCCGCGCAGTAGCGGGCGCCGATGCAGTCGATGTCGTCGACGCACAGCGGCGGCTCGACGCACTGCCCGCCCACGCAGCCCTGGTTGCCGGGGCACTCGCCGTCGTCGGCGCACGCCGCCTGCTCGACGCAGCGCCCGGCGAGGCACTGCCGCCCCGCCCCGCAGGCCCCGTCGTCGGCGCACGGATCGGCGCAGGTCATCGGGCCGAAGTCGCAGTAGCGCACGCCGAAGCAGTCCAGATCACCCTGGCACTGCGCGGGCTCGAGGCACTGACCGCTCTGGAGGTCGCAGACCTGGTTGCCGGGGCACCCCCCGTCGTCCTCGCAGCCGACGACCTCGACGCAGCGGCCGCCGACGCACTGCTGCCCCGGCCCGCAGGCCAGATCGTCGGCGCAGGCGTCGACGCACTGACCCAGCGCGCAGTAGCGGCTGCCCCGGCAGTCGTCGTCGGCGAAGCACAGCCCCGGCTCGCGGCAGAACCCGCTCTCGCAGAACTGCGCCCCGCCGCAGTCGCCGTCGGCCAGGCACTCGTCGCCCACCTCGACCGGCAGGGTGCAGCGCCCCTCGTCACACACCTGCTCGCCGGGGCAGTCGCCGTCGCCCCCGCACGCCGGGATGCACACCCCCGCGTCGCACACCCGCCCCTGCAAGCAGTCGACGTCCTCGGCGCACAGCCCCGACTCGACGCACAGGTCGGTGTCGCACACCTGACTGCCGGGGCAGTCGCCGTCCTCGGCGCACGCCCGATCAGCCGGCGGGGCGCAGGCCCCCATACGGCAGACCCGATCGCCGATGCAGTCGCCGTCCTCGGCGCACTCCGGCTCGGGCTCGGGCAGGCAGCGCCCGCCCTCGCAGACCAGCCCCTCGCCGCAGTCGTCGGGCCCCTCGCAGGCCGCCACGCACAGGCCCTCGGCGCACGCCCGGAGCCCGGTGCAGTCCAGATCGCCCTCGCAGACCGGCGCCTCGGCGCACAGATCGTCCACGCAGCGCTGCTGGCCGGGGCACTCGGCGTCGACCGCGCAGCGGCGGGCGGTGAGCGGGGTGCAGATGTTCTGCTGGCAGGCCCAGGCGCTCGGGCAGTCGCCGGCCTCCAGGCACGGGGCCGGGGCGCAGATGCCGCCGGTGTCGCACACCGTGTTGCCCCCGCAGCCCTCGGCGTCCGCCGGATCACAGGCGTCGGCGCAGGCCCCGGCCAGGCACACCCGGCCCGCGAAGCAGCTCGTCTCGTCGACGCAGGGCGACGTCTCGGCGCACGACCCGTCGACGCAGGTCAGATCGCCGGGGCAGGGGTTCGCCTCGTCGCACATCGCCCGATCGGCGCAGGCCCCGTCGTCGCAGAAGCGCCCCGGGCCGCAGTCGGCGTCGGCGATGCACTCGGGGCCCTCGTCGACGCAGCGCCCCTCGGCGCAGGCCCCGCCGGCGCAGTCCCCGTCCACGGTGCACGCCGGGCGGCACGCCTGGCGGAAGCAGTGGCGCCCCTCGAAGCAGTCGGCGTCGGCGAAGCAGGCCCCCGGCTCGGCGCAGCGGAAGGTCGTCGTATCGCACACCTGATTGCCGGGGCACTCGTCGTCCAGCCGGCAGTCGACGGCTTCCATCGGCCGGCAGGCGCCCGCCTCGCAGACCTCGCCCGCCGGGCAGTCGCCCGGCCCCTCGCACGCCGGATCGACCGCCCCGTCGACGGCCGGCCCGTCCACCTCGGCGTCCACCGCCGGCTGGGCGTCCCCGTCCCCGTCACACCCGCCGAGCGCCAGCGCGGCGAGCACCCCCGTGGCCCAGATCGCACGCCTCATTGTGCCCCTCGTGGAAAAATCCAGCATGATCGGATCTTCTCAATATGGTTGAATGCGATCAACGGACTCTTGAAACGGACGCGCTCCGCGCTCGTCACATGGATCGAGAGCAGCCCGCACCCCGGATCCGACCCAAGGAGAGCGGCATGAGACGCCCTGTCGCGCCCCGCCTGTGGCTGGCCCTGATGCTCCTCGGCATCGCGGGCACCGCCCGGGCCCTGCCCGACCAGATCCTCCAGGAAGGCCTCGTGCTCGACGGCGACGGCTTCCCCGTGGAGGGCGAGCACACCCTCATCGTGCGCCTCTACACGGTGGAGAACGGCGGGGGGCCGATCTTCGAGGAGGTCCATCGGGGGGTGGAGTTCTTCCAGGGCTACTACGCGGTGGCCATCGGCAGCATCGAGGCGCTCGACCCGACGGTCTTCCTCGAGTCGCGGGTCTACCTCGGGGTCACCATCGACGGGGGCGACGAGCTGGCCCCTCGCACGCCGCTGCGCAAGGTGCCGGCGGCGATGGTCTCCGACGTGGCGCTGTCGGTGGTCGGCGAGATCAACCCCGACTCGCTGCGGGTCGGCGGGCGGCTGGTCATCGACGCCGACGGCCAGTGGGTGGGTGATCCGACCGGCCTGCGGGGGCCGCGGGGGCCGGTGGGGCCGGCGGGGGCCCAGGGGCCGCCCGGTCCCCAGGGCGAGCAGGGGCCGGAGGGGCCCCGCGGTCCGCGGGGGCCGGCGGGCGCGTCGGGGGCCGACGGTCAGGACGGGCAGGACGGCAACGACGGCAACGACGGCAGCCCCGATACGCCGGGGCAGGTGCTCGCCAAGCTCGTCGGGGTCGACGGGCAGGGGTCGGGGCTCGACTCGGATCGCCTCGACGGCCTGACCAGCAACCAGTTCCTGCGGCGCGATCTGGCCGCCAACCAGACCCCCAACGTCACCAGCCGGCTGCGGGTGCGGGGGGACCACCTCGAGGTGGGTGATCGCGGCTTCCAGACCGGCATCCAGTTCCTCAACTTCGGCACCAAGCACGCCGGCCTGCGCTACGACGGCCAGCGGTCGGTGATCATCGAGGACGCCTCGTCGAGCCACGACCCCGACGACTGGTACGGCGGGGGGCGCACCGACCTGAACATCCGCAACGGCAACCTCCAGGTCAGCGGCAGCGGCTACGTCAGCGGCGGGCTCGAGGTGGGGGCCACCCTCCAGCCGTCGATCGGCGGCGGGGCCCGGGGCATCGTCTGGCCCGGCGACCCGTGGGGCGGCGGGGGCGACGTCGCCTGGATGCGCTACATCCGGGACGGCGGCGGCGAGAACACCGCGCTCGACATCGGCATCGCCAACAACGGCGACGACAACATCCGGCTCAACGCCAGCGGCGGGGTCGACGTCATCGGCAGCGGCGACCTGCGGGTCGCGCGCCACGTCTTCGTCAGCGGCACCGCCCGCATGCTGGGCAACGCCCACATCGACGGGCAGCTCCTGATGGGGCGCGACAACCGGGCCATCCTCTTCCTCGGCGAAGGCGACGACACCGCCTCGGTCTCGTTCGTGCGCGAGGGCAACGGCAACCACCGCTTGCAGCTCTACGCCGGCAACGACAGCAACGAGGAGATCACGCTGCACGCGCCGGGCGGGGTCTACCTCGACGGCAACGGCACCGGGCGGCTGGGGCTGGAGTTCCCCAACA
The DNA here is from genome assembly GCA_030426085.1 of bacterium. GTDB lineage: Bacteria > Myxococcota_A > Bradymonadia > UBA7976 > UBA1532 > JACKDM01. The sequence continues at coordinate 32,539 of JAUHYW010000037.1, read as the reverse complement.
ACCGCTGGGGCGGGGCGGGAGACGACGCCTGGCTGCGCTACTACTCGCAGAACGGGGAGGACACCCGCCTCGAGCTGGGCATCGGCAACGAGGGCAACGACGACATCGTGCTCAACGCCAGCGGCGGGGTGACCGTCGCCGGATCGGGCGATCTGGTCGTCAACCGCAACCTCATCGTGCGCGGCGAGTGCCAGGGCTGCGAGAGCAACGGCGGCTACCGCCCGCTGCTCGCCAGCGCCGGCGGGGGCGACAACGGCATCGTCTTCCCCACCGCCGCCTTCGGCGGGGGGGACGACGCCTGGATCCGCTACATGTCCCAGGGGGGCACCAACACCGTGCTCCAGATCGGGATCAACAACGACACCAACGACGAGATCCAGCTCTACTCGGGCAACATGGTGATGCTCAACGGCTACGGGAACGAGCTGGGCATCGAGTTCCCGGCCAACATCTGGGGCGGCGGCGATCACGCCTACATCCGCTATCTGCGGGAGGGCGGCAGCAACACCCGCTTGCAGATCGTCAACACCAACGACAGCGACGACGAGATCGAGCTGTACAGCAACGCGATGACCCGGATCTCGGGCAACGGCAGCAACCCCATCGGCTTCCAGTTCCAGAGCAACCGCTGGGGCGGCGGCGGCGACGAGGCCTACCTGCGCTATCGCTCGGAGGGCGGCGAGAACACCGTGCTCGAGCTCGGGGTGGCCAACAACGGCGACGACAACATGGTGCTGCGGGCGTCGGGCGGCATCACCCTCGAGGGCAACGTGCACGTCACCGGCAACCTGACCGGGGGCAACCTGCCCATCGGCGGCTATCGGCCGGTCTACGCCTCGGCCGGCGGGGGGGACAACGGCATCGTCTGGCCCACCAACGCCCACGGCGGGGGCGACGACGCCTGGATCCGGTATCTGTCGGAGGGCGGCTCCAACACCGTGCTCCAGATCGGCGTCAACAACGACACCAACGACAACATCCAGCTCTACTCGGGCAACATGGTGATGCTGCACGGCTATGGGAACGAGCTGGGCATCGAGTTCCCGGCCAACATCTGGGGCGGCAGCGACCACGCCTTCATCCGCTACCTGCGGCAGAACGGCAGCGACACCCGGCTCCAGATCGTCAACACCAACGACAGCAACGACGAGATCGAGCTGTACAGCAACGCCATGACGCTGATTCAGGGCAACGGCAGCAACCCGATCGGCTTCCAGTTCCAGGGCAACCGCTGGGGCGGCGGCGGTGACACCGCCTACATCCGCTATCGCTCCGAGGGCGGGGAGAACACCCGCTTCGAGATCGTGGTGGGCAACGACGCCGACGACAACATGCTGCTCAGCGCGTCGGGCGGCATCACGCTCCAGGGCAACGTCAACGTCACCGGGCGGCTGACCGCCGGCAACAACGGCCTGAGCGTCACCCACCCCTCGGCGGGCGACGCCCCGTGCCCCGGCGGCTGGACCGCCTACGGCGACCTCTGCTTCCTCAACAGCCGGCGCAACGCCAATGACTGGGGCGTCGGCGACCACTGGTGCCGCACCCAGCAGGGGGCGCACATGTGCACCGACGCCGAGGTCTCGGGCATCCGCGGCTGGCGGGGCTGGTTCGGGGGCAACTTCTGGTACGCCGACGCCGTCGGCGACGATGTCGCGCTCTACCACAACTGCAACTGCGGCGATTACTGGTACAACCACGACGGCGACGCCGGCAAGGGCGGGCACCGGCACGCCTACTGCTGCCGCAGCCGCTGAGGAGGGCTCCGATGAACCACCGCACCCGCACCCTCGCGCTCCTCGCCTCGGGCCTCGCCGTCTTCGGTTGCGCCGATCCGCCCTCACCGGCCCCCGGCCCGTTGATGGCGGTGACGCCGCCGGCCGCGAGCCCCGAGCGCGAGCCCGCCGCCGATCCGGCCCCCGCCGTCGCGATCGGCCAGCCGGCGGCCGACCACCCGGCCTACGCCGCCGCCGGCACCGCCACCCCCAACCGCGCCGAGCGCGCGCTGGGCATCGAGCCGGTGCCCGAACCCCCGGCCGTGGCCCCCCCGCTGCGGGTCGACTTCGGCCGGACCGCCCGGACGAGCAGCCTCGGCAGCAGCGAGCCGACCATGGACGCCAAGGCCCCCGTCCCGGCCAGCGCCGGGTGCGAGGGCGGGCTGCGCGGCCTGTCGACCGAGTTCCCCTGGGGCGGCGCGAAGGGCGGCGCCTGGAACGGCACCGGGCACCCCGACCCCGAGCCGCTGAAGGGCATCTCCGACGACGACATGCTCGCCCTCGCCGGCGATCTGGGCCAGGACTCCGCCGACCGGGAGCACGCCCTGGTGAGCATCGGCCGGCGGCAGGTGCCCGGGGCGATCGAGGTCTTCCGGGACAGCCTCGAGCCCTCCCAGCCCCACGGCGCCCGCGAGATGGCGCTGTCGGGGCTCATGGAGCACGGCGGCCCCGGCGCGCTGCGGCTGATGTGGAAGACGCTGACCGGCGACGCCTCGGCCCAGCTCCGGGGCATGGCCATCTGGGCGGTCGCGCTCTACGGGGCCGACGAGGCGACCCGGGCGATCACCGCCGGCCTCGAAGACCCCACCTTCTCGGTGCAGGGCATGGCCATCCTCGCGGTGTGGGCCATCAAGGATCGGCCGGGCACCGCGCTGCCCATCCTCGAGGCGGCGGCGAAGTCCGACGAGCAGCTCCTGTGGCAGGAGGGGCTCAACGTGCTCGCCCGCATGCCCTACAGCGACGCGGGCAACATCCTGCGCCGCGTCGCCCACGGCAGCGAGGGCGAGAAGCGCAACTCGGCGGTGCTCTACTATCGGATGTGGCGCAACAACTTCCCCGACCTCTGCCAGTGATCCCCAGGGGGCGCGGCTCCGCGCCACACACAGATTGACATGACCCCGGCGCGCCGCTAAGGTCCCGCGTCCCGATGCCCGAGGGCCCGATCGGCCCCCCACGAGGTCTGTCCCACGATGCGCAGCGAGAACGTCTCCGCAAAGCCGCTGGAGCTGAAGTTCCGGCTCGACGAGGTGCCCGCCGAGGGGCGGCGCCTCGCCGGCGCGCTGAGCGAGGCCGATCTGCGGACCGATCTGACGGGTATGGTCGGCGAGCTGGGCTACCGCCCGCAGGGCGACGCTCGCATCGAGGGCACCGTCTATCGCTCGGCGAAGACCGAGTTGGTCGTCGACGGGCGCATCAGCGCCGCGGTCGGCTACGACTGCGTGCGCTGCCTCGCCGCCCGCACCCTCGACCTCGACATCCGCGAAGACCACGTACTCGTGCGCCGCGAGGCGGCCCCCGAGGGCGAGGACGGCGAAGAGACCGTCGAGGACGTCGACCCCGAAGAGCCCGACGTCGAGCAGTTCTCCGGCGAGTCGGTCGACCTGACGGATCTCTTCCGCCAGGATCTGCTGCTCGCCCTGCCGATGAACCCGAGCTGCGCCGCCGTCGGGGCCGAAGACTGTCGTGAGCTGGTGGCCGAGGCCACCCCCGACGAGCCGCAGATCGACCCCCGGTGGGCGCCGCTGCTCGAGATGAAGAAGAAGATGACTGACGGGGGCTGAGCCGCCCCCCAGCCCAGAGAGAGAGGTCGCCATGGCCGTTCCGAAGCGGAGGAAGTCCCGCTCCAAGCGTGACTCCCGGCGCGCCAACCACAAGATCAGCGCGCCGGCCTACAACGATTGCTCGAACTGCGGGGCCCCCAAGCTGCCCCACCGCATCTGCGGCGAGTGCGGGTGGTACAAGGACCGCTACGTGCTCGAGGTGGTCGAGGTCGAGGTCTGAAGGTGACCTCGCGGCACCAGCGCGGGCGCGCGGGCCGTGACTGACTCGGCCCCGCCCGAGGACGCAGCCCACGCGCCGGTCGCGCTCGACGCCATGGGGGGTGATCGGGCGCCGGGGGTGGTCGTCGACGGCGCCGTCGAGGCGTGCCGTCGGGGCGACGGCCCCATCTTGCTCGTCGGCGACCGGGAGCGCGTCGAGGCCGAGCTCGGCCGCCACAAGGCGGACGACCTGCCCATCGAGGTCCGCCACGCGGGCGAGGTGATCGGCATGGCCGAGAACCCCGGCCGGGCGGCCCGCACCAAGCGCGACAGCTCGATGCACGTCGGCTTCGGCCTCGTGAAGTCGGGCGAGGCGTGCGCCTTCGTCTCGGCCGGCAACAGCGGCGCGATGATGGCCGTGGGCCTGCTCGTGCTGCGGCGGGTGCCCCGCTGCGACCGCCCGGCGATCGCCACCAGCCTGCCCACCCGCGACGGCCACACGGTGCTGCTCGACCTCGGGGCCAACGTCGAGTGCCGGGCGAGCCACCTGGTGCAGTTCGCGATGATGGGCGCGGCCTACGCCGCCATCGAGCTGAAGAACCCCCGCCCGACGGTGGGCCTGCTGTCGAACGGCAGCGAGCCGAGCAAAGGCACCGAGACCCTGCGCGAGGCCCACCGGCTGCTCAACATGACCGACCTCAAGTACCTGGGCTACGTCGAGGGCCGCAGCCTGCCGCTCGGCGAGGCCGACGTGGTGGTGACCGACGGCTTCGTGGGCAACGTGGTGCTCAAGCTGTCCGAGGGCATCGCGCTCGCGCTCGTCGAGCGGGTGCGGCGGCAGCTCGAGGGGGACTGGCTCGGCACCCTGGGCGCGCCGCTGTTCAAGCGGGCCATGCGCCGCCTGCGGGACGAGCTGGACTGGGAGAGCGTGGGCGGGGCGCCGCTGCTCGGGCTGGACGGCATCGGGCTGGTGGCCCACGGCGGCTCCTCCCCCCGGGCGGTGGCCAACGCCGTGCGCCGGGCCCGGGGTTACCACCGGGTGGGCCTCGTCGGCGCGCTGCGCGGCGCCCTCGAAGACAGCGGCTTCGACGAGATGACGAGCACCGCCGAGCTGCCGCTGACCCGGCAGAGCGGATCGCACACGCCGGAGGGCGGATCGTGACGGCCCGCCGCGGCCCGGTTGACTTCCCGGCCCATTAGAGGATACCTAACGCCGTTCGGACTCGCCGAGCCCGACGGCGAACTCACCCGATCCGAGAGGCGATCCATGGCTAAGGCCAAGAGCGATATCGAGCAGGCCATCATCAAGATCATCGTCGATCAGCTCGACATCGACGAAGAAGAAGTGACGCCCGAGTCGGCCTTCATCGACGACCTGGGCGCGGACTCGCTCGATCTCGTCGAGCTGGTGATGCACATGGAAGAGGTCTTCGACGTCGAGATCCCCGACGACGACGCCGAGAGCATCACCACCGTGCAGGACGCCATCAACTACATCGACAACCACATCGATCAGGGTAAGGGCGACTGAGTCGGACCTCGCGGTCACGGTCCGGTAGCCCGCCCGAATCGGAGCGGCACGGCATGCGCAGCGGAGCCCACCGGGTGGTGGTCACCGGCATCGGCCTGATCACGCCGGTGGCGGTGGGCACCGAAGAGAACTGGAGCGGCCTGCTCGACGGCCGCAGCGGCCTCGGCCGGATCACGCACTTCGACCCCACCGAACACGTCGTGCAGATCGCCGGTGAGGTGACCGGCTTCGACCCGGTCGAGTGGGTCGGCGGGCGCAAGAACGCCCGCAAGATGGACCGCTTCATCCACTTCGCCATGGCCGCCACCCGGCTCGCCTTCCGCGACGCGGGGCTCGAGTACCCGGTGGCCGATCCCGAGCGCACCGGGGTGATCATCGGCGTGGGCATGGGCGGCCTCGGCACCATCGAAGAGGCGGCCGAGGTGCTGCGCACCAAGGGCCCCAAGCGGCTGAGCCCGTTCATGCTGCCCCGGCTGCTGGCCAACCTCGCCCCTGGGCAGGTCTCGATCATGATCGGCTCCCACGGCCCCAACTGGTGCCCGGTCAGCGCCTGCGCCACCGGGGCCCACGGCGTCGGCGAGGCGGCCCGGCTCATCTCCCACGGCGACCTCGACGTGGCGGTGGCCGGCGGGTCCGAGGCGACGATCACCCCGCTGGGGGTGGGCGGCTTCGCGGCGATGAAGGCCCTGTCGACCCGCAATGACGATCCCCAGGGCGCCAGCCGGCCGTTCGACCGCGAGCGGGACGGCTTCGTCGCCGCCGAGGGGTCGGGGGTGCTCATCCTCGAGAGCGAGTCCCACGCCCGCGCGCGGGGGGCCCGTATCCTGGCCGAGATCGTGGGCTACGGGCAGTCGGCGGACGCCTACCACATCACCCAGCCCGACCCCGAGGGGCAGGGGGCCCAGAGCGCGATGCGCCGGGCTCTGAAGAACGCCGGGCTCGATCCGGCGGACGTGGACTACGTCAACGCCCACGGCACCTCGACCCCGATCAACGACAAGACCGAGTCGCTGGCCATCGAGACCCTCTTCGGCGACCACGCCCGCGAGCTGTGGATCAGCTCGACCAAGTCGATGACCGGGCACATGCTCGGCGCGGCCGGCGCGGTCGAGGCCGGCATCTGCGCCCTGGCGATCAGCCGGGGCGCGGTGCCGCCGACGATCAACCAGACCACCCCCGACCCCGACTGCCGGTTGGACTACGTGCCCAACACGGCCCGCGAGGGGCGGGTCGACGTGGCGCTGTCCAACAGCTTCGGCTTCGGCGGCACCAACGTCAGCCTCGTGCTGCGCCGCTACCCCGGCTGAGGCCGTCGAGAACCGCGAGGATTACCCCCACCGTGTGCCCGTTCTGCAAATCGGAGGATACCCGGGTCGTCGACTCCCGCTTCGTGCGCGACCAGCAGACCATCCGCCGTCGGCGGTGCTGCAACGCCTGCCAGCGGCGCTTCACGACCTACGAGCGGGTCGAGCGGGTGCTGCCGGTGGTGGTGAAGCGCGACGGGCATCGGGAGCCGTTCGACATCGACAAGATCCGGGTCGGCGTGCAGCACGCCTGCCACAAGCGGCCGGTGCCCTCGGGCGTGCTCGACGGGCTGATGGGCACGATCGAGCGCCACTTCGCCGACGCCTCCGAGCGGGAGGTCGACTCCCAGGTCATCGGCGATCAGGTGCTGCGCTTCCTGCGGGACATCGATCAGGTGGCCTACGTGCGCTTCGCTTCGGTCTACCGCGACTTCTCCGACGTGGGGCAGTTCGTCACCGAGCTGCGCACCCTGGACGCCGACGACGAGGCCTCGTGAGCGCGGCGTCTCCCAAGGCCGACCCGGCCCACATGGATCGGGCCATCGCGCTGGCGGCCCACCCCCCGCGGCGCACCAGCCCCAACCCGACGGTGGGCTGCGTCGTGGTCAAGGACGGCGCGGTGATCGGCGAGGGGGTGACCCGGCCGGCGGGGCAGGCCCACGCCGAGGTGGTGGCGCTCGAGGCGGCCGGCGAGGCGGCCCGCGGCGCCGACATGTACGTCACCCTCGAGCCGTGCTCCCACTTCGGCCGGACCCCGCCGTGCACCGACGCGATCCTGGCGGCCGGCATCCGGCGGGTCTTCGTGGGGGTCATCGACCCCAACCCGCTGGTGCACGGGGAGGGGCTGCGCAAGCTCGAAGCGGCGGGGGTCGCGGTCGAGGTGGGGCTGCTCGGCGCGCGCTGCGCCCGCCAGCTCGCCCCGTTCCGGCGGTTCATCCTCGACCGCCGGCCGTGGGTGATGCTCAAGGCGGCGGTCACCCTCGACGGGCGCATCGCGGCGGCCGGGGGCGACTCGAAGTGGATCACCGGCGAGGCGGCCCGGGTCGATGTGCACCGGCTGCGGGCCCGGGCCGACGCGGTGCTGGTCGGAGCCGGCACCGCCCGCACCGACGACCCCCGGCTGACGGTGCGCCACGGGCCGGACGCCGAGCGGGCGGGCGTCGATCCGCTGCGGGTGGTGCTCGACACCGACGCCTCGCTGCCGCCCGACGCGGCCATGCTCGGCGAGGGCTGCCTCGTCTGTCACGGCCCGATGGCCGAAGACAAGCGGGTGGCGGCCCTGGCGGCGACCGGCGCCGAGCTGCTCGAGCTGCCCCTCGGCCGGAGCGGGCTCGAGCTCGACGCGCTGATGTCGGCGCTGCGCGAGCGGGGCGTCGTGCGGTTGATGGTCGAGGGCGGCGGGGTGCTGCACGGCGCGCTGCTCGGCGCCCGGCTGGCCGACGAGGCCTGCATCTACGTGGCGCCCCGCTTCGTCGGGCGGGGCGTGCCCCTGCTCGATCTGCCCTCCGCTGCCACCATCGCCGCCGGCTGGCGCATCGATCCGGTCGACGTGCGCGCCTTCGGCCCCGACGTGCGGCTGCGGGGCCCGATCGTCTACCCGGCGATCGAGGCCGACGGGCCCGAGCGATAGGCTTCACGGAGGATCATGTTCACCGGACTGGTCGAGACCGCCGGCCGCTTGCGGCGGGTCGAGCGCCGCGGGCCGGGGGTGCAGCTCACCATCGAGGCCCCCCGGGCGCTGGTGGCCGAGCTGACCGCCGGCGAGAGCGTGGCGGTCGACGGGGCCTGCCTGACGGTGCTGCGCTGGGCCGACGACTGGTTCGCGGTGGACGCCTCCTCCGAGACGATGCAGCGCACGACGCTCGGCCGGCGCCGCCCGGGTGATCCGCTGCACCTCGAGCGGGCGCTGAAGGTCGGCGACCGCCTCGGGGGTCACCTCGTGGCGGGGCACGTCGACGCCACCGGCGGCGTGCGCACGGTCGAGCCGCTCGGCGAGGCGCTGAAGGTGGCCTTCGACGCGCCGCCCGCGATCCGCAAGTATCTGGTGCCCAAGGGCTCGATCGCCATCGACGGCGTGAGCCTCACGGTCAACGGGGTCGACGACGCCGGCTTCGACGTGGTCCTGGTGCCGCACACCCAGGGCATCGTGCACCTGCACCGCAAGGGGCCCGGGTCCCGGGTCAACCTGGAGGCCGACCTGATCGGCAAGTACGTCGAGCGGTTGATGGCGTGGCGGGCCGGCGAGGAGAGCCGCCTGGGCGACGGGGTCGACCTTGCGCTGCTGGCGAAGAGCGGATTCCTGGGAGGTGGGTGACGTGAAGCAGGCCGACAGTGAGAGCATCGCCCGGGTCGAGAAGGCCATCGGCGAGATCCGCAACGGGCGCATGGTGATCCTGGTCGACGACGAGGACCGGGAGAACGAGGGCGACCTGGTGATGGCCGCCGAGCTGGTCACCCCGGACGCGATCAACTTCATGGCCCGCTTCGGCCGGGGCCTCATCTGCCTGTCGCTGGACAGCGAGCGCTGCGACCAGCTCGACCTGCCGATGATGGTGCAGGAGAACCGCAGCGGCTTCGGCACCGCGTTCACCGTCAGCATCGAGGCCGCCCGGGGGGTCACCACCGGGATCAGCGCCGCCGATCGGGCCCACACCATCCGGGTCGCGGTGGCCCCCGGGGCCGAGCCGTCCGATCTGTCCCGGCCGGGGCACATCTTCCCCCTGCGGGCGAAGCCGGGCGGGGTGCTGGTGCGCACCGGGCAGACCGAGGGGTCGGTCGATCTGGCCCGCCTCGCCGGGCTGGCCCCGGCGGGGGTCATCTGCGAGATCATGAACGACGACGGCACCATGGCCCGGCGCCCGCAGCTCGAGGTCTTCGCCCGGGCGCACGGGCTGATGATCGTGTCGGTGGCCGATCTGATCCGCTACCGCCTGCTGCGGGAGCGCATGGTCGTGCGCACCGCCGAGGCCGAGCTGGACGTGGCCGAGGTGGGCCGGTTCAAGGTGGTGACCTACCGCACCACGGTCGACGACCTGGAGCACGTCGCGCTGGTCAAGGGCCAGCCGCTGGAGGACGTGCCGGTGCTGGGCCGGGTGCACCAGGAGAGCGTGCTGGGCGACGTCTTCCGCTGCGGGTCGGGCGACAGCCGGTGGCGGCTGGAGTACGCCCTGCGCCGGATGGAGGCCGAGGGCTGCGGGGTGCTGGTCTACCTGCAGAAGCCCGCCCCCCGCCTGGAGAACGAGCTTTTGACGATCACCGGCCGGACGCCGCGGCCCACGCCGGTCGACAAGGGCGCCATCGGGCTGCCGGCCGACCTGCGCGAGTTCGGGATCGGAGCTCAGATCCTGCTCGACCAGGGGGCCCGCAAGCTGCGCCTGATCACCGGCAGCGCCAGCCGCATCAAGGGCATCGAGGGCTACGGGCTCGAGGTCGTCGAGATCCTGTCGCTGCCGCCGCGCCCGCCGTCCCCCAACCCATCCACGCCGGCCGCGCCGGCAGCCGAGGAGAGTGCTTGATGAGCACCCGCATCGTCGAGGGACACCTGACCGCCGAGGGCCGCCGCTTCGCGCTGCTCGCCGGGCGGTTCAACAGCTTCATCGTCGACCAGCTCGTGGGCGGCGCGATCGACACGCTGGTGCGCCACGGGGCCGATCCGGCCGACATCGTGGTCTACAAGGTGCCCGGCGGCTGGGAGCTGCCGGTGGCCGCCCAGCGCATCGCCAAGGGCGGCGGGTTCGACGCGATCATCGCCCTGGCGGCCGTGATCCGGGGGTCGACGCCGCACTTCGACTACGTGGCCGGCGAGGCGACGAAGGGGCTGGCCCAGGTCGGCTTGCAGCACGACCTGCCGGTGTCGTTCGGCGTGCTGACCGTCGACACCATCGAGCAGGCCATCGAGCGGGCCGGCACCAAGGCCGGCAACAAGGGCGGCGAGGCGGCGACGGCGGCCATCGAGATGGTCGACCTGTTCGCTCGGATGGACGCCGCGAAGCCGGGGAGCGGCTCGTGATCTCCGCCCGCCGGGCCGCCCGCGAGGCCGCGCTGTTGATCCTGTTCGCCGCCGACGCCCGCAACGACAAGCAGATCGGGGACGTCAGCGGCCCGCTCGACGCGTTCCGGGCCCACCTGAGCCACGACGACGAGGTGCTCGGCGACCTGTTCGCCGAGGGCGAAGAGGAGCCCCCGGCGGGGCTGCTGCGCCGGGCCCGGGCCATCTTGGAGCCCGAGGGGCAGTGGGCCTTCGTCGAGCGGCTGGTGCGGGGCGTCGAAGCCCACAGCAAGGCCATCGACGAGCTGATCGGGCGCAGCTCGCTCAACTGGAAGCTGCCCCGCATGAGCCGGGTCGACCGCTGCGTGCTGCGCATGGCGACGTTCGAACTGGCGTTCGAGGCGGACGTGCCGAGCCGGGCGACGCTCAACGAGGCCATCGAGATCGCCAAGCGCTACGGCGCCGAGGACAGCGGCAAGTTCGTCAACGGCATCCTGGACCGCATCGCCCAGGACCTGGAGCGGGTGTAGTGGCCGGGCCCGCCCGCGTCGCCCCGGCCGATCTGGACGGCCTGCGGCGGGCGCCGTGCGACCCGCTCATCCTGGCGGTGCGCCCGGACGGCCGCCCCCCGCCGGGGCTCACCGGGCGGGTCGACTGGCGGCTGGCCGGCCGGCTCTCGGCGCTGCTGGTCGAGGGCCGGGTGCCCCGGGACACCCCGCTGATGCTGCCGGCCCCCGACTTCTTCCCGCTGCCCCGGCTCGTCCTGTGGCGGGTGGGGGCCGCGACCCCGGCCGATCTGGCCCGGCTGGCCCGTGAGATGGGGGCCGAGCGCCCCGGCCTGTGCCCGGCCGACTTCGGATTCGGCGCTGACGAGGTGAAGCGGGCGTTTGCCGGCGCGGTGGTGATCTACACCGCCGCCGGGCCTTGAGCCCCGTCGATGGGTGAGCGGCTGGTCATCGGCACGGCGCCCCGTCGGCGGCTGCCGATCAAGCCGATCGCGCTGGTGGCCGGGCTCGGGCTGCTGCTGGCGCTGCTCGTGACCCGGCTGGTCTTCTTCGAACTGGTGCGGGTCCGGGGCGGCACGATGGCCCCCGCCGTCTTGGAGGGCGACGTGCTGCTGGTCGCCTCGCTCGGCGCGCCGGCCTTGGGCAGCGTGGTGCTCGTCGAGCAGGGCGAGCGGGAGGTCCTGCGGCGGGTGGTCGGGCTGGCCGGCGACCGGATGGCGACCGCCGACGGGGTGCTGGTGCGCAACGGCGCGCCGCTCGAGACCGAGGCGCTGGGCGTCTTCGGCTGGCGGGCGGCGACCGCGGGCGACGCCCCGGCCCGGCCTCACCGGCAGGCGCTGGTCGTCGAGCGGTTCGCCGACGGGCGGCAGCACCGCGTCCTCGGCGACCACGACGGCGCCGCGCGCCCGTGGCGGCTCGACATGCCCGAGGTCGAGGTGCCCCCGGGTCACGTCTTCGTGCTGTGCGACAACCGGCGCATCTGCCCGCTCGACGAGCAGGCGGGGCCGGTGGCCCTCGACCGGATCAACGGGGTGGCGCGATCGGTGGTGTGGCGGGGCGGCGCCCGGGTCGAGGCGCCGGGGGGCGACTACGGGGCGCTGCGCCCGCTGGCCAGCTCGGCCGGCGCGCCGGCGCTCGGCGGGTCCGATCCGCCGCCCTCGCCGCCGCCCGACGGCGGAGCGACCACCGACGGCAGCACCGGATCGGCATCCGACGCCTCGATGGCCTCGCCCCGGAAGTACAGCGACAGGTAGACCCGGGCCGCCGGCCCGAGGGCGGCCCACAGCGCCTCGTCGTCCCGGGCCCGCTCGATGAGGCACCGGGTGACCGCCGGGTTGACCAGCCCGTCGACCACCACCCGGGTCGCGCCCGGCTCGCCGAGCACCGTGGTGGTCAGCTCGACGACCAGCGCGCCCTGGATCGCCCGCGTCCGGCTGAGGGCCTTGCGCAGGCAGACCTCGCCCAGCGCCTGCCCTCGGGCGCCGAGCGCCGCGGCGGCCTCGGCGTCGACCTCGCCCCGATCGATCTGGATCTTGGTCATCACCCGGGTGCGGAGCTGCACCGCCGGCTCGACCGGGCGATCCAGCTCACGGCTGGAGATGATCATGTCGCCCCGCTTGAGGTGCAGGGCGCGGACCTCCAACTCGTCGCAGGCGGGGCGGGTCTCGACGGCGCAGTCGGGCCCGACGGGCTCGGCGACGACCACCATCTCCAGATCGCGGGGCCCGCTCTGCAAGCCGAAGAACAGACCGGTGGGCCCCAGGGGCATCAGGACCCGCGGCTCGCGCATGCGCAGCCGGACGGCGAACTGACGCTCGAGACCCGGCAGCAGCTCGGTCTGGGGCTGCACCAGCACCAGGCCCCGGCGGGCGTCGTAGGCCGGGATGTTGAACTCGTCGGCGGTCAGCACCAGCTCGATGCGCTGGCCGTGGCGGGTGCACGGGCTCCCGTCGTCGGGCCCGTCGGCGTGGCCGAGCAGCGGCAGGCTGCACATGCCGAGGATGATCGCGGGGGTGGAGCGCATCATGGGTGCATCGAACGGGCGGCCTTCCGAATCAGGAATTGTCGGCGTCGGATCAGTGCGCGGCGCCTCGGTCTGGGTACGCGATCCGGCGCGTCGGCTGCAACCGAGACACCCCCGACCGTATTTCATCATCGCCGTGTACGTGCGGATGCGCCAAGATGGCGGACGTGGCGCGCCGGGAAGCAGCGGCCGGGAGATGCTCATGAAGACCACCCGATTCGGACGCTCGGCGGCCCTCCTGCTGCTCGGCCTGGGGCTGTCGCTCGCCCGGGCGCAGAGCCCGGCGCCGACCGAGAGCCCGCGCGAGGCGGCCCGGGACATGGCCGGCGAAGCCCTCGAAGGCATCGGCGACGCCGCCCGGGAGCTGGCCGAGCGCCGGGCCCGGGAGCAGGCCCGCGACGCCGAGGCGCAGGGGCCCGAGCCGACGGACGACAGCGAGCGCGCGGAGAAGGGCGAGCCCGCGGCGAGCGACGGGGCCGACGAGGACGAGGGGGCCGAGGCGAAGGCCGCCGGTGACGCGGCCGACGACGACAGCGCGCCGATCCCGTTCACCGCCCAGCCCGCCCCGCCGCTGCCCACGCTCGACGAGGACGGCGGCCGCGGGTTGCGGGCGGTGGTCATCCCCATCAAGGGCACCATCGACATGGGGCTGGCCCCGTTCGTCGAGCGCATCCTCGCCGAGTCGGCCGGCGCGGCCCTCATCGTGCTCGACGTGGACACCTTCGGGGGCCGGGTCGACGCCGCGGTCCAGATCAGGGATGCGCTGCTGCGCACCTCGATCCCGGTGGTGGCCTTCGTCGACAACCGGGCCATCAGCGCCGGAGCCCTCATCAGCCTCGCCGCCGACCACATCGTCTTCGCCCCCGGGGGCAGCATGGGCGCCGCCACCCCGGTGCAGCTCCAGGGGGGGCAGGCCCAGCCGGTGGCCGAGAAGACGGTCAGCTACATGCGCTCCGAGATGCGGGCCACCGCGGAGGCCAACGGCCGGTCGGGCGCGCTCGCCGAGGCCATGGTCGACGCCGACGTGGCGGTCGAGGGGGTCATCGCCAAGGGCAAGCTGCTGACGGTCACCACCGACGAGGCGGTGCGGCTGGGGCTGGCGGCGCAGAAGATCGGCTCGGTCGAAGAGATCCTGAAGGCCACCGGGCTCGAGGCGGCCGAGGTCCGCCGGCCCGAGGTCAACTGGGCCGAGAAGGTGGCCCGCTTCCTGACCGACCCGGTGGTCTCGGGGCTGCTGATGTCCATCGGCATGCTGGGGCTGCTGCTCGAGTTCTACACCCCCGGATTCGGGGTGGCCGGCGGGCTGGGCATCCTGTGCCTGATGCTGTTCTTCGGCGGCTCGTCCATCTCGGGCCTCGCCGGCTGGGAGGAGATGCTGCTCTTCGCCCTCGGCGTCGTCTCGCTGGGGCTGGAGGTCTTCGTCATCCCCGGCTTCGGCATCGCCGGGGTGCTCGGCATCGGCTTGATCGGCATATCACTGGTCATGGCGCTCATCGGCATGCCGGTGGGCACGTCGTGGGAGGTCGGCCTGCTCGGGGACGCGCTCACCGCGGTGATCGTCTCTCTGCTGGGCACCGCGGTGGCGCTCATCGTCATCATCCGCTTCCTGCCGGGCTCGTTCCTCGGCAAGTGGCTGGTGCTCGAGACGACCCTCGGCGGCAGCCGGGACGGCAACGCGCCGGCGCCCGACGAGCCGTGGCAGGCGGCGTCCAACGACAACCGGGTGTGGCTGGGCCACAAGGGCGTCAGCCTGACCCCGCTGCGCCCCTCGGGGCGGGTGCGCATCGGCGACGACGTGGTCGACGTGGTCTCCCGCGACCGGTGGATCGACCGCGACACGCCGGTGAAGGTCGTCGAGACCGAGGGCGTGCGGGTGGTGGTCGTCGAAGACGAAGACGCGTACTGAACCGGGTGACGGTGACATGAACCGCGCCCGGTGAGGGCGCAGGACCCGGCGCGCGGCGCCGGAGAGGAGAATCTCTTGGGCTCGACCGGCTTCCTGATCGCGGTCGGAGGCGCCGGCCTCCTGGTCGTCTTCCTCTTCTTCTACTTCGTGCCCATCGGGCTCTACATCGCCGCCCGCCTCACCGGGGCCGGGGTCGGCATCGGGCAGCTCATCGCGATGCGCCTGCGCCGGGTGCGACCGACCAGCGTGGTCAACCCCCGCATCAGCGCGGTCAAGGCCGGCCTCGACCTCAGCGTCGACCAGCTCGAGAGCCACTATCTGGCCGGGGGCAACGTCGAGCGGGTGGCCTTCGCCCTCATCTCGGCCCAGAAGGCGGGCATCAACCTGACCTTCGAGCGGGCGGCGGCCATCGACCTCGCCGGGCGCGACGTGCTCGAGGCGGTCAAGATGAGCGTCAACCCCAAGGTCATCAACACCCCCAAGGTCTCGGCGGTGGCCGCCGACGGCATCCAGCTCATCGCGGTCAGCCGCATCACGCTGCGGGCCAACATCGACCGCCTCGTGGGCGGGGCCGGCGAGGAGACCATCCTCGCCCGGGTCGGCGAGGGCATCGTGACCACCATCGGCTCGTCGGAGAGCCACAAGGCGGTGCTCGAGAACCCCGACATCATCAGCCGCAAGGTCATCGACAAGGGCCTCGACGCCGGCACCGCGTTCGAGATCCTGTCGATCGACATCGCCGACGTCGACGTGGGCAGCAACATCGGGGCGAAGCTGCAGATCGATCAGGCCGAGGCCGACAAGAACATCGCCCAGGCCCAGGCCGAGAGCCGGCGGGCGATGGCGGTGGCCCAGGAGCAGGAGATGAAGGCCCGCTATCAGGAGGCCCGGGCCAAGGTCGCCGAGGCCGAGGCCGAGGTGCCCCTCGCCATCGCCGAGGCGCTGCGCAACGGCAACTTCGGCTACATGGACTACCTGCAGATGCGCAACCTCGAGGCCGACACCGACATGCGGCACCACATCAGCGAGCTGAGCGAGAAGGGCGGCACCCCGGAGACCACCTGATGGGCGGCCCCCGCCTGCCCGCCGCCGGTGAACGCCACGACCCGCTGGGCCTGCTGCCCCGGGGCCCGGGCTGGATCCGGCGCTACGTGCTCGCCGAGCTGCTCGAGCGGCCGGCCTCGGTGCGGCGAGCGCCCCGCCGCGGCCCCCGGCCCCTGGCGACGCGGCCGCCGGCGCCGCCCGCGCCGGGCCCCGGCCACCCCAAGCTCTGAGCCGTGGAGTATCTCGACGAGCTGTTCATCCTGCTGCTGGTGTTGCAGGGGGTCTACAACCTCTACCAGAAGGTCACCGGGGGCAACGCGGCCGAGCAGGCCGAGAACATGCCCCCGCCGGAGGAGGACGACGGCACCTGGAGCCTGATGCTCGGCCGGGCCCGGGAGCAGGTGCGGTCCGCCCAGCAGCAGCTCGTCCGGAACCTCCTGCGCGCCCGGCGGGTCGCGGAGGGGCTGACGGGGCCGCGGGTCGAGCCGCTGCGCCGGGCGATCGACCAGCGGGTGCGGCCGGCCATGCTCGAGATCGGCGCCGAGCTCGAGGCGCTCGAGGCCCACTTCGGGCCCGCCGAGGGCGATGACCCCGATGACGAGGAGGCCGCCCGCCGGATGGCCGAGTGGTCCGCCCGGGCCGACGACCTGCGGCGCCTGCTGACCCGCAGCACCCGGCTGATGGAGGCCCTCGGCGCCATCGAGAACGGCGCCCGCTGGCGCAGCGACCCCCGGCTGGGTGAGATCCTGGGCGACATCGACGTCGTCGCCGACTCGATGCTGGCTCCGCTGGCCGCCGGCGGCCGGCTCGACCGGGTCGCGTGGCCCGAGGGCCCGCCGCTGACGCTGCCCGCGGTGAGCGACCCCGATACGCTGCGGGCGCTGCTCGACGGGCACCCGCTGGTCTTCGTCGACAGCGACGTCGTCGACGAGCAGGACCGCTGGCCGCGGGTGATCCAGGCGGTGGCCCGCGCGGTGATCGCCACGCTGCCGGGCGTGCTCGCGCCCCTGCGGCGGGCGCTGGACCCCGGCGTGCCGGCGTGGCTGCCCCGCCAGCAGGGGCGGCAGATCGTCTTCGACCCCCAGGCCGCGGCCGCCCGCTGGCTGGACGCGCTGGCGGTCGACGCGCTCGCCGCGCTCATGATGGGACCGGTCGCGCTCGCCGCGCTCGTCGAGCACCTCGCCCGCCCCGAGGACCCCTACGCCGTGGTCCGGGTCCGGGCGGGGCGTGACCACCGCACCGTCGGCCGGACGCCGCCGGACCACCTGCGGGTCGCGGCGATGGCCGCCGTGCTGACCCGGATGGGCTACGACGTCGAGGCCCGCGACCTGCGCCAGCGGTGGGACGCGCTGCACGGCGAGCCCGAGGCGCTGATCCTGCCCAGCCTCTTCGGCCCGGCCGTCGGCCTGCCGCTCGAGCGGGCGCTCGAGCCCCTGCGCGCGCCGCTGATGGCGCTCGTCGCCGACCGACACGCCGCCCTCGGCGACCGCAGCTTCTCGGGGCTGGGGCACTTCGAAATGTCGCCCGGCCTGTGGGCTCGGGCCCGCCAGCGGGCGGAGTCCGTCGCCGCCGGGCGGGCGTTCTCCGACGCGCCCCGGATCGTGGTGGCCGCCGCCCTGATCGCCGCCGAGCGGCAGGGGGCCTTCGACCACCGGCTCGATCGGGCGGTGCACCGGCTCATCACCCAGCCCGGCGAGCGCCTGCCGTCCGACCCCCACTACCGCCCCCGGCGGGTCGATCTCGGCGACCCGCTCACCGCCCGCGACCTGATCGACGCGATCGTCCTGCGCAGCGCCCTGCACCGCCCGCACGGGGCCCGCGCCCGCCGGAAGCTCTGACGGCGTCGACGACCGGCCCGCGCGTGCCATCAGCGCCTCTCCAAGGGTCGGAGGGACCCTCGCGAGGTTGAACAGACCGCTGAAGGGTTTGTTCGTATGCTGACACCACACCGCCCACCTTTGCCCTGCCCTTGTTCACCCCCTGGGGGATCTATGTGCTCTTAAATGCAATGATTTCAATGGGTTATCATGTGCGCGCGACACGAACAGTTCCACCCCCGCCTCGCCGGGCGCCGAGCGCCCTGTCGAGGGGATACCGCGGAGACTCCATGCGCCATGATGACCCATCCGACTCGGCCGCGCCCCGGTCGGCGAACGGCACGCTCCGGGTCAGCCGCCCGTTTCACGCCTGGCTGCACTACCACGTATTGAGCCACGTCGACCTGGGCCCCAGCGCGGTCTCGCTGTTCGACCCCCGGCGGCGCTGGCGCCCGTGGGTCGAGCCGCTGCGGCGCGCGCTGCTGGAGTCGCCGGGGCGGGGGCGGGCCCAGGTGTTGCCGCTGATGACCCGTGACTACGGCAGTTTGTACCACGCCGCGGGCGACGATCCGCTGGGGGTCAGCCTGCGCGACGCGTGGACCTTCGAGCACGGGCGGGCGACGGCCGAGTGGCAGTCGGACGAGCGCTACGGTGAGCGGCTCCAGCGCTTCTGGGGCGGGACGGCCGATCGGCTCGCCCGCTGCCGGGCCACGCTGTGGGGCGGGGCGGCGCCCGATCTGACGATCCTCGACGTGCCGGCGCTCGCCGCGCACGGGCGGGGGCGCACGGTGGGCCATCGGCGCTTCGTGGCGGCCGATCTGGGCCAGCCGCCGGAGCATGTGCTCTTCCGGGTGTTGCACGAAGAGGCGCACGCGCGTGAGATCACCCGGCGCGCGACGGCGATGGACGGGGGGGACGACTGGACGCTGCACGGGGGTCTGGGGGCGACGGCGATGCAGCGCGCGAGCGCGTTGATCGAGGCCGAGGCGCCCGAGATCCGGCCCGCTTTCCAGCGGTGGCGGCGGGCGCAGGCGCGGCCGAACTCGCGGAGCGCCGCCTGCGATTGAGCCCGCCGGGGGCGCTCAGCCGCGGCCGGCGTTGATCCACTCGTCGTTGCGGAACCGGGAGGTGGTCTCGTCGAGGTCGGACGGGTTCAGCGCCTGGACCTCCTCGTTCCCCGGGTGCAGCTTCTTGGCTCTCTGCAGCAGCTTGGCCTCGTTCTCCCGGATGTCGGGGTTGGGGATGCAGCACTCCACCGGGCAGACCGACTGGCACATCTCGTCGCCGTGGAACCCGACGCACTCGGTGCAGCGCTCGGGGTCGATGACGTAGATGTCCTCGCCCTCGCTGATGGCCTGATTGGGGCACTCCGGTTCGCAGGCACCGCAGTTGATGCACTCGTCGGTGATGAAGGTGGCCAAGGTCTCCTCCTCGCGCGCCGGTCAGGCGCCGGGTCGTGTGCACTCCGATACGAAGTCGATCATCTCGGTCGCAAGCCGAGCGGGCTGGTCATTCTGCACCATGTGTCCGCAGTCGGGCAAGAGCCGTCGCGGTAGATCGGGCCGCACGGCGAACCACCGCTCGAGGCGCCCGCCGAGCCACGGGCTCTCGGCCCCGCCCACCCAGCGCATCGGGCAGGTGATCCGCTCGAAGAAGGCGGCGGCCGCGGTATCCGGCATCGGCAGCGGGGCCCGGGTCCGGTGCAGCGGATCGTAGCGCCACCGGCGGCCGTCGGCGGCCTCGGCCGTGGCCCACTCCGCCAGCCGCTCCCGGTCGGCGGGCGCCATGCGGGGGTGGATCCGGGCCAGCCGCTGCGCGGCGTGGGCCACGTCGCGCATGGGCCGCGCCTTGGGGGTGAACGGCGCGGTCTGGTCGAGCCAGAGCGCCATCCGGTCGACGTGGGCCGCCGGCTCGAGCCCCATCGGGCCCAGCCCCTCGACGAGCAGCAGGCCGTCGGCCGCGGCGGGCCGCGCGCCGAGCCACAGGGTGGCCACCATCGCGCCCATCGAGTGCCCGACGACGATCAGCCGCGTGCGGCGCACCGCCCGGGCGATGGCCTCCAGGTCCCGCACGTAGTCCGGAAAGTGATAGTAGCCGCCGGCCCCGACCCGGTCGCTCTCGCCGTGCCCCCGCCAGTCGAGCGCGACGATGTGCCAGTCCACCGGGGGCAGCGCCTCGACGGTGAAGGTCCAGGTGCGGCCCAGATCGAGGAATCCGTGCAGCAGCAGCACCGTCGTCTCGCCCCCGCCGTCCCACTCGACGAGGTGATGCCTCAGCCCGTGGGCCGCCACCCAGCGGTCGGTCGGATCGGGGCGCTTCACGGGGCGGCGCGGCGCAGCAGCCCGGTCCGTCCGGGGCCGACCCGCCACACGGCGAGGGCCTGCCGCGAGGTGTAGCGCAGGGGGTACAGCTCGGCCCGGCAGCGGTCGGTCTTCATCGGCACCCCGACGTGCAGCCGGGCGGCGTCCACCGGGCGGAAGGGCAGCGCGCCGATCCGGGCCAGCGCGCCGAGGATGGGGCGGGTCAGCCAGCCGGGGGTGTGCACCAGCGGCGCCTCGAGGATGCCGGCGACGGCGGACAGCGGCAGCGGCTCGTCGCCGGCCACGTTGTAGATCCCGGCCACGTCGGGCCGGGTGGCGGCGGCGACCAGCGCCTCGGCGGCGTCGGCGGCGTGCACGAACTGCAGCAGCGGGTCGGCGTCGGAGGGGCCGATGAGCGGGTTCTGGGCCAGCACCGCGTCGAACGGGCGCCCCCGGGTCGGGGCCACCACCGGGCACATGCGCAGGGTCACCACGTCGACCCCGCCCGCCGCCCGGTAGCCGGCCACCGCCTCCTCGATGCCCAGCTTGCTGCGCACCAGGAGCTGCCCGCTGCGCCCCAGTCCGGCCTCGACCCGGCGGGGCGCCGACTCGTCCACCGGGCCCTCGCCGGGGGCGTAGACGTAGTCGCACGAGGGGTGCACCACCCGCTTCAGCCCGGCCGGCTCGGCGATGTCGAGCAGCCGCCGCATCGTGAGGCCCTCGTCCCGCCCGGTCTCGGGCCCGTCGGACCACGCCAGGTGCAGCACGACCTGCACGTCGTCGGTGACGATGAGGTCCCCGAGGTCGACCAGCCGCACGTCGGCGCCGATGAAGTGCACCGGCCCCAGCATCGCCGGCGGCCGGCGGGCGATGCCGAAGACCCGGTGGAAGGGGTTGTCCCGCATGAGCCGGGCGATGACCGCCTGGCCCAGCAGCGTGCCGATGCCGGTCATCAACAGGTTCATCGGCGGCGCTCGTAGACCAGATCACGCCCCCGGTCGGAGAACCCCAGGCCGGCGTAGAGGGCCCGGGCGGGTCCGTTGTCGGCGTCCACCGCCAGCTCGACGACCCCGAAGCCGTGCTGGGCCAGCGCGTTGAGCGCCGCGGCGACCAGCAGCCGCCCCAGCCCCCGCCCCTGGGCCTCGGGGGCCACCTGCACCGCGTGCAGCACGCCCACCCCGGCGTAATACGGCAGGGTCTGCACCGCGCCGACGAGGCGGCCGTCGGGCCCGTCGAGGGCCAGCATCCGCCCGCCGGGGGCGCCTGCGGTGTCGAGCAGCTCGGCCGGCGAGATGGGCGCGAAGCCGAACGCCTCGCGGTGGGCGGCGTTGTACAGCCCCGACAGCGACGGCCCATCCAGGTGGGGGTCGGCGTCCCGCAGGGTGTGCCCCGTCGGGATCGAAGGGCGGCCCGGGGGCAGCCCCGCCCGCCGCATGTGCACCACCGTGCGGGTGTGGGCGAAGCCCCGGGCCTCGAGCCGCGCCCGGGCGTCGGCCCGGTCGTCGCCGATGACCGTGCGCTGCACCACCGCGCCCGGCGGATCCTGGGCGTCGACGAGATCCAGCAGCCGGTCGGCCCAGCCCGCGTGGTGCGCCTCGGGGGCCACCACCACCCGGAACCCGCGCACCGGACGCGCCCGGTCGACGACCGCGAATCGCCCCGAGAGCAGCACCGCCTCCAGCCGGGCCGCGCCGCCGACCACCGCCTCGGCCAGCGCGAAGTCCCGCCCGCCGCGGTTGCTCTCCAGCGCCAGGAACGCCGCCAGGGCCGCCTCGTCGGGGGCGTCGATCCGGGGGTCGAGGGTGTGGGCGGCGCGCATCAGGGACGCGATGCGCGGCAGGTCGTCGCCGTCGAACGGGCGCACCCGGCGCTCGATGGAGGGGATCATCACGCCCGAAGCGCCCCGCGCCGCCATCACGCGCCGGGGGTGTCGCCCAGCAGCTCTTCGATCGGGGCCAGCCGGGAGGTCAGCCGCTCGACGACGGCGTGGGTGTCGACCCCGGTGCGCTCGCCGAGCAGGGTGATGTCGAGCACCAGGTTGGCCAGCGCCATCTCGATGAGCGAGGGCTCCTCGCTGACGACCGCCCGGTCGATGCGGCTGCCCTCGGCGTCGCCCACCAGCAGGTGATCGGCGTCGGTGATGAGGATGACCCGCCGCGACCAGTGCTGGCCGAGCTGGTCCTGATCGATGCCGTAGCTGAGCACGTCGCCCAGATCGGGGGGCAGCGGGGTGAACGAGAACAGGGTCACCTGCAAGCCCCGCTCACCGGCCCGGGTCAGCGCCGGGGCCAGCCGCTGGGCCTCGCGGCGCCAAAGCGACATCAGCACCCGGCTCCTGGCCGCCTCGATGAGCCGCTCGGCCTCGGCCAGCATCGCCTCGTAGCCGGTGACCGTCCAGGTGACCGCGTCGTGGCGGGGGCCGACGACCTGGGTCACCGCCTGCTCGAACTGCTCGATGTCGCGGGCGAAGCGGGTCTTGAGGTGGTCGATGAGCCGCTCGGGCGGGATGGGCACGTAGCGGGCGGGCTTGCCCTTGAGCGCGTTGACCAGCCCCGCCCGCTGCAAGCGCTTGAGCACGCTGTAGATCGCCGAGCGGGGGATGCCGCCCCGGGCGGCCAGCTCGTAGCCCGTCGCCGGGTGCCCGCGCAGCAGGGTGATGTAGGTCCGGGCGTCGCTGCCGGTGTAGCCGAACGACTTCATCGCCGCCACGACCTGATCTTCGATCTCGTCTCCGAGTGACATGGCAGTGAAGTACCGCGAGCGAGCGTGCGCCGTCCAGCGTTTCGCCCGCGGCGGCTCGGGCCGGGCGACCCGGAGGGCGGGGCGTCTACTTCTTCGCGCCGGGCACCTTCGAGCCGTGGGCCGCGTACCACGCCTTGGCGTCGGCCCGCGCCTTGGTCCGGGCCGCCTTGCGGTCGCGGCCGCTGACCCGGCACTCGAGCTTCGCCCCGATGCCGTCGGTCAGGTCGTCCATCGCCGCGAGCGCCACGTCGTCCACCCGGCCCCCGGTCTCGACCCGGAAGCGCGCCTGACCCGGGCGGCCGTCGAGCCCGGTGAAGCCGCCCACCTTGCGCACCGCCGGCGCCTCGTCGCCGATGAGCTTCACGATCGCGTGCACCGCCGGCCGGTGCTTCAACTCGGCGGCCAGCTCGATGGCCGTGGCCCGCACGAAGGGGTCCTTGTCCGAGATCCCGAGCACGAGCTGTCCGGTGAGCGCGCTGCTCGCCTTGCGCCCGGCGAGGGTCGTCGCCAGCCGCAGCGCCTCGCCCCGCACCGCCGGCTCGGGGTGCTTGGCCAGCCGCTGCGCGTGCCCCGCGAGGGCCTTGACCTGGGGCATGCCGGGGTAGGCCGAGCGCGACAGCCGGCGCAAGGTCGAGGCGACCACGGCGGCGTCCTTCGTCAGCAGCAGGGGCATCAGGGCGTCGATCACCCGGGCCTTGAGCGGGCCCTTGGTCGCCCGGGAGCGGGCGAAGGCCTGCACGTTGCCCAGGGTGATGAGCGCGGCGAGGCGATCGGCGGTCGAGCCCTTCTCGATCAGGCCCAGCACCGCGTCGAGCACCCCCGGGTCGGGCGACTTGCCGCTGAGGGGCAGGCGGGCGGCGCGCAGGGCCGACTTGCGCACGATGCCCTCCTCGGCGCCGAGCCGGGTGTGCACCACGGTGACGAAGTCGCGGTTCATGACGCTGCGCTTGCCGCCCGGGCGGGGCGTGCTGCGCCAGGTGTAGGTCATCGCCCGCAGCGACGCGGCGACGACCGCCGGATCGGGGTGGGTGGCGGCGAGGTGCAGGAAGGCCTGACCGTTCTCCGGGTTGCGCTCCTCGGCGCCGGAGAACCGGCCGCCCTCGACGCCAGCGGCGAGCGCGTCGGCCGTCGAGACGACGTCGGCCGGGGCGGAGCGGGAGAGCTTGATCGGCGCCAGTTCAGCGCCGGCGACGGCGGGCAGGGCCAGACAGAAGGCGAGGGTGAGCGAAGCGATCGGCAGGCCGCGCATGGCGAACTCCTTGTGCGTTCGATTGAGACGGGGGGCCCCATCGTGGGCAGGGCCCAGCGGGGTGTCAATCCCGTCGGTCGGGCGCGCCGACGGGGGCCGGGCGGGCTTATTCGGCGGGGTCCGGTTCGGGCTCGGCCTCGGCGGCGGCCGGCGGCGCGTCGTCGGGGGCGTCGTCCCCGGCGTCGGCCTCGTCCTTCGCGAGCGCCACCGGCGCCGACTCGGGCTCGGCCTTCATCACCGCCTCGGGGCCCTCGGGCGCGTCGGGGAAGCGGAAGACGAACCCCTCGGCCTCCTCGCTCTCGGCGTCGACCACCAGCCGCCCGCCGTCGGCGAGCCGGCCGAAAAGCAGGTCGTCGGCCAGCGGCCGTCGGATCCGATCCCGGATGACCCGATCCATCGGCCGGGCGCCGTTGAGCGGGTCGTAACCCAGCCGGGCGAGCACCGCCCGGGCGGTGGGGGTCACCTCGATCCCGACCGCCCGATCGGCGAGCTGCTCGGCGAGCTGGGCGACGAACTTGTCGGCCACCTTCAGCATCACCTCCGGCGGCAGCGCGGCGAACTTGATGCGGGCGTCGAGCCGGTTGCGGAACTCGGGGCTGAACCGCTTCTTGTACGCCTCGTCGCTGTCGCCCGCCCGGGCGGCCTCCTCGGCGAAGAAGCCCGGTCGGCTGCGCTGCAAGTCGCGGGCGCCGATGTTGCTCGTCATGATGAGCACGACGTTGCGGAAGTCGGCCTTCTTGCCGTTGTTGTCGGTCAGCGTGCCGTGGTCCATCACCTGCAACAGCAGGTTGAAGACATCGGGGTGAGCCTTCTCGATCTCGTCGAGCAGCACCACCGAGTGGGGGTTCTTCGACACCGCGTCGGTGAGCTGGCCCCCTTGGTCAAAGCCCACGTAGCCCGGCGGGGCGCCGATGAGCCGGCTGACCGTGTGCCGCTCCATATACTCCGACATGTCGTAGCGCAGCAGCTCCAGGCCCAGGATGCGGGCGAGCTGACGGCAGACCTCGGTCTTGCCCACCCCGGTGGGGCCGGTGAACAGGAACGAGCCGATGGGCTTGTCGGGGTGGCCCAGGCCGCTGCGCGAGAGCTTGATCGCCGTCGCGAGCTGATCGATGGCCTCGTCCTGGCCATAGATGACCGCCTTCAGCTCGGGCTCGAGCTCGCGCAGGCGGCTGCGGTCGTCCCGGCTGACCTGCCGGGCCGGCACCCCGGCCATGCGGGCCAGGGTCCGGTCGACGTCCTCGACCTCCACCGTCGGCCGCTCGGCGAGCTTCACCTCGGCCGCCGCCTCGTCGATGACGTCGATCGCCTTGTCCGGCAGGAAGCGGTCGTTGAGGAACCGGGCCGAGGTCCGGGCCGCCTCCTGGATGGCCTCGTCGGCGTACTCGACGCCGTGGAACTCTTCGTAGCGCGGCTTGAGGCCCATCAGGATCGCGATGGTCTCGTCCACCGTCGGCTCGTCGACCACCACCCGCTGGAACCGCCGGGAGAGCGCCTGATCGCGCTCGAAGATGCCCCGGTACTCCTTCCAGGTCGTCGCGCCGATGCACCGGATCTTGCCCCGGGCGAGCAGCGGCTTGAGGATCGACGACGCGTCGAGCGCGCCCCCGCTGGCCGCCCCGGCCCCGATGAGGGTGTGGATCTCGTCGATGAAGAGGATGGCGTGGGGCATCTTCTCGAGCTGCTTGACCACCGCCTTGAGCCGCTCTTCGAAGTCGCCCCGATAGCGGGTGCCGGCCACGAGCTGGCCCACGTCGAGGGTGTAGACCACCGCCTCGCGCAGCGGCCGGGGCACCTTCTCTTCGTGGATCGCGAGCGCGAGCCCCTCGACGATCGCGGTCTTGCCCACCCCCGCCTCGCCGACGAAGACCGGGTTGTTCTTCCGCCGCCGGCACAGGATGTGGATCGTGCGGGTCAGCTCGGTGGTGCGCCCGATCATCGGGTCGATGCGCCCCTCGGCCGCCTCTTCGTTCAGGTTGATGGTGAACTTCTCGAGCGCCTTCGCCTCGCCCTCGCCGCGCCGCTCGCCGTCGGCGTCGACCAGGTCGTCGTCCTCGTCCTCGTAGTCGTCATCGTCGTCGAGGTCGAAGTCCTCGTCGTCGAGCCCGCCGTGGCTGACGTATTCCATCAGCTTGAGCTTGTCGATGCCCTCCTCGCCGAGCAGGTACACCGCGTGGCAGTCGCGCAGGTTGAACATCGCGATGAGCACATGCGGCCCGGCGACGAGGTCCCGCTCGCTGGTCTGGGCGTTGAGCACCGCCCGGCGCACCGCCTGCTGGAAGCCCACGGTGGGCATCGGCATCGGGTCCATCTCGAACTGCTCGGGCACCGGCTCGACGTGGGCCTCGAGGAAGCTCTCCAGCTCGCGCTTGAGCCGGCCCACGTCGCCCCCGCAGCGGCGCACGGCGCGGGCGGTCACTCTGTCTTCGAGCAGGGCGAGCACCAGATGCTCGGTATTGGCGAACTCGTGACGCCGGTGGCGGGCGTTGTCCACCGCGGTCTCGAGGGCGATCTTCAGCTCGGGGGTCAACTCGACCATGGGCTCATCCGTCCCCTTCTCGGCCGCCATCTTCGGGCTCGATGGTCAGCTTGAGCGGCATCTCGTACTGTCGCGCGAGCCCCTCGACCCGGGTCTGCTTGGTGCGCGCGACGTCGTAGGTGTAGACCCCTGCGATGCCTTTGCCCTTGGTGTGGATGTGCAGCATCAGGGTGTTGGCCTCGGTGTGGGTCTTGTGGAAGTACCGCATCAGCACCGTCACCACGAAGTCGCGGGTGGTGTAGTCGTCGTTGTGGAAGATCACCCGGTACAGCGGCGGCCGCTTCGTGCGGCGCCGGGTGAGCACCTGGGTCTGCTCGTCGCGCCGGGTGCCTCTGCGGGGCGGCTTCTTGTCGTCGTCGCTCACGGGATCGTCCTCCGGGGCCCGGCTCTTGGGATGCGTGGTGTCCGAGCCGGGTCGCGATGCCCGGCCCCCGCGGCGCGCTCAGAAGGTGCCCACCAGGCCGGTGTGCAGCATGTGCGCGTCGGGGAAGTCCGAGAACCGCCAGTACTCGTAGTTCAGCTTCATCTTGATGCCGGTGGTCGGCACGAGGTTCAGGCCGGCGGTGCCCCGCAGGATGGTCGAGTCGGTCGAGGGCAGCGCGGCGCCCACCAGCAGCGGCCCCGCCCGGCGGAAGCCGTCGATCCGGGCCAGCCACTCCACCAGCGACGACAGCGGCCCGTCCACCTGGGCGTAGAAGCCCTCCCGCTGCACGAACAGCTCGCGCAGCCGCTGCTGGAAGCGCTCCGGCTCGTCGGGGATCGAGGTGCGGCGGAACATCGCCTCGCCCCGCACGTTGAGGCTGCCGATGCGGGTGTAGACGTCGACCCCGACCATCAGGAAGTCGAGCTCGTCGGCCTCGTCGTAATAGCCCCACATGCCGCTCGCCCCGATGGACAGCCAGCGCCACGCCCGCGCCGGCAGCCGGGGGAAGGCCAGGGTCAGCCGCCCGCCCACGGTGGGGGTCCGGTTGTTGTCGGCGTAGAAGATCTGCCGGCTCTGGATGAAGTCGAGGTCGGCCATCGTCGCGCTGCCCTTGAGCCCCGAGACGGCGTAGGCGTTGTACGCCAGCTCGGCCGACTCGCCGCGGAACGTGCCGAACAGCTCGATGCCGTTGTCGGGGTAGGGCTCGGGCACCACCGCCAGGTTGAACTCGGCCCGGCGCAGCATGCGCCCCATCTCGTAGGGCAGGGGCTTGGTCGCCGAGCGGTGGTTGGCCGCGTCGTGGCGCAGGTAGAACTCGCCGAAAGGCACCGGGAACCGGCCGAAGCGCACGTTGAACGCGTCGTCGACGAACCAGTCGACGTAGGCCATGTCGGCGGTGAAGTCGTGGCACCCGTAACAGATCTTGGCGCTGGCGCTGACGCTGTCCCCCACGTCGGCGACCACCTTGAGCGCCGCCTCGGCGTTGATGCCCTTCATGGTGGCGCCGAGGGCCGACTCGTCGTCGTCGAACAGCGTCGGGTGGTGCAGGTACACGCTGCCGGCGACGTTGACGTCGCCGAGCAGGCCGGCCACGAGCAGGAGCCCGATCATCGCCCGCCCTCCCGGCGCTGGTGGTGGTACTCGAGGAACTCGGCGATCGCCCGCTGGTCGCGGGCGTCGATGCCCGCGCCGGGGTGGCGGGCCATGCGCCGGACGTAGGCCGTCCAGCCGCCCTCGGCCACCCGGGCCTGGATCGGGCGCTCGAGCCCGTGGCATCGGCTGCAGCGGGTCTCGAAGATGCGGTACTTCGCCTGCATCTCGGGCGGGTAGCCCGAGACGTCGAGGGTGTTGGGGGCCCCGCCGCAGGCGGCGAACAGGGCCGCCGCGCCCACGAGGAGCCCGGCTCCGGCCAGAATCCGGCTCATGGGCGGGCCCCTTCGGCGATCCAGTCGATGATGAGCTGCTGGTGCGCGGCGGTCAGCGGGGCCCGGCTGAACGGCATCGGCGAGCCGAACGGCGGCGCGCCGGTGATCTTGCCCACGATGTGGCTGGCGCAGGGGTCGCCGGGCACGATGTCGTCGGCCCCGCCCCGGCGCCCGCCGCGCAGGGCCGACTCGTGGGTCCGCAGGTCGAGCCCGCCGATGGTCCGCCCGACGCCGCCCTCGTCGACGTGGCACCCGCAGTAGCCCCCGATCACCGTGCTGGTGATGTCGGGGAAGCGCACGTCGGTGTCGGGGTCGCTGTCGACGATGTCGCACGCCTCGCCCCCGTCGACCTCGCCGTCCGCGTCGGGGCCGCCGTCCACCTCGAGCGGCACGAAGCCCGGCGCGCCGACCCGCTCGGGGCCCACCTCGGGGTCGAGCACCCCGCAGCCGAGCAGCAGCAGGGCGGCGCCGAGCGAGAGCCAGCGGATCACGGGGCCTCCAGGCGCAGGGGCAGCGACACCCGGATGTCGCCGGTGTCCGGGCGGCGGGTGAGCCGGTTGATGCGCCGCAGGACCCGGGTGCCGCATTCGACCAGGGCCGGGTCGCCGTCGCCGCCGAAGCCGCCGAAGAAGCCGTCGGCGTCGATGACGAAGCGCACCGTGGCCCGGCGGCCGGCGGTCAGCCCGCTCTTGCCCTCGACGCAGTCCTCGATGTCGTCGAAGCCGCCCGAGACGGTGCGCCGGATGGTGCGGGTGCTGGCGCCGCCGACGACGTCCAGGCCGCCGAAGCGCAGCACCGGCGGCGCGGCCGGAGGCGGGGGCGGCGGGGGGTCGGGCGCCGGCTTCGGGGTCACCCCGGCCACCGCGCCGGGCTCGGGGGCCTCGGGCTCGGGGTCGTCGTCCGGCTCGGGGGCGTCGGGCGCCTCGGGCTCGGGGTCGTCGTCCGGCTCTGGCGGATCGGGCGCCTCGGGCTCGGGGTCGGGCGCCGGCGGCCTGCGGATCGGGCGGGGCTTCGGCTTCGGGGGGCGCTTGACCGGCGCCGGCTTGGGCGCGGGGGGCTTCGCGGCGATCCGGGGGGCCGGCGCGGCGTCGGGGTCGGCGGCCACCGCCGCGTCGGTCGGCGCAGGCGCGGCGTCGGGCCCGGCGTCGGCGGGCAGCGGAGGCGGAGGCGCGGTCTCACCCACGGCGACCACCGGCGCCCCGGCGTCGGGGCCCGCCGGATCGTCGCCCCCGGTCCCCACGACCACCAGCACGCCCACCGCGGCGCCCACCAGCGCCACGAGCATGATCAGGGGCAGGGGGCTGCGGCTCGGGGCCTTCGACGGCGGGGGTGCCGGCGCCGCCAGCGGGGCGTCGGCGGCGGCGGTCAGCGCGTCGACGAAGTCGGCGATCTCGGGGAAGCGGGCGTCGGGCTCCTTCGACAGCCCGCGCATCACGACGTCCACCATCGCCGGGGGCACCCGGGCGGGGTCGATCACGTCGCCCAGCGGCGCCGGGGCCTCGGTGAGCTGGGCCGCGATGAGCTGGAGCGGCGAGAGGCGGTCGAACGGCGAGCGGCCCGACAGCAGCTCGTAGGTCATCACCGCCAGCGCGTACTGATCGGCCCGGCCGTCGAGCGGGCGGGCCAGGGCCTGCTCGGGCGCCATGTAGCCCGGGGTCCCGATCATCTGCCCGTCGCGGGTCAGCCGGGTGTCGGTGTCCTGGATGCTCTGGGCGATGCCGAAGTCGAGGATGGTCACCGACTCCCCGTCGGCCCGGGGCTCGACCAGCACGTTCTCCGGCTTGAGGTCGCGGTGCACCACCCCCGCCGCGTGGGCCGCCCGCAGCGCGTCGCCGATCTGGCGCACCAGCCGCACCACCCGGGCCGGGTCGAGCGGGGCCTCGGCGTCGGCCAGCGCCTTGAGATCCCGGCCGGGCACCAGCTTCATCACCACGTAGGGCCGGCCGTCCTCGGTGATGCCCAGGTCGTAGACGTCGATGATGTGGGGGTTGCCCAGCCGGGCGGCGGCCCGGGCCTCGCGGCGCAGGCGCTCCATGGCCTTGGGGTCGTGGGCCAGGGTCGGGGCGAGCAGCTTGACCGCCACCTCGCGGCCCAGCTCGACGTGCTCGGCCCGGAAGACCTGGCCCATGCCCCCGCCGCCCAGCTTCTCGATGAGCCGATAGGGGGTGCCGGGCAGCCGGTCGCCGGGGCGGGCGAGCTGGATCGAGGTCGTGCGCTCGGGGCGCTCGGTCGGCTCGGGGGTGGAGTCGTCGCCGTTCACGGCCGCAGGATACGGCGTCGGCGGCCGCCGGGCCAGATGCAGTGCATCGAACGGTCTTCGGAGCGGGGGGGAGCGGGCGGGCGGCCGGGGCGCGGCGGGCTCAGCGGGCCGCGAGCGGGCCCGCCATGATCGGGGTGTCGGCCGGCGACACCGCGTCGAGGGTGGCCTCGACCTCGGCGTCGATGGGGCCGAACTCGGGCGTCGAGGCGGCGAGGCTGATCCCGGCGCCGGCGACACCGAGGAGGATGCAGGCGGTGATGGCGGCGACCCAGCGCATGATGTCTCTCCGTGAAAGCGTCTACACCCCTACCTTTCGCAAGCGCCGCCGGTTTCTTTCCCGCTCACAGCAGATTACGGTGTTCTACCTAACCGCCCTGACCGCCCTGACCGTCCGCCGGGCCGTCGAGGGCCCCGTCCCCGCCGTCCGCGCCGCCGTCGAGGGCCCCGTCCCCGCCGTCCGCGCCGCCGTCGAGGGCCCCGTCGGCGGGCGTCCGGCCGTCGAGGCCGCCGTCGTCCGCCGGCTGGCCGGGCGAGCTGCTGTCGTCCTGGCCGCCGCCGGCGTCGCGGATCATGTCGCCCTCGCAGCCCGTCGGGGCCAGGGCGAGCGCAAGGAGCAGGGCGTGCAGCGGATGGCGTCTCATCGATCTCCTCGTCGTCGGGGTGGCCGTCAACCCAGCCCGGCGGCCAGGACCGCCGTCGCCACCGCGTTGTTGGCCGCGTGCAGGGTCACCGCCGGCCACAGCGAGCCGCTGCGCAGGCGCAGGACCCCCGCCGCGGCGCCGAGCAGCATGGTCGGCACGATCACCGCCGGCTCGATGTGGATCAGGCCGAACAGCACCGACGAGACGATCAGCGCCCGCCGCCGCCGGGCCTCGGGGTCGGCCGGCCCCCGCTCGAGCAGGGCCGAGATCAAGACCCCCCGGAACAGCAGCTCCTCGACGAGCGGCACCGCGCCGACGGTGAAGAGCGCCACCACCGCCAGCCGGGCCCCCGACATCCGGTCGAGCATCAGCGCCTCGGCCTGGGGGTTCTCGTCGTAGCCCAGCAGGGTCTGCATCGCCAGCGAGACCAGCGCCACCACCGGCAGCAGCCCCAGCAGCCAGCCGAGGGCCCGCCCGATCTCGCCCCACGGCGTGCGCCGCAGGCCGATCGCCGCCCGCCGCTCGGGGCGCAGCGCCAGCAGCAGGCCCACCGGCAGGCCGAGCCCCAGGGCCGAGGCGACCAGCAGGCCCAGCACCTCGTCGACCGGCTCCAGCCCGGCGAAGGCCACCGCGGCCCCGGCGGCGAAGGTCGCCAGCAGCGTCGTCAGCACCAGCCAGACGAGGTCGCGGGTGGGCCAGACCCGCCGCGCGGGCGCCGGCCGGGTCACGGCTGACCGACGTTGCCGCTCTCGGCGTCGGCGCCGTCGCCCCCGGGCCCCACGGCGGTGTTGCTCGAGTTGCCGCCCCGCCCGCCGAGGCCGTGGGTCGGCACGTCGTCGGCCAGTTCGAAGGCGTTCTGCGCCGCGTAGTCGGGCAGCGCGCCGGGCGCGGCGACGAAGACATCGTAGCTCGGCCCGCCCTGGCCGCCGCCGCCGCCGCCGCCGTGGCCCCCGCGGCCGCCCTGGCCGCCCTCGCCGCCGGCGAACGAGCAGAAGTCCATCCACACGTCGCCCCGCCGGCCGCCGCCGCCGCCGCTGCCGCCCTCGCCGCCGCCGCCGCCGTTCCCCCCGGCCCCGCCGGTGCCGCCGAG
>JAUHYW010000036.1 GCA_030426085.1 bacterium | reverse complement strand
CAACTCAGGGGCGTCGGGTTCGGTGGAGGGCCGGGCGGAGGCGGTCCGTCCGCCGCCGCGCGCCCCGCCTCCCTGCTTCGGCATCTCGGGCGACGGCTCGGGCTTCACGACCGGACCGATGAGCGATGGCCCGCGCTTCGGCCGGGGCCTGTAGACGGTCGGCGGGGCGCGCGTCGTCGGCCGTCCCGCGTCGTATATCGGGGGGAGGGGCTGATCGGGGGCGCCAGGCGCGTCGACCGGGCACGTCGGGCACAGGCACGTCGGGCACGCGGTGGAGGGCCGGGCGGAGGCGGTCCGTCCGCCGCCGCGCGCCCCGCCTCCCTGCTTCGGCATCTCGGGCGACGGCTCGGGCTTCACGAGCGGACCGATGAGCGATGGCCCGCGCTTCGGCCGGGGCCTGTAGACGGTCGGCGGGGCGCGCGTCGTCGGCCGTCCCGCGTCCTGTATCGGGGGGAGGGGTGTGACCTGCCACCAACATGGATCCAGTCTCGAAGCCCGCTTGCCACCAACTATGATCCACCCGCGGTCTGATCGAGGGTGCCAGGCACGTCGACCGGCGCCGGCGTCGAGGACGGCGGAGGCTGCTGAACAAGGCGGTAGATCGTCGCCGGGCCGCGGCCCTCGCTCTCGACCCGGTCTGGGACCAGAGGCCCGAGCCACGCGTGGATGCGCGCGGTCGTCTTGCCGAACACCGCCGAGAGCTGCCGGCGGCTCCGCTCGCCGAGAGCGAGCACCGCGATCAGGGCGCGCTCGCGGTGAGCCGCCGGGACCTTCGGAGCGCGGGCGCTGCGCGCGTAGAGCGCGTCGACGGGATCGAGGCGATCGAGCACCGGATCGCGCGTGAAGAGGGGCGCGGGGGCGGGCACAGGGCGGGCGTCGGTGATGTCGGGGAGCGGGGGCAGCTCCACGCCGTGTGCCCGGCGCAGCTCGGCGCGCACGTGGGTGAGGTAGTCGTAGGCGAGGGCGCGGTGCGGTGCCCCCGGCGCCCGGAGGTGCCGCCGGATCACCCGCGCCCACGCCCGCTCGGCGATCTGTCCCCGCCGGGCCGCAGCGCGGACCTGAGCCAGATCGAGCGCGGGATCCTCCATGGGCCCGAGGAACCGACGATTCTGGCGGTCCATCCGCTTGTAGAGTTCGAAGTCGAGGATGGTCGACTCGCCGCGGCCGTCGTCGCCGTCGAGCCCGATGGCCTCCCACCTGAGACCCGCGCCTCGATCGAAGAGTCGGAAGCCGATGAACTGCCGTGGATCTTCGATGGCGGGGTCGACCCACCGCGGTGACTCGTCGCCGTAGAGCCCATCGGGCAGGGCCGGCAGCCCCCGAGCGAGGAGGCGCCGGGCGTCGTCGGCGAGCGGGAAGCCGGGGCCCTTCTGGTGGCTGCAACTCCCACAGACCGCGAAGTGGTTCTCCCACGTCCACGCCAGCCACCAGTAGAGGTTGACGGGCCGGAAGTGCTCGACGTCTTCGTCGTCGTTGATCTGGATCTCGCAGTAGGCGCACTTGCCATTCTGAGCGTCGACGAGCGCGGCGCTCGCGACCCGGTAGCCCGCCCGGAAACGCCTTCGACGCTCCTCGTCCGTCCACGGCCGCCCTGCGCGTGCGTGCCAGTCGATGAGCGCCCGGGCGAGGCGCCACTCACGCTCGGCGCAGAGGGCCTGTGGCTCCGGGCCGCGTTGGATCCGGATCATGGCTCTTCGGGTTCGGGGGTCCAGGGGGCGGGCTCGGCGAGGTTGCGTACATCGGCCGCCTGCAGCTCCGCCCGTAGGGTCTGCAAGCGCGCCTGCTCCTCGTGGCTCCGAATCGGATCGCGGGCGAGATACTCGTAGTGATGCAGGGTCCGGTAGATGGGATCCGGCGGTGTGTCCCGTACGCCGAAGACGCGCGCGTACAACTCGGTCGTGGTCAGCAGCCGGGGGTCGACCTCGAGGTGGCGGGCCTCGATGTTGCCGCCCTCGTCGAGGTCGAGCACGACGACCTCTTCGGGGCGCAGGCTGGAGATGATGAGCGGCGAGTGGGTCGTGACGATGAACTGCAGCTTGGGGAACGCCCGCTTGAGGGCGGGCACGAGCCGGGTCTGCCAGTCGGGGTGGATGTGCAGGTCGATGTCGTCGACGAGCACCAGGCCCTCGAAGTCGGCCGGGTCGGTGACGTCCTTCTGGTCCAGCATCAGGTGGCCGATGAGATCGGCGAGCCACGACAGCAGGGCTTGTTGACCGTCGGCGAGCCAGGCCGTGGGCACGTCGATCGTGCGCGCGCTGCCCTCGCCCAGCCTCATCGTGGCGGTATAGGTCTGATCCTGCTGGATCGCGTCGGAGACATCCGAGTCGTCGAACGCCAGCTCACCGAAGTGCAGCGCCTTGATCTCATGCATCAGCCGGTCGTCGGCGAAGAGCGCCTTTTCGAGCAGAGACCGGTAGCGGGCCCTGCGCCCGTTGCCCAGCTTGTCGTCGAAGTCGAGGCCCATGATGCGATAATCGGGGTCGAAGATGGACCGCAGCCGGTCGATCGCCGGGCGGTTGCGGCTCTCGATCTGCCCCGGTCGGAACAGGCGCCGCGTATTGCCGTAGGCCGCGACGAAGAGATGCGGTGCGTTGCGCCGGCGAGCCGACTCCAGCCAGTCCCGCAGCCGGGCGATGCCCTCCTCGTCGGGCGCCTCGGGCGGCAGCGGACCGTCCTCGTCGACGAGCTGCGAATGCATGAGGAGGCCGGTGTCACCCGCCAGGAGGCCCGCGCCCGCCACGAAGCCTCGAAGCGCGGCCCGCTCGCCGTGCGCATCGGTCCACGCCGGCAGGCTGGACATGCGCTCGGCGCGAAACTCGAACCACGCGTTGATATCGACGCCGGCCGGTGTCTTCGCGCGTCGATCGAGGAGCGATGGCACCCACTCCCCGGACAGCTCGCTGCCGAACGCGTAGCCCGCCGCCGCGACGGCGATCGAGCGCAGGATGGACGTCTTGCCGCGTCCGTTGCGCCCTATCAGGACGGTCCACCCCGGCGGCTCGGCGGGCCACGATGCGGGCTCTCGGGCGTGCTGAGCACCGAAGAGCAGATGAAGGTCCTTCATCAGCTCGAGGTTCTGGATGCGCAGCTCGCGCAGGTACATGTTCCCTCCGATTCGGCGCCCCGAGTCTGCGCCATCGGCGCCCGGCGCGAAACCCCCGCCCCTCGGGTCGGCCCCGGGCAGGCCCGCCCGGCCCCTGGACATGGCGATCCACCCCCGGCGCTCTCGACCGGATCCGTCTCCAGCGTGTCGGCTTCGTCGAGGGGTCACGACCGAGTCGGCCGCAGCGTGTCGCCCGCCCCGAGGGGGCATCACCGCCTCGGCCGCTGCGTGATGGCCGCGTCGGGGTCCTCGGGGCGAGATCGGTGGCTGGAGTGAGCGGGAACGGGGCTGCGCGAGGGCCTCGCCGAGCAGAGCGCGCGGCGAGCGGGCCGCCGCTCGTATTGTTCCGCGGCGCCCGTCAGGGCATGCCGCCGGGGGGCATGCCGCCGGGGCCGCCGGGGCCGCCGCCCCCGCCGCCGCAGCTCTCGTCGTCGCTGATGGCCACGGTCAGCCAGGTGAGCATCGCGCCGTCGGACATCTTGGCGTAGCCCCCGATGTAGGGCGTCGGGTCGTCCACCCCGCCGATGACGTTGTCGTTCGCGTGGGTCGTGTCGGGCTGCCCCTGCTGTCGGTAGCCCTCGACCTCGGCGAAGATCTCCGCGGTGAGCGCCTCGTCGAAGAAGAGCTGGGAGACCACCGCGGCCTGGGTATCCTGGACCCCGCCGACGAACTCCGAGCGCCGGACGAGGAAGTGGATGTGCACCGAGCGGCTCGGGTACCACCCGGGGTAGCAGGTGTCGAAGGTGACGGTGCCGTCGGCGCCGGCGATCGCCCGCCCCCGGGCGAAGTAGGCCGCCTCGGCGAGCGGATCGCCGCCGGTGCAGAAGTCGCCCTGGTTGACATCGTCGCCCGAGTACAGGCCCTCGATGTTGCAGTACCAGATCTCGACCTCGGCCCCCGCGACGGGGGTGCAGCCGTCGGCCTCGACGATGCGCAGCATCAGCCGCATGGGGATGCCGTCCTCCCCTTCGCTGACGTCCTGGCGCACCGGCGCGCTCGGCGCGTAGCACGGGCCGAGGGTGAGCTGGCAGGTCAGGGGGCAGGTGTCGGCGGCGAGCCCCGAGGTGAAGGGGTCGGGGTAGCTGTCGGCGGCGACCATCGCCGCGACGCCGCCGGTCGCCCAGGGCACGTCGGGGCCGGCGTCGGGGTCGGGGCCGGCGTCGGGGTCGGGGCCGGCGTCGGGGCCGGCGTCGGGATCGAGGCCGCCGTCGATGGCGCCATCGGCCGTCGGCCCGAGGTCGTCGGGGTCGGCGTCCCCGTCCCCGCTGCAGCCGGCGAGCGCGTTGACGAGCGGCAGGGCCATCAGCGATCCACCGACGAGGTGGACCACCCGTCGGCGGGTGAGGGTGCGAGCGGGCGCCGGGTCGAGCGGCGAATCGGGTGCGTCTGGGGACATGAGCTTCCTCTGGCATTTCAGCGTGCGCGGAGGGTGCTCTTCTGCACGCGTCGTACCATCGCCCGCCGCCCGCATCCCCGGGCCCCTGACGTCCGGCGAGTCAAGCCGACGTGGCGCACCTGTCAAGCGGACGCGACACCCCCGGCGTGATCCGCAGCTCAGCTCGACCCGCCGCCCAGGGCCGCCCGCACCACCGCCTCGCAGCGGTCCACCGACCCCGGCAGGTCGAGGCGCGAGGTGTCGACCTCGACCGCGTCGTCCGCCCGGCGCAGCGGGGCGACCGCCCGCTCGGAGTCCTGCTTGTCCCGCTGCTCGATGTCGGCGAGGACCGCGGCGAAGTCGGCGTCGATGCCCCGCTCGACCAGCTCGGCCAGCCGGCGGCGGGCGCGCTGCTCGGGGGCGGCGGTCAAGAAGATCTTCACGTCGGCGTCGGGGAAGACCACCGTGCCGATGTCCCGGCCGTCGATGACGGTGTCCCGGGCCCGCCCCAGCCGCCGCTGGAGGTCGAGCAGCGCGTCGCGCACCGCGGGCACGGCGGCGTAGCGGCTGGCGGCGGCGCTGGCCTCGGGGGTGCGGATGGCCCGGTCGACGTCCTGCCCGTCGAGGCGGATGTGATCCGGCTCGACGTCGATGGCCAGGCCGGCGACGAAGCGGCCGAGGTCGGGGTCGTCGGGGCCGACGCCGGCCCGGGTCGCGGCGAGGCCCACCACCCGGTACAGGGCGCCGGTGTCGAGGCGCACGCAGCCGAGGCGGTCGGCCAGCATACGGCTGACGGTGCTCTTGCCGGCCCCCGCGGGTCCGTCGATGGCGATGATCATGCGGCCTCCTGCGCGCGGGAGAAGGTCCGCGTCATAGCGGGCCCCGCGGCGGCCGGCAAGCAGGTCGGGCGCCGCGGGGGGCGGCGGCATCTGGGTCGCGCCGGATACGCGGCACCCCCGAACCCTGTACGGTGGGGTCATGAGCCGGACGACGACGCTGATCCACCGCCTGCGCGCCGCCGACGACTTCCCGTCGACCGCGGTCGCGATCCTCGAACACCTGATGGCCATCGTCGACGCGGCGCTGCTCGTCGGCGACTGGCCCGACGCCCGGCTGCTGCGGGCGGTCGTGCACCTGCGGGACGGCGGGGGCTACGTGGGCGCGTGGACCCTCGACGCCGGCGCCGCCCGGCTGGCCCCGCCCCGGGGCGGCGAGGAGCTGCTGCCCTCGGCGACCGCCTGGCGCCGGGTCTCGGCCTCCGGGCGGGCGGCGACGCTGGACGTCAACCTGCGGGCGGTCACCGGGGCCGATGGCACCGCCGAGACGGTCCGCTGGGCCGAGCGGCGCCCCGAGCCGCTGCCCGAGGCCAGCCACCTGCGCCTGCTGGCCCGCGAGGCGACCCACGTCGCGACGCTGCCGCTGCACGGGCCGCAAGGGGTCCGGGGGCTCTTGTCGGTCGAGGTGCGCTGCCGGGCGGCCATCGGCACCCCGTTCGTATGGCCGGCGTGCCTCGACGCCCTGGAGACCGCGGCGGCCATCGCCGGTCCGTGGCTGCTGGCCCGGGTCGAGGCCGAGCCCCCGCCCCCGCCTGATGATCCGCCGCCGACCGACGAGCGCCTGCCGGTCATCGGGCCGTCGATGCGGCCGCTCGTCCGGCTGGCCGAGGCGTTCGCCGCCGAGGACGAGACGCTGTTGATCCGGGGCGAGAGCGGCACCGGCAAGTCCCGGCTGGCCCGCTGGTGCCACGCCCGCTCGAGCCGCCACCGGGCGCCGTTCGTGGTGCTCGATCTGCTCGGGGTGCCCCAGCAGACGCAGTTCGGTGAGCTGTTCGGCTGGCGCAAGGGCGCGTTCACCGGCGCGGTGCGCGATCACGAGGGCGCGGTGGGCCGGGCCGAGGGCGGCACGCTGTTCATCGACGAGGTCGACAAGCTGTCGCTCGAGGCTCAGGCGGGGCTGCTGCGGCTGCTCGAGGAGCGGGTCTACCGCCCGCTGGGGGACGACGGGCGCGAGCGGCGGGCCGACGTGCGGTTCGTGGTGGGCACCAACGTCGATCTGGGCGGGGCGGTGGCCGAGGGGCGGTTCCGATCCGATCTGATGTATCGCATCGACGTGCTGCCGGTGTCGCTGCCTCCGCTGCGGGATCGGGCCGACGAGATCGCCGACTGGGCCCGCTTCATGCTGCGCCGCCTGGCAAAGAGCCGCGGCCGGGCGACCCGGGCGCTGTCCGAAGAGGCGGCCGACCACCTGACGCGCTGCCCGTGGCCGGGCAACCTGCGCGAGCTGGACAACGTGCTGCGCCGGGCGTGCACCCTGGCCGGGCTGGAGGGGGACGGGGCGCCGATCGAGCCCCGCCACCTGATCCGGGCGGCGGGGTTGTCGAGCGCGGCGGGCAGCCCGGGCGGGGCGTCGCTCGACGACGGGCTCGACGCGCTGCTGCTCGCGGTCGACGGGCTCGACGACGCCCCCGAGGGGGTGGACTGGCCCGGCGCGCTGCACGGGCTGCTGCTGGCCCGGGCGGTGCGCTACACCGGCGACGTCGACCGGGCGTTCACCCTGCTCGGCCGGGCCGACGTGGTGCGCAACCGCAACCACCGGCGGACGCTGAAGCGGGAGTGGGCCAAGGCGCTGACGCTGCTCGATGCTCTGGGCCGGGCCCCGGACGCGCGCGAGCCGCCGGGGTGAGGCCGGCCACCGCAGTCAGTCGCCGGGCACGTTCGACCCGCCGGTGCCCGGGCCGCCGGGGAAGTCGCTGACGTCCTCCCAGAAGGCGTGCTTGACCGACGACAGGTAGCCCGGGTCGCCGCTCTTGTTGTCGATGAAGTCCTGGGCGCTCAGGTTCGGGGCCGCGCTGCCGACGACCAGCTCGTAGGTCGGGGTGGCGAGCAGGTCGCCGGCGAGCTTCCACAGGACGCGCGATCCGCCGGTCGTCGCCCGGCGCAGCCCGGTGGCGAAGAGGGCGCCGTCGGCCTTGATCTCGATGATCGCGTCGCCCTTCTCGGTGGGATCGGGCACGACCGAGTTGCCGCTGCCGTCGGTGCCGTCGACGTGGGCGAAGCGGCGCACCCGGCGGTGGGCGTACTGCACCGCGAGGGCGGCGTTCTTGTCGAGCCAGCCGATGAAGCCGGCCCGGTTCGCGTTGGTGGTGTGGTCGGAGGCGCCGATCCCGGTCTCGCCCTCGTCGCCCAGGGACGTGTCGCTGGCGGTCCAATGCTCGATGTGCACCTCGGCGATGCCGGTGGGCGCGCCGGTGAGCGGGTAGCTGTGGCTGCGGGCCCGCACGGCGCCGTCGCGGGGCATGTCCATCGTGCCGTGGTCCAGCTCGTAGGCGCTCGTCGCGGGCCAGAGGATGCGCAGAGGGGGGGTGCTGACGATCATGGGGGTCTCCGATCGATGGGACCTGTCGGTCCATGGGTCATGGGATGTGCGCCGGGAATGAGCGAAGGCCGTGCCAACGCCGACCGGCCGCCGAGCCGGCCTCTCGGGGCCGGGGCGCGTCGCGGGCGACGGGCGCGCGTCGGCGGCGACGCGGTCACGGGGCCCGCTCGACGCACTCGTCGAGGCTCAGCACTTCGAGCGGGTGATGCCAGCGGGCCCGCGGGGTCTGGTCGGCCAGCCGGCGGGCCGCGGCGGCCCAGGCGGGGGGCGGCGCGGGGTGGATCCGGCGGGCCATGCCCAGGAGCTGGGCGCCGATCCGGGGCAGCGACACCTGCTCGCCGGCGGCGGCCAGCGCGGCGATGGGGGCCATGTCGGCGGGCGGGCGCTGCATCCAGCCGATGCCCCGGGCGAGCCGGGCGATGAGCCCCTGCCCGGCCCGCTCGGCGAGGGTGATCGTCAGCTCGACCAGCCGCAGCGCGCCGTCGGCCGCGCCCGTCCGCCACGCGATGGCGGCCTCGTTGAGCGCGATCAGCGCGGGCAGCGTGACGTGCTCCAGGTGGCCCGCGGCCTCGGCCAGCGCCGCGTCGGGGCCCTCGGCGGCGCCGGCCCGGTAGGCCACCGCCCGGGTGATGCGGGCCCCGAAGGCTTCGAAGAGCGGCATGCGCAGCCGGCGGGCCTCGGCGCCGAGCGTCTCGCCGATGGCCGCCGCCCGGTCGAGGTCGAACGCCTCCAGCAGCGCCAGCCCGCCGTTGAGCAGGCACGAGAGGCGGCCCCGGGCGTCGGGGCGGGCGTCGGCCGCCTCGAGGTGCAGCGCGGCGGCCTCGGCGAAGCGGCCCTGGCGGTAGAGCAGGTTGCCCCGCCAGCTCGCGAAGCGTCCCCGCAGGTGGGGCCGGGCTTCGAACCACGGGGCGAGGTCGTCGAGCGCCGCCGCCGACGCGGCCGGGCTCTCGTAGATCGCGGCGGTGGCCCGCAGGCTGTGGCGGATGACTTCGAAGGCCTCGTCGGTGAAGGGCGGGACGGCGGCGAGCGCGGCCCGGGCCCGGTCGGGGGCGCCGGCCTTGAGGGCGGCGGCCGCGTCGAGCATCGCCTCGATCGGGGCCCACTCGGGGCCGGCGACCTCCGGGCGGCGCAGCTCGGCCCGGGCGGCCTCGATCTCGGGGGTGCCGCCGTTCTCCAAGGCCAGCCGGGCCATGAGGCGCACCGGGCCGGCGACCCACCGGGCGCGGCCCTCGGCGGCCGAGACCTCCCGGCGGATGGCCCGCAGCGCCTCGTGCAGCGCGGCGAGGCCGTCGACGACGTCCCCCGAGCGCCAGCGGTCGAGCGCCCGCCGGCTGGCCTCGTCGACGATCGCGGCCGGATCGGCGCCCGCCAGCACATGGCCCAGGCGGCCGGCGGCGCCGGGGGGCAGCGCGGCGGCGAGCCGGGCGTGCGCCCGCTGCACCCGGGCCTCGGTCCAGGCGGGCAGCGCGCTCGCCGGGGCCCGGGGCTCGTAGGTCCCGCCGGGGCGGGCGACGAGGGCCCCCTCTTCGATCAGCTCGAGCGCCGCCAGCTCGGCCTCCCACCGGGGGCGGTCGAGGGCGACGGCCAGGGTCTCGATCGTGGTGTGGGGCCAGGCGAGGTGGGCCGCGGCGACGACGTCGGCCAGGGGGCCCGAGACGGCGTCCAGGTCGCCGGCGCCGGCCCGGGGGCGCGATCGGATCCGGCGCAGCGCGGCCCGGTCGACGGCGAGCCGGGGGCCGTCGCGGCGGACGACGCCCTCCCGCAGCCAGCGGCCGAGCTCGGCGATCACGTCGCCCCGCAGCGCCCGGCCGTCGACGCCGACCCCGTCGATCAGGGCGGCGGCGGCGTCCTCGGGGATGTGGAACAGGCGCGCCGGCCCGGCGAAGAGCGGGCGCAGCTCGGCGGCGGACACCGGGCCGAGCGTCACGTCGCCGGGGTCGCCCACCACCCGGGCCACCGGGCCGTCGAGGCGGTCGAGCGCCCGGGCGGTCCAGCGGTCGATCGTATCGTCGGCGCAGATGATCGCGTCGGGCAGGGCCCGCAGCGCCGCGACGACCCGCTCGGGCAGCGGGCCCTCGCCGGGCAGCGCGCTGGGGTCGACGACGGCGGTCAGGCTCTCGAACGGGCGCTCGCCGGCCCGCAGCCGGATGACGGCGCGCCCCGCGGCGGTCAGCGCGTCGGCCACCTCGTCCAGCGCCCGGCTGCGGCCGCTGGCCCGGGGCCCGCCCAGCCGGCAGCGGCGGCCGGCGGTCAGCCGGGCGACGGCGGCGTCGATGGCGGCCCGCGTTCCGAGCCAGGGCCAGCCGATCGCGGCCTCGGCGGCCAGCCCCCGGCGGGCCTCGTCGGCCGATCCCGGGCGGGCGGCGGGGTCCCGCTCGAGCAGCCGGTCGACGACCGCGGCCACCGCCCGGGGCAGCGCGGGGGTCAGGCTCGCCAGCGGCGGCGCGGGGGCGGTCAGCCGGGCCCGCATGAGCGTGGGCAGGCTGTCGTCGGCGTGCGGCGGGCGGCCGGCGAGCGCTTCGAAGGCCATCACCCCCACCGCGTACAGGTCGGCCCGGGCGTCGGCGGCCAGCCCCCGCATCTGCTCCGGGGCCTGGTAGCGGGGGGTGCCGACCACCATGCCCGAGGCGGTCATCGTCGCCCCCAGCGCGGCGCCCCGGGCGAGGCCGAAGTCGAGGACCACCACCCGCCCGCCGGGCTCGACGAGCACGTTGGCCGGCTTGAGGTCGCGGTGCACGATGCCCGCGGCGTGCACCCGGTCGAGGATGGTCAGCAGCGCGCGCAGCCGCTCGACGACGGCCTCGGGATCGGCGTCGGCTCCGGGGAACGGCCGCCCGTCGATCCGATCCATCACGATGAAGTGGCCCGGGCCATGGCGCCCCTCGTCGAGCAGCGGCACCACCCCGGGCACCCGCAGCATGCGCAGCGCGGCGATCTCGCGCAGGACCCGGCGGCGCTCCTCGGGCGAGGTGGGGTGCAGCATCTTGATCGCGACCGCCCGATCGGCGACCCGGTCGTGGGCGGCGAAGACCTCGCCCCGGCTGCCCGATCCCAGCCGGGGGCCGAGGGCGTAGCGGCCGGCGAGCACGATGTCGTCGGTGGGGCCGACGGCGGGGGGCGGGGCGGACATGGGTATCGAGCCTGACGCTCCGTCCGACCGCCCGCAATGGGATC
Organism: bacterium; assembly: GCA_030426085.1. GTDB lineage: Bacteria > Myxococcota_A > Bradymonadia > UBA7976 > UBA1532 > JACKDM01. The sequence continues at coordinate 78,582 of JAUHYW010000036.1, read as the reverse complement.
ACCCCGCAGCCGCGGCGTTCTGCCGCGGCGCGGCGAGTTGTCGGCGGCCGGGGGGCCCCGCGGCGCGGTGGCATGCGGCCCCGACGCCTCGCGGGCCACGGCACATCCCATGCAACAGGGCGAGGGACACCTTCGAAGGAGCCGCGGTATGACCCACCCCACCGAACCCACCCTCGGCGCGATGCGGGCCGAGTTCCTGGATCACATGGCCTTCGACGGCGACGACGCGCCCCGCAAGCCCGTCGAGTGGATCCGCCTCGGCCCGGTGCCCATCCCCATCCCCAACCCGCCGTCACGGGTCGAGGCGCTCAAGCTGCACGACCTGCATCACCTGTTGACCGGCTATGGCACCGACATCCGCGGCGAGTGGGAGATCTCGGGCTGGGAGGTCGGCGCCGGCCTCGCCCGCAACCCGGTCGCGTGGACCTTCTGCCTGATGGGCATGACCGCCGGCATGGTGCTCGCCCCCATCCGCACGGTGCGGGCCTTCGCTCGCGGCCGGGGGGGGCGCACGCTCTTCGGTCAGGATCCGAAGGCCGCCTTCGCGCTGACCGAGGCCGAGGGGCACGCCTTCTGCGGCACCGCCGATCCCCCGCCGACGGTCACCGCGGGCGATGTCTGGCGGGCGGCGGCGTGGGGTCTGCTGGGCGTCTTCACCTCGCTGCTGCCGCCGCTCGCGTGGCTGATCGCCCGCTTCGGGCGCGCGCCGGACGTCCTGATCGACGGGGGCGGCTACGCCAGCAAGCCGGGCAAGCCGCCGGTCGGCAGCGCGCCGTCGGTGTAGCCGAAGCCCGCGTCGTCGAAGCCGAACATGCGCAGCACGCTGGTCCAGAGCTGGTTGGTGGTCGCGCCCGAGGTGCGATAGCCATTGGCCGCCTCGAGGTCGGCCACGGTGCCGTTCATGACATCCAGCCAGCGCCCGGTGGGCCCGGGGGCCGGCGCGCCGCCGTGGTGGCCGGCGAGCACGACCGGCAGCGCGTTGTTCCAGTGGCGCCCGCTGCTGTACTCGCTGAGGTAGACCACCAGCGAGGTCTCGAGCAGGTTGTCCCCGTCGGCGTCGGTCATCGCGGCCATGCGGGTCAGCAGGTCGACGAGCTGCTCGACGTACCACCGGTAGGGGTGCTCCATGCCCGGCTGGTAGTCGGCGTGCACCACCGCGTGCCAGTTCTCCCACACCCCCAGGTCGACGATCGGGCGCCCGCCGTTGCGGTCCCACAGCCAGGGGAAGGACGGCGCGTGGCCGTTGGCGAAGCTCAGGGTGGCCACCCGGGTCAGGTCGCACGACAGCGCGGTGGCGAGCAGGTCGTTGAACACCGGCGTGGTCCGGTGATCGTCGAGGCCGGCGTCGGTGCCCGGGGGCAGGCTCACGTCGGGGCGGCGGCACTCCCCCGCCCCGGCCGCGATGCGCTGCTCGAGCTGGCGCAGCTTGTCGGCGTGGGCCTCGAGCCGGGCCCGGTCGGCGGCCCCGAGGCTCCGGCTCATCTCGGTGAAGTTGCTCAGCACCCCGTCGAGCACCGAGGCCCGCCGGTCGCGCAGGGCCCGGGCCGCCTCGGGCGAGAGCTGCCCGTCGCCGAAGATCCGGATGAGCGCGGCGAGCGGGTTGTTGAACGCCGAGACCGGATCGCGGGGCCCGACCCAGAAGAACGCGCCCTCGCGGGGGGTGAGCAGGCCGTTGCTGGTCTGGTGCCCGCCCACCGCGAAGTCGAGCCGGCGGAAGGGCACCTCGCCGCCGATGCGCTCGGCGACGACCTGCTCGATGCTGGGGCCGCCGGGGGTGATGGCGTCGGGCACCTGCTCGAGGAAGGGGCGCCCGGTGAACACCGTGTAGTTGGCGTTGATGTGCGCGTTGCCCACCTCGTTGAACCGGGGCTGCACGTTGTCGACGCCGGTGACGACGGTGATGTGTTCCCGGACCGCGTCGAGCGGGGCGGTGATGTGGCCCAGTTCGAAGTCCCGCTCGCCGCCCGAGGGCACGAACCGGCTCAGCACCGATCCCTGGGGGCTGTGCACGATCACCAGCCGCTTGGGGCGGGCGGCGCCCTGAGCCCGCGCCCGGCGGGGGCGGAAGGCGTCGAGGAAGGGCAGCGCGAACGGCAGCGAGGCCGCCGCGCCGCTCAGGCGCAGGAAGCGCCGGCGATCCATGCGGGTGCCGCGGATCAGCATGTCAGCGCTCCTCGTCGAGCGGCCGATAGCGGAAGGCATCGGTCAGGGTGATGTCGACCAGCAGGTTGCGGATGTCGCCGTCGCTGGCGGCGAACCGCTCGGCGAGGGCCCGCACCGCGCAGGTGTCTTCGGGCTCGGCCGGGCGGCCGACGGCGTACTCGAACCACCGGGTGGCGTAACACGTCCGCACCTGCTCGGCGGCGCCGACCGCCGCGATCATCTCGGCGGCCCCGTCGAAGACCCCCTGCTCTTCGAAGGCGCCCGAGGCGTCGATGGGGAGGCCGTCGTCCCAGGTGTCGCGCCACTCGCCGAGCGCGCCGAAGTGTTCGAAGGCGAAGCCGATGGGGTCGATGCGCTCGTGGCACGCCCGGCAGGCGGGCGCGGTCCAGTGCTGGCGCAGCCGCTCGCGGATGGTGCGGGCCTCTTCGCTGGGCTCGGGCAGATCCATGTTCACGTCGGCCGGCGGATCGAGCGTCTCGCACAAGAGGTCGTGCAGGACGAAGGCCCCCCGCTGCACCGGCGACGAGCTGCCGGCGTAGGCGTGGGCCGCGAGGAAGGCCGAGCGGGTCAGCACGCCCGGGCGGTCGCCGTCGAGGCGCACCCGGTGCCAGCCGTCGCCGGGGTCGGGCAGGCCGTAGATCGGAGCCAGCGCGCGGTCGACCCAGGTGACGTCGCCGTAGAGCAGCGTGTCGAAGCGGGCGTCGCCGGCCCATACGACCTCGGTCACGAAGAGGTCGAGCTCGGTGAGCATCGCGTCGACGGTGTGCGGGCCGAAGGCGGGGTAGCGCGCCGGGTCGCGGGTCGTGTTCTGCAAGCGCCAGACGTCGAGCCAGTCCCGGTGGAAGGCGGTCAGCGCGCGCCGGGCCCGGGGGTCGGCCACCAGCCGCCGGGCCTGGGCGGCGACGCCGGCCCGGGTCGACAGCTCGCCGGCCGCGGCGGCGGCGATCAGCGCGTCGTCGGGGGCGGTGTCGACGAGGAAGTAGCTCATGCGGGCGGCGAGCGCGTGCGGGTCGAGCGGGGCGGCGTCGGCCTCGGGCGCGCCGGGGGCGTCTGACAGGTAGAGGAACTGCGGCGATTGCAGGATCAGCTCGACGGCCCGGCGCAGCGCGGCCTGGGGCTCGAGGTCGGCGGCGAAGAGGCCCTCGATCAGCGCCGCCTCGGCCGGGCGCAGCGGGCGGCGGAAGGCGCGCTCGGCGAGGTGCAGGGCCGAGCGGCGGCCGCAGTCGGCGGGCTCTTCGGCGCAGGTGACCCCGGCGTCGGCGTCGACGCGGGCCGCGACGTGCTCGGCGGCGAGCATGATCGACTCGGCCCCGGCGGCGCTGACGGTGTTGTTGACCGCCCAGGTGCGGAAGTCGCGGTCGAGGGTGGTCACCGGGAACAGGCCCGGCGGGACCTCGACGCCGAAGATGTCGGCCACCGAGTGGCGGTATTGGCTGTCGGTCAGCCGGCGCAGGGCGGTCGTGCCGGGGCGCACGGCGCCCGGGGCGCAGGGGTCTTCGATCGGCGGGGCGGGCTCGACGCAGTCCTCGGGGTCGCGGGCCCGCTCGACGAAGCGCCGCAGGGCGGTGGCCCGGGGGTCGGCGGCGTCGAAGCGGCGGCCGCCCCCGTGGGAGACGGCATTGGTCGGCTTGTCGACGAGCAGCGCGCCGAAGTCGGGGTGGTCGGTGACGAGGCCGACGAGCAGGGCGTGGTTGGCGGCGGTCGCGGCGGGGCCGTCGAAGGGCTGGAGCACGTAGCGGGTCAGCGCGCCGGCGCCGCCCTCGCGGTGGCATACGACGCAGTCGGCGGACAGGATCGGCTCGACCTCGGCGGCGAAGAAGTCGGCGTCGGTGACGCACGCTCCGGGCTCGGGCTCGGGGTCCGGCGCGGGATCGGGGGCCGGGTCGGGGCTGGGGTCGGGCTCGGGGTCGGGCCGGGCGCTGTCGGGCCGGGCGCTGTCGGGCTCGGCCTCGGGGGTCGACTCGGGGGGGTCGCAGCCGAGCGCGCCGAGCGCCAGCGCCGCGAGCAGCGGCATGCCATGGACCATCCGTCGCATCACTGCCCTCGTATCGCTCATCGGTCGGGCGCCCAGCCTTCCAGCGCCATGCCGACCCAGTGGGTGTGTGTCTCGGCGGCGTGCAGCAGCGTCCACTCGACGCCGTCCCGGCTGCGGAAGATCGAGCCCGGCTGCTGCCAGGGGTTCACCGCGGCGACGAACCAGCCGTCGACCACGCCGAGCAGGTGGTGGCTCTGGGGGTCGGCCAGCTCGACCGGGGCCCAGGTCCGGCCGTCGGCCGAGGCGTACAGCGGGCTCTCGCCGCCGTTGTTGCTGCGCAGGCAGCGCCCCGGCACGCAGGCCACGCTGCCCGACCCCCGGCTGGCGGGGTCCCGCTCGACCGCCCACTCGACGCCGTCGTCGCTGTAGGCGGTGATCGTCGAGTTCTGCCCGCCGACCGCGATCCAGCCGCCCTCGGGGCGGGCGGTGATCCCGAAGAACCAGTCGTCGTCGACCCCGTCGGGCAGGCCGCCGTCGCCCGAGTCGTGGGCCCAGCCGACGCCGTCGACGCTCACCACCCGCCGGCCGCCACGGCCGACCGCCACGATCTGGTCGTGGCCCGCGGCGATGGCGTGCAGCATGCCCTGCCACCGGGTCGCCTCGTGCACCACGCCCGATCCGTTCTCGGACCACGCGGCGCGATCGCCGACGGCGCAGGTGAAGCGGTCGCCGCCCCAGACGCAGCCCGAGGCCCAGAACTCGGGGGCCGCGCTGGCCGGGGTCCACTCGACGCCGTCGTCGCTGTAGGCGTAGGCCCCCGGGTCGGCCCACTCGCCGCCGGTGGCCCAGCTCCGGAAGAAGCGGCCGGCGCCCCAGGTGACGGTGTGGCGGGCGGTGGGCGGCATGGCGTCCCCCGCCGGGCGCAGGTCGAGGCCGTAGGCGTCGCTGATCAGGGCCTCGCCGCCGCCGCCGACGATGACGAGCCGCAGCGGCCGGCGCAGCGCGACCTCGAGGTCGAGGGCGAAGTCGGCGCCCGGGGCCGTCAGGCGGGCGGCGTGCACCCCGGCCTCGGCGGCGATCCGGGGGTCGAAGCGCAGGGCGATGGTCGCCGCGACGTCGGGGTCGAGGGTCATCGGCGGGGGGTCGAGCCAGGTGAAGCCGGGGGCGTCGAGCCAGTCGGCGTGCGGGGCGTCGAATTGGATGGGATCGGCGCCGCGCCAGACGAGGGTCAGTTCGATGCGCAGCGGGTGGTCGAGGCCGGCGGGCGGGCCGGGGATGCGCAGCGTCTCGCCCGCGGCGAGGGCCCGGCCGTCGTACACCGCGGCGAGGCCGGGTGCAGGCGGGGGCAGCGGGTCGGGCCACGGATCGGCCTCGGGCTCGGGGGCGGCGTCGGGCTCGGGTTCAGGGTCGGGGTCGGGGTCGGGTTCCGGCTCGGGTTCGGGCTCCGGCGCCGACGCGAGCGCGCCGTCGGCGGCGGGCAGCGGCTCGGAGCCGTCGTCGCAGCCGACCAGGGCCAGCGCGCCCCCCAGGATCGGGATCATCCACCGCATCGAGAAGGCCCCCCTCGGCTCGCCGAGAGAGTAGCGAAGGCCACCCGGGCCGGACAACCGGACCCGCCGGCTCAGTAGATCGCGAAGCCCATCGAGGCCACCAGCGCCGGGCGGTCGAAGCCGGCCCGGTGCCACGTCCGCCAGTTGGTGCCCACCCGCATCGACAGCGCCAGCCGGGTCGACAGGTCGACCTCGGACAAGACGCCCCCGCCGACCATCAGCCGGGCGCTCTCGCCGGCGATGAGGTCGCCGTTGTCCCGGGCGTTGTAGGCCCAGCCGCCCATCGCGTAGGCCCCCAGGTGGAACCGGCCGAGCTGGAGCGGCAGGTACTGCGCCTCGACCCCGTAGCGGGCGGCGAGCAGGTCGTTGCGGCCGTGCATGCCCCAGCCGAGGCTCAGGGTGCCGGCCACGCCGAAGGTCTGGTGGGGGAAGTAGCCGAGCTGCATCGTGCCCTGGAAGGTCGACGGATCGGCGCCGTCGGGGGTGAGCACCTGCATGCTGCCCAGCTCCATGCGCCACGCGAAGCCCTCCCGATCGAGCGGCGCCCGGCCGGCCTCGGAGGCGCCGATCCCCTCGCCCCGGCGGATGACGGCCCGGGTGTCGGGGCCGATGTCGCCCGGCTTCAGGTCGCCGAGGTGCACCGTCTTCTGCGTGTCGCCGTCGATGAGGTGGATCGGGTGGTGGGGCGCCACCTCGAGCCAGCCGTCGTAGCGCAGGCCCTCGGTGGCGATGAGCGCCGCGGTGCCCACGGCGGCGAGCGCGACGACCGCCACCGCGAGGGCCTTGCCGTCCTTGATGTCGAAGTCGAGGCTGCCCCGGGCGGCGCCCGAGCTGCGCGACGAGCCGCTCGATCCCCGGTGGCCGCCGCCGGTCGCGCGGACGGTGACGCCGCCTGTTCTATGGGACCGATGGGAGCGCCCGTGGCTGTGCCCGTGTCCGTGGCGGTGCCCGGCGTGCAGCCGCAGGGTCAGGTCGCCGTGGGCGTGATCCCGGCAGGGGTCGTCGGCCTCGAGGGTCGAGGCGAAGAAGGTCTCCTGCACCACCCGCACCGTCTGCAAGCCCTCGGCGCGGTCCTCGGTCGGGGTCCCGGCCACCCGGCGCAGCTCGTCCCGGGGGATGACATAGGTGTTGCTGAAGCAGCCGGTGGTGAGCGCGGCGACGGCGAGGGCGAGCGGGGCGGCGAGGCGCATCGGAGACTCCCGCCCGGCGGGCTGTGGAGGTGCGCTCCGCGCCGGGCGGAGCGTATTCATCGCAATCTGCGTTCCACCGTTTTTTTCTGCGTCGGCCGCGGTCGCATGCGGGCTGCGGCACCCCGGCCGGACGTCGGAGCGCGCGCGACCGTGCCTCGAGCGCACGCCCGGTGTGCCAGATTCGGCCCGTCCGCCCGCCCGGCGTGCTGTACACTCGGGCCGCCATGAGCCGAGTCGGAGGCGCGCGATGAAGCAGGTGTGGAGCCGGGCCCTCGCCGGGCGACCGAGCGTGGTCGTCGGCGGGCCGATCCCGGTGGCGACGGTGGAGGGGGTCCGGCCGCTGCGGGTGCCCTGCGATCTGCCCCGGGGGCCGCTCGGCCCGCTGATCGAGGCCCAGGCCCGGGCCCGGCGGCTGCTGGGGCGCAATCAGCCGCTGCTCGAGACCGCCGCCGATCGCCTGCGCACCGGGCTGCGGCGCACGCTGCTGGGCGACGCCGGCCCGGAGGACGCGGTGGCCCAGGTGGTGGCGACGCTCAACCTGCTGGCCCAGGCCTCGTCGGTGCCCCGGGCGCTGGTGCTCGACTCGATCGAGGCGGCCGATCCGGCGACGCTGACCGCGGTGCGGCGCATCATCGAGCGGCCCGGCTGGCTGGAGATGCCGCTCATCCTCGGGGTGCGCGAGGCGGCCCGCGGCGGCCGGGTCACGGCGCTGGTCGAGGCGATGCGGGAGACCGCGGGCGACGAGGCGATCCTCGAGGCCCACCCCGGCGCGGCCGAGGGCATCGACGAGGGCGAGAGCGAGCCGGTGGAGCTGCCCCCCGATCTGCCGCCCGCGGTGCGCAAGGTGCTGCGGGCGGCGGCGCTGGCCGGCCCGGCGTTCGAGGCCCGGCTGGTCGCCGAGCTGCTGCACACCGACGAGCTGAGCGTGCTCGAGCGGCTGCAGGACGCGGTCGACGCCGGGGTGCCGGTGGAGGACGACGGCGACGGCGGCTTCCGGCTGCCGGCGGCGCTGGCCCGGCGCATCGAGGCCGGCCTGCTGCCCTCGCTGGCCCGGGCGTGGCACCGCAGCCTGGCCGAGCTGCTCGCGCCGGCCCCCAGCCCGGGGGACAGCGTCTCGATCGTGCCCCCGTCCGAGCCGGGGCCCGCCGACTCGGTCGAGCTGGCCCCCGAGGCCCCCATCCGCGGGCCGCGCATCAGCACCCAGCCGGCGGCGATGTCGGCCGAGGCCATCTGGGCCGCGGTGGTCGAGGCCGAGGCCGACGCCCGCAGCCGGGCCCGCTCGCTCGAGGAGTCGCTGGCCGACGGCGGCGGGGTCGAGGGCCGGGGGCACGACCGCCCGAGCAAGCCCCCGGCGGGCGTCGCCCCGGTCGAGCGCACCCGGCTGGCGCCCATCCCCGGCTCGCCGTTCGACTCGATCGAGACCCCGTTCGGCTCGGTGGACATGGCGCCCGGCGCGGCCGATCCCGACAAGCGCATGCGCTCGGGGCCGGCCGAGCTGATGGAGGACGCCCTGCGCTCGGCCGAGGCGAGCCTCGACGGCGAGCTGCTGCGGGCGGACATCGCGCCCGACGAGTCGGTGGACGTCGTGCGGGGGCTGCCGGCGCTGGGCGAGGGCTGGCCCGACGACAGCCTCGACGCCGCGGTGGGCGAGCGCCCGCTGGAGGCCGGGCTGGCCGAGGGGCTGGTGGCCCGGGCCGACGCCGACGAGGGCGCGGGGGTCGGGCTGCGCAACGCCGCGCTGGCCGGGGCCGGGCTCGATCCGGGCATGGGCGGCCGCCCGGCGCCGCGCTCACAGCCGTCGCGGCCGCCGGGCCGGGTGACCCAGGTGCTGGGGGACGCGGCCCGGGCGGCGGATCACCTCGCGGCGGCGGGCGATCCCACCGGGGCGACGGCCAAGCTCATCCAGGCGGCGGTCGACGCGGCGGCGCTGGGCGCGGCCGAGCGGGCGCTGCACCTGACCGACGAGGCGCTGGCCGCGCTCGACCGCCTGCCCGACATCGCGGCCCACCGCGCGCTGCGGGCCCGGGCGCTGGCCGAGGCGGCCCGCATCCAGTGGACCGGGGTCGGGCCCGACGCCCGCTTCACCCTGGAGGCCGCCCGGGAGACCGCGGCGGCGGCCGAGGCGGCCCTCGACGCCAGCGCGCCGACGGCCCTGGTGGGCGAGGTCGCCTCGCTGCGCGCCCAGATCCTGCACGACGTGGGCGGCGAGGCGAGCCTGCGCGAGGCGCTCGATCTGCTCACCGCGGCCAGCAAGCAGCTCGAGGCGGCGGGCGATCCCATCGAGGCGGCCCGGCTGTTCAACGATCAGGCGGCGATCTGGGTCCGCATGGGTGATCCGGTGCGGGCCCACGGGCTGCTGGAGGCGTCCCGCCGGGTCTTCGCCGCCCGGTCCGATCACGATCCCAGCGCCCGGCTCGAGCTGGCCGACACCGACCACCTCATCGCCCGGCTGCCCCTGCACGTCGCCGCCCGCGCGGGCCGGGAGGACGACGCCGCCGCCCTGGGCCTGCGCCACGCGGGCGAGGCCGAGCGGACCTACGGCGCGCTGGGGCGCCCGTGGGATCGGGCCCGGGTGTGGGAGAGCATCGGCCGCCTGGAGCTGATGCGGGGGCGCATCGATCGGGCGATCGACAGCCTGGAGCAGGCGGCGGCGCTGCAGCAGCGGCTGGGCGACGTGCTGGGGCTGGCGTCGACGGTCGAGGCGCTGGCCCGGGCCCTGACCGCCGCCGGCCGGCCCGAGGTGGCGCTGACGCTGCTGCACGACTCGCTGGCGCTCAACGCCGAGAAGGGGTCGGTGCAGGGGGTCGGGTTCCTCCAGCGCACGCTGAAGGCGGTCACCGGCTCGATGACGGCGGTGCAGCGGCAGCAGCTCGGGGGGCGCATCGCGGCGCTGGAAGGCGAGCTGGATCGGGTGGCCCGGGCGCTGTCGGTGGCGTGAGCGCCGTCAGGGGTGCACCGCCCGGGCGTGCCAGCGCCCGGCGGCGTCCACCGCGTGCAGCGTGCGTTGGTGGGGGCTCGGCTTCAGCTCGACGTGATCCACCCGCTCGGGCCACAGCACCAGCAGCGCGAAGGTCAGCGGCGGGGCCCCGTCGGCCGGCGGCGTCGACCCGCCGAGCCCCGGCTCGTCCAGCGGGCGCCCCGGGGGGCCGCCCACGAAGCCGGCCCGCACCTCCCCGGAGAGCGTCTTCCACACCTCGGCCCGGCGGCGCCGCTTCGCCGGATCGGGCGTATCGCCGACGACCGCCTCCATCTTGCCCGCGATCCGGAGCTGCTGTCGGGTGGCGGCGAAGTACCACGCCAGCTCGACCCGCGGCTCGTGGGCGATGTGGCGCAGCTTGGCCGCCCGGGTGTCGCTGGTGAACAACAACCCCTCGCCGAAGCGCCCGCGGTAGACGACGGTGCGCACCGCCGGGGCCCCGTCGAGCCCGACGGTGGCGAGCTGGACCCAGCGCGCCGCCGGGTCGTCGCCGTCGGCGGCGAGGTTGGCTTCGAGGGTCGACTGCCAGGTGACCATTCGCGTCTCCGATCGGCGTGCGCCGGGGGACGATACCAGAGGCGGACCCGGGACGCAGTGCCGTATGCGGTGCTGATCGCTGCGGCCGCCCCCGCCGCCCGTCGGCACCCGCAGACGGGCGTCGCCCAGCCGGGCGCGCCATGTTATGACCGGGCGTTCGCCTACCCGGAGCCCCGCCCATGTCCGACCTCTCGCTCTCCAAGGTGCCCGACGGCATGGACGACGACGAGCCGCCGCTGCCGCCGGTCACCCCCGCCCGCTGGCCGCTGTACCTCTTCCTGCTGGCCCTGCTCGGCGGCGCGGGCTACGTCGGCTGGTCGATGCACCGGGCCACCGACCCCCGCGCGGTGCTGGTGGCCATCGACCTCGAGGGCCAGTGGTTCGAGGGCTCGATGGCCGCCGCCGAGCTGGCCGACACGGTCAACCACCGGCTCGAGTCGCTGGGCTTCACCCCGGTCAAGCCCGGTGATCCGGCGGTGCTCGAGACGCTCGAGAAGCACGACGGCGACCTGCGATCGGCCGCCCGGGCGCTGGGCGCGGGCTTCGTCGTGGCCGGGCGGGTCGCCATCGAGGCGATCGACCACCCCATCGGCGAGGGCTACGTCGAGCTGCGGGCCACGGGCGGGGTCGAGGTCTTCCACGTCGACGACGCGCCCGAGGCGACCCGCCGCGGCGCGGGCATCCGGGGCTGGTCCGGGGCCCGCGAGCGCGAGCGGGCGCTGCTGCTGCTGGCCGATGGCGCCCTGAGCCGGCTGGCGGTGGGCGAGGCGCTGCCGCTGCTGCTCGATCACCCGGTGCTCGCCGAGCTGCTCGAAGGCGACGCCCGCACGGTCGCCGCGCTGAGCGAGGCGTCGGCGTTCGTCGGCGAGCGGCACCACGCCCTCAAGACCGCCGACAAGGCCTACGAGGGCTATCAGCGGCGGCGGCAGCAGGCCGAGAAGGGCCCGGTGCCGGTGACGTATCACGGCACGACCGCCGACGACGACGCGCTGTGCGGGGCCGGCGCCGCCGGGCTGTGCGTCAAGACCGAGTCGGTGCGGCCCTACTTCTCGCCCGGCCGCCGCGAGCTGCGCATGCTCGAAGAGCTGGAGACGGTGGAGTGGCGCCCGGCGGGCGAGGGCGAGGCGGTCGTGCGCTGGTCGGGCTACAACGTGCCGGGCTACCCCCGGGTGGCGCCCGACGGGCGCTCGATCGCGTTCGTGGAGGACATCTTCGGCTGGGCCAAGGCCCCCAGCCTGATCCCGCCCGAGGGCGAGGCGCGACGGCTGCTGGTCGATCCCGATCGCTACTTCTCCCAGCCGATGCCCAACGCGGGGCCGACGGCGGTGGCGATGTTCGTACAGGCCGAGCGCCGGGCGCCGCGGGGGCTGCTGGTGCTCGATACGGGCGGCGAGCTGCTGATCGAGATCCCGCCGACGGGGGGCAGCTTCGACGGCTTCGTGTGGCTCGACGAGGGGCACCTGGCGGTGCTCCAGACGCCGCCGACGCCGGCCGAGGGCGAGGACGCCGACGAGCCGACCGAGGGCGAAGAAGACGATGCAGCCGGAGAGCCCGACCCGCTGCTCGAGCCCTACCGCGAGACGCCGGCCCAGACCGTGTGGAAGGTGCCCACCGACGGCGGCCCGCCGACCGCGCTGTACGTCGCCGCGCCGGGCGAGGCGCTGCGCTGGATGACCCGCTCGGCCGACGGATCGAAGCTGGGCTTCGAGCGGCGCTACCGGGCGCCGACCGACGGCGACGACGGGGCCGAGCCCCTGCCCGGCCCGGGGCTGGCGGTGCTCGATCTGTCGGCCGATCCCCCGGCGCTGACCCGCTATGGCATCGAGCGGCGGGTCGAGGCGCCGAACTTCTCGCCCGACGGCCGCTGGATGACCTTCGAGTACAACCCGCCGGGCAGCCGCGACGAAGAGATCGCGGTCGTCGACCTGACCGCCGACGACCCCGTCGCCGGGATGAAGGTGCTGACCGACAACCGCGAGCGCGATCGGTACCCGGTCTTCACGGCCGACGGCCGGCAGATCGTCTTCGAGCAGCTCGGCGAGGATCCCAACAACCGCCGCCGGGCGGTCAGCCTCGTCGCGTCGGTGCCCGCGCCGTGAACGGGCCCCGCGAGGATCACGCGGCCTTCGACTTCGACGGCGGCCGCCACCGCCTGCGGATGCGCACCCGCTGGGCCGCGGCCGGGGTGGCCCTGGGCACCGTCCTGCCGTACGAGGTCGTCGCCGGCCGCCCGCAATACATCTGGGATCTGGCCGACGAGCTGCCCCCGGCGGGGCTGGTGGCGGTGTGCGCGCCGGCGCTGGCCGGGCTGATCATCGCGCTGGCCGGCTGGCGGACCCGCCGCCCGGGGTCGCTGGGCTGGATCGTGATCGCGGCCCTCATCGGCATGCGGCTGGTCATCGGCATCGGGGCCGACGCCGCCGCCTGGGGCGCCCTGGGCCTGCCCGAGAGCGTGACCGCCCGCCAGGGCTGGGCCCTGCTCGCCCTGGGCGCGACCGCCGCCGGCGCCACGCTGACCTTCAAGCCCCACGCCCGCCGGGCGGGCCACGCGCTGCTCGTGCTGGGGGTGCTCATCGCGGCGGCCTTCTTCGGGTGGCCCGGCCGGGGCGAGGCGCCGATCCGCACGATCATCCGGGCCGCCGCCAGCTTCGACGACCTGCCCGACTGGCGCTTCCGGCTGGGGCTGATCGTCATCGGCACCATGGCCCTGTGGCCGGCCCTCGTCGCGCTGGCCGGGCTGGTGCACCTCGAGATCCCGGCGAAGGACGATCACCCGGTCACCAACCTCGTCGCCATCTACGGGCTGCCGCTGCTCATCGCGATGCTGGTCTTCCGGGCGGTGCCCGGCGGCGGTGACGGCTGGAGCATCTTCGTGGCCCTGGGCACCATCGCGGTCATCGCGGCCACCGTCGCGCTGCTCGCCTCGGCCCTCGAGGCGGCGGTCGAGGCCACGTTCGCCCCGCCGCCCGGGGTCGATCCCCCGCCCGGCTGGGCCCCCCGGCGCACGGCGATGATGGCCGCGGCGGTCGTCGCGCTGCTCGTCGCCGGGCAGGTGGCCCTCGCCCGCCCTCCGATCAAGGGCGTCGACTGGCCGCTGGGTCCCCGCACCCCGCCGGCCGACGCGCTGTTCGTCGAGCGGCTGCCCGAGTGGAATCGGGCCCGGCTGCACTGGGAACGCAGCGCCCGCGCGACGAGCGGCGCCGCCGAGCTGCTGCGGGTCAAAGCCGCGGGGCGGGCGGTGGTCGAGGCGGCGAAGGGCATCGACGACGGCCTCGCCGCCGCGCTGGGGCAGATGGTCGCCGAGTCCCGCGATCTGCACGTCGCCGGGCGCACCTGGTACCGGCTGGTGGCCGCGGTCAACGAGGCCAGCCGGCTCGCCGGGCTGCCGTATTACCTCGACCCGACGGTGTTCACCTTCCAGACCGCCGACGGCCCCGGGCGCCACTTCCGCATGCGCACCTTCGCGGTCGAGCGGGTGCGCCGGTTCGAGGTCGACGGCCGCCCGTACGCCACGCTGCACGTCCGCCGCATCGACGTGCGCGACGCCGGCAGCCGCCTGCTGGGCTTCAGCCGGGACGTGCAGCGCTTCGCCCTGGTCGATCTGGACGAGGCCAGCGCCTTCGAAACGTCGCTGGCCGAGAGCGCCCTCGAGGATCCGCCGCTGTGCGAGGCCATCGAGGTCGAGGACGCCGGCCCCGGCCTCGCCCGCTGCGGCGCCGTGCTCGCCGAGCTGCTCCAGACGCTGCCCGACGGGCTCATCCCGGCCATCGTCGCCACCACCGACCGCCACGAGCTGCAACACCAGATCGACGGGCCGCACCTGCCGCTGTCGTCGGCGGTGCTCGAGCGGCTCGGCGGACGTCACCCGCGCTTGCAGGCGCGGGTCAACCGGGAGCTGTCGGCCTACGTCGCCGAGCTGACCGCCGCCGACGCGCCGCCGGTGGTCGGCCTGATCCACCTCGTGCGCTTCGCGCTGCAAGGCGGCGGCCACCTGCACCACGTCGCGATGATCGCGTTCGAAGCGCTGGTCGACCGCCCGCTCGACGACGGCCGGGGCGGGCCCGATCATCGAGCGGTGGCCGACGCCTTCGCCCAGCTCGCCGCGCTGCCCGCCGATACGGTGCGGGCCCGGGCGGCCGCGGCGTGGGGGCGGCTCTTCGGGCAACCGCTGGAGCCGGTCACGACGCTGGATTGAGATCCCGGCGACCGCTCACGGGCCGCCGCGGAAGTCTGCGGGCAGATCGGCGCCGTTGGCCGCGTCGGTGGTCAGGCAGTACTGCCCGAGGCTGACGACGGTGGTCGTCACCATCACCGAGACGAACGCGACGAGGACCACCGCGGCGAAGAACCGCAGGCGGCGGGAGACGGGGGCGCTGCGCGTGTAGCCTTCGGGCGTGCGCAGGATGCCGACCGGATCGACGTGAGGGAGCTGCATGCCCTGCCCTACGGACGCCCGGCCCCGGTGTTTCGCCCCGCGTCAGGTCGCGCTGGTGATCGCCGCGAGCACGTCGCCGAGGTGGACCTCGATCTGATTGCGGGCGTCGCCGTCGCTGAAGATGACGCTCCCGTAGACCCGGGCCTGGTTCGACTGCGTCAGCACACTGGCGAAGGCGACATGCCGCGCCCGCTCCAGCTCGCCGGGGGCGGTCGCTTTTCGGTCGACGAGGGTGTAGGGCATCATGGTCCCGCCGCTGTTGAGGCTCTTGCCCCGGATGGTGGCGACGCTCGGATCCCAGACGACCGAGTACTTGCGGTCCTCGTCGATGCCGAGTTCCTTCAGCCGCTCGGTCTGCGCCTTCGCGGCCAGCGCGGCCTGCCTGGCCGCGGTCTCCTCCTGCTGCCGCCGCTGCTCGCGCTGCAACGCCCGGGTCTCTTCGAGCTGCACCCAGTCCGCGTCCTGCGTGTAGCCGACGTCGTCCCCGCTCGTCAGCGTCGAGGCCAGCTTCATCGCCTTGCCCGCCGAGGCGGCGATCCCGCCCGCCTTGAGGATCTTCTCCGCGAAGCGCACGCAGTTGATCGTCTTCTTGGTCGCGAAGAGCGAGCGCCCGGTCAGCTTGTAGGTGTAGCTCTTGATGTTGGTCTTGATGTCTTCGGCTTTGGCCAGGATGCCGTCCATGGCGGTGCGCCCGACGACCCAGCTCTTGCGCCGCCGGGCGCGCCGCAGCGCGCTGATGTCGCCCGCCTCGGCGTCCCCGATGTGGATCGCCAGGCCGGTCGCGCTGCCGCTGTCCGACCCCGAAGAGCCGGACGACTTGCCCTGGCTGCCGCCGCTCCAGTGGGCCATCTTGTGGCCCGACTTCCAGCCCGACCCCGAGCCCGAGCGGGTGCCCGAGGTGGTGCCCCCGCCCGCCGTCAGCTCCAGCTTGCGGGTCCGGGGCACGGCGCCCCCGCTGGTGGGATCCCGGTCGAGGTACTCCAGGTAGATGAAGGCGTGCCCCCCGTGCCAGACGCTGGCCGAGCCGGTGACCGTCGCCACCCCGTGGGAGGCGTCGACCGCCTGACCCTTCAGCGCGTCGCTGTAGTACTTGTGCAGCGTGCTGTCATAGGTCAGCCGCCGCACCACGCCCGCCTCGCCTTCGAGGCCGTGGGCGATCTCGTGAGACAGCAGCCGCTTGCCGACCTTCGTCTCGGGGCGGTAGGCGCCCTCGCCGAAGAACAGGTGGTTGTCGACGCTGAACGCGCGGGCCCCGAAGGCCCGGCTCAGCGATCGGGCGTCGGGGCCGTCGTGCACCCGCATCTTGCCCAGCGAGCGGCCGAAGCCCCGCTCCAGCTCACCCCGGGCCGGGCCGCTGATGGGCCGCCCGCCGGTCATCGCTCGCCGGATGCGCCCGCTCTGCCCGGCGCTGATCCCGCCCGCGCCGCCGCCGCCGTCGCGCCGGACGATGCCCGCCGCCGTCCGGGGCCCGATGGTCGGCGCCGCCGCCCCCAGGCCGGCGATCCGGCGCATCACGGCGTCCGCCGCCCCATCCGCCCGCCGCTCGGCGTCGTCCGCAGGCGACCCGAGCCGCAGCAGCGCGCCCGTCGAGCGGTTGCCCACCCCGGCCGCCTCGCGCCCCGAGCGCCCTCGCCGGGCGCCTGTGCTCTTCGAATCGGCTGATGCCTTCTCGGACCGCGCGCGCTGCGCCATGACCCCCTCCCTCCGTCGGCGTACCGATCCACGGTAGACGCGACCGCCCGGGAGCCACACCCCCCGAACGGGGGGTCCGCGCCCGCCGTCACCCCCGACACCACGCCACGAACTCGGGCTGAGCCGCCTCGTAGGCCGCGCCGTCGACCCCGAGCTGCGCCAGGCTGCGGTTCACGCTGTAGTTCTTGCGCTCCCGGGGCGCGTGCTCGCGGGGGACGTGCGGCGGCAGCTCATCGAGATCGAAGCACGCCCGGTAGACCTCGGCCATCGTGCCCTCGAGGTCGCGCACGTAGTCGTCGAACCGCAGCACGCAGCGCCGGGGGCCGTCGGCGCGGGTGAACCACGCGCGCTCGGCCCGGTTGTAGATCCGCTCGTGCCGGGTGAGGCCCACGACGAGCGACCGCCACTCGGGCTTGCCCAGGGTCGGGTCGATCGGGTTGCACCACAAGAAGTTGACCATGCTCTGGAGGCGCCGGGCCGGCGGGCGCAGCATGGTCAGGAAGCGGGCGTCGGGGTAGCGCGCGGCGAGGGTGTCGGCGGCCGCCAGGAAGTGGCCCTTGACGAAGTAGCGCCGCCCGGCGGCCTCGGGCCCGGCGAAGAGCAGGGTCTTGCGGGCCACCCCGTCGAAGTAGTCGGCGAAGACCTCGGTCCACAGGGTGCGGGTCGTGGGGTGGGTCGCCCCCATGCCGAAGTCCCGCTCCAGCGCCTCGGCCCCCAGGAACGGCGCCAGATGATTGAGGTGATGCAGGTACATCCCCGCCTCGAAGGTGTCGGTGCGGAACGGGTCGCCCTCGTGGCGCTCGATGAACTCCGGCGTCACCCGGCTCTCCATCCACGCCCGCACCTGATCCCGGGTGATGAAGCGGCGGGCCAGCGGCGTGACCAGGCGCCACAGCCACAGGTAGGGGAAGAAGATCTGGAGCACGTTGGGCGCGATGACCCGAGGGTCGGCCTCGATGTAGTGCCCGAGCTGGGTGCTGCCGCTGCGGGCGGCGCTGATCTTGATGACCGGCGCCTCGATGCGCACCGCCTTCAGCGCCCGGCCGTACAGCAGCTCGTCGAGGAACCACGCCAGCCCGGCGATCGGGATCGACAGCGCCCGCCGGGCGATGCGCAGGGTGAGCCAGACCCGGGCCAGGCGACCCAGCGACGGGGGGGCGGTCCACCAGACGAGGCCCAGGAAGTGGAACACCTGCCCCGGCCGCACGGTGTTGGGCGGCTGGCCGGCGATCGCCACCCCGAAGAGGTAGGGCACGACCAGCGGCAGCGCGATCACCGCCTTGAGGCCGAGCAGCGCCGCCCGGACCACCATCAGCGCGACGAAGATCGGGGCCGGCGGGGGGCGGCCGGCGGGCTCGCCGGGCAGGCGATCGGCGATCTCGGCGCCGGGCACGAGGTAGGGCGGGTCGTCGTCCACGCTCATCGGGCGTCTCCGGGCGGCTCGAGTCGAGGATCACGCGGCGGCCGGCGCGCGGGCCCGCAGCCGGGGCGGCTCACGGGCGGGGCAGCCGCACTTCGAACCGGGCCCCGCCCAGCGCCACCGGCTCCACCGCCGCCACCGACCCCCGCATCAGCTCGGCGCAGCGCTGCACCGTCGCCAGCCCGAAGCCGTGGCCGGCCACGTCGCGCTTCAGCCGCACCAGCGGCTCGAAGACGCGGGCCCGGGACGCCGCCGGGATGCCCGGGCCGTCGTCCTCCACCGCCAGACAGACCCGGGCGCCGTCGGGCTCGACGGTGATCCGGACCCGCGCCGGGCGATCGGCGGGGCTGTACTTGAGGGCGTTGTCCAGCAGGTTGTAGACGATCTGGCCCACCAGCGTGCGGTCGCCGAGGACCGCCGGCCACCGCTCGGGCGCGACCCGCTGCACGTCGGCCCCCCGATCGGCGATGGCCAGCGCCAGCCGATCCATCGCGTTCTGCGTCGCGGCGCCCACGTCCACCGGCGCCCGCTCGACCGCCGCCCCGCCCAGGCGGGCGTAGGCCAGCAGCGCCTCGACCAGTTCGGCGAGCTGCACCGCGAGGCTGCGCGAGGCGTCGACCAGCGGGGAGTCGTTCTCGGCGGCGATCAGCTCGAGGAAGCCCTCCAGCGTGCGCAGCGGCGACTTGAGGTCGTGGCCCGCCGCCCGCAGGAACAGCTCGAGATCGCGGTTGCGCAGATCGAGCGCGTCCCGGGTCAGCGAGAGGTCGTTGCGCTCCTGATTCAGCGCGCTCTTGAGCCGGCCGACGCCGGTCACGTCGACCAGCCAGAACACCCGCTCGGCGGGATCCTCGGCCCGGCGGTGCACGCTCAGCTCGAAGAAGCGCGGCCGGCCGTCGGCCCCCTCGCGGTTGAGCCAGGGCAGGACGTAGGGCGTATCGGCGGCGACGGTCTGCTCGATCTCGGCCTCGGCCCCCAGCAGCTCGGGCACCGCCTCGGTGAGCCGTTCGCCGGGCTTCAGCCCGCCCCACACCGCCCGGGCCCCGCCGACCGCGCGCACGATCAGATCGGGATCGGTCAGCGCGCAGCCGATGCCCCGCCGGGTGCACAGCTCATCGAAGAGCCCTTCGAAGCCGGCGGTCATCGACCCAGCAGGGCCCGGCCGAGCGTCTGGAACGCCTCCTCGACCGCGGCGCCGGTGCGGGCGCTCGTGGAGAACAGCGGCGCGCCGATGCGGGCGGCCTGAGCGGCGACGTCCTCCATCTCGACGGCCGGCGGCAGATCGCACTTGTTGGCGCAGATCACCTTGGGGCAGTCGCCGACGGCCGCCACGAGGCTGCCCAGCTCGGCGTCGATGGTCTCGAAGGTGCGGGGGCGGGTGGTGTCACCGACCAGGATGGCCCCCGAGGCGCCCTTGAGGTAGCTCGGCCGCAGGCCTTCGAAGCCCTCCCGGCCGCTGATGTCCCACAGCATCAGGGTGAGCCCGGCGCCGTCGACGGTCAGCGCCTTGCGGCTGACCTTGACCCCCATCGTGCTGAGGTAGGTGTCGTCGAATGCGTCCTCGACGAAGCGGCGGACCAGCGAGGTCTTGCCCACCGCGAAGCTGCCCAGCATCACGACCCTCTTGAACAGCGCCAATCATCACCCCCAGGTTGTCGGCGCAGGCTACTCCGGCCGGCCCCCGCGGACAATGGCGGGTCCCCCGGATGCCCCGGACGACGCGCGGCCGGGCTCAGCGGCCGGGCGCGCCGAGCCGGATGCGGGCCACCCGCCCGGCCGAGGTCCGGGCGTCGGCCGCTCGGGGCACCACCGCGCCCAGCAGGCGGGGGTCGCCCAGCAGCCGATCGGCGACCGCCCGGGCCCGGGCCGCCCGCAGCTCGGCGTTGCGCCGGGGGCTGCCCGAGGCGTCGGCGTGCCCCTCGACCACGAACCGCAGCCAGGGGCGGGCCTGACGCAGCCGGGCCATGTCGTCCAGCGTGCGGGCCAGCTCGGTCTCGCCGGCCGGGGTCAGCTCGGCCACGTCGGGGGCGAACTCGATCTCGACCGCCTCGATGCGCCGGGTGGCGGCCTCGAGGGCGTCCTCGGCGCCCGAGACGTCCACCGCGGTGATGCCCTCGACGGTCGCGCCCCGCCGGGCCACGCGGGCCAGCCACCCGGCCGGGGCCTCGCCGGTGATCCGCAGCGTCTCGCCGTCCAGGGCCAGCTCGACCCGATCGGGCGGATCGAGCAGCAGCCGGGCCCGGGCCAGCCGATCGTCCTCGACCGCCAGCCCCCCGTGATCGACCCGGGTCACCCCGGCCACCGCGCCCAGCGCCGCCGCGTGCCGCCGCCACCACACCGCCGACGCCTGCCCGGTCACCGTGAGCACCCCGTCGGCGAAGCTCAAGGCCACCGTCTCGGGGGGATCGGTCGCCCGCCGCGCCCGCTCGACGACAAACGGCGGGTGGTGGGCGTGATACGGCTCGAAGTCCCCGCGCCACGTCTCGCCCGACAGGTCGAACGGCGCCACGACGTCGTCGGGGTGGCTCGACAGCGGATCGCGCAGCCCGCGCACATGGTGTCGATCGCCGTCCCGGTCGGCGTAGATCACGACGATGCCCGGCTCCCGCTCCAGCGCGTCGAGCACCGACCGCCAGCGGGCCTCGGCCTGCCACGCGGTCCAGGCGGTGAAGCCGACGAAGCCCAGCAGCACGGCGAGCGCGACGAACGAAGGCCAAAGGCGGGGCGGCGGCGGATCGGGCGAGCGCTCGACGAGGGCGACCAGCAGCGGCTCGAGATCGGCGAAGAGATCGACGTCGCCCACGAAGTCCACCAGCCGCCGGTGGGCCCGCTGATCGATCGTCTCCATCGTCTCGTCGATGACCCCCCGGAACATCGGATCGGGCGCGCCGGCCAGCTCCACCGCCAGCACCGCCCGGGGGGTGTTGGCGATCCAGACCGTCTTGTCGCCGATGGCGATGGTATCGACCGCGTCCCCCTCGTCGGCCCCGAAGCCGTCGTGCAGGTACGACTGCACCGCGGTGAGCATCGACGACACCACGTCCGGATCCTGCTCCACGGCGCCGGCCTGACCCCCTCCGGCGGCGCCCGCCGAGACGTGCCGCAAGAGGATCCCGGTGTCGGCGTGGATGAGCAGCGCCCGCACCACCCGCCAGCGCAGGCTGCGCAGCAGCACCACCTCACCGAACGAGCGGCGGGTGGCCAGCGCCTCGACCCGCCAGGCGAGCGAGCGGGGGGAGAAGCTCTGATCGAGCAGGCGGCTGAGCTCGGCGAGGCGGGTCTTGAGCTCGCGAGCGACCCACTGCCGGATGAGGGCCCCCATCACCGGGGTCAGCGCCTCGACCACCCGGGCCTGCCCGGCCTCGATGAAGCGGTCGAAGCCTTTGGCCACCAGCGGCTCGAGGCCCTCGGCCAGCCGGGGATCGTCGACCCCCCGGCGCACCGCCTCGGGCAGCACCCGGGCCAGCTCGTCGGCCCGGAGATCGTCGACGTCCAGCCGCTCTTCGAGGGCCTCGAGGCGGGCCCGCTCGGGCCCGACGAGCAGATCGCGCAGGGCGCCGTAGCCCGCGTCGGACGCCGCGTCCAGCGAGCCGTCCTCGGGGGCTTCGGGCGCGTCGGGGGCGGGACCCTCGTCCGGCGCGGCAGGGGCCGAACCGGGGGGATCGTCAGGCATCGCCGTCGGCGAGGTCCTCGGCCGGCTCGGGGGCGTCGCCGCCGAGGTCGAGATCGATCAGCCCGTCGTCCAGCCGCAGGGCCAGCTCGGAGAACAAGCCGGCGAGCGCCGCCCGGTCGACCTTGTCGGCGCCGAGGGACTCGACCGCGTCGTCCAGGCTGCGGGTCAGGCTGCCGTGCTGCTCGCGCAGCTCATTGCGCAGGCTGCGGGTCAGATCGAGGAGCTGCTGCCGCAAGCTCTGCTCGGCCCGGCTGCTGCGATCCGACAGCTCACCCAGCCGCTGCTGAAGGGCGCGCTCGGTGGACTCCAGCTCGCGGGTGAGGCGGCGGGCGTCGTCGGTGCGGGCGGTCTGCTCGGCGCGCAGGCGCTCGTCGAGGGCCGACAGCTCGCTGCGGGTGAACGTCTCGAGCGCGCTCAGGCGCCCGTCGACGTCGCTGCGCAGATCGGCCAGCGACCGCTCCACCGTCTCCTCGAGCCGGGCGAAGCGCCGGTCGTAGCCCCGCATCTGCGCGCCGAAGAGGATGTCCCGGATCTTGTCGACGTTGCCCCCGCTCGCGGCGAGGCCGGCCATCGCGTCCGACTGAGTGGTCCGGCGACGGGTCCGCTTCTGGTCCTTGGCCATCGAGGCCCCCCCTGGAATGTGTGGGGGGATAGTAGGCCACGCTCGACCGGGCGGCCAGAAATCCCCCTCCCCGGTGGACGGCCTGTCTCATCGGCGTATCCCGGGCGTCTCACGCGGCATCTCCCGAGACGCCCCTGCCCGACGATCGGGCTCTTCGACCGCCTGCGGGCCGTGGTCGACCCTGGCACGCCCCGTGCTGAGCGGCCGTGTCGTGCGGCCGTGTTGAACGGTTCAACCGTCGCCGGACCCCAGCTCGACCATCTCCCCGAGGACCACTCATGCACCACGAACCGCCCCATCGCCCCGTGCCCGAGCTGCGCCCCAGCCTGATCGAGTTCGAAATCCTGCCGTCCGCGCCCGAGCGCGGGGGGACCCGCCGCATCGCGACCGACGACCGCCCGAAGACGCGGCGCCGCCGGCCGAGCCCCAAGCGACCGCCCGTCTCGTGGCCCCTGGCCCGCGTCGCCCGCATCTCGCCGCCCCGGATCCGGCTCGAGCCCGCGCCCGAGCGGAGCTGAGCCGCCCTACCAGGTCCCGGTGCTGGGCATCGACGCCCACGGCTCGGCCGGCGCCTGCGCCTCGCCCTTCTGCAAGAGCTCCACCGAGATCAGATCCGGCGAGCGCACGAACGCCATGCGCCCGTCTCGCGGCGGCCGCGAGATGGTCACCCCCATCGACTGGAGGTGGGCGCAGGTCGCGTAGATGTCGTCGACCGCAAACGCCAGGTGCCCGAAGTTGCGCCCGCCGTCATAGGGCGCCTCCTCATCCCAGTTCCACGTCAGCTCGATCTGGGCCGTATCGCCCTCGGCGCCGCTCTCGAGGAAGACCAGCGAGAAGCGCCCCTTCTCGTAGTCGCTGCGCCGGACCTGCTTCAGCCCCAGCCCCTCGCAGAAGAAGCGCAGCGCGGCGTCGAGGTCGAAGACCCGGATCATCGAGTGCAAAAAACGCATGATTCCCTCCCATGTCTCACGGCGTGACGGCATCCCGCGATGCGTCATGAGCCGTCGATCGTGACATCAACCGCCGGCGATGATGGCCTTGACCGCCGCGTAGTCCTGCCCGCTGATCGCGCCCACCCGCACGCAGCGCAGGTGCCCCGCCGGATCGACCAGCGCGTGGATCGGGATCGCCGAGGTGCGGTCGACCCCCAGCAGATCGAGGAAGCCCTCCCAATCGGCCTCGCTGCGGATCCAGCGCACCGGACCGGGCAGCCCCTTGCTCATGCGGGCCTTCAGCTTCTCGGTCTCGGTCTCTTTGTCGATGGTCAGGAGCTGCAAGTCGATCGGCTTGCCGTCCTTCGCGAGCCCCCGGGTCCAGCGGGCCATCAGCCCCATCTCTTCGATGCACGGGGTGCACCAGGTCGCCCACACGTTGACCCAGGTCCAGCGGTCCTTCGCCAGATCGCGGCTGGGCACCTGCCCGTCGGGCAGCGCCCGCTCCGGCGGCCACTCGAACGCCCGCTCGCCCGCGGGCCAGGTCACCTCGCAGAAGCCGCCGGTGTCGTTGACCGGCCCCGCCTTCTTCTTGGGGCGCACCGCCGCCGTGCGCGACGTCGGCTTCGGGGTCGCGGCGGGCTCCTTGCTCGGGCAGCCGGTCAGGGCCAGCCCGGCGAGGGCCAGCGCCGCCGCCGGCAGCAGGCGGGCGATCATCTGCGTGACATGCATGGCATCTCCGAGGGCATCGGTCGGGGCGTGGGGCGTCCGGGGGCGGCGGGCGATCAGATCGCGCAGTCGATCCACGCCACGAAGGCGCTGCGGTTGATCTCCTTCTCGGTGCAGTCGTCGACCCGCGACCGCTGCCAGCCGCAGAACTCCTCGCCGAGCTGGGCGAAGTCCTCGCCGAGCCACAAGAGCCCCACCTGCTTTGCGATGTCGGGGTCGCGGAACTTCTGCTCGAGGTGGGACAGCACGCTGCGGGCCCGCCCGGCGCTGAGCTTCTCGTTGTGCTCGGTCTTGCCATCGGGGCTCGCCCGGGCCACCACGAAGAAGAAGCTGGCCCCCTGCTGCGCGGCCCACGCCGTCTCGACCGTGCGCACCCCGCTCGGGTCGAGGTCGACCGAGTCGGCGTCGAACTGCACGATGTGGGCCCGCTTCTCGAGCGGCCGGAACAGCGCGTTGAACTCGTCGTCGGTGAGCTGGGCGACGTTCTTGGCCACCGCCGGCTGACAGCCCCGCCCGCTGGCGCCCACCAGCCCGCAGGCCGTGGCCACCCGGCGCACGATCGCCTTGAGCTTGGGCGTGCAGTAGGCGTCCTCGCTGACCGAGGCGATGGCCACCTCTTCTTCGGCCGAGTAGTCGGCCGCGTTCAGCCGGCTCTCGGCGGCGCCCAGCCAGCTCGCCACCATCACCAGCGGCACGAAGAGCGCGGGCACCGCGACGATGCCCCGTCGAGCGATCTCGTTCATGGCTTCGCGCCTCCGATCATGCGGGTCAGGGTGTACTCGAGGCCCAGGTCGGTGTCTTCGTCGCACAGCCGGTTGCCGCGCACGAAGAGCTGGGGGGTCATCACCGGCAGCGCGTTGGCCACCGCCCAGCGCAGGCTCTTGACCACCTTGTTGCGGGCCACCGGCGTGCCCAGGCAGCCGGCCACCGCCGGGAAGGCCGCCTTCAACTGACTGCGCACCGGCCCGTCGCCCTCCTTGGCGGCTTCGAGCAGCGCCGCCTGATTCTCGAAGGCCCAATCGAGGACGGCCCGAGCCTGGGTCTGACCCCCGGCGCACAGCATCGCCTCGCTGACCGCGCAGGCCCCGGGGTGCAGCGACTCGGTCAGCATCCAGTTGCACTCGGCGTCGAGGGGGAAGAGCACCGCCTTCTGATCGAGCTTCGCGCCCAGCCCGCTCTCCTTCAAGCGCCCGTCGAACGCCTTGCAGGCGGGGCACAGCGGGTCGAGCAGCTCGATGGACGGCGCGCCGCCCGGGTGCCGCTCGAGGTCGATCATGATGCCCGCCGGATCCTCCGGCTGGACCAGCGTACCGCAGCCGCTCACCCCCCGGTCGTCGGCCTGGGTCTCGGGGATGAACGCCAGCCACGCCAGCGTCAGCGCGAAGACGAAGCCGACCCCTTCGAGCACGCCCACCCCGAAGCGGCGCACCGCCGCCGGATCACCCATCGGCGGCGACGCGCTCATCACGAACGCGCCCAGCGCGCCGACGAACGCCAACCCCGACACCACGTAGATCCCGGCGCAGACGGTGCACAGCGCGCCCACCTCGCTGTAGGCGATGTAGCCGTAGCCCACGCTCATGATCACCGGCAACATCGTCGCCGCGAGCAGGAACCCGGCCTCGGCCTTCGTCGTCTCGTGCCCCTTCCAGACGAGGTGCGCCGCCCGGTACGCCAGGAAGCAGAACACCGCCAAGGCGAACAGGCTGATCGGGATGCCGCCCCAGTAGTCGGTGCGGAACCACGAGCTGTAGGGGCTCATCATCACGACCTTGCAGCCGTTCTCGAGCCCCGCCTCGGCCCCGGGCACCACCGAGCAGGTCACCGAGTGCACCTGCCGGTCGAGGTGGGCCGCGAAGTCGGCGGTCGACGTCGCGGCGAACATCGCCCCGCCCAGCGACGCGAGCAGCACCAGCACCAGCGGGATGCGGATCGGCTTCTGCCCGAACCCGGCGCTCGGCGGCGGCGCGTACCCGTCGTCGACGTCGTCCGCCTCGGGGAACCCGTCGGCGTCCCCCAGGCTGTAGCCGTCGTCGTCGGCCAGCTCTTCCCACTTGCGGGCCATCGACCCCTCCTGCGCGGCGCCGTCATTCGAGGCGCGATCGGCGGGAAGCGTCGCAGGGCCGGGCGGGCGACGCAAGCCCGTGGGCGGGCGAGGCAGCCGCGACCGTGGCGCCCGGTCGATCGATGGCTTGTCGCCCGCCCCCGGAGGCCGTACCTCGACCCGGGCGATCCCGGCGGCGCACGGCCGGGCGCCCGCACCCCACCCGAGGGGCGTCATCGCCGTCCAGCCCTTCGACCCGAGCATGGCGCAGGCGATGGCCGACGCCATCCGCGCGGCCCGTCCCGGGCTGACCGTGCGCGAGGCCAGCCCGCTCACCGTGCACGTCCCGCCGCTGACCCCCGAGCGGGCCTCGCAGGCGCGGGCCCGCATCGCCGAGGCGTGCGAGGCCCTCGACGCCGAGGTGTCCCACATCAGCCGCTCGGGCCGGGAGCAGTTCGCCATGGCGGAGAAGGACGGCGCCCTGTCCGTAGACGCCGCCACGCGGGGCATGCACGAGGTCGAGAAGCTGGCGTCCGTCGCCCGCCAGCAGATCGTCGAGGCCCGGCAGGCCAAGGAGAAGCGGCTCCAGATGTGACCCCCCGCCCTCCCCGGGTCGCTGCCGGCAAGGCAGCCCGCCGCCGCCCGCTCGCCCGAGTCGCTGTCGACAGCGCAGCCGCCATCGCCCGCTCTCCCAGGCGGGATTCAGCCGGTCAGCGCGATGCGGTACTGCACCACGTAGTCCTCGTTGGCGTCGGTGACCGAGCCGAACCGCTCGCCCCAGCTGTAGATGGTGCCGTCGAGCTCGTACATCCAGTGGCACAGGCCCTTGTAGGGCGCGGTGCGGCCGCTCTTCTTCGAGACGCCGACCAGCGACTCCTGGACGTGGGCGTCGACGGCGACCTTCTGGGCGCTCGGGAAGCCGCACACCATGCGGAGGTAGGTCACGACGGCCTTGGGCGGCAGGCCGACGCTGTACGACGCGGCGTCGCCCGGGTCGACCCAGTCGCGGTCGACGATGTCGTCGATGCGGCCGATGTAGGCCTTGATCGTGAAGCCTTCGAAGCCGGGGAAGGCCCGGGTGAAGTCCTGGATCGATTGCAGGATGTCGTGCCGACCGTAGGCTTCGAGCATCACCATGAAGGTCTTGATCTCGGCCAGCATGCGGCTGGGTCGGGCCGAGGCGTCGGCCATCTTGCCCCGGCCGCTGCCGCGCCCGCTGTGGGTGTGCAGCGCATAGAGCGAGCTGTTGAACCCGCAGATGCCCCAACCCCGATTCAATACACCGATCTGATCCATTCGCGGCATGCTCCCCCCTCGTCCGATGGCTTCGACGCACGACGCCCTTCCAGCGGGCGCTGGCTCATACCGGATAGGGTAGTCCGAAGGGGGACCTCGGGATCAAGCGGGGGCGGACGACGCCGCCAGCGCTCGATCCTCGGCGGCGTAGTCCGGGGGCGGGGCGTCGTCCGGCGGCGGGTGGGAGAGGGTCCAGTCGAGCGTCGCCCGCAGCGCGGCGCGCAGGCCGACGGTCTCGGCGAAGCCCAGCTCGGCGCGGATGCGGGATGAGTCGAGCGTCAGGTGATGGGTGGCGTCGCCGTCGAATCGCAGGTGTTCGGGCAGGGCGGCGTCGGGCAGCACCACGACCCTGCCCGGCCATCCGAAGGCATCCCCGATGGCTTCGACCCACGCCTTCTCGGTGAGGTCGTGGGGGTCGCCGACGTTGTAGATCCGGCGCCTGCCCTGCTCGACGGCGAGGGTGATGGCGTGGGCGACGTCCTCGACGTAGGCCCGGCACGGGCGCCAGCGGGCGACAGTCTCGCCGAGCAGGATGTGCGGGCGGCCGTCGGCCATGCGCCGGGCGTACTCGTGGATCCGATGGCGGTGGTCGCGGGGGCCGTAGATCATCGGCAGCCGCAGCACGGTGGTCTCGATGGCCTCCGCGTCGAGGGCGATCCGCTCGGCGGGGATCTTGTCGTACTCCGGCTCGCGGATGGCGTCGCCGTAGGGCCGCAGCACGCTGCGCAGGGGCGAGTCTTCGCGCAGGGGCACGACCTCGGGCGGGCCGGCGGGCTCGGTGCCCAGGACCCGGCCGAAGGCGCGGTAGACGTCGCAGCTCGACAGCAGCACCATCCGGGGGGCGATGCCATCGAAGACATCCACCGCGCTGCGGGCGTGCCGCTCTGTCATGCAGATGGCATGCAGGACGACGTCCGGGGCGAAGGCGGCGAAGGCCGCCCGGTGCTTCGGCAGTTCGTCCCGGTCGCCGCGCAGGTGGGTGACGCCCGGGGGCAGGTCGGCGGGGGTCTCGCCGCGGTTGAAGACGGCGACCGCGTGGCCCCGCTCGACGAGGCGGCGCACGGTGGGCGGGCCGATGAGGTTGCTGCCGCCGAGGGCGAGGATCCGCATCGCCCCTGCCCTACTGCGCCGCCGTCGCAGACAGCGCCGGCAGCGGGGGCAGCTTCGGGTGGTGGGCGAAGCGCAGCGGTGATCCGAAGACGCCGTCGACGTGGGCCCCGTCGCGGTAGACCGGGCGGCCGCCGAGCACGGTCATGGTCGGCCAGCCGGTCAGCGTCCAGCCTTCGAATGGGCTCCAGCCGGCGCGGGTGTGCAGGTCGTCGGCCCGCACGGTGCGCTGCGCCTTGCGGTCGACGAGGGTGACGTCGCCGTCGCCGCCGACGACGAGCCGGCCCTTGCCGACGATGCCGTAGATGTGGGCCGGGGCTTCGCACATCCAGCGTACGACGTGGCGGATCGAGCAGCGGCCTTCGGCGACGGCGTGCAGCATCAGGGGCAGCGACAGCTCGACCCCGGGCATGCCGCTGGGCGCTTTGCCGAAGCCGAGCGCCTTCTCGTCGAGCGTGTGCGGCGCGTGGTCGGTGGCGATGCAGGCGATGGTGCCGTCGAGCAGGCCGGCCCACAGCGCCTCGCCGTGGCGCGCGTCGCGCACCGGGGGGTTCATCTGGAGCCGGGTGCCGAGCCGGGCGTAGTGCGAGGCGTCGAGCCACAGGTACTGAGGCAGCGTCTCGGTGGTGATCAGGCCCTCGGGCGGCAGGCCGCGCAGGAAGTCGGTCTCTTCGGCGGTGCTCAGGTGCAGGACGTGCAGCCGCTTGCCGTGGCGCCGGGCGAGGTCGACGGCCCGCTTCGTGGCGATGAGGGCGCACTCGACGTCCCGGATGACCGGGTGCATCGCGGGGTCGGTGGCCCCGGCGAACTGCGCCTTGCGGGCCCGCAGCCGGGTCTCGTCCTCGGCGTGCACCACGATGGGCACGCTGGCCCCGGCGAACTGCGCCTCGAGGGCGTCCTGGTCGTCGACGAGCAGGGTGCCGGTCGAGCTGCCCATGAAGACCTTGATGCCCGGCACCCCGGTGGGGTCGGGCACGGTGCCGGCGTTGTCCGGGGTGGCCCCGTAGAAGAAGCCGTAGTGTGATCGGCAGCGGCCCGCGGCGCGGTCGAACTTGTCCTGGAGCGCGGCGGGGGTGGTGGTCGGGGGGTTGGTGTTGGGCATCTCGAGGAACGCGGTGACCCCCCCGGCGGCGGCAGCCTTGCTGCCGGTCTCGAGGTCTTCTTTGTGCACCGGGCCCGGCTCGCGGAAGTGCACCTGGGGGTCGATGACCCCCGGCATGAGGGTGAGCCCGCGGGCGTCGATCTCTTCGCCGATGGCGCGCTCGACCCGGCCGATGGCGACGATGCGGCCGTCTTCGATGGCCAGATCGCCCTCGGCGACGCGGTCGGGCAGCACCAGCTCGGCGCCGCGGAAGGTGATGCTGCCGGTGGTCTGCACGGGGGCCTCCTGACGGGTCGGGGTGGTCGGGCGGGCGCACGTTACGCGGTCCGCCCCCCGCCTGTCACGGCTCCCGTCGGGCGGCCACGGCGGGCTCGACATCTGCCCCGACAGTGCTACTCTGCGCCCGTGGATACACTGGCCGATACGCGACTGGGCGACTACCGCTTGACCCGGGTGATCGCCGCCGGCGGCATGGCCGCGGTCTACGAGGGCGAGCACGAGCCGACCGGGCGCCCGGTGGCGATCAAGGTGCTGGCCCGCAAGCTCCAGAACCGGCGCGATCCGCTGGCCCGCATCCTCCAGGAGGGGCGGGTGATCTGCTCGCTGCTGCACGAGCACATCGTGCGGGTGTTCGATTACGGCACCGCCGAGGAGGGCGTCGGCTTCGTCGTCATGGAGCTCTTGCGGGGGTCGACCCTGGCCGAGGAGCTGGCCCACCGGGGGCCGCTGTCGGTGGAGCGGGCGGCGTTCATCGGGCGGCAGGTCTGCGCCGGGCTCGAGGCGGCCCACGCCCGGGGGGTCTATCACCGGGACGTCAAGCCGGCGAACATCATGCTCGTCGAGGGGCAGCGGCACCGGGACTTCGTCAAGCTGCTCGACTTCGGCATCGCCAAGCTCGACGCCGATGATCCGGCGAAGCTGGCGGCGACGGCCACCGGCATGACCCTGGGCACGCCCCAGTACATGAGCCCCGAGCAGGCCCGGGCCGATACGATCGATCCCCGCAGCGACATCTATCAGCTCGGGCTGGTGCTCTACGAGGTGCTGACCAACCGCCCGACCTTCAGCGACCGCAACCCGGTCACGCTGATGGGCAAGCACCTCACCGAGAAGCCGGAGTCCATCCGGGCGCAGCGGCCCGAGGTCAGCGCCGAGATGGAGCAGATCATCATGCGCTGCCTGGCCAAGAAGCCGGTCGATCGCTACCAGACGGCCGGCGAGCTGCAAGCGGCGCTCGATCGGGTGACGGCGAGCCAGACCGACGGCGCGGTGACCCGGGTGCGGGCGGCCCGCCCCGAGACGAGCCCGCTGCCCGAGGGGGTGGTCGGGGGCAACCTGCGGCTGCCGACGCTGGGCAACCCGGCCGATCTGGAGCGCTACGCCCGCAACCTGTCCGAGGTGCTCGGCCAGCTCTGGCCCGACGGGGTGCCGGCTTCGCTGCGCATGATCCAGGACGAGCTGTGGTCGCTGACCGATGATCAGGCCCGGGTGGGCACCGATCTGGCGGTGGCCCGGGCCGACGCCGATACGCTGGCCCAGGAGCTCGAGGCCCGCCTGCGCCCCCTCGAGCGGGCCATCGAGGCGCTGACCGACGAGCAGAGCGATTACGAGGCCCGCATGACGGCGGCCCAGGCCGAGGAGGGCCGGGTCATCGCCGAGCTGCGGGCGCTCGACGCCGAGTACGCCACGATCTACACCGAGATCGAGCAGCACCAGACGACGCTGTACGCCCGGGGCGGCAGCGGCGGCGGGCCGGTGGACTTCCGCGAGCTGTTCCGGGAGGACATCGCCGCCCGGCTGGATCAGCTCGAAGACATCTTCCACCGCCGGACCCAGAGCGCCGAGTCGCTCTCAGCGGTGCGCAAGCAGATGGCGGGCATGCTGCCCCGGCTCGCCGACATCGAGCAGCAGCTCTACGAGCTGAAGAAGAGCCGGCTGTCGCTGGAGACCGAGCGGGCGAGCACCCTGGCCCGCATGGAGTTCACGGTCACCGACCTGGACAACCAGCACAAGGATCTGGAGCGGGCGCTGGAGCACCGCTACTTGCAGTTGGGTCTGGCGTTCCGCCGGGCGGTGTCCGATCTGCTCGACTCCCGCGGGGCGAAGTAGGCCCGAGGCGGCTGTTCATCTGCTCGGGCTCGGGCCACCGCCCGAAAAAAACACACGACCACCGAAAAAGGATGCCCGCCCCCGGTGCATGACCCCGTCGAGGCACGCCCTCGACACATCCACCGGCCGCCAGCAGGCGGCGATTTCATGCACCGCGCCCCCGAGGCGCTCGAGAGAGAGGAGTCATCCCATGCGTTCGTTCACCATCGCGCTGCTCGCGCTGTCGACGCTGTCCGTCTTCGCCACCGCCCACGCCGCCGAGCCGGCCGCCGACGCGCCCATCGCCCGGGCGTGCGGCATCAGCCACACCGGCAACGCCTGGGCCAGCAACCGCTACAACCGCATGCCCGCCGGCACCCTCCAGGTGGCCGGGTTCTACGACGGCAACGGCAACGGCGTGAAGCTCGCCATCCAGCTCGTCGCCCCCAACGGGGCCAAGGGCTTCATCCACGTCGGCGCCAACCGCCCCGGCGGCCCGATCGACAACTTCGGCACCGGCATCGAGAGCCGGCAGTACCGCATCGGCGGCTGCAAGCTGACCGGGCTGTTCGAGGTGCAGGGTGTCGCGCCCAACGGCATGGTCGACGGCCTCGCGTTCGGGGTGCACGCCCGCTACGCCGACAACACCTTCCGGGTGCTGCGCAGCATCGGCCGGCCGAGCAACCGGGCCGACTTCGTCGGCGCGTGGCCCCTGGGCATGGACACCAACCTGTTCAACCAGCGGGCGTCCGAGATCACCGACGGCATCGCCCGCTCGCAGGCGTGGGCCGCGCTCTACGGCGCCCAGCTCATGCCGAACGGCAAGGTGCAGCTCCAGGTGAAGTGACGCCGCCCCGGCGGGGTCAGCGCTGGGGGTCGTGGGGGTCCACCCCGCGGCCCTTGGGATACAGCCGCTGGTGGATCTCTTGATCGAAGAGGTAGGCCACCGGCGGCTCCATCTTCGCCTTCGCGGCGTTCACCTTCCCCTTCAACGCGCTCACCCGATCGAGGGGCCGCCCGGCCTCGGCCACGGCCCGGGCCTCGGTGAACAGCGCGAACGCCTCCTCCCCCACCACCGCCTCCCAGCCCTGACGGTCGACCTTGTCGTAGGCCAGCGCGAGCTGCATGCGCGGCGGCAGGTCGAGCGGGACCGGGCGCCCCTCGGCGAACCACGATCCGGCCCCCGCCAGCGAGGCGACCACCAGCCCCAGCGACACCGCGACCAGCGCCGGCGAGATGCGGCGGCGGGTGGGGTTGGCGCCCGGCGGGGGCAGCAGGTAGCCCAGCGCGGCGCCGACGCCCAGGCCGGCGAAGTGGGCCCCGTGGGCCACGTTGCCGATGAGCAGGCCGAAGACGGTGGCGTAGATGACCCACTTGACCATCACATCGCGCACCATGCGCCCGTGGGCGGTGCCGACGAGGTGGCCCCAGACCAGCGCCATGCCGATGAGCGCGAAGACCGATCCCGAGGCGCCGACCATCGGGGCGCTGCTGCCGAGCAGCGCGGGGATGGCCGCGGCCAGGATGCCGCCGACGACCCACGAGAAGGCGAAGCGGGACGAGCCGAACGCGTGCTCGACGAGCGGGCCGACCTGCATCAGCGCGAAGGCGTTGAAGCCGATGTGCATCAGGTTGCCGTGCAGCATGGTGTAGGTGAACGCCCGCCACGGCTGCGAGCCGAGCACCAGCCCGGGGAAGGCCGATCCCAGCTCGTAGGTCTCGGCGCCGGGGCTGGGGTCGAAGAGGCCGCCGGTGCCGTAGCGGAGCTGGATGGCGTAGCCGATGACCATGCTGACTGCGGCGAGGATGGTGCCGGGCAGCGCCGAGGGCACGACGAGCCCGACCGCCCGGAAGGCGCGACGCACCGCGAAGGGCAGGTACTGACGGCGGCCGCAGGCGTGGCACACCTTGTCTTCGGCGACGAGGAGCTGGCCGCAGACGCAGTTGTATCGCCGATCGCCGGTGCGGGCGGCGGCGTCGACCACCGCGACCTTGATCTCGTCGGGCTTCTGCTTCGCCCGGCGGGCCTTCCACTCGGCCTGCACCTGCGACGAGCCGGTGAGGCGATACCAGGCGACGAGCACCCGAAACCAGAGGTCCTTCACATGCGCTCCCGGCCGCTGTCTTCCCCGGCGAAGGCGCCCCGAGGCGGGCGCTCGCCGCAACGATGGACGCCGCCCGGGCATCCGAGGTCGCAGGTGCATCGATTCACGACGCGAGCGCCCCCGCCGGGCCGCCGTTCTTGACGCCGGAGGGGCGTCGGCGGTATCGACGCCGGGCGTCCGCCATCCAAAAGACGGGGATGATAGAGCCATGGGGGAGCTGACCCACCTCGACGAGCACGGCGACGCCCGCATGGTCGATGTGGGCGAGAAGCCGCGCAGCACCCGCCGGGCGGTGGCCCGGGGCACGGTGCGCATGTCCGCAGCGGCCATCGCCGCGGTCTCCGAGGGCCGCGCGCCCAAGGGCGATGTGCTCGCCGCCGCCCGCATCGCCGGCATCATGGCCGCCAAGAAGACCCCCGAGCTGATCCCGCTGTGCCATCAGGTGGCGCTGTCGGCGGTCGAGATCGAGCTCGAGATCGATCCGCTCGCCCAGGAGATCCGGGTCACGGCCGAGGCCCGCGCCCGGGACCGCACCGGGGTCGAGATGGAGGCCCTGACCGCGGTCTCGGTGGCCGCGCTGACCCTCTACGACATGCTCAAGGCGGTCGACCGCCACATGCAGATCACCGGCATCGAGCTGGTGGAGAAGGCCGGCGGGCGCAGCGGGCACTGGCAGCGGCCGTTGCAGGTGGTGCGCAAGACGCCCGATCCGGGCCCGGTCGCCCCGCCGATCGAGCCGGAGCGGGCCCCCCTGCCCGGCGCCCGGCCGCCCGACTCGGTGCCCCCCCGCCCGATGCCGCTGACGACCGAGCTGCCCGCGGTGCAGGCGCCCCGCCGGGAGCCCGATCCCGAGGCCGCCGCCCGGGCGCGCCTCGTCCGGGTGATCGCCTCGACCGATCCCACGCTGGAGGCGGTGCTCCAGGCCCACCCCATCGACTCGGCCTACATGCTCGGCGATCTGGACGACTTCCACGCCGAGCACTGCCGATGGTACGCCGTCGACAAGGGCGAGACCTTCGCCGGGGTGCTGCTGCTCTATGGCGGCCTGAGCATGCCCACGGTGCTGACCAAGGGCGGCGCGCTCGACGTCGAGGCGCTGCTGATGGCCTCGGCCGCCGATCTGCCCCGCCGCTTCTACTGCCACATGCGGCCCGAGCACCGCGATCCGTTCGGGCTGTTCTTCGAGCTGGACGAGATGCGGGAGATGGTGCGCATGGGCCTGACCCGCGACGCCTTCCAGCCGGCGGTCGACTTCAGCGACGTCGAGCCGCTCTCCCACCGGGACACCGGCGCGATCATGCGGCTGTATCAGCACTACCCGGACAACTTCTTCGAGCCGGCTCAGCTCGACACCGGGCTGTACTTCGGGGTGCGCGACGGGGACGATCTGGTGAGCGTGGCCGGCATCCACGTCCTCAACGTGCGCCACGACATCGCCGCCATCGGCAACATCGTCACCCACTCCGATCACCGGGGGAAGGGGCTGGCCACCCGCACGGTGGGGCGGCTGCTCGACGCGCTCTTCGAGCAGGTCTCGGCGGTCGCGCTCAACGTGCAGGCCGACAACGTGCCGGCCATCGGCTGCTACCAGAAGTTCGGGTTCACCGAGCGCTACCGGTTCTACGAGGGCTGGGCCCAGATCCGCTGAGGTCTCCGGGCCCTCCGAGGCCCGTCACGCGGCGTTGGGATCCCAGGTGACCTCCTGCCCGCCGTCGGCCACCGCGGCCGCCCGGCTCCACACGAAGAACGCATCGCTCAGCCGGTTGACGTAGGGCAGCACCCCGGGGTCCAGCTCGGCCTCGCGCCGGGCGAGCGCCACGCACAGCCGCTCGGCGCGGCGGCAGATGGTGCGGCAGAGGTGCAGCGCGACGTTGGCCCGGTTGCCGCCGGGCAAGACGAAGCTGCGCAGGCCGGGCAGGTCGGCGTTGGCCGCGTCCATCCGCGCCTCGAGCCACTTCACGTCGGCCGCCCGCACCCGGGGCATCGTCGGGGCGAGGTCTTCGGGCATCGTCGCGAGGGTGTTGCCCAGGTTGAACAGCGCGTGCTGCACCCGCAGCAGATCCCGGGCCAGGTCGCCCAGGCCCTGGTCGATGCACGCCAGCCGGGCGGCGCCGACGGCGGCGTTGAGCTCGTCGACGGTGCCGTAGCTCTCGATGCGCAGGTCGTCCTTGGAGATCCGCTGGCCGCCGACCAGCCGGGTCGAGCCGGCGTCGCCGTGGCCGGTGTAGACCCGGTTGATGGCCAGCTTCGGGTCGTGAAAGCGTGCGTCGTCGCTCATCGGTGCTCTCCAGGGGCAGGGGAAGGCCCACAGGATACGCCACCCCCCGGGCAGGTCGCAGGTGACGCGGAATGCCCCGCATGCCCGACGCTCTTCAACCGGGCGGCGACCCCTGTATCATGCCCCTCATGTCCGCACCGCCCATCGATCTGGGTCCGTTCCGCCTCGACCACATCGCCGGCCGGGGGGCCACCGCCGATGTCTGGGCCGCCGCCCACCGCCAGCGGGGGGTGCCGGTGGCGATCAAGGTGCTCTCGGGCATCCGCCCCGACGACGACGTCGCCCGCCGGCGCTTCGTGGACGAGGTGCGGGCGATGGCCGCCCTCGACCACCGGGCGATCATCCGGCTGCACGATTACGGCGAGGTGCCGGTCACCGCCGACATCTTCCGCCTGCCGCCGGGGCGCCCGTACCTCGTGATGGACTGGCACGCCGACGGCACGCTGCATACCCGCCTGGGGCGGGTGCGCTTCGCCGAGCTGCGCCGGCTGGTGGGCACCCTGCTCGACGCGCTGGGCCATGCTCACGCCCGGGGCGTGGTGCACCGCGATCTCAAGCCGGCCAACGTCTTGATCGGGGCGTCGGGCCCGGTCATCGCCGACTTCGGGCTGGTCTTCGGGCGGGACGGCGACGGGGACGGGCGCGCGGGCGGCACGCCGAACTACATGTCGCCCGAGCAGGTGCGGGGCGACTGGCGCAGCTTCGGGCCGTGGAGCGACCTCTACGCCGTCGGCTGCCTGGCCTGGGCCCTGGCCACCGGGCGGGCGCCCTACGCCGGCAGCGGCGCCCGGCGGGCGATGGAGGCCCACCTCGAGGGTGTCCTGCCGCCGTTCCAGCCGGCCCACGCGATGCCCCCCGGGTTCCAGGCGTGGCTGGGCCGCCTGCTCGATCGCGACCCGGCCGATCGCTTCCGCTTCGCCGCCGACGCGCGCGCCGCGCTCGAGGCGCTGCCCGATCCCGGCTCGGCCGACTTCACCGAGCGCACGCTCGATCCATGCGGGGCGACGATCGATCCCGCGGTCGACGGCTTCGATCCGACGGTGGTCTCGGCCCCCGCCATCGCCGTCGACGGGCCGGGCCGCCTCGTCGCCGGCGATCACCCCGACCGCCCGCCGATGGACATGGACTGGCGCCGACCCCTCGAGCCGTGGACCGCGCACCTGCCCGGCTGCGGGCGCGATCTGGTCGAGCTGAGGGTCCCGCCGCTGCGGGGGCGGACGGCCGAGCGCGAGCGGCTGTGGGCCCGCCTGAGCGACGTGGTGCACGGCCGGGGCGCGCGGGCGGTGATCCTGTCGGGCGGCGCGGGGCTGGGCAAGACCCGGCTGATGGGCTGGCTGGCCGAGCGGGCCCACGCGGCGGGGCAGGCCGACGGGCTGCGGGTCGAGCACGCGCCGGTGCCGACGGCGGTGCATGGCCTGGGGCCGATCTTCACCCGCCACCTGCGGCTGACCGGCATGCCGCCCGAGGACGCCGCCCGGCGGCTGGCCCGGGGCGGCTTCCCGCCGATGGTGGCGGGCGCGATGGCGGCGGTGGACTGCGGCGGGCGGCTCGATCTGGGGCCGGTGCAGGTGACGCTCGACTCCGAGGGCGCGCTGTTCGACGCCATCGCCGACGGGCTCGAGGTGCTCGCCCGCCACCGGGCGCTGGTGGTCCAGATCGACGACGCGCAGTGGGGCCCCGAGGCGGTGCGGCTGGTCGAGCACGTCCTCGATCAGCGGCCCGAGCTGCCGGCGCTGTTCGTGCTGACGGTGCGCACCCGCGACCCCGGGCGCCCGGTGATCGGGGTGCGCCCCGAGACCCGGCGGGCGCTCGAGCTGCTGGCCCACCGCCCCGAGGTCGACGCCATCGAGCTGCGCCCGCTCGACGCCCGGGCCCACGGCGAGGTGGCCGCCGCCCGCCTGCCGCTGACCGCCGACACCGCCGAGCGGCTGGCGGGCATCACCGGGGGCAACCCGCTCTTCGCCGACGAGCTGCTGCGCCACTGGCTGCACATGCAGGTGCTCGAAGAGACCCCCGACGGCTTCCGCCTGCCGCCCGACCGGCCCGACGCCCGCCCCCCTTCCCTGGCCGAGCTGTGGCGCACCCGGCTCGACCGGCTGCTGGGCGACATGCGGCCCGACCCGCTGCCCGCGCTGGAGCTGGCGGCGACCCTGGGGGCCAGCGTCGACCCCGACGAGTGGCGGGTGGCGTGCGAGCGGGCGGGGCTCGCCCGGCCGGACGCGGCGGTCGAGCGGCTGCTCGATCACGGCCTCGTGCGCCGCAGCGGCGGGCGGCTGGTCTTCGCCCACGGGCTCTTGCGCGAGGCTCTCGAAGACCGCGCCCGCGACGCCGGGCGGGCCGCGCGGTGGCACGCGGCGTGCGCCGACGCGCTGCTGACGCTGGCGGCCCGACGGGGCGAGCCGCCCGATCGGGCCCGGCGGGCGGCCCACCTCGCCGCCGCCGGGCGCCCCGAGGAGGCGGTCCCCCTGTGGCTCGACGCCGCCCGCGAGCGCATGCGGCGGGGCTGGCACAAAGACATCCGCCCGGCCATCGCGCTGTTCGACGCGGTGCTGGCCCACCGCCCGGACGACGGCGCGGTGCTGGCCGACGCCGCGATCTGCCGGGCCCGGCTGGGCTGGCTGAGCGCCGGGCGGGACGACCGCCGCCAGCTCGACGCGGCCCGGGACTTCGCCGAGCGGGCCATCGCCGCTGCCCCGTTCGCCGGCCGCCCCTACCGGGCGCTGGCCACGGTGCATCACTATCGGGGTCAGCCGCTGGCGGCGATCCGCCGGCTCGAGCAGGCCATCGAGCGCGAGCCGACCGACGGCGAGAGCCACGCCATGGCCGGCCGGGTGATGGCCGAGACCGGCCCCCTCGATCGGGCGACCCATCACCTGACCCGGGCGCTGGCGTTGGGCGCCGACTCGGTCGACCTGCGCATCGAGCTGGCCCGGACCCACGCCTACCGCGGCGAGTGGCTGCGCATCCACGGGCTGCTGTGGGATCCCGACCCCCGCGAGGCGCAGCGGGCGCTGGCCGACATCGCCCTGGCCCGCTTCGCCCTGTGGCGGGGGCCGGAGCACCGCGACCCGTGGAGCACCCGCCCCCCGGCGAAGGAGCCGAGCGCCATCGCCGAGCTCTTCCGGGCGGTCAACCGCAAGGGCCGGGCCGGGCCGCAGCACTATCGCTGGCTCGAGGCCCGGGCCCACCGGGCGCTGGCGGCCGGGGCCCGCCGTCGGGCGACGCTCTTCTTGCAGTCGGTGACCGAGCTGGCGGGCTACAGCGGCGACGTCGAGCGCACCCGATCCGGGTTCGAAGCGGCGCTCGACGCCGGGCTGACCGATCGCATGTGGGCCACCCACTGCCCGCTGCTGGCGCCCATCGCCGACAGCGATACGCTGCGCGACGGGCGGGCGCTCATCGACGCCCGGCTGAGAGCCGAGACCACCGCCGAGACCACCGCCGCCCCCGACCCGGTGGAGGCCCCCGACGGCTGACAGCCGTCACCCGCATGGGCCGATGGCATCGCCGATGCCATCGATGAGAATGGATGAGATGAGAGGGGGCAGCCGCGGCGGGCCCGCCGCGGCTGGATCGGGCGGCTCAGCGGCGCCGGCGCCCGAGGCCGACGAGCGCGAAGCCGACGAGCAGCAGGCCGTAGGGCCAGCTCTGAGTGCCGGGGGCCGCCACGCAGCCGCCCCCGCCATCACCGTCGTCCCCGTCGCTGCCGCCGCCACCGTCGGCGCCGATCCCGCCGTCGTTGTCGCCCCCGCCGCCGCCGCCGCCTTCACCGCCGGCCCCGCCCGCGCCGCAGACGAAGGTCGGCGAGTCGGGCACGTCCGGCCGGCACTGGGCGAAGACCGGGGTCACCTCGGCGCAGCCCCAGCCATCGGGACAGCAGTCGTCGGGATCGCACAGCTTGGTGCAGAAGCCCGGCTCGACCCACTCCTGGGCGACCTGCCGCGCGTCGACGCACTCCAGATCGTTGCCGCAGGTCGGCTGATCGAAGGGTCGCTCGGGGTTGATGAAGCACGGGTCGCCCACCTGGCTGTCGCCGGCGCTGGGCACGAGCTGGCAGGCGGTGCCCGACGGGGGCAGGTCGATGCAGCGGTAGCCCTCGTCGCAGTTGCCGCCCGCGTCGCAGGGGGCGGTGCAGTACGGGATCACGTCGCCGGTCTCGGGGTCGGTGTAGAGCCCGTCGCGGATGCAGAACAGCCCCCGCTGGCACAGCCCGCGATCGGTGCACGGCTGGCCGGCCCCGGGCAGGTCGCCGGGCGCGCCCTCGCCCCGGGCGCAGATCGTGTTGCCGCCCTGCAGCTCGGTGCAGAAGAAGCCGCCGGGGCACATCTCGTTGACGCACGGCCCGGTGCAGTAGGTCAGCCCCTCGTCGTTGACGCAGACCAGCCCCTGCTGGCAGATGCGGCCCTCGCTGCAATCCTCGCCGAAGCCGGCCCGGTCGCGCATCGGGTCTTCACCCCGGGCGCAGGCGCCGTCGCCGTTGGAGACCCGGGCGCAGTAGTAGCCCGCGCCGCACTCCTCGTTGCCCTCGCAGCTCCGCGAGCAGAACAGATCCCGCCCGTCGTTGAGGCAGAACAACCCCTCCTGGCAACGCTCGGCCGAGCAGTCCTCGCCGAAGTCGGCGTCGCCCACCAGCGGGGGCGGCTCCATGTCGGGCTCGGGCACCTCGCCCCCCGAGGGGTAGGTGTCGCACAGCGCGGCGATGTCATCGGCCGACAGCGAGCGCCCGCTGATGTCGCCGGGCCCGGTCGAGGGCCACATCGTCGCCCCGGCCACGTCGGAGTGCCCGAAGCCGTTGCAGTGCCCCACCTCGTGGGCCGAGACGCTGGCCACGTCGGTGCGGTTGCCGTTCCCCGGGCCGTCGAAGTTGGCCCAGGTGTGATGGAAGCCGTTGAACTTGATGTCGCAGTCCGAGATGCCACCGCCGATGCCACCGGTCTGCCACGCGGCGATGGCCAGCGCCGCTGGCGAGTCATCCCACAGCTCGTCGCGCCAGCTCGCGACGTTCTCCCCATCGCCGGCGCCCCAGGCGGTGTTGTCGGTGCGGCCCTGGTACTCCCAGCTCATGTAGGAGCAGGTGAGGACCGTCCAAGCGTCGTAGCCGATCTGGATGCCGGCCAGGGCGTCCATGTCGGGCATGTCGTCGGACAGCACCCGGCTGACGACGTAGGGCACCGACTGGCCGGACTGGATCTCCCACCGGCTGCCTTCGAAGCTGTAGCCCGAGGCGCTGGTGACCAGAGCCCCGACCAGCAGGCCGGCGGTCAGCAGCGACGATGTGATCTGCGCGAGGGGCTTCATCGGTGCACCTCCCCCCGGCCGGGCGAGGGCACGTCCTGCGTCGTCAGTCGGCGCAGCGGCACCGGGTCGACCGGCCGCTCGCCGCGCACGATCCGCAGGAGCTGGCCGAGGGCCATGCGGTTCGGGTCGCGGGGCACGCCGGCGAGGTGGCGCACCGGGCCGGCGCCGACGACGTGCAGGCCGTCGAGGTCGCGCACGGCCATGACCTTGTCGGTGCCGGGGGTGCCTTGCAGACGATACTTGCCCTGGGCCAGCCCGGTGGGCACCAGCCGGCCGGTGGAGGTCGGCTCGACGAAGAGCAGCACCCGCTCGCCGACGGAGAAGCGGGCGTAGCCCGGCACCTCGGTCGCCCGGCGGTGCATGCCCTCACCCACCGCGCCGCCGAGCTGGGTCAATTCGAAGGTGCGCCGGTGCTTGTCGGGCCCCTTCACGACCTGCTCGATGGCGAAGACCGTGTCGGTCACCACCCGGTTGCCCTCGGCCACGAAGCGGCTGCTCTGCCGCTCGACGGTGCCGATGAAGACCAGGGCCGAGCGATCGGCCAGTTGCCCCGGCGACAACGCCCGGGCCGTCGCCGCCTCGGCGGGCTCGGCCAGCATCGCACCCGATGCGCCGCCCACCGCCAGGAACGCTGCCAGCAGCCATCCCCGCCGCATGCATACCTCCAATATTTGCCGTTCGGGGCACCGTACCCGGGGCCCCGGGGTGGAATGAAGTGCAAATGTCTGCCCGCGCGGGGCCGGTCACCGGCGGATGGCCGCCATCAGCGCCGCCGCCCGGGCGTGCAGGGCCTCGGCCGCCGGATCGCCCCGGCGCTCGAGGTGGCGGGCCCGGGCGGTGAACGCGCGGGCCAGCTCGAGCGGGTAGTCGACCGCCTCGAGGACCTCGACCGCCCGGGCCAGCTCGACGTCGGCCGCCTCGACCTCGCCCGACGCCGCCAGCGCCTCGCCCAGCGCCCGCCGGGCGGCGCCGACGCGGGTGCGATCACCCCGCTCCTCGGACTGACTCAGCGCCTCCTCGGCGGCGGCGACCGCGTCCTCGGCCGCGCCCCGGGCGAGCAGCAGCTCGGCCTTCATGCGCCACACGTCGGGCAGCAGGTAGCCCGGGCCCCGGCCCGCCTCGCACAGCGCCAACGCCCGGTCGAGGTGATCGGCCGCCTCGTCGGC
Source organism: bacterium (assembly GCA_030426085.1). Classification (GTDB taxonomy): domain Bacteria; phylum Myxococcota_A; class Bradymonadia; order UBA7976; family UBA1532; genus JACKDM01. Next base: position 36,206 of record JAUHYW010000036.1, on the reverse strand, counting down.
CCGGCCCTGCTTGAGGTACACCTCGCCCAGGTTGGCATAGCCCAGCGCCAGCCCCCCGTGGCCGGTGCCTTCGCGGATGCGCACGACCTCCCGCAGATAGCGCGCCGCCCGGGCGTAGTCCCCCAGGTCGCCGTAGAGCGACCCCAGGTTGTTGTACGCCTGGGCCAGCGCCGTGCGATCGCCCCGCTTGACGTGCAGCCGCACCGCCCGCTCATACCAGCCCACCGCCGCCGGCACGTCCCCCTGGCGGCCGGCGACCATGCCCAGGTTGTTGAAGCAGGTCGCGGTGCGGTCGCCGCGGCCCAGGCCCTCGAAGAGCGCCAGCGCCCGGCGGAACGCCCGCTCGGCCGCCTCGAAGTCGCCCTGCCCGTAGGCCGCGATGCCCAGCGTATTGAGCACCAGCCCCCGCAGGTCGACCGCGTCGGCGGGCACTTGATCCAGCAGCGCGTCGAGCAGCGCCACCGCCCGATCGGCGTCCCCGTCGCGGTAGGCCAGCCAGCCCTCGTAGCGCCGGATGTCGAGCGCCACCCGCCGGGCCTCGGGCCCATCGAGCGCGTCGACCAGGGCCCGGGCGTCGACCAGGCGCCGCCGGGCGTCGGCCAGATCGCCCTGGGCCTCGGCGATCATCGCCCGCTTGTGCAGCCGCTCGGCCCGGAGCACGCCCCCCGAGCGGGAGATCGCCGCGTCGAGCAGCGCCGCCGCCGAGGCCAGATCACCCGCCCCCCGCTCGAGATCGGCGAGCTGCACCTCGGCCTCGGCCCGGACCTCGCTCGCCAGCGCGCCGCCGGCCGCCTCGTCCTCGGCCAGGGCCGAGCGGAACGCGCGCAGCGCCTCGCCCGCGGCCGAGGTCTGCCGGGCCCGCTCGGCCGCCTGCAACCACGCCTCGGCCGCCCGCGCCCGGTCGCCCGCCGCCGCCCGGTGCACCGCGATCCGGGCCCAGCGATCGGGCCCGGCCTGCACCTCGTCGCCCAGCCACAGCGCCGCCCGCCCGTGCCACGCGGCCCGGGCCCGGCCGGCGATGCCGTGATAGACCACCTCGAACATCAGCCCGTGGTTGAAGCGCCACTGCGACTGCCCGGGCAGCTCGCTGGTCGGCTGGGACTGCACGAAGCGCCGCCGCTCGAGCGCCGCGAGGGCCGCCGCGACCCCCTCGGCCCGGCCCAGCAACCGGGCGACCCCCGCCTGCCAGAACGTGCGCCCCAGCACCGCCGCCGCCCGCAGGACCTCCCGCTCGAACGGCGGCAGGCGGTCGAGGCGGGCCTGCATCACCCCCTCGATCGTCGGCGGCGGCGCGCCGGCCTCGCCCGCCTGCCGGGCCAGCGCCAGCTCGCGCAGGAAGAGCGGGTTGCCCTCGGCCCGGGCCAGCAGCGCCTCGGCGTCGGCCTTGCTCGCCCCGGCCAGCGTCTGGCGCAGCACGGCCTCGGCCTCCCGGTCCGACAGCGGCCCCAGATCGAGCCGGGTGTGGCGCGGCCGCTCGAACCAGTGACCCACCTTCTCGGCCAGCGCCGGGCGCCCCGAGGCCACCACCAGCACCGGGCCGTCGAGCCGCCCGATCAAGCCGTCGACCACCGCCCGGCCCACGTCGGGCAGCCAGTGCACGTCCTCCACCAGCACCGCCAGGGGGGCCTCGGCCGCCGCCGCCTCGATCAAGCGGGCGAAGGCCACCGGCAACGCCGCCGGATCGGGCGGCGCCGTGCCCGGCGGGGGGTCGAGGCCGCACAGCGCGGCGAGGGCGTCGGCGTGCTCGGCGAGCCGGGGGCCGCCCACGTCACCCGAGAGCAGCGCGTCGATGGGCATGACGTCCAGGTCGAAGGCGTCGCCGCCGTCCAGCCGCTCGATCAGGGCGCGCAGGGCGCCCCGCAGCCGCTCGGGCGAGCCCTCGTCGGGGCCCAGCCGGCACAGCCCGCGGATGACCCCCGCCGCCGCCGCGAACGGGGCCGCCTCGTCGTAGGGCACCCCCGCCCCGCGCACGACCGTGAACCGCCCCTCGAGCCGGCGGCGCAGCGCCCCCAGCAGCCGGCTCTTGCCGATGCCCGCCGGGCCGACGACCGTCACCGCCGCCGCCCGCCGATCGCGCAGGACCCCGTCGGCCAGATCCATCAGCCGCCCGATCTCGGCCGCCCGCCCCACCAGCGGCAGCTCGCCGACCGCGCGGGTCTCACCCAGCCGGATCAGGCGCCGGCCGCCGTCGGCCTCCGGGCCCCACGTCGCCGCCGATCCCAGCCGGGCGGCGATCCCCGGCAAGCCGTGAATGCCCGGCGGCAGGCGCCAGGAGGCCGCCTCGACGGCCAGGGCCGCCGCCGCCACGACGTCGGCCCCGGTCGCCACCACCGGCCCCGCCTCCAGGGCGATGACCGCGTCGGGGTGCTGCCCGGCGAGCGCCTCGGCCGCCCGGACCGCGCGGTGGGCGTCGTTCTCGAAGGTCACCGGCACCCCGAAGACCACCCGGTCGACCGCCGCCCGCCCCGGCAGCAGCCGCCCGCCGTGCCGGGCCACCGCCTCCCGCAGTCGGGCCCGCCAGCGGGCGTGGGCCTCGGCCAGCGCGTCGGGCGCGCCGTCGACGGCGTGCGGCCGGCGCACCGCCAACAGCACCGCCTGCCGCACCCCCGGCGCCCAGCGCTCGGCGGCCCGCGCCCGGAAGTACACCGTGCCCGGATCGCCCCGCAGCCGGTACGCGGCCCACACCGCCTGCCCCGCCTCGGCGTCGGCCACCCGGGCCCGGCGCAGCGCCTCGCCCACCGCCAGCCCCTCGCGCAGCGCGCGGTAGAAGCGGGTGGCGAAGTCGGCCCCCGGCAGATCGGGCAGATCGACGGTCGTGCCGATGAAGTGCCGCACCCCGCCCGCGAGCAGCGCGTCGCCCACCGCGGGGGCCTGCGCCGAGCGGCAGGCGTTGGCGAAGACCAGGGCCGGGGCCGACCCGCCGGCCAGCGTGCGCAGAGCCTCGGCGTCCACCCGCCCGTCCGACAGCCGCCAGCCGGCCGGCCCGTCGTCGTCGGCCGGATCGGCGTGCCCCGCGAAGTGCACCAGCCGATAGCCCCGGAAGATGCGCAGGAAGTCCTGCCGCCGCAGGCGCCCCAGGCGCAGGTCGCAGCCGGCCCCCCCGGCCATCTCCCGCATCAGCGCCTCGCCCTCGTAACGCGCCGCGGGCAGATCGGCCGCCGGATCGGCCACCACCAGCAGCCGCTCCCCGTCGACCTCGGGCCGTCCATCCCCCAGCGGCGCCCCGTCCAGCCCCAGCTCGCCCAGCGCCCAACGCAGGCCCAGCGGCGCGATCCCGTCGTGCAGCAGGGCCCACGGCCAGCCCCCGCCGACGACCGTCAGCGACCCCGCCGGCCCCCGCAGCGCAGCCTTGACCGGTCCCGGCAACAGCAGATCGAAGAGCAGCCGCCCGCTGGCCACCAGCGCCTCGCTCCCCCGCCCCCGCACGGCCCGCCGCACCGCCCGGGCGATGGCCTTCGCCTCGGCCTCGGCCTGCGCTCGCTCGAATGTGTGCCGCCCGGCCCAGGCCACCGGGCCGGCCCCGGCGCCGTCGCCGCCGAGCAGCACCACGTCGGCGTGCGCGTCCGACTCGCGCCAGACCAGGGTGAGGGTTCGACTCGACACGGCCGGCATCCTACATCAACCGGCGGCCCCCGCGCGCACCCCCGTCAAGCCCCCAGCGCCGCCGCCACCAGCCGCTCGCTCTCGACCCACAGCGCCTCGCCCAGCTCGGCGTCCCGCGCCAGACGGCTCGTCCGGGCCACGGCGCACTTCACGAAGTACTCGCCAGAGACATCCGCCACCGCGGGCGAAGTCGCCAGGTACACCGACGTGCGGGCGCCCTTCGCCGGCCCCGGCATGAACCACTTCATCACCCGCCACGCGGCCCCGATCAGCCCTCCCAGATCACCGTCGTCGCCGAAATCGGTCGCGATGACCCCCGGGTGCAGGCAGTTGGCCGTCACCCCCGTCCCATCCAGCCGGCGGGCCAGCGCCCGGGTGAACAGCACGTTGCACAGCTTCGACTGGCCGTAGGTCGCGCCCCAGTCGTGGCTCGGCGGATCGGCCAGCGCGGCGACGTCCATCGCCTTCACCCGGGCGTGCACCGCCGACGACACCGTGACCACCCGGGCCGGCGCCGACGCCTCGAGCAAGGGCAGCAGTCGGGTCGTCAGCAGGAAGGGCGCGAGGTGGTTCACCGCGAACGTCAGCTCGTAGCCATCGGCCGTGTCGATCCGGCGGTCGATGGTCAAACCGGCGTTGTTGATCAACACATCGAGTCGGTCGGTCTTCTCGGCGATCGCGTCGGCCAGCCCAGCCACTTCGGCCATCGACGACAGATCGGCCAGCAGCGGCTCGACCGCGTCCCGCCCGCTGACCCGGCGGATGTCCGCCACCGCCGCGTCGAGCCTCGCCCGGTCGCGCCCGCAGGCCAGCACCCGGGCCCCCATCCCGGCCAGCGCCTCGGCGGTCGCCCGCCCGATCCCCGCGTTGGCCCCGGTGACCACCGCCACCTTGCCCTTCATCTCGTCCGCCATCACCGGCCTCCTGACATCCGGCGGGCATCATGCCACGCCGCGCGCCCCGCCGCGCACATCACGGTTGACCGCCCGCCCGGCGTGGCCTACAGCAAATGGAGCCGGCCCGAGGACGCCGGCCCCCTCACCCACCCGGAGAACCACCCGATGAAGACCACCCCCTCCCTCGGCCGGCGGGCGCTGCCCGCGGGCGAGGCGACGACCGTCGATCTGCTCGTGCGCTTCGGCGCCGAGGACGACGCCCCCGAGGCCCGCCGGCCGCTCAACCTGAGCCTCGTGCTCGACCGATCCGGCTCGATGGGCGGGCGCAAGCTGGCCCAGGCCATCCGGGCGTCGAAGCTGCTCGTCGACCGGCTCGGCGAGCGGGATACGCTCTCGGTCGTCACCTACGACGACACCGTGCGCACGGTGCAGACGCCGACGAAGGTGACCGACCGCAAAGCGATCAAAGACATCCTCGGCAAGGTGCGGGCGGGGGGCATCACCAACCTCTCGGGCGGGTGGCTCGAAGGCTGCGGGCACGTCCGCGAGGGCCGGGACGAGATCAGCGTCGACCGGGTGATGATGCTCACCGACGGGCAGGCCAACATGGGGATCACCGACCCCCGCAAGCTCGTCGGCCTGGCCCGGGAGCAGGCCGAGGCGGGGGTCGTCACCACCACCCTCGGCTTCGGCAACGGCTTCAACGAAGACCTGCTCATCGGCATGGCCGACGCGGCGGGCGGCAACTTCTACTTCATCCAGTCGCCGGAGGACGCCGAAGAGGTGTTCCGCATCGAGGTCGAGGGCCTGTCGTCGGTCATCGCCCGCGAGCTGACGGCGACCGTGCGCCCGGCGGACGGGGTGAAGGTCGCCGACGTGCTGTCGAGCGCGCGCTACGGCGCGAAGGAGGGCATCTATGACATCGCCGTCGGCGAGGTGTATGCCATCGAACCCCGCGCGCTCGCGCTGAGCCTGACGCTGCCCGCGCTCGACGCCGGCGAGGCCACCCTGGCGACCATCGAGCTGGCCTGGAAGACCGCCGAGGGCGAGACCGTCGTCGAGCGCACCGCGCAGCTCGCCATCACCGCGGCCGTCGTCAGCCCCGACGAGGCGGCGAAAGCCGGCGAGGATCCCGAGGTCGTGCGCGCGTGTAGCAAGCTGCGCATCGGGCGGGCCAAGGAAGAAGCCATCGGACTCGCCGACAAGGGCCAGCTCGCCAAGGCCTCGGAAAAGCTGCGGGCGATGGCCGGCGACATCAAGACCCGGGCCCTCGACGAGCAGTTCGAGTTCGCCGAAGAGGTCGACCAGCTCGAGCACTACGCCGGGCTGTTCGACAAGGGCCAGTATGGCAACACCTATCGCAAGGAGATCGTCGACCAGTCGTATCAGGCCCGCAAGCGCGGGCGGGGCGATCTGAAGCTGCGGGGCGCCACCTCGGGCAATACCAGCGGCCTCGACGCGGTGACCGCCGCCGAGGGCGAGGAGCCGGCCGGCGTGATCGTGCGCTGTGTCAAGGAGGGCGGCAAGCTGCGGGTCAAGGTGGCATCGGATGGCTTCGATCCCGCCTTCAACGTGCAGTTCCCCCGCTCGCTGCGCCAGGAGGGCGCCCGCTACCTCGTCGAGGCGGTCGAGCCGTCGAGCAATGGCACCTTCTACCGGGCATCGGGTGACATCAAGCTGCTGCTGCGCCCCGGCGAGAGCCGCCCCAGCGTGGGCGGCGGCACGTCGCGGCGGGGCACGCTGCGCAAGACGAAGGCGATGTCACTCGCCGACGTGCCGACCATCGACGACGTGGGCGACGGCGTGCTGATCCAGATCGTGAAGGCGGGCAGCAAGCTGCGGGCCCGGGTGGTGTCGGACGACTACGACCCGAACAAGAACATGCGCTTCCCCCGGGCGATCCGCCAGGAGGGGCTGCTGTTCGTCGTCGAGGACGTCAAGCCCTCGTCCGATGGCTCGTATTACATCCCCTATGGCAAGATCCACCGGCTGGTGCAGCCCACCTGACCGGCGCGGCTACTCGCAGCCGCAGGGCGCCCGGGTCAGCACCCGGATCTGATCCCCGGCGGGGTCGGCGAAGAGCGTGAACGACAGCCGCTGGTTGGGCCGCCCCTCGCCGTCGGGGCCCAGGGTCACCTGCTCGATGCCTTCGGCGCCGGGCACGACGCCCAGCTCGAGGCCGCGCCAGGGCACCGGGTCGAGCATGCCGTCCCGGCCGGCGCGGCCGCGGTCGTCGACGAAGTCCCCCTGATAGGCCACCCGGGGCAGCCCGAAGATGGCGTCCGACCCGTCGAGCCGGTTGCCGTAGAACAGCACCGCGACGATGGGCTGATCGAAGTCGACCCAGCCATCGACCGAAGCGTCGGCCTCCTCGGGGTCGAAGTGGATCAGGTGGCTGTCGAGGGCGCCGCACTCGCGGGCGATGAACTCCTTGGGCAGCTCGACCCCCACGATGGGCACCGGGCCCACCCGCGGATCGGGGTCGACGGCCGGGATCCGCGCCGCGTGGCGCCGCTTGCCCTTGGTGTAGACGTCGTAGTCGCTGTAGATGCCGTCGCCCATCGTGACCGGACGGTCGAGGACGACCGCGACGTCGGCCACGACGTCGGCCACCCGCTTCCAGACCGGGATCGAGTGGGGGTCGACGCACTGCCGCTCGGCGAAGACCCGGGCCTCGGCCCCTTCGAGGGCCCCGCCGTGGCCCCGCACGGTGCGCTTGCCGACCCGGGCCCCCTTCTTGGGGTGGTAGCCGGTCGCCCGGGCCCAGCCGGGGAAGTCGGAGCGGCCATCGCCCCCCCGGGACCACGCGGGCGCCGGCGGGGCGAAGGTGCTGCGGGGCGGCTCGATCTCGGCGACGCCGGGCCCGACGGCGGCCACCTCGGCGGCGGCGGTCGAGGCGATCAGCGTCAGCGCGGCGAAGACGGGCATGGGGCGGGCGACCATCGGCTCCCCTCCTGTGGCCTCGTTCGTGAGTACACGTGATCCAATGTGCGATACAAGAGCACTTTTGAATTCAGGATCACCATGTAGGGGCCTACCCGTAGAGTCAACCGAAAAAGTCGGGTGTCCCCGAGGCCGGCCGTCCGATGATCGGCCCCGCCGGTCACGTTCCGGCGGCGCGAGGCAGGCGGCGGGCCCCGAAACCGCGGGCGGCGGCCGCCGATCCCATGCAGCGAAGCACACAGCCGTGGAGGCGCGCGTGAAAGGCGAGGTCCGAGCCCGGTGGAGCCATGTCGTCCTGGTCTGCCGCAAGTGCTCGAAGAAGGTCGGCAAGGCGTTCGGCCCCAAAGACCAGCGGCTGGCGAAGGCCCTGCGCAAGCGCCTCGCCGCCCGCAAGGGGCGCAAGAGCCCCATCGGCGTGGTCGAGGTGCCCTGCCTCGACGTGTGCCCCAAGAAAGCGGTGATGGTCGTCGACAGCCGCCGCCCGGGGCGCTGGCACGTCGTGCGCCCCGGCGCCGACCTCGACGCCCTCGCCGCCCGCCTCGACGGCCGGGGCGACCCCGGGTAGCCCCCGGGGGCGAAATCGGCCGATCCCGACGCGGGATGGGGTACCGTGGCGCCCATGCGCGCATGGTTCCGATTCGTCCTGCGGCACCGGGCGGCGGTGCTGATCATCGTCGGCCTGCTGACCGCCCTGGCGGCCCTCTCGGCCAGCCGGGGCGTGCTCGCCTCGAGCATCGGGCGGCTCTTCCTCGGCGAGAGCCCGGCGTGGCAGCGCTTCCTCGAGCGGGCCGATCGCTTCGGGGGCGACGAGACCATCATCATCGGCTTCGACGACCCCGACCTGCTCTCACCGGATCACCGCGACCGCCTGCTGCGCATCACCGCCCGCATCGAAGAGTGGGACGCGGTGGCCCGGGTGCTCACCGCGCTCGACGCCCGGCGGGTGGAGTTCCGAGGCGGCGGCCTGCGGATCGAGCCCTACGCCGACGAGATCGACGACCTCGACCGCGCGGCCCTCGCCGCCCTGCTCGACGAGATGCGCCGTGATCCGTTCGTGGGCGACACGCTGCTCGCCCGCGACGGGCCGGGCACGGCGGTGGTCATCGAGCTGGTGCAGGACGCCGATCGCAAGGCCGAAGAGGGCCCGGCGCTGCTCGCCAAGGCGCAAGCCATCTTCGCCGAGGAGGGCATCCCCCACACCCGGCAATACACCGTCGGCCAGATCGCCGCCGTCGCCGCTCTCATCGAAGAGAGCGAGGTCGCGCTGACCCGGGTGCTGCCGTTCACCGCCGCGCTGCTGCTGCTGTCGGTGTGGCTGCTCTTCCACCGGCTGTGGCCGGCGGTGCTCTCCGGCGGGGTCTCGATCATCGCCGTCATCTGGACCGCGGGGCTGGCGGTCCAGCTCGACCCCCAGATCAGCATCATGATGGCCGTCGTGCCGGCGGTGATCCTCATCGTGGCCTTCAGCGACGTGGTGCATCTGGCGAGCGCCTACCTCATCGAGCTGGGCCACGGGCGGGACAAGGAGGACGCCATCCTCTCGGCGGCCGAGGATGTGGGCCGGGCGTGCCTCTTCACCTCGCTGACCACCTTCGTCGGCTTCGTGGGGCTGTCCTTCGTGCCGACGCCCGTCTTCCGCATCACCGGCGTCGTGCTCGGCTTCGGCGTCGCGGTGGCCCTGCTCATCGCCATGACCGTCGTGCCGGTGCTGTTCAGCCTGACCCCGACCCCCGCCCCGCTGCGCAGCGGGGCCACCAACCGGGTGCAGGGGCTGGTCGACGGCCTGCTGCGGGGCCTGCGCCGCCTCGCCCTCGGGCGCCCCCGGGCGGTCATCGCCGGCTTCACGCTGTGCGCCGCCGGTGCCGTGTATTACGGCGTCGACATGACCATCGAGACCGACATCGTCGAGCGCATGGGGCCCGACAACCCGCTGCACGCGTCGGTGTCGTGGTTCGAGGATCGCTTCGCCGGCACCAACATCGTCGACGTCTACGTCGAGGCCCCCGAGCCGGGCGGCCTGCTGGACGGCGAGCGTTTCACCCGGATGGCCCGCTGGCAGGCGGCGCTCGAAGAGCACCCGCTGGTCGACGACGCCCAGTCGCTCGTCGATCTCATGCAGGTGCTGCACGGCGCGCTGACCGCCGACGTGCCCGACGCCGGCCCGCTGCCGACGACCCGCCCCCAACTCGCGCAGTACCTGCTGCTGTTCGAAATGGCCGGGGGCGACGGGCTCGATCAGGTCCTCGACTTCGACCGCAAGCTGATGCGGGTGCGGCTGCGGGTCGCCGGCAACGGCTTCCGGGAGAGTGAGGCGGTGGGCGACGCGGCGACCCGGCTGGCGGCCGAGCACCTGCGCGACGACACCACCGTCGAGCCGACCGGCATGAGCTACCTGCTCGGCGACTGGCTCGACTCGATCATCGCCGGTCAGCGGCGGGGGCTGGCGGTCTCGGTGGCCACCATCGCGGTCATGATGATCGTGGCCCTGCGCAGCCTGGGCGCCGGGCTGTGGTCGATGATCCCCAACCTCTTCCCGCTGCTGATGCTCGTCGGCTGGGCCGGCGCGCAGGAGACCATCGACAGCGACATCTTCCTGGTGCTGCTCATCGCGGTGGGCATCGGAGTCGACGACACGGTGCACTTCCTGGTGCGGCTGCGCAGCGAGGCCCGGCGCACCGCCGACCGGGCTCAGGCCCTCGAGCGGACCTACGACTTCGCCGGCCGGGCCATCGTGATGACCACCATCATCCTGACCGCCGGCTTCCTGCCGTTCGCGACGACGCAGTACTTCACGACCCGCATCCTGGGCACGCTGCTGCCGGCGTGCCTGATCATCGCGCTGCTCGCCGATCTGCTGCTGGTGCCGGCGATGGCGGCGGTGGGCTGGATCCGGTTCGACGGGGCCCCGGGCGACGAGGCAGACGCAGAAGTAGGGGCATAGACGACAGAGCCGCCGCCGGTGGACCCGGGGTCGCCCGGCCCTGATGCGCCCCGCGCCCATGGCTGCTACCGTGGGCCACCTCCATCGCCTCGCGAGGCCCCCCATGTCGCGCCCGTCCCCGACCGGCCCCTGGAAGCCCACCGCGTGCATCCTCTGCGAGTGCAACTGCGGCCTCGAAGTGCAGCTCGGCGGAGACGACGGCCGGCGGCTCGCGCGGCTGCGGGGTGACACGTCGCACCCGGTGTCGCGAGGCTACGCCTGCGAGAAGGCGCACCGGCTCGATCACTACCAGAACGGCGGGGCTCGGGTGACGCGCCCCTTGCGCCAGCGGCCCGATGGCACCTTCGAAGCCATCGACTGGGACACCGCGATCAGCGAAGTGGCCGGGCGGCTCGCCGCGGTGCGCGACGCCCACGGCGGCGCGTCGATCCTGTATTACGGGGGCGGCGGGCAGGGCAACCACCTGCCGGGCGCCTACGCCACGGCCACCCGCCGGGCGCTGGGCATGCGCTATCGAAGCAACGCGCTCGCCCAGGAGAAGACCGGCGAGTTCTGGGTCAGCCATCGCATGCTCGGGGCCCAGACCCGAGGTGACTTCGAACACTGCGACGTGGCGCTCTTCGTGGGCAAGAACCCCTGGTTCTCCCATGGCATCCCCCGGGCGAGGGTGACGCTCAAGGCCATCGCCCGCGACCCCCGGCGCACGCTCATCGTCATCGATCCCCGGCGCACGAAGACCGCCGCGCTGGCCGACGTGCACCTCCAGCTCGCGCCGGGCACCGACGCCTGGCTGCTGGCGGCCATCGTGGCGGCGCTGCTCGAAGGCGACTGGGTCGACGACGCCTTCGTCGCCGCCCACACCGAGGGGATGGACGCCGTCCGAGCGGCGCTCGGGGCGGTGGATGTCCCCGCCTACAGCGACATCTGCGGGGTGCCCGAGGCGCAGATCCGGGCGGTGGCCCGCGTCATCGGCGAGGCCGGATCGCTCGCCTCGTACGAAGACCTCGGCGTGCAGATGAACCGCCACTCGACCGTGGTGAGCTACCTGCATCGCCTTCTGTGGCTGACCACCGGGCACTTCGGGCGGCCCGGCACCCGCTATGTGCCGAGCGTGCTCGTGCCGATGGCCACCGGCGAGCACAAGTACGACACCCCGGTGACCGGCCAGCGCATCATCGGCGGGCTCGTGCCGTGCAATGCCATCGCCGACGAGATCCTCACCGACCACCCCGATCGCTTCCGGGCGATGATCGTCGAGTCGGCCAACCCGGCCCACTCACTGGCCGACAGCCCCCGGATGCGACAAGCGCTCGCGGCCCTCGACTGCCTGGTGGTCATCGACGTCGCGCTCACCGAGACCGCCCGCCTCGCCGACTACGTCCTGCCGGCGTGCACCCAATTCGAAAAGGCCGAGGCGACCTTCTTCAACTTCGAGTTCCCCCGCAACGCGTTCCACCTGCGGCCCCGACTGCTCGAGCCGCCGCCTGGCCCGCTGCCCGAAGCCGAGATGCACGCCCGGCTGGCCGATGCGCTCGGGTGCCTGGACGACGAGTGCGTCACCGCGCTGCGGGCGGCCGCCGAGGCGGGGCTCGACCGCTATGCCCGGGCGTTCGTGGCCCAGGTCGCGATGAACCCGGCGCGCATGCCCTTCGCCTCGGCGATCCTCTATCGCAGCCTGGGGCCGAGCCTGCCCGCCGACCGCCGGGAAGGCGCGGTGCTCTTCGGCCTGGCGCTGCGGGCCGTCATGGCGGATCCGGCCCCGATCGCCCGCGCCGGCTTCGGCGGCGACCCGCTCAGCGCCGCGACCGCGCTGTTCGAGGCGATGCTGCGCGAGACCTCGGGCGTCGTCTTCGCGGTCGACGAGTGGGCCGATGTGATGCGCCGCGTCGACCGACCCGGCGGGCGGATCGCGCTCGCGCTGCCCGACCTGCTCGACGAGGTGCGGGCGCTGGCGAAAGGGCCGCCCGCGAGCGATCCGGCGTTCCCCTTCACGCTGTCTGCCGGCGAGCGGCGGGCGTTCACCGCCAATACCATCATCCGCGACCCCCACTGGCGGCGGAAGGATCCCGACGGCGCCCTGCGCATCGGCCCCGAGGACGCGGCGGCGCTCGGCGTGCGCAGCGGAGATCGGGCCCGGCTGACCACCCCGGGCGGGTCGGCGGTGGTCACGGTCGCGGTCGATCCGGCGATGCGGGCGGGGCACATCTCGCTGCCCAACGGGACCGGGCTCGGCGCCGCGCCGGGCGATGGGCCCACCGGCGGAATCGCGCCCAACGAGCTCACCCGGACCGCCCACCGCGATCCGTTCGTCGGCACCCCGCTGCACAAGAGCGTGCCGGCGCGACTGGAGGCGATGGGCTGACGCCCGGGGCCGCCGCCCGGGCACCCGGCCGCGGGCGGCTCATTCCTCCTCACACGGCGGGGGGATGTCCGGGTCCAGATCGCCGACCGGGGTCGGCTCGGCCCACGGGCCCCAGGCGACCCCGGCCCAGGCGACGTACCAGTCGCGGGGCTCGCCGCCGCTCAGGGTGAGCGCGGCGTCGCCCACGGCCAGGGTCGCGTCGGCCGTCGCGGGCAGGTAGACCCCGTCGGCGTCGGCGCAGGCCGCGTCCCGGGCGCCGTCGCACGCCGGCAGGGGCATGCCATCCAGGGATGCCATCCGCCAGTCGGGCGCGGCCCGCCACCCGCCGCCCTCGATCGTGGTCCCATCGATGGCCCGGGATGTGATGATGCCATCCGCCGTGGGATACAGCGCCAGCCGGCGGGCGCCGTCGAGGTCGGCCAGATCGCTGACGTCGGGGGCCTCGGCGCCGTAGAAGCTGTCCACCGGGCGGGGCAGGAGCGGCAGCGCGGTGCCGGGGCGCACGAAGACCGGGATCTCGGTGATCGGGGCGGCGACTGTGTGGGTCACCGTCCGCCCCGGGCCGGGCTCGCCGGCGGGCAGCGGATCGGCGGCGAAGAGCGGCCACCAGCCGTCGGCCGGCAGGTGCGCGACCCGCTCGACGGCGCCGGCCTCGACCACCGGGGCCACGAGCAGGTCGTCGCCGAGGAAGAAGTGATCCCGGGCGTCGCGCCACAGGCCGGGCACGCTCGGCGCGGTGAAGTACGGGTGGCGGACGATGGGCCAGCCGCGGTCGATGGCCTCGTCCATGCGGGCGCGCAGGTAGGGGTACAGCAGCGTGTGCACGGTGGCATAGCGACGGTAGTGAGCGACGGTGTCTTCGTCGCGGTCGAAGGCCCAGTTGCCGCACTCGTCGCTGCCGTGGTGGGTGCGCATCAAGGGGTGGAAGGCGCCGATCATCGCCCAGCGATAGAAGAGTTCCTTGGTGGTGTTGGGTGATCGCTCGCTGGTGTAGCCGGCGATGTCGCTGCCGTAGACCGCCACCCCGGCGAGGCCGGCGTGCACCCCGATGGGGATGACCGTCGGCAGGCCGTCGTCCCGGGCCCAGTCGGTGTTCTGATCGCCGGCCCACAGCGCCGGGGCGAGGCTCGCGGTGCCGCCCTCGGTCGAGGCCCAGCCGCTGCGGGCGAAGAAGGTCCAGTCGTCGGGGTCGGGCGCGTCGGCGTGCGCCGCCTGCATGGCGTCGACGTTGGCCTGCTGCCACGCGAGCGGGTAGCGGTTGTGGAAGCGCCAGCCGGGGGTGCCGTCGTCCATCACCGCCTCGACCGGCAGCCACTCGGCGAAGTCGGCCATCCACCCGTCGATGCCCAGGTCGCGGGCGGCGGTGACCTGGTAGCCCCGCAGCCACTCGAGGGCGCCGGGGTCGGTGAGGTCGACCAGGGCCGCCGGGCGGAAGGCGGGGTCGCGGAAGACGATGACCTCGCCGTCGGCGTCTTCGACGAGCCATCCGCCGGCGGTGCCCTCGGCGAACATGCGGGTGGGCTCGGGCACGAAGGGGTTGAAGTAGGCCAGGAAGGCATACCCCTGGTCGTGCAGGGCGTCGATGTCGTCCGGCAGGTCGGGGTAGGTCGCGGGATCCCACTCCCAGGCATAGCTCAGACGGAAGCCGGTGGCGGTCTGGGTGCCGCCGATCCAGTCCTCGCTCCAGATGGCCGACGAGGGGATGTCGAGCGCCCGCAGACGCGCGGCGACCTCGGCCAGCCGCGCGGGGCCGCCGACGGCGTCGTTCCACGGGGCGAAGACCCAGTCGGGCACGTCCCGCGGGCGGCCGATGTAGCCGCCGAGCGCCGAGAGGCGGGCCCGCAGGTCGAGGCCGGGCAGCAGCGCGAAGGCCGGCAGCGCGGCGTAGCTCTCCAGCTCGACCCGGCCGGGATCGGCGGCGCACAGGTCGAGCGCGCTGTATGCGTCGTGACCGACGACCGCCGAGTAGCCATCGCTGGCATGCCAGACACCCATCGGGGCGTAGGCCGCCTCGGGCACGTTGGCGAGGGGGAAGGGCTGGCCGTCTTCGGGCTTGCCGATGCCCTGCTCCTGGGTGAACAGCGGGTAGCGCCGCCCGCGCAGATCGAGCCCGATGACCTGGGTCCCGAGGCCGAAGAAGCCGGTGTCGTCGGCGCAGCGCCAGCCGAAGCCGGCGGCGTCGACGCCGTCGGCGACGAGGGCCACCCGCAGCCCGACGCCGTCGGTGGCGAAGCGCAGCGCGACCGGGGTGCCATCGGCGGCGGTGTAGTCCAGCGCGACCGCGCCCTCGCCGGGGCGCACCCCGTGCGGCTCGGCGGGGATCGGGTGCCACTCGACGTCCTGCTCGAGATCGATCCGGAAGTTGCCGAACAGCGCCTCACTTCGGGGCGCGCCGCGGCCGATGCGACCCACCGGGCGAGCGACGCCGTCGACGCAGCGATCGGGTGAGCGCAGCACGACGGCCGCGTCGTCGGGGCGATGGATCTGCCAGGCGCCGGTGGCGGGGTCGATGTCGACCTGCCACGGGCCGAGGGGCCAGATCTCGTAGGTCGGCTCACCGTCCGGCTCGCACGGCCGCCCACTGTCGGGGGCGACATCGGGGGGCGCGGCGTCCGCCGGGCCTCGATCGACCGTGAGGGTCCCGTCGGGCGTCGGGCCCCGGTCGAGCGCCGGCAGACCGGCGTCGGGCGGTGGCGCCTGGGGGGCATCGGATCCGTCGTCGCAGGCCGCGCAGGCCACGGACAAGGCGAGGATCACGGTCGAGACGGGCCGGGTGGCGGGGGCGCCGCGAGGGTCGTGCATGGCGGGATGATACCGGACGGCGCGAGATCTCGCAGCGGGCGCGGCGCAGGGATCGATCGTGGCGCGGACGCCGCGGCTCGGGCAGACTGGCGGCATGCATCGTCCATGGCTGTTCCTGATCGCGGCAGCCGCCTGGGGCTGCCTCGAGGTGCCCGCGCTGCCGCCGTTCGATCCCGGGCCCGACGGCCCGCCGCCGGACGCCGCGGCCGACGTCGCCCGGCCCGACGTGGCGCCGATCGAACTCGCCGACGCCGGGCCCGCGCCGGTCGAGGCGTGCAACAACGAGGACGACGACGGCGACGGCGTGATCGACGAGGGGCTGACCCGGGCGGTCGAAGGCAGCATGCCCGACCAGAACGGCCGCTGCGGCGCGAGCGTCGAGCGCTGCGTCGACGGGCAGCCGGTCCGCGGCCCCGATCGCTTCTCGGTGACCGAGGTCTGCGACGGCCTCGACAACGACTGCGACAACGCCATCGACGAGGATCTGCCCTTCACCTGCCACTGGTGCGACGGCGAGATGGCCGATCCGCCGTGCAACGGCTGCCCCGATCGCACGATCGTGCCCGACGGCTTCGTCTGCGTGCCGCCGGGGGCCTTCGACATGGGCAGCCCCCGGGATCAGCCCGGTCGGGACCCGGACGAGGGGCCGAGCCACCGGGTCGTCTTCGATCGGCCGTACCTCATCGCCGCCGAAGAGCTGAGCCCCGGCCGCTGGAGCAGGCTGTGGGATCGGGACGAGGGGCCGCCGAGCCCGGCGTGGTTCGGCGCGCAGGGCGGGGGTGGCGCGTGCGCGGGCAACCCGTCCTGGGCCTGCCCGATGGAGCGGGTGAGCTGGTACGACGCGCTGTGGTTCGCCGAGCAGCTCTCGACCCGGAGCGGGCGCGCGGCGTGCCATGTGCTCGAAGGCTGCGTCGGCGAGCCGTTCGGCGGCTGCGCGGAGAATGAGCCGGCGTGTATCGGGGGGTACACCTGCGCCCGGGTCGAGCCGGTGCCGGGCTGCGACGGCTTCCGGCTGCCCACCGAGGCCGAGTGGGCCCGGGCGGCGCGGGCGGGCAGCCGGTTCCGCTTCTGGAGCGGCGACGGGCTGGCCGATCTGGCCGAGGTGGACGTCTTCCGGACCACGAGCGACGGCCGGACCCGGGTGACCACCCACGACGCCCGGGCCAACGGCTACGGCCTCGTGGACGTGCACGGCAACGTCGCCGAGTGGACCTTCGACGGCTACGCCCCCTACCCCGATCCGCCGGTCGAGCGGGTCGATCCCCGGGTCGACGCGGGGGCGCTGCGGGTGGTCCGCGGCGGCTCGTGGGACGCGCCGGCCGAGGCCTGCCGCAGCGCCGCCCGGGAGGCGGTCGACCCCGCCGCACGCAGCGCGACCCGGGGCGTGCGGCTGGCGCTGTCGGTCGAGCCGGCGCCGTACGACGTCGTCGAACCCGACGGCCGGCCCCCGGGCGGGGCGGGCCCGACCGAGCCTTGACCCACGGGGCGGGCCTTCAGGGGGTCTTCTTCTCCGGCGCCTTCGACGCCTCGGCCAGCAGCGCCTCGGTGGGCCCGTTGCCCGGCCGCAGCACGAGCGAGCGCTGGGCGGCGTCCACCGCCCGGGCCCGGTCGCCCCGGCCCAGGTAGAGCTTCGCGAGATTGTACAGCGCCGCGGCCCGGGTCGACGACGCGCCCTTCGCCCCGACCGCGGCCCACAGCGCGGCCTCGGCGGCGGCCTCCTTCTCGGTCATCAGCGCGAAGCCCAGCTCGCCCAGCGCGACCGCGTCCCCCGGGCGGGCCTCCAGCGCGGCCAGCAGGTGCCCGGCCGCCTTCTGCCCGTCGCGCTTCGCCGCCGCCATCGCGGCCCGGGCGGCCTTCAGCTCGGCGGCGTAGTCCGGGGTGTCGTTGCTGTCGGCGAGCGGGGCGACCATCGAGCGCTCGACGTCGAGCTTCATGCGCCCGTCCCGCCAGATCCAGCGCTCGGTGACGCTCATGCTCGGGCAGCAGGTGCCGTCCCAGCCAGTGGCGTAGTTGCGCTCGAGGACGACCGCCGATCCGTCGATCCGCACCGGGCCGTGGCCGCCGTCGCCCCGGTCGCCGCCGGGCACGAAGCCGGCCAGCATCGGGGTCTTGCCGGCGATCCGGTAGATGTGAAGCTCGTCGAAGCGGCCGGTGCCGCCGCCCCAGTAGTTCAGCCCCACGGCGTACTCGACGTGCCCGTCGCCGTCGACGTCCACCGGGTGGACCCCGGTGAGGTCGAGCGACTGGCCGAACTCGGCGTCGTCGGGGGTGGCCCAGGACCCATTGGCGAGCGTATAGGTCGTGCCATCGATGACATAGCTGTGGTTGCGCCAATCCACCGGGCCGGGCGCGGGGGCGAGCAGGATCAGGAGCAGAGCCAGCGGCATGGGATCTCCTCGGGTCAGACGCCCTTGATGTTGGCGACGGGGTACAGGCGGTGGGCGACGGTGGCGATGCCCTCCGACTCGAGCACCGCCAGCACCGCGTCGAGGTCTTTGTAGACGTGCCCGCACTCGTCGAGCGGGGTGCGCGCGGTGTTGCCCACGATGCCTTCGACGGTCACTCCGCCCAGCGCGCGGCGGATGGTCCGCATCTCGTGGTCGATCTCGTCGTGGATGTGGGCCAGCTCGCGGCGGGCCTGCCCCCGGGCCATGAGGCGGCCCGATCCGTGGTTGACCGAGCACGCCGAGCGGGCGGCGCCTGGCTGGGGGTACAGGATGGCGGCGCCGGCCAGCATCGAGCCCGGCACGAGGCACGGGTGGCCGGTCGCGGCCCACTTCGTCTCGGCGAGGTCGGGGTGCCCGGCGGGGAAAGCCCGGGTGGCGCCCTTGCGGTGCACGAACCCCCGCTCGGTGCTGCCGTCGGGCAAGAGCAGGGTCTCTTCCTGCACGAGGTTGTGGCTGATCTCGTAGAAGACATCGACCTCGGCGTCGAAGACCGCGCGGGTGGCCTCGCGCACCCCGTCGACGATGGTGTGGCGGTTGGCGATGGCATAGTTGGCGGCGGCGTTGTGGTGGGCCCAGTAGGCCCGGCCGAGCGGCTCGTCGCGATACAGCCAGCTCTCCTCGCGGCGCTTCTTCGGCAGGCCGCGCAGCTCGGCGCCGGCGTAGAAGAAGTGGTTGGCGGTCTGCCAGCCGAAGCCCCGGCTGCCGCAGTGCACCATCACCCACACCGCGCCGCTGTCCCGGTCGACCTGCATCTCGATGAAGTGGTTGCCCCCGCCGACGCTGCCGAGCTGCGGCTGCGCCCGGTCGCGGGCTCGGGGCACCCGACGCTCGTCGAAGACGGCGTCGTCGACCTCGATGTAGTGCCGCTCGCACAGCTCGGCCGGCACGCCGAGCGCCTGGGCCCCGTAGCGGAAGATCTGCTGCACCTCGCGGTAGGCGACGTCCCGGGCCCGGGGCGGGCGGTGGTCGCCGAGGCCGGTGGCGACCCGCAGCTCGACCGCGTCGACCCACCGCCGCCGCTTCTCGGGATCGGCGATGTCGGCGGCGTGCAGGCCGGGGACCTCGAGGTAGATGACCCCGCACGAGATGTCGTACCCGCTGCCGGCCTGGATGAGCACGTCGTCGGTGACGACGACCCCGCCGACCGGGATGCCATAGCCCAGGTGGGTGTCGGGCATGAGGTGGATCGCCTTGACCCCCGGGTGGGCCGCGGCGGTGGCCGCCTGCTGCCACAGCGCCTCGTCGGTGGCTTCGAAGAGCCCGTCGTCCAGCCAGGCGTGCACCTCGGCCTTCATCTCGCCGGTGCGGGGCAGGACCCGGTGTCCGGGGCTGTGGGTCTCGACGCGGTACTTGTAGCTCATGGGGCGCTCCTCGAGGCCCATATTCGGGCGCGGCGTCGGCGAGTTCAACCGGCGCGACGGGGTGGGGCGCGACCGGCGCCGCGGCCGGGGCGTCGAACTCCCGCTCGTCGACTTCGAGGAGGATGCCTTGACCGCGCTGCTCTCTGCGGCGGTCCTCGCGCTGTGCGTGTGGCTGCTGGCGATCATCACCGACCGCGTCTTCGTCGTCAGCCTCGACGCCATCTCGGCGCGCCTCGCCCTGCCGGCGAGCGTGGCCGGGGCGTCGCTGATGGCGATGGGCTCGTCGGCCCCCGAGCTGATCATCGCGCTGACGGCGCTGTTCAAGGAGGGCGGGGCCCACGCCGACCTGGGCATCGGCACCATCGTCGGCTCGGCGCTGTTCAACATCCTGGTCATCACCGGGGTCTCGGCCATCGTGCGGCCGGCGGTGTGCCGGGTGCAGGTGGTCCTGCGGGACGGCCTGACCTACGTGGTCAGCGTGGGCGCGCTCTTGTGGGCCTTCGGCGACGGCGCGATCACCCTGCTCGAAGCGGGCGTCTTCGTGGCGCTGTACGCCGGCTATCTGGCCATCCTCTACTTCTGGCCCCGGGACGACGAGCCGGCGCCCATCGAGGTCGACGACGAGGCGACGGGCCACCAGCCGGCGCCGCTCCAGGCGATGGTGGTGGCGGTCATCGAGCTCTTCACCGGCAAGCCCGCGGTGAACTACGTGCGGGCCTTCGTGGTGGCCCTGGCGCTCATCGCCGGCATCTGCTGGGTCCTGGTCGACGCGGCGCTGGTCTTCAGCGCGGCGGTGGGCATCCCGCCGGTGGTGGTGGCCCTGACCATATTGGCGGCGGCGACGAGCGTGCCCGATCTGATCGCGTCGGTGGTGGTGGCCCGCCAGGGGCGGGGCGAGATGGCGGTGGCCAACGCGGTGGGCTCGAACATCTTCGACGTGCTGGTGGGCCTGGGCGTGCCGTGGATGGTGGCGATCGTGGCCCTCGGCGAGACGGTGGTCGTGGGCACCGACGGGCTGTGGTGGTCGACGATCGGGCTGATGTCGACCGCGGTGCTGCTGATGGTCTTCCAGATCACGAACCGGGTGCTCAGCCGGGCCGAGGGCGTGGTGCTGGTGGCGCTCTACGTCGGCTTCGTCGTCTGGACGTGGCTCGGGGGCTGAGCCGGTCTCGTCAGTGGATCTTGCCCGGGGCGGTGGGCGATGGTGTACTCCTGAGGACATCAGTATCCGGGTTTGCCCGCATCGGCGTCGGGCCCCGGTTCGCTTCCGGGGGAGTACCAGGTGCGTGGCACAATGAGGTCTGGGCTGTGGGCGCTGGCCGCCGTCGTTCTGATTGCGGGTTGCGACGACGCGGGTGATCGGGCGGGCGGTGACGCGGAGCCGCCACCCGAGTGCGAGGAGGGCGACGAGCAGGCCTGCCTGCGGGAAGAGGGCTGCCCCGGGGTCCAGCTCTGCGTGCGGGGGCGCTTCGGCTCGTGCGGCGCGCTGCCCGAGATCTGCGATCTGACCGACAACGACTGCGATGGCGATGTGGACGAGGGCTTCCCCGGCGTCGGCACGGCGTGCCACATGGGCAACGGGGCCTGCCGCCGCGAGGGGCGCATCGTGTGCACCTTCGACGGGGTGGGCGCCATCTGCGACGCCCTGGCCGCCGCGCCGGGCGAAGAGATCTGCGACGGCGAGGACAACGACTGCGACGACGCCATCGACGAGGAGGTGCCCAGCGGCGAGCTGTGCGACACCGGTGATGCGGGCGCGTGCAACGCCGGGCGCACGCTGTGCGCCGACGGGCAGGTGCTGTGCAGCGGCACCGCCAGCCCGGTCGAGGAGATCTGCGACGGGCTGGACAACGACTGCGACGGGCGCACCGACGAGAGCGAGGCCGGCGGGCCGCTGG
This sequence comes from bacterium, assembly GCA_030426085.1. Lineage (GTDB taxonomy): Bacteria > Myxococcota_A > Bradymonadia > UBA7976 > UBA1532 > JACKDM01. The sequence continues at coordinate 14,953 of JAUHYW010000036.1, read as the reverse complement.
CTCAGCCGTGCTACGACGGGCCGGCGGCGACCGAGGGCGTCGGGGCCTGCACCGGCGGGGTCTCGACGTGCAGCGAGGGGCGGTTCGGGGCCTGCGAGGGGCAGGTGCTGCCGGCCGAGGAGTCGTGCGAGGGCGGTGATCTGGACTGCAACGGCGCGGTCAACGATCCCCCCGAGGGCTGCGTCTGCACCCCGGGCGAGTTCTCGCCGTGCTACGACGGGCCCGACGAGACCGAGGGCGTGGGGCGCTGCGAGGCCGGCGTGGGCCGCTGCCGGGACGACGGCCTGGGGCTCGAGGGCTGCATGGGCCAGACGCTGCCCGGGGTCGAGGTGTGCGACGGCGTCGACAACGACTGCAACGGGGTGGTCGACGACGCCCCGGGCACCGGCGAGGCGTGCACCGTGGGCACCGGGGCCTGCGCCGAGACCGGCACCCGGGTGTGCGACGGCGACGCGCAGATGGTGGTGTGCGACGTCGAGCCGGGGGCCCCGTCGGACGAGCTGTGCAATGGCATCGACGATGACTGCGACGGCCTGATCGACGACGTGGACGGCGCCGGGCTGCCCTGCCAGGGCGGGCTGGGGGCGTGCGCCGCGCCGGGCATCCAGGCGTGTGATCTGGCGGTGGGCGAGCTGGTGTGTCAGGCCGACCTGCGGCCGCCGAGCATCGAGTCGTGCAATGGCATCGACGATGACTGCAACGGGGTGCTCGACGATGTCTTCGGGGTGGGCGACGCCTGCTCGGTGGGCGTCGGCGCCTGCGCCCGCGACGGGGCGCAGGTGTGCGGCGATGGCGACCTCGAGTGCGACGTGGCGCCGGGTGATCCGACCGAAGAGATCTGCAACGGCGCGGACGACGACTGCAACGGCGCGGTGGACGACGTCGCCGGGCTCGGCGAGGCGTGCACCGTGGGCGTGGGCGCCTGCGCGGCCGACGGGGCCAACGTGTGCAGCCCCGAGGGCGTGGTGTGCGACGCGGTGGCCGGGCAGGCGGGCGACGAGCTGTGCGACGGGATCGACAACGACTGCGACGGGCGGGCCGACGAGGCCGGGGTCTGCCCCGAGATCTGCGGCGACGGGCTGGACAACGACGACGACGGCGCGACCGACTGCGACGACGTCGAGGACTGCGAGCGCGATCCCTTCTGTGCCTGGCCGAGCTGCCTCGCGGCGCTGAACGCGGGGCAGGCGGCCAGCGGGGTGTACCTCATCCGCACCGCCGACGGCGGGGTGGCCGATCTGTACTGCGACATGGCGACCGACGGCGGCGGCTGGACGCTGGTCGCCAGCACGGCGGGCACGACCCTCGACGACTACGGGGTCCCCTACTACGCCGACCTGACGACCCTGGCCCCGGCCGGGGGCAACCCGGCGGTGTTCAACGGGCTCGACTTCGGGCCGACGACCGACATCCGCTTCGCCTGCCGGGCGCTGGCGGGGGCGGCCAACGCCCCGATGCAGGTCGACCTCTCGTTCTACGGTACGCCGTGGTACGCCGAGTTCGCCGCGGCGGCCACCGACGCCGAGAGCTGCTTCTCGGAGGACAACGGGGTCGGCTTCGACGAGCCCCCGCCCCAGCGGCGCAACAACCTCACCGGTGAGGTCATCGGGGCCAACACGGCGTGGTCGGCGGGCACCCTCGAGGGCGAGGACGCCTGCGGCGACACCCAGGACTTCTCGGTCGACTTCGACGACCGGGGCATGAAGAGCGACATCAACGACGGCACCGACTGGGGCGAGGACGGCGGCCGGCTGAAGTGCGGGCAGGCCGGGGTGCGCGACGGGCAGTGGTTCATCTTCGTGCGCGAGCGGGCCGAGCGGGCGCCCGAGGTGTGCGACGATGGGGTCGACGACGATCAGGACGGCTCGCTGGACTGCTCGGACTTCGACTGCGTGGACGATCCCATCTGCCGCGAGCGGCGGGGCGAGCTGCGGCTGGTCGACGGCTTCGGCAACGGCAACGGCCGGCTCGAGATGCGCTACAACGGGCGCTGGGGCACGATCTCGGACGACAACTTCGGCCTGGCCGACGCCGACGTGGCCTGCCGCCAGCTCGGCTTCCCCGCCGCGCAGGAGGTCCTCGAGGAGTACGGCGGCGGGACGGGCACCATCTGGATGGACGAGGTGGCCTGCACCGGCGAAGAGGAGATGCTGCTCGACTGCGGGTCGTCCCCGCTGGGCAGCAGCGACTCCGATCACGACGAGGACGTCGGGCTGGTGTGCCTGCCGGTGGGCCAGTGCCGGGTCGACGGGCACTGCACCGGCGGCGCGGTCTGCCTGAACGGCGAGTGCTTCGGCGGCGAGATCTGCGACGACGTCGAGGACAACGACGAGGACGGGCTGGTCGACTGCGACGACCCGGACTGCGATCCGGCCGACGCCTGCGCCGAGTGTCTGGTGGACGGGGCCTGCGCCGGGGGTCAGATCTGCGTCGAGCGGGTGTGCATCGACGGCTGCCGGGACGACGCGCAGTGCGAGGCGGGGCAGATCTGCGACGACGCGCTGCTGACCTGCGTGGCGGGCTGCCGGGAAGACGGACAGTGCGCGCCGGGCGAGATCTGCGATGCCCAGGCGTGCCGCGCGGGCTGCCGGGCCGACGAGGACTGCGGGCCCGACCGCATCTGCGAGGCCGAAGAGCTGGCGTGCGTGGTCGGCTGCCGGGACGACGAGGGCTGCGGGCCGGGCCGCATCTGCGAGGCCAACGCCTGCGCCGACGGCTGCCGGGTCGACGCCGGCTGCCCGGCGGGCTCCATCTGCGAGGGCGGGGCGTGCACCGCCGGCTGCCGGATCGACGAGAACTGCGGGCCGGGCGCCATCTGCGAGGACATGATCTGCATCGAGGGCTGCCGGGACGACGGGCAGTGCCCGCCGGGCAGCATCTGCGAGCCCGACGTCTGCGTGGCCGGCTGCCGGGACGACGCCGGCTGCCCGGCGGACGAGGTGTGCCTCGACGGGCAGTGCGGGGTGCTGCCGGCCGAGATCTGCGACAACGGCGCCGACGAGGATCGGGACGGCGACGTCGACTGCGACGACGCCGACTGCGCCTTCGGGCCCGACTGCGCGGTGCCCATCGCGGCGCAGCAGCAGTCGGTCTCCATCGACAGCCGGCTCACCGCCGACGACCCCACCTGGGACACCCCGGCCGCCGACTGCGGCCCGGGCGACGGCGGAGCGCACGCCTACGACGCGCTGCACATCGTCAACCGCACCGGCGCGGCGCAGCGGCTGCGCATCAGCGGCATCTGGCCGGCGGGGCGGGCGGGCACGCTGCACGTCTTCCGGACGCCCTTCGACCCGGCGGGCGGCTGCGTGCAGGGCGAGCCGCTCGACGAGGTGACCATCGCGCCCGACGAGCTGCTGGTGGTGGTGGCGGCGAGCGGCCAGCCGGACGCGCCCACCGGCGCCTACCGGGTGATCGTCGAGACGCTGCTGCTCGAGGCGGTGGACTTCTGCCGGCTCCAGTTCCCCGAGTCGGTGCTGGTGGCCCCGGGCGACGAGGTCGAGATCTACGGCCGCATCTACGAGGCGGGCACGACCGATCGCACCGACCGCAACGACTTCAACCCCTTCCTGCGGGCGGCGATCGGGCTGGGCCCCGACGGCACCGATCCCGCGGGCGACGGCTGGCAGTGGTTCGACGCGGGCTCCAACCCGGCCTACGCCGGCGACGAGCCGAACAACGACGAGTACTTCGCCCGGATCCCGGTGCCGGACGACGCCGACGACCCCGAGATCGTGGACTACGACTTCGCCTTCCGCTTCTCGGTGGACGGGGGCCGCTCGGTGACCTACTGCGATCTCGACGGCAACGGCTCGAACCTGGGGGCCGCCGATCCGGCCGCGGGCTACGACCCGGCGCAGGCGGGGCACCTGCGCAGCGACCGCATCGTGCCGTTCTGCGAGGAGGCGTGCCGGGACGCCGAGGCGTGCAACCTGATCCAGATCCTCTACCCCGGCGGCTACCCCGAGTGCTTCGAGGACTGCTCCACCGCCGAGCCCGAGCGCCGGCCCCAGGCGCAGTGCGCCGCCGAGGGCTTCGACCCGCCCGACGGCTGCAACCCGGCGGTCGCCCTGGAGTGCGGGCTGGTCGACGGGCCGCAGCAGTAGCGGGGGCTACCCGGCGCGCTTCAGCTTGATGGCCCGCTCGGGGCAGCTCGTGACGCACAGCCCGCAGGCGTGGCAGTCGGCGGCGCGGGGGGTGTAGGCCGTGCGCCGCCCGTGCACGACGCTGCGCAGCTTGCCCAGCCAGCTCAGCGCGGCGAAGTCGGCGTCGTCGATGCGGCGCACTTCGAAGACGTCGTAGGGGCAGACCTCGACGCAGTCGCGCTTCGCCTCGCAGCGGGCGTGGTCGACGACCGGGATCAGCTTGCCCGGCTCCGGATCACAGCTCTCGGGGGTGCTCATGCCGCCGAGCGTACTCCCCTGCCCGGCCCTTGCGCCACGGCCTCGGGTCGATCATCGTGGCCCCGCCGAAATGACGGAGGCCCGATGTCCCTGCCCGGCTATGCCGAAAACGAGCGATTCGAAGACGTGGCGCTGTCCGACGCCGACCTGGAGGGCGCTGAGTTCGAGGGCTGCCGCTTCGAGCGCTGCCGCTTCGACAGCGTGCGCTTCCGCCGCTGCCGCTTCGAGGACTGCGACTTCGTGGACTGCGACTTCGTGACCTGCAAGTGGCCCGAGTCGGGGCTGCGCGAGGTGCGCTTCGAGGGCGGGCGGCTGATGGGCATCGACTGGACCGGCGTCCGCCCGTTCGGGCTCGATCTGCGGTTCACCGGCTGCCGGATGGATCACAGCGTCTTCTACGAGCTGCCCCTCGCCGGCGCCCGCTTCGAACGCTGCCGGCTGCGGGAGGTCGACTTCTCCCATGCCGATCTGAGCCGGGCGGTGTTCGCCGATTCGGATCTGGGCGGAGCCAGCCTGCGCCACGCGAACCTGACCGGGGCCGACCTGAGCACCGCCCGCGGCGCGCTGGTCGAGCCCGGGACCTGCACGCTGAAGAACACCCGGGTCGCGGTGGACGCGGTGCTGCCGGTCCTGGCCGCGCTGGGCCTCGACTGCCCCGAGCTGAGAGCGCTGGCCGGCGGCGCGTGATGAGCGACGGCGCCCCGCCGATCACCGCCGAGGGGCTCACCGACGAGCAGCGGGCGGTGGTCGAGCACGACCTCGATCAGCACGCGACGGTGCTCGCGGTGGCCGGCTCGGGCAAGACGACGGCGATGGTGCACCGCGTCCGCCACCTCATCGAGCGGGGCGCCTCGCCGCGGGCCATCCGGGCGGTGATGTTCAACCGGGCGGCGCGGCGGGACTTCGAGCGCAAGCTGGCGGCCATCGGCGTGCGCGGGGTGCGGGTGCAGACCTTCAACGCGCTGGGGCACGCCATCGTCGGCTGGGCCGCCCGCCAGGGGCTCATCGAGGCGCTGCGGCTCTTCGAAGACTGGGAGGCCCTGCGGCTGGTCGAGCAGGCCATCCGCGAGCGGCGGCGGCGGGCGGGCTACGACGTCGATCCGATAGACGCCGAGGAGGCCCTGGCGGCGATCCACGCCTGGAAGGGGCTGCTGACCCCGCCGGATCACGCCCGGTGCACCGAGCAGCCGGCGCTGGTCGAGATCTACCGGGCGTTCGAGAAGGCCCGGCGCCAGCACCGGCGGATGACCTTCGACGACCAGATCGGCGAGGCGGTGCGGCTCATCGAGGGCAGCCCGCTGGCGCAGCGCACGCTCTGCGATCGGCTGGATCATCTGGTCATCGACGAGTTCCAGGACGTCAACCACGCCCAGCAGCGGCTGGCGAAGCTGATCGCCGGGCAGCGGGCGCGGGTGATGGTGGTCGGCGACGACGATCAATGCATCTACGAGTGGCGGGGGGCCCGCTCGGCCTACATCAAGACGGTCTTCCGGGAGACCTTCGCCGGCAAGCCCCACCGCACCTACCGCCTGACCCGCTCGTTCCGCTTCGGGCCGACCATCGCCCGGGTGGCGGCGAGCGCCATCGCCCACAACGTCGAGCGGGTCGAGAAGCCGCTGGTCGCCGCCGATCCGCTGCGCGAGGGGCGGGTGACGCTGGCGCCGGCCACGATGTGCCTGGCGGACGCCATCGCCCGGCTGGTCGACGAGGGCACCCCCCTGGGCGACATGGTGGTGCTCGTGCGGCTGTTCGCCCAGTCCCACACCCTGCAAGCCCGGCTCATCGCCCGCCAGATCCCGTTCTTCGTGGCCGGCGAGCGGTCGCTGCTCGATACGCTGCCGGTGCGCACGCTGCGGCATTATCTGTGGCTGGCCCATCGGGTCGACGCCCCGCTCGACGGGCCGGCCATCGAGGCGCTGGAGTGGGTCGTCGACAAGCCGACCCGGTACGTGCTCAAGCGGGGCTTCAGCCGGGTCCTGCACCGCTCGCTGGCCGGGGGATCGACCATCGGGGACTGCCTGCGGGCGACCCACGGGCTGATGGCCTCGGGCCTGACCGAGCGGGCGGCCGAGGCGCTGGCCGATCTGGCCGATGTGCTCGAAGAGGCGCGGGACGCCGGGCGCGAGGGCTCGGCGGGCGCCGCGTCGGCGCTCATCCGGCGGGAGGTGGACTTCGAAGCGTGGCTGACCGAGTGGCAGCCCGCGGAGAAGGTCGCCGCCGGCCTGGGCATGCTCGCCGCCTTCGAGCAGCTCCTGGCCGCCCGCGCGGTGCCGCTGGCCGAGGCCGAGGCCTTCGCCCGGGAGTACGACACCCGCCAAGGCCTGCCGCCCGATCAGTGCCTGCGCATCACGAGCATCTTCCGGGCGAAGGGGCTGGAGTGGCAGCGGGTCATCCTGCCCGACGTGGCCGAAGGGACCTGCCCCCACGTCCGCGACGGTGATCCGGAGGTCGAGAACCTGCTCGATCCCGACCGGGCCCTGCCCCGCACAGCGCTCATCGAGGCCGAGCGGCGGCTGTTCTACGTGGCGGTGACCCGGGCTCGGCTCCAGGTGCTCGTCGGGCTGCCCGAGCAGGACGAGGCCCGCAGCCGCTTCATCGACGAGGGCGCCGCCGAGGCGTGGGATCGGGCGGTGATGCTGGTGCACGGGGTGGCCCGGGCCGGCGCGTTGTCCAGCGGCGCGGCGACGACGCTGCGGGGGGTGCTCAGCGCGCCGGCGGTGCACCGGGGGCTGCCCGGCCTGCTCGATCGGCTCGTCGCCCGCCACCCGGGGGCCCGGGACGCGCTGGAGCGGGTGCGGGCGCTGCGCGACGACGTGCCGCCCCAGGCCCCGGCGCCGGCCGCCCGCAGCCGCCGCCCGCTGGCGACCGGCAAGGGCACCGGTCTGCCGTTCTGACCGGGCGAGGCGGCCGCCCGGCGAGGCTCAGGGCTGGCGGCCGAGCCGACGCTCGATCACCAGCGCCCGCTCGAAGCGCGGCCGGACCCGGGCGGCCCACTCACCGCGCGCGCCGCCCCCGTCGACCGCGGCGTCCAGGGCCGCCCCGTAGCTCTCGAAGGCGAGGTGCTGCCCCGGCCAGGCCGCCGGCAGTCGGAACCGCAGCGGGCTGACTTCGGCCGCCCGCGAGCGCGCCAGCGCGGCCTTGGCCGCCTCGAGCGCGCCGTCGACGTCCCCCACCCCGCGCAGCACCCGCGAGACCAGCGCCCGGGCCATCATCGCCACCGCCGGATCGGCGTGCTTCCACCACCGCATCAGCGTCTCGGCGTCGCGTCGGTCGAGATCGGCGCGCAGTTCGAACGCGATGAGCTGGCGCAGCAGCGGCCACGGATCGGGCGCCTCGCCCAGCGGCTCGACCGCCGCCATCGCCGCGTCCCGCCGATCGAGCCGCCGCAGCAGCCCCGCGCGCCAGACGGCCCGGTGCAGCGCCAGCTCGGGCACCTGCGCCAGCCGATCCAGCGCGCGGCGGGCCCGGTCGCGGGGGTCGTCCCCCGCCGGGGGCTCGTCGCCGTGAGCCGCGATCGCGTCGGCCAGCCCCTCGATCAGCGCTTCGTCACCGTCGCGGGCGATGATGTGGGCCAGCCAGCGGGGCACGACGTCGAGGCGATCGGCGATGCGCACCTCGGCCACCCGGCGGGCGAAGGCCGCGGCCGGGTCGCGGCGGGCCACGCAGCGGTCGAGCGCCGCCCGGATGTCCCCCGAGAGGGCCGCATCGCGCACCGGGATGCGGGCCGCAGCGCTCAGGTGGCCGATGGCGTCGTCGACCGCGCCCGCCCGCTCGGCGAGCAGCCCGTCGATCAGCCCCGCCCGGGCTTCGAACGCGGCGTCCGCCTCGCCGCCCCGGGGCGGCAGGCTGCGCATCCAGTCCCGGGCCTGCCACACCAGCCGCCGGGCCCGCTCGGGATCGTCCCACGCCGCCCGCACGCCCAGCCGCAGCCGGGCGGCCTGGAGCGTGGCGATCGGGCTGGGATCGAGGCGGGGGTTGTAGGCGTCCTCCAGGCGGGCCCGCAGCAGCCGATCGCCATCGCCGAAGCGGCCCACCGCGCCCAGCGAGTCGGCCAGCCACACCGCGTCGGCGTTGCGCCGGGCGCTGTCGGGCCACGGCTTCGAGTCGTGGGCTCGGGCGACCACCCGGTGGCGGCCAGCGCGGTTCTTTCGCCTCAAATCTTCGATACGCATCAAAACAACACCAGCGGGCGCAGCTCGACCGCGCCCCCCTCGGGCGCCGCGATGACGGCCACCGCCTGCGCCGCATCGGGGCCACCGTCCATCAGGGCGAGCGCGGTCGGCGCCACCGGCGGGCGGGCGCCCGGATCGACCGGGGTCGGCGCCCCGTCGGCCAGCCGGATCCAGCTCCGCAGATCACGGTGCACCGGCGCCACCCGGGGCGGCGGGCCGAAGAACAGCATCGCGGTCTGCGCCGGCGGGCGCTCGCCGTCCCGCGGCAGCAGCGCCGCCTTGGCGACGGGCGCCACGAAGACCGGGCAGTGGGCCGCCACCGGCATGCCCCTGGCCAGCGCGAGCGCCTCCGCCTCGGAGGCCACGTCGACGGCGTAGTAGCCGCCGAGGTGCTCCTTGGTCTCGACGAACGGCCCGTCGATGCACAGCGTGCGGCCGCCCTCCCGGCGCACCGTGCGGGCGGTCTCCGGCGGGCGCAGCCGGTCGGCGGCGACGAATACGCCGCGCTTCACCAGATCGCGGGTCCAGTCGGCCTGGGCCTGCATGAGATCGGGCGTCTCCCGCGGCCCGAGGTGGGCCTCGTCGATCTGGATCAGCATCAGGTAGTGCACGCGACCTCCCTCGGTGACCGCTCAATCGGCGCCGCAGCGCGCCTCGACCCGGGCCAGGATGCGTCGCAGACCTTCGGCGAAGTCCGCGGGAGGCGTCAAGAGCCCGACGACGAGGTGGCCATCGTCGGCGAAGTCGTAGAAGAAGCCCGGCTGGACCCACACCCCGTCCTCTTCGAGCAGCGCGGCGGCCCAGCCCTCGTCGTCGAGCCAGCCGTCGTCGGTCGACAAGCGGGGCATGCGCAGCACCGCGTACCACCCGCCGTCGGCCGGCAGCACCGTCACCGGCGTGCCGGCGCAGGCGGCGAAGGCGTGGGACATGTTGGCCCGGATCCGCTCGACGATGGCGTCGGTGGTCCGCCGCCGGGCGCGCAGCAGCGCCGGCAGCGCGTGCTGGACCGGGGCCCCCACCGACAGCCAGGTGTCGGCGATCAGCTCCAGCCGGTGCAGCGCCGCCTCGGCCGCCGCGGGCGGGCCGCCGACCGCGATCCAGCCGGCCTTCATCTGGGGCAGCCCGGCGCTCTTCGACAGGCCGCCGAGCACGAAGGCGAGCTGCGAGGCGGCCAGCGGATCGGCCGCGTCGGCGATCTCCCGCAGGCGGTAGTCGTCGAAGACCGCGTCCACGATCAGCGGCAGCCCCAGACGCTCGAGGGCCTTCAGCTCGGCCCGCCGCAGCACCTGCCCGGTGGGGTTGTTGGGGCTGACCACCAGCACCGCCCGGGTGCGGGGCCCCACCGCCTCGGCCAGCGCCGCGGTGTCGATGTGCCACGCCCCGTCGTAGACCAGCGGATAGGGCCGCAGTCGGACCCCCTCGTAGGCCGCGAGCTGGTCGAAGAGCGGGTAGCTCGGCCGGGGCGCGAGCACCTCGTCGCCCGGATCGCACAGCAGCTTGAACAGCCAGCCGTAGGCCTCGCTGGTGCTCGCCGTGAGCACGCAGCGGGTCGCCGGACAGCCCACCTCGACCGCCGCCGCCGCCCGGGCATCGGGCAGCCCGAACGGGGCCGGGGTGTAGGTCAGCGAGCGGGGGTCGGACAGCGCCGCGCGGATGGCCTCGCCGTCGTAGGGCAGGCCGGCCCGGGTGGGGTTCGACACCGTCAGATCGAGCAGCATGCCGCCCGCCGCGAGCCGGGCCGCGCGCAGCCGGGCGAGCCGGTTGGGCCGGGGGTCGAAGCCGCTGCGTTCCGAGAAGCGCACCCCGCTCATGGGCGGCTCCGCAGCGCGATGCCCGCCTGATCGTCCCCGTTGACGTCACCGATGAGGTTGAGCTTGTGGAACTGCCCGTCACCCTGCGTGCCGACGCAGCGTACCTCCCCGCCCTGCTGGCTGTGCATGGCGGGGCAGGTGCTCCACACCGGCGACCCGTCCGGGGGCCCCCGGCGCTCGTCGGCCCAGCCGGCGAAGACCTCCACCTGCCGTTGCACGCTGTTCGCCAGCCCCGGGCGGGCCGGATCCTCGCGGCAGATCCAGGCGAAGCTGAGGTCGTCGTTGTCGTCCACGTCGCCCTGGGTATACAGCGGCCGGAAGCGCCCGTCGAAGCCGGTCGACGTACAGCGCAGGTCGCCGGCCCGGGTCTCGAGCGCGTCGGGGCAGCCGGCGAACCGCGGCCCGCCGTTGGGGGCCCGGTTCTCGTCGGCGTAGCCCACGAACAGCGCGCACCGGCTCTCGACCCACTCGGCCAGATCGGGCGCCTCGCCCGGCCGGCACAGCAGCGCGAAGCCGAACTGGTCGTCGTCGTTGACGTCGCCCTGCAACGACAAGCGGGCGAAGTTGCCGTCGAAGCGGGTCGCGGTGCAGCCCAGATCACCGTTGCCGAAGCGGTCGATGCCGGGGCACGGGCCCCAGACCTCGGAGGTGTTCGCCGGCCCCAGGCGCTCGTCGGCCCAGGCCCAGAAGATGCGGCAGTTGCTCTGCACGAACCGCCCGCACAGGCCGCCCTCGTCGATCGCGCCGTCGCAGTCGTCGTCCAGGCCCGAGCAGACCTCTTCGGCGCAGCAGACGTCGCCCTCGTCGATCGCGCCGTCGCAGTCGTTGTCCGCGTCGTCGCAGACCTCGTCGCCCCCATCGCAGCAGACCAGCCCCTCGTCGGCCGCGCCGTCGCAGTCGTTGTCCTGCCCGTCGCACACCTCGTCCCCGCCCGCGCAGCAGTCCAGTCCCTCGTCGGCCATGCCATCGCAGTCGTCGTCGGCGCCGTTGCACACCTCGGGCACCCCGGCGCAGCACTCGATCCCCTCGTCGGCCATGCCGTCGCAGTCGTCATCCACCCCGTTGCACAGCTCGGGGTTCTCCCGACAGCACACCGCGCCCTCATCCGAGGCCCCGTCGCAGTCGTCGTCCCGCCCGTTGCACACCTCGTCGCTCGGGGTCGTGCACGGGCCGTGGTCGGGGGCGGCGTCGGGCGTGGCGTCGGGCTCGTCGGGCGCGCCGTCGGGGTCATCGGGCGGCGGCGGCGGGCGGGCGTCGACCACCGGCGGCAGGCCCTCGTCGAGCGCGGCCCCGCCGTCGGGCACGGCCACCACGTCGGCGCAACCGAACCACACGAGCGTCGTCGAGAGGAGGAGCCGTCGCATGCCGGGGCAGGATACCGGCAAGCGGGCCGGGCGCGCCATGCGCGTTCAGCGGATGGTGAGCGGTCGATTGCTCGCCCGCCCGCCGCCCAGGCGGGGGCGGCGGGTCGGCCGCCGGGATCGCATGGGGAACGGCTCGGGGCCCAGGGGCGGCACGCCCGACGAGTCGGGCGGGATGAGCCGGGGCGGCGCGGTGGCGCCCTCGACGAGGAACATCGCCATGTGCCCCTTGCCCTTGACCGACATCTCACCCCGGCTGACCGTCTCGAAGGCGTCGGCGATGAGGCGTCGGGTCTCGGCCGAGATGTTGATGCGCCCGGGCACACCCCCGTGCTCCAACCGGGCGGCCACATTCACCGTGTCGCCCCAGATGTCGTAGGCCAGCCGATCGCGGCCCACGACCCCCGCGACCACCGGCCCCGAGTGCACCCCGACCCGTACCTGCCACCCGTCGGGGCCCGCCCGCTCGCGCAGCGACTCGACATACGCCACGATCTCCATCGCCGCGTGCACCGCCCGTCGGGCGTGATCCGGCTGCGGATGGGGCAGCCCCCCGGCGTACATGTAGCCGTCGCCGATGGTCTTGAGCTTCTCCAGGCCGTGGCGCTGCACGATGAGATCGAAGGCCCCGAAGAGGCGGTCGAGGCTGTCGACCACCGCCTGGGGGCTCATCTCGGCGGCGCTGCGGGTGAAGCCGACGATGTCGACGAAGACCACCGTCACCGCCTCGTGCACCACCGGCTCGACCGAGCCCGAGGCGATCAGCTCGTCGACCACGCTGACCGGCATGATGTTGAGCAGGGCGTTGCGATGCCGCTCGTTGGCCCGGTCCAGATCGCGGGCCAGCTCCCGCAGGCGGGCGAAGCGGGAGGCGTTGCGGAAGACCGCGGCGAGCTGCAACCCCAGCATGGTGGCGATGCGCAGATCGTCGGCCGAGTAGGCGTTGCCCGCCCGGCTGCCGAAGGCCAGCGCGCCGATGACCTCCTGCTCGCTGAGGAAGGGCACCACCATCACCGACCCCAGCGGGCCCTCGGCGCCTCCCAGGCCGGCGTCGTGATAGACCCCCGCCCGACCCCCGCGCAGGGCGAGGGCCAGCGGCTGGCCCTCCCGCAGCGCCGGGCCCGGCGCGTCGGCCGGCCGACCCCGCAGGTGCAGCCGCCACCGCCCGCCGTCCCGCCGGCAGACCACCAGATGATCGAAGCTGACGACCCACTTCGTCTGCTGCCACAGCACGTCGAGGATCGCCTGCATCGACAGCGACTGGCTGACCGCCAGCGTGATCTCGTTCACCCGGGCGATGCGCAGCGACACCGCCTGCAGCGCCGCCACCGAGTCCTGCAGCGCGCCCTTGAGGGCCGCGGGATCGTCCGACTCGAACAGGCGATTGAGCTCGACGAGCTTCGAGGCGCGCATGGCGACCTCCTTGGGGGTCAGATGGCGTCCAGCTCGAGCGAGATCGCGTCGGTGTACTGGTTCACGCCGTTGAAGAGGTGGGCGGTGGCGATCAGCTCGAACGCCTCGGCCCCGCTCAGACCGTGCTTCTCGAGCAGGGCGAAGTCGTCGGGCCCCAGGTCGTGGGGCGCGGTGCCCGCCCGCAAGCCGAAGCGCAGGGCGACCTTCTCGGTCACGGGCAGCGGGCAGGCGTCGAAGTCGTCGGTCAGGCGGGCGAGCACCGCCTCGCTGATGCCCAGGGCCGAGAGGCTGTGCAGGTGCACCTTGAGGGCGTAGTCGCTGCGGTTGGCCTTCGAGACCAGGATGCCGACCATCTCCTTGAGCGTGCGGGGCAGGTGCCCCTCGAGCACGGTCGAGCGGAAGTGGATCCAGTTGGCCTCGAGGAAGCCGGGCCGGGTGGCCATCGACTTGAACAGGTTGGGCACGATGCCGAAGCCCAGCTCGGTGCGGATCTCGTCGTAGACCCGGCGCACGACCGGGTGGGTGGCGTCGGACTCGGCGATCAGGGGGACCAGGGTCATGGGGGACTCCTCTCTCGGGTCGGGGTCATGAGCAGCGTCGAACGTGTCTCTTCGTCACGCCGGGACCGGCGTGCCATGTCAGCCACCGGGTCACAGCAATGTCATCAAATCGGCCTCTGAAGTCACAATACCTGTGACGTATCGACGACAAACGAAGATCGGCGTTCGCCCCTCAAGCGACCTCGGGGCCGCTGGCGGGTGGTACGCGCCTGATATTTTGCCGGATTCTCCACCCGCGCAGGCCGCTGGGCGAGCCACACCGGGCGAGCCGGGGACCCATACACACTACCGAATGCAGTCAACGAGCCGCAAGCACGGAGGCCCGCTTTCGGGTGTCTATTTGTCACCATCCCATCCCCGGCGGCGATGGGATGACAGCCGGTTCGAGGCGGCATGGAATTGCATCGACGCCCCGTCCGGTGGACCATGTCCCGATGCACACCCCCCCGGCTCGACGGCTGCTGCCCCTGCTGCTGACCGCGGCGTCGCTCGCCACCCCGGCGCTCGCCGCCGACGGTGGATCGGTCGACGCCGGTCACGACGCCGCTTCCACCGGCGACGCCGGCGCCGACCGGGGCCCGCCCCCGCCCGAGCCCCAGGACGCCGGCCCGGCTCTGCCCGACGCCGGCCCGCCGCCCGCGCCCGAGCTGCCCCAGGCGACCCTCGACGCCGACACCCCGATCCCCGAGCTGCGACGCCAGATCGCCGCCCTGGCCCCGCTCGCCGAGGGCAAACCCCCCGCCGGGACCCCCATCGCGTCGCTGTTCGCCGTCGACCTGCGCGACGACCCGGCGGTCGCCGCCCGCATCGAGGCCCTGCGGCGCACGGTCGACGTGGCCCGCCTCGCCCTCGATCCGCTCGTCGCCCGACGCAAGGCCGCCGAGAGCGGTGAGGCGGGCGCGCTCACCGCCGAGGAGGCCGCGCAGCTCGATCGCCTGGAGCTGCTCGTCTCCCGCGAGGGGCTGCGGCTGGCGGTCCTCAGCCGGCCGGCCGCCGAGCGCCGGGCCCTGCTCGACGCCGAGGCGGCGATGCACCGCGCCGCCTCGGAGCAGGCCGCCGCCCAGGAGGCCCGCCTGGCGGCCGAGGCGGTCGCCCGGGACGCCGAGCAGGCCCGGCAGACGGCGCTGCAAGAGGCCGAGACGGCGCGCACCGAGGCCGCCCGCCAGCTCGCCCAGGCCCGGGCGGCGGCCGAGGCGGTGCGGGCGGCGGTGGCCGAGGCCCAGGTGGGGCTGG